>JBJYWP010000060.1:0-1851 GCA_046259485.1 Promineifilaceae bacterium (SeqCode) | reverse complement strand
GGACGCAATGCGACGGCCGAGTGGATAAAGATTAGCACAGAAAGCGGCGTTGAAGGTTGGATTCTGGTCTCTGAAACCGAACTGGGAAATTGGGTCCAGACCCTCTCTGAAATCGAACCCTGACAGGCTCCAATACGGAAAACAAGCTATAATTTCCGTATGACAGAACAGACCAATTTCATCGATGTAAATGCATTACGTAAACAGTTTCCAGCCTTGCAGCGGGAGGTAAACGGCCGTCAGCTGTCCTTCCTTGATGGGCCTGGCGGGACGCAGGTGTCGCAAAGCGTGATCGACGCCATGAGTGATTATCTGGCGCGCGGATCGAGCAACCTGGGCGGGCCGTTTTTAACCAGCCGTGAGGCGGAGGAAGTGACTGACAACGCCCGGCTGGCCATGCAGGATTTTCTCAATGCCCGGCGTCCGGAGGAGATCGCTTTTGGTCAGAATATGACCAGCCTCACATTTGCGGTCAGCCGCGCTATCAGCCGCGGCTGGCAGCCGGGGGATGAGATTATTCTCACACGCCTCGACCATGACGCCAATATCTCGCCCTGGCTTTTGGCGGCTGAAGAGCGCGGCGTTACGGTGCGCTGGCTGGATTTTGAACCCAGTGACTGCGTGTTAAAGCTGCACACCCTGCCTGATTTATTGAATGAGAAAACGCGCCTGGTGGCGGTGTCCTATGCCTCCAACGCCGTGGGCAGCCTCACCGATGTCAAAGAGGTGGCCCGTTTGGCGCATGAACAGGGCGCTCTCGTTTATGTTGATTCTGTGCACTACGCACCGCATAACTTGATTGACGTACAGGATTTGGACTGTGATTTCCTGGTTTGCTCTAGCTATAAATTTTTCGGCCCGCATCAGGGGGTCCTTTTCGGCAAGTATGACCTTTTAGCGGACCTGATGGCGTATAAGGTGCGCCCAGCGCCGGCTGAGCCTCCGGGAAAATGGGAGACCGGCACGCAGAGCTTTGAAAGCCTGGCCGGATCAACGGCCGCCGTTGATTATATCGCCGCTATTGGCGGGGGAGCGGGATCGCGGCGCGAGCGCATCGTAAGGGCAATGTGGGCGATTAAGGCTTACGAACGAAGCCTCAGCGAGCGCTTCCTCCGCGGCGCGGTGCAAATCCCGGGTTTGCAGGTTTTCGGCATCACCGATATAGAAAATCTGGAAAATCGCGCGCCGACCTTCGCCGTGCGTCTGGATGGGTACACGGCCGAAGAAGTTGCAACCAGATTGGGTGATCAGGGGATCTTTGTCTGGCATGGCCATTACTACGCCGTCGCCGTCATGGAAAGACTGGGTTTGTTGGATCAAGGTGGATTAGTGCGAATTGGTTTTGTGCATTACAACACGCACGATGAGGTAGAGGGTGTGCTGGCCGCTTTAGAACGCCTGGCGGCATCCTGAGGAAGTAGGGCTCACGGAAGAATCTCGAGGTAGTTTTTTCAAAGCGCGGTACTATTTTATTTATGTGGATTTGTTGACATTGACTGTGTTGTATGCCATAATGCCCCTGTTATTCTATTTATCCCCAGCGAAGCTGCCTTAGGCAGATAAGCTGGACCGCCATCCTATAAAAAGAGGAGGTGGTGCTTATGGATAGTTATTATGCCAAACGCACCGTAGCACTGCCTTCTCTCGAGAATAAGTAGTGCTACGGTGCAAAAAAGAAGCCCTGTGAATTTTCACAGGGCTTCTTGCTTGTCTGATAACTTTCGCCAAAGATTAGCCGCGAAGTGAACTCCCGTGGGGTGTTGCCGGAGGAATGGCGGTTGGTTGTGGAACCACGATTTCTGCATCGGGCGACGGCAGCGGCTCTGCTGCAGCCGGCAGCGGCGTCGCTGT
>JBJYWP010000059.1:0-3249 GCA_046259485.1 Promineifilaceae bacterium (SeqCode) | reverse complement strand
GCCCGATGATGCCTTCATGGTCCTGGCGTTAGCTAACGGCGTTGGCGGTGATTTAAGTGGGGTGGCTCACTACCATCCTGAGTTCGATGGTGTTTAAGAATAAATACCTCTATTTTTTCTTCTACTTGTCGAGATCAACAGGTGTAGCAACAGGTTTTCTACAGCAGTAACTAAGGCTTGAACTGCTCCGGATTGACCGGTTGTTTTTCTGCCGGAACTGCAAAATATTTTTGTAAGGCGAGATCAGTGACGGGATTGATGATCTCCTGTACCTGTTCCGATATGTCGCCAAAACAGCAGCCTATGCCGACATTCCAGATCGCCGCTCCTTTGACTTCGGGATAGGCGGCATACAGCTTAGATGCCCACTTCAGGTCGTCGATGGCTTTATCAACATCGGGGATGTCAGCATGCTCCCAACCCCATTCCGTAATCAGGACCGTCGGCCGTGGAATGCCGAACTCATCCACGATTTGGAAAAGCGATTGAAAACGGCCGACTTTATAAGGATATTGATCAGCGATATCATTTTTAGTATAGCTGTACTCGTGCAAAGCGATGGCCAAATTACCCGGATTTTCACCAGCCAGGCGCAAAAATTCCTGCATCGCCGGTCCACGCCAATGCTCAGGCTCCGGTTCTCCAGAAGCCCAGCCGAAAGCTGCCCAGCGGTAGCCGTCGGCCATGGCTAACCTGGCCGTCTCCAGGGCGAATTTAGCCAGCCATTCGGATTGTGTGCGGTCCGGTTCGTTAAGCGTTTCAATCCACACCAGGCTGGGGTCAAGTTCTGGTGGGAATAAGTCTCGTTGAGTTTGCCAATGATGTTGCGCGGCTGCCTCCGGCGCCAGTTCGTAATGTGGCACGCTGCCTGTTGAGCGATAAACAAGCACGTGTGGCACGCCGCTTTTACGCATTAGTTCTTGTGCTTTGAACAAGGGTTCGGCATTATCCACTGTCTTGAGGAAGAACGGCACGCCGGCGGCATCCAGACGGGTCATCCAATCGTCCAGGACTTCGCGATCTTCCGGAAGGGTGACATGAAAACCCGTTTTAACAAATCCGATTTCCTGGCCTTGTGCTTCCAGATCGGCGCGAACAGCCCCGAAGTCTATCGTTGGCACGGGCGTTGGTGTATCCGTGGGCTGTGGAGATGGTGTAATAGCTGATCCCCCGGCAATTGGAATATAAACCTGATCATCCCCTTCTGTTCCCTCACTGTCGCCCGGTGGGAGGTAAGAATCAATCGTGTCATAAGCCGTTGGCGCAACTACTGCTGACGGAGTTGCTGGAGAGCTCGACGTAGGTCCAGGATAAGCTGAAGAAAGGGGTTCCGGCGTTGCTGTGCTTGTTGTTTCCGTGGCCGATGTTTCCGTTGCGGCCGTCGTCTGGGCAGCGATATCGTTTTCTGTTTTTCCTTCCAGAGAAGTGGTCTCAGTGGCCATGGCCGCCGCCTCGGTATTAGTTGCATCCGCTCCTGAAGTTGCCTGCATGGTCGATTGGTTTGCTGCTTCATCTTGTGGGGAACAAGCCGCAAAAGCAAAGAGCAGCGCCATCAATAGTAGGCTAAAGGACACAAAAGGGTTTCTGGGCATAGATCTCCCAATAGAACATAAACGGGAGCCGTTGCGGCTCCACATAGATTGACTGCGTCCGAACCGCAGCGTGACCCGCATCTTAAGATGTCCAACACTATGGGTCAATGGTCCGTAGCCATCTTCACCGGAAATACTAACCTAACAGGTCCTCCTGCATGCTTCCCAAAAAGCCGCTACAATCCTTTTTATTGCGATGGCAAGAAAGGAAAATCAAGATGGCCTGGTATCAGAAAGAGATTGTGCTCCAACCAAAGCGGCGTGGCTTTCACCTTGTGACGGGCGAGATCGTCAGTCAGTTGACGGAAATACACCAGATTACCGTCGGCCTGGCCCACATCTTTATCCAGCACTCGTCTGCTTCGCTGGCTTTAAACGAAAATGCCGATCCCACGGTCCGCCAGGATATGGAAGCCCATTTCAACGTTATCGTCCCTGAGAACGCTCCCTATTACGTACATACGTACGAAGGACCGGATGACATGCCTGCCCATATCAAAGCTGTCCTTTTAGGGAGCAGTCTTACAATTCCGGTCACAAATGGAATGCTAAATCTGGGAATCTGGCAGGGCATTTATCTTTGTGAGCACCGCGACCGTGCCCGGGGCAGGCGGTTGGTGGTCACGCTTCATGGAGACTAACCCAACGCTTATTCGCCGTTTCCGGCCCAAATCAAACCGCGCCGGATGATTTCCCGTACCTGCGGCACTTCAAAATCGGCGACCACGTGCCCCAGCGAGCAGTAAAAAACACGCCCCTTACCCCATCGCCGCTTCCAGACAACGGGCATGACGACACCGTCTATCCAATCATAATAAGTACCATCAAAGGTTGTGGTTGCCAGGACTTTATTTGAAGGGTCGACATGAAGATAGTACTGTTCCGAGTGCATCTGGAAGTCATCTAACCCAGCGGTGATCGGATCCTCGCGATCGCGGATTTGCACCGTATAATCTATGATGTTGCCGGGATGAGCTACCCATTGGCCGCCCACCATGAACTGGTACTCGACGCTATCGCGAAAGGAATCAGCAGCGCCACCATGCCAGCCGCCGAAGCCGGCGCCATTTTCGATGGCCGTCAGAAGGCCGCGTAATTGTTCAGATGTGATACTGCTCATCGTCACGACCTGTGAAATCAGATCATAGGCGCCCATCTTTTCCTCGTTTAGATAGGCATCCAGTGTGTCGGAAACCTCAACCTCAAAACCGGCTTCCTCTAATAAAGGCGCAAAAAAATTCACACATTGTTGAGGCTCGTGACCGTCCCAGCCTCCCCAGACCATTAAAGCTTTTCTCACTGTTTCCTCTTTCCTGCGGAGGCGACCTTATAAGCTCGCAGATTTAATTTCGTCATTAATAAACAAACCCGCCTTATTTACATTATCCATGATTCATCGCCATCCTGGTGTTAAAAATTTATCATGATATCTTCCATGACCGCGATTTCGTCTTCCGATACATGGTAATGCGTAGGCAGGGTCAGCAGCCGGCGGGCAAATGATTGTGCACCGAGAAAGCTGGCGCTTGCTTCGGGCGTAAATATCTCTGGTAGTGTCTTTTCGTATAAACGCCCTGCGCCAATACCTGCGGACCACATCCGCGCGAATAATTGTTCGCGCAGCGCTTCGCTTTCTACCAGAAGGGGCAGCCGCAGG
>JBJYWP010000058.1:0-82569 GCA_046259485.1 Promineifilaceae bacterium (SeqCode) | reverse complement strand
AGATCTCGCCGCCACACCCTATACCGCTGACAGCCGACAGCCAACAGCCGACAGCTCTCACCCCCTGCAACCTTTTCCCCTCCTCTGCGTAATGTAAAATGAATTGACAGATTTGCTATCATATACCTAAGAGAAACCTGACATCACCTTGTAGCGCGATTTGCCAAATCGCAGAACGGGCTTGCCGGTGAAAAGAGTTAAAAGCTGTGAACTTCTACCCGGTCAGGTCTATACTTAGTTTTAGCCAAAAAATGAAACACCAAATCAAAGGAAGTCTATGATGAGTGCGAAAAAAGTTGACAAGTACGCTGAACTGCGCGAATCTCTTGAGGCCTTGCCCCACATCAGCGCCGCCCAGGTCGATACCTGGGTCGACCTTCAGCAATCCATCGATCGCTCACGCGATTACCTCATTCGTGCCGTGCCCGACGCCCAGTTTAACATTGACGAAGCGCAGAAGATCCTCGGCCAGCGGACCTACACCCTGGTCTTCTTTGGCGGCACCGGCGTTGGCAAGAGTACCCTAATTAACGGTCTGCTCGGCCGTAATCTGCTGCCCACCGGCGCCGTCACCGCCGTTACCGGCACCATCGTCTACATCGAACAGGCGGACGAAGGCGAGGCCGAATCCCTCGTCCTCACCTACTGGAGTAAAGACGAGTTCGCCGAACGCGTCCGCCGTCTCTGCCGCCTGGCCGAAATCGACGGCTTCGACATCACCAACGATGGCGAGCGCGAACAGGCCGAAGAAGACATCAAGGCCTTGATCGAGGAAGGCTCCGATACGGCCAAGACCGAGCGCGATGAATATCTCGAAATCTTGCTCGACTGCATCCATTCCTACGAGAACAACAAAGAACTGTACAAAGCGGACACTCCGCCTCCCGTCAGTCTTTCTCTTAACGACGAGAATTCCCTGAAGCACCTGCGCGAAGATGCCTTCAAAGGCAGCGACCTGCGCCAGATTCGGCTCATCAAATCCGCTACCTTCCGCATTCATCCGCAGCCCGGCGTGCCCAACCTGCTCATGAACGGCTACCTGCGCATCGTCGATGTACCCGGCCTCGGCGCCGGCATGCGCCTGCATGAAGAAATTACCCTCGAAGAGATGAAGCGCGAAGATGCCATGATCGTTCTTGTCGCCGATGCCGGCCGTCAGCGCGTCGATGAGATGAAATCCCTTGCCGCCGTCAATTGGATCAAAGAGAATCGTCTCTTTGGCCTGACCGGCGGCGACCTGGACGAAGCCGCGGCCAAGATCTTCCTCGCCGTCAACGGCGCCAACGTGCGCCAGGCCTTCGATCGCCTCAACTCCGGCCTGCCCGAAGCGGAGCTCGAAGTTAAGGAAGTCACCCGCTACATCGCCCCCAACTATTGGGAACGCTATCAAAATCGCGGCCACAACCGTCCCTACTTTCTGGTCATGGCTCCCTCAGCCCTTTACCTGCAAGACCCCAAGGACTCGCCGGACGAATTTGCCAGCGAGACCGAGCGCATTCTCAAGGTCTTCAAAGATCAATTAGGTCCCGTTGATCTGAGCGATCCCTTCGCACCTGAAACCAAGGAAGCGCTGCTTACTCTTAGCGAAGTGCCGCTTCTGCGCGACAGCCTGGTCGAGTTCATCAAGACCGAACGCGTGCGCGGTCAGCTGCGCGAAGCCTCAACGCGCATTCGCAACGCCCTGCAAGAACTGCGTTTCTATTACGAACGGCAGCTCGCGGCGCGCGGTGTACAGCCGCCCTTCGCTACCAGCTGGGAACAACTGCAAGAGCGGCGTTACGAAAACGTCCTCGCTCGCCAGCAGAAAGAACTGCCCCGCGCCTTCCACAATGCCTTGTTAGAGTTGAGCGCGCGTACCAACAGCAACGAGCGCTTCCGCACCCTCTTACGGCCGACTCTCAACGGCATCCAGGGCATGGTCCAAAACGCCATCCAGCGCGAAGTGGAAACCCTGCTCGAGAGCTATGGCACCGAATACTGGGATGACCGCGATGTAACCTACGACAATCTTATCTGGGGCACCAGCGGCATCGAAATTCCCATCAAGCGTATCCTTTTTCAGGTCGAACTGGCCATGCAGGAATCCGTTTCCAGGTTTACGCCCGAACTGGCCGAAGTAATCGCTGCCGAATTGCAGCGCACCCTGGAAGCGCACGAGATTTACTCTCGCTTGCAGCGCGCCACCTACGATCGAGAATACAGCTACACCGTGCCCGGCGCTCTTTCAGACGAACCCCTCGATCTCGAACAGGCCTATGCCCTACTTCTGGCCCGCGTAAGCGAAAATTTCCGCCAGATGGTTCAGCAAGCTACCATGTACGAGCTGATGAGCGTCGATCGCTCCGTGCACACCCGTCTTGAAGAAGGCGAACGCGAACTGGCTCTGCCCTCCAGCGAACGCCTCCTCGACGTAGCCCTTTACGGGCCCGAGCACGTTCGCGAAGAGATCGCCCAGATGATGCCCGCCGCGGCCGGCAGCCAGCGTGCTGCTGAAGAAACGGCCGAAGTCGAAGAAGAGGTCACCATCAACATCCTCGACGAGCCCGCGCAGCCCGATTTTGACATCAGCTTCCTGGGCGAGAAGGTCGAAAAATCATCGGCCGTCGATCTGGAAATGAGCTACGCCGACAAGCTGGATGACGTGGCTGTGAAGGTTAATCGCATTTTCGATAACATCGTGCAGGATCTCTTCACCGATGATGAGCTGCTGCCCCGGCTGCGCCGCCTATTCTGGCTGGAAGCAACCAAGACTGAGCGTGACTTCAACAACTACCTGGTGAAGCCTATGCTCAAGCAGCACGATCGCAATCTGCAGGATCCCGAACTGCGCGCGGCGATGGAGATTGATCTCGAGTCTGTCTCCGATCTCGAAGCCCTCATGCGCACCTGGGAAGGCCTGCACGATTTGGAAACAGGTTTAGGAATATAGAAAGTAATTCAGTACATCAGTAAATCAGTTGGTCAGTTTCTGAAAACTGACCAACTGATTTACTGATTAACTTCAAAACGAGGTATAAACCATGCAGGATGCAGCCAAGAATCTGGTTCAGGTGCTGCCCGACAACGATCACTTGTTGCAGCTCGCTGAGAATCTTCGACAGTGGCTCGTCGCCGATCTAAACCACAGCGAGGAGCCCGTCCCCGATTTCACAGAATCACGGGCCAAGGCCTTACTGCGCGCTGCCGATCTGCTGGACGATCCCACCCGGCACAGCCTCGATCGCCTGCTGGAACACGAAACGGCCGTCCGCGTTGCCCTCTTTGATCTGCTGCAAGAGAGCGAGCTGGCTGAAGAAGAGACCGTTGGCGCATTGGCGGCGACTACTGCTGTGCAGCAGCTCCCCGAAGCCGCCGCTTTTGACCAATGGCTATCCTTGTTTGTGGCCGCTTACGCCTGGAAAAGCGGGTATCCGCTATTCCAGCTTGATCCCGCTTCTCCGCCCGACCCCTACAGCCCGGCGGGGCAGGTCCTCAAGCGCGCCGCCTATTTCGTGCGCCGCCAGGTCCAGCGCAGCGCCACCGAACGCGACAAACTCGGCCGTCAGCTGGCTTATTCCGGCTTGGACCGGCCGCCTGGTCTCGACCAGCTCAATGCGGAAGGCCCGATCGCCCCTCTGCCGCCGCACTACCGCTCGCCTATTCCGGTCAGGTATCCGGAGGTCTCTCGGGAAACCTTGCAGGTTGATCCCGACAGCGGCGCTGCGCCGGCCGACGTCACTCGCGGCGAACCGATCACCATTACTGACAGCGATCTGCAGTCCCAAAGTCAGCCGCCAACCTATCGCGAGCCCATTCAAATCAACGCTGCGGAACCCGTTCCACCGTCGACGACGCGCGTCGTTACACCCAATGCCGCCGTATCGACAGGATCTACCTTTTCGCGCTCCGTGCGCAAACGATACGGCCGTGGTAAAGGGTCGATGAAGACGACGAAACTAGAAGTCATCGTCCAGGAATATCCGGACGGTCCTGGCCTTTATGGTCTGCAAGTGCGAGTGAGCTGCAAGGGTATCAAGAGTCACGTGGCCGGCACAACCTCGCGGGAAGGAAAATTCACCTGCGAGCTGCCGGTTCCCGAAAATACAGGCCTGACTTACGACATCGATCTCAGCTGGCCGCGCGAAATGGGTGGCGAGACAGAGCGCAAATCGATCACGCTCAATGCCGATCGCACGCGCTTCACGCTGCCCTTCTTCCACCAGCTTAGCCAGGAATCGGATAATTAGTACAAGTTATAGTTTTCCCGGAAACTGTTCGACAAACCTTGCAAATCAAGCAAGGCATGAGTTTCCGGAAAAATGGTTCCAACTCGCACCAATAATAGGTTATAAATGAGTGCCGGAAACTGTTCTACAAAGGTTGCAAATCAAGAAAGGCTTGAGTTTTCGGGAAAATGGCCCCAACTAGCGCCAATAGTGGGTTATGAATGAACGCCTCACGCTAACCGAAGAAGAGATTGAGCAGCTGATTGGCCAGGTGCGTGAAAACCCACCCATGCCGGCCGTGATGCGTATCGGTTCTATAGATGCCCCATCAGCAGCGCCGCCTGTGAGCGCTTCCCTGATCCGCATAACGGCCGATGACCTGAAAGCCACGCCGCCACAGCGTTATAATGCGCCAAACCTGGTGGAGTTGGAAACCCTGATGTTTGGTTTGCTGAACAGCGCCCGGCAGGCGCATTTGCCGAAATGGCTCGGCAGCCCTAACTTGCGTTGGCATGAAGGGTTAGCCTCAGTCGCCCGTGGCCATTCGCTCGATATGTTGCGCAGAGGTTATGTTGACCACACATCGCCGGAAGGTGTTAAAGTGGCCAAGCGGATCGATCAGAGTCACATCGCCTATGTTGCCTGTGGTGAAAATATCGGCATTGTCTATGGCGCGGCCAGCCACAGCGAGCAGGGTGTTTATGAGATACACAATGCTTTTATGAACCAGCCACGCCGCCTGACCAACCATCGTGGTAATTTACTCAACCCGATCTGGACACATGTCGGCATCGGTGCAGCCTATGATGAAAGCGGATCCTTATTCATAACCCAGAACTTTATCTCGAAATTGGGTTAGCAAAATTGTTAGGTGCCAGGCACTTTGTTAAGGTTCTACTTGCAAAATTTATAGATAAAGTGCCTGGCACCTGAAAACTAGAGAATGAATGTATTAAGTGCCTGGCACATGATAGAAAAAGTGCCCGGTGCCATTATTAAGAAAGACACATGGCAGAAGAACAAGAACCTATCGTAATAACCGATCCGGACAGCGATCGTTACCATACCTTTGGCTATATCAGCTGGTGGCGCCAGGACATCGTGCGCGAGGCAACAATCCTCGTCGTCGGCGCCGGCGCCCTGGGCAATGAAGTCATCAAGAATCTCGCCTTGATGGGCATCGGCAATATTCTCATCGCCGATTTTGACACCATTGAGGACAGCAACCTCAGCCGCTCAGTATTATTCCGCGAATCGGACAACGGCCGTCGCAAAGTCGATGCCGCTGCTGAAGCGGTCAAAGAACTCAATCCCGATGTCAAGGTAAAAGCGTGGCATGGCGATATTAACTTTGAAATGGGCCTGGGCGTATACCGCCACGTCGACGCCATTGTCGGCTGTTTGGATAATCGCGAAGCACGTCTTTCAATTAATCGCAACTGCTGGGCCGTCGACCGCCCCTGGGTGGATGGCGCGATCCAGGAACTGATGGGTATCGTGCGTGTCTTTTGGCCGGGCCAGGGTGCCTGCTACGAATGTACCCTGACCGATCATGATTACCAGATGATCGGTCTCCGCTATTCCTGCCCCCTCCTGGCGCGCGATAATTTACTGATGGGTAAGGTCCCTACCACACCTACCAGCGCCTCCATCGTTGCCGCCTTCCAGACCCAGGAAGCGCTTAAATTAATCCATGGCATGGAAGTTCAGCCGGGCAAAGCGCTATTAATCAACGGCCTGACCAATGACATTTATACAACCGAATATCCGGTCAAAGAAATGTGCATGAGCCATTCTCGCCTCGAACCGATTATTGAACTGCCGGATGCGCGTGTAGACCAGACTACGCTGGCCGACCTTCTGGCAATCGCCCGCGAAGAACTGGGCGAGGACGCGGTGCTGGAATTTAGCGGTGAACTCATTGTCGCCATGACCTGCGCCCACTGCCAGCAAGAAACACCCGTTTTCAAGCGTATGGCGCGCATGACCGAAATGCAGTCAACCTGCCCGGTTTGTAATAATCCGCGCGACCTGGTGCTCACCCACCGCATCACCGGCGATGAAGACTTCCTCAACCGCACGCTGGCCAAGGTTGATGTGCCGCCTCTGGACATCATCCGCGCCCGGGGTAAAGAGAAACAGGTTTATCTCGAATTAACAGGAGACAAAGAATCGTTCTTGCGTTTTGCCTGATTGATTTTGTATGTGAATAGTCTGAGGCGGGAATGCACGAAGCGTTCCGGTCGCAACTAATATTGACGTTCTACGTAATAAATAGTGTAATATCTAAGTCTAAAAAGTTTTTGGAGGCTTTTTCAAATGGCTAGTACCAAAGTAATTATTTATGATCCCACGGGCTCAAAGAAAACACCCGTTGAACTACCGGACGATGTACCCATGCGGCGGCTGATTCCGGCCCTGGTAAGCAAGATGGGTTTGCCCACCAGCCAGGGCGCAAATCCGATTACCTACCGCCTGGATCATCGTGCATCCGGCAAACGCCTTGGCGACGATGAATCTCTGAGTGATGCCGGCGTCAAAGAAGACGATATTTTAAGTCTGTTTCCGGAAGTCACCGCAGGTTAACCTGATTCGATTAGGTTCGAACTCCGCGCAGGTGCGCTTTTTCGTTCGCCTGCGGAGTTCGTGGTTCTTATTAAAAGACGAGGGCTGCCGCCGGTTTGTCTCGACTCTTCATTACCCTAACTTATTCGATTCAATATTAATTAAGTAAGGAAGCAACCATGGCATTTGACATTCGCGAAACCCGGCTGCGAAATGACTATAGTCGGATACGCGATTTAGTCGATCGCAGCGAGTTCGTTCATATTGTAACGACGGAAGGAGATCCGGTAGAAAAATACCTGATCCGCTTTACCTGTCGTGGTGTAGAGAAGATCACTAACTTGGGCAAACCGGTTTACCGCGATTCCCATGATGTGAGCATCTACTTGCACTCGGAATACCCGCTTAAACAACCGCAGCTTAAGTGGCTAACACCCATATACCACCCCAATATTCATGTGACGGGTGCCGTCTGTATTGGCGCGTGGTGGCCGGCGAAAACATTGGATGAACTTTTGTTGACGCTGGGCGAAATGATCCAGTATAAAAACTTCGATCCTCGTGACCCGATGAATTCCCGCGCAGCAACCTGGGCCTTACGAAACAAAAATCTGTTCCCGGTCGACGATCGCGACCTAAAAGGGCAGTCCATTTCCGAAATGATTATCCTTGGGGAAGAGGAAACTGATGACTTCGGCATCAACCTACTCTGAGCAAGGGGCAACCGAAAATAGGGATGCCGGTTCTGCCGCGATGACTCAAGCCCTGTCTGGGGTCGAGGCACTGCCCGAAAGCCAGCCGCCTGGATTGGATGAAGAGTGTCTTCTCCACGGCCAGGAACCGGCTGCTGACGGCCTGATCATTTTCATCTCCCAGCTGGCGCTAAAACAAGTCGCAACGCACAGCAAGAGCGATTTGCGAAGCGAGGTGGGCGGTGCGCTGTTAGGCCGGGCGTACCAGTATGGTAATGAAATCTACCTTGATGTGCAGGCGGCGATCCCCGCTGTTACTGCCGATCATGGGCCGGTTCATTTTACCTTTACGGCCGATGCCTGGTCCCAACTGCATAAGGATCGCGCCGCTCGCTACCCGGAATTAGACATTGTCGGTTGGTTCCATACCCACCCCAATCTCGGTGTCTTCTATTCCAGCGATGATGTCGTTGTGCACAGCGCCGCTTTCACCATGCCCTGGCATATCGGTCTCGTTGTCGATCCCGTGCGGGATGAGATGGCCCTCTTTGGATGGAAAAACGAGGAACTTGCCGTCTACCCGGGCTTTTATGAACGTATGGAACTGCAGCCCTCCTCTGTTTTAGAGTGGGAAGTTGTCCCTACGGCCGTCTGGGATCATCCTTACGAATACCGTGGTGTTGAGGGACAGGGCTCAAGCAGCGTGTATCTGCCGGCGACCGGTACTTTGGCGATGCCTGCCCTCAAATCGTATATTGCTTATGGCATCGCCGGGCTGGCTCTGCTGCTCAGCCTGCTTATGTTATTGGGTTGGGTCCTGCCCCTGACCAGAGAAGTCGACCGCCTGCAAAATATGGTCATCGTCCTCGCCGATTCGGCCTTGTCTGAGAGCAATGCCGGTCTCTGCCCTGACCCGCGTTTACGCATCCTTGCGCCATTGACTACTCAACAGATTCCTGACGGTTCTCAGGTGGAAGTAACCGGCACAGCGATGCTGCCCGAGGTCTCCCGCTATCAGGTTGACATACGGCCGTCGGCCGTTGAAGCACGGTGGACAACGGTTGGAACCCATCGTGGTTCCACCAAGCTGGGTGAATTGGCTTTGTGGGATACGGAGACCTGGCCGCCGGGAACCTATGAGATGCGATTAATACCCGTGGACAAGAACAACATCCTTTTGCCTGGCAGCCCGCCATGTGCCATTGACATCGAGCTCAACTCTTAACGATTTCCTTGCCCTTACTGCGAGATAATTCATGACCGATCAAACTGAACTGACCTACGTTGCCCAGATAACAATTTCACTTCCCGGCTCAGGGGATTCTGTCACTCTAACCGTGACCTTGCTGCCGGAGGATGTGGTTGTTGTCAATGGGGAATCAAAGCCGCTGAGCGAATGTACGTTGGCTGACCTGGAGCGTTACGCCGAAGAACTGGAGGCCGATGTCTGGGATACTTACGAATCCATCGTGCTGCCGGAGCTGGATTCAAATGAAACAGTGAAGGTCGACATTACTCTGCTCGACCAGGAAGCGCAAGAGGCGGTCGACTGGCGGCGGTTTAACCTGCTGCTGCCCATGGAAGATATTGAAGAACAGTCGGCAACCCTGGAAGAACATACTGCTGAGAATGTTCCACCGGCGGAAGAAGAATCAACCACGGAATTGACGACCGAAGAAGCCGAGCTTGTCGAAGAAGATCTTTCTGCTCCCACCGTAGAGGTTGCCGAGGCTGAACTAGTCTACCCGGAGATTGAAGAGGAACTTGGCGAAGAAGCCGAGGCGGCGGAGGTGGTCCCCAGCCAGGCACGGGTTCGAGTCGCCGGCAAACCACTTCCTGTAAATGACCCGACCTGGGCTGCAGTGGATATTTTGATGGATGAACCCGCCTTAAGAGCGGCGCAGAATCATGCCTTGAGCAGCCTTAACCGTGAGGTTGCCGGTGTATTAATCGGCAGCCGTCCGGAGAAACAGCCCGACGGCCGTTACATTGTACATATCTTTGATACCATCATCGCTCGCCACACGGTCATGCAGGGTGCGAGCGTCACCTACACGCCCGAGAGCTGGCGCTACCTGAATGATACTCTGCGCGAAAGATATCCGGATGACACCGCGGTGATGGTGGGCTGGTACCATACCCATCCCGGATTTGGGATTTTCCTTTCCGGTATGGATCTCTTTATTCATCAAAATTTCTTCACCCAGATCTGGCATGTGGCCATGGTTCTCGATCCACGAGCCAGAACGAGCGGTTTTTTCTGCTGGGATAGACAGAAAACACGGGTGAGCCGTTGTGATTTCCAATGGCCGGCATGGATAGATGGCACCTGGCTAAGTCCTTGAAAAGAGACCCAAATAGAGAATAAAACTAGGCGTATAAGAAGGATTAAATCTGCTTTGCAGGTCTTGACCTTTTGCTAAAATCAATTTACGCTTTAATTATCATGGATGAACACGAAAATCCGTTCCTTCGCATAACGGATGAGGATATCACAGAAGCGAATCAGCTAAGCCTTCACTGTCCGATCTGCGCCAGCGCCGTCGAGAAAAATCTGGATGGGGAAGCGTTGATTCCTATTGTCTGCGCCAGTTGTGGAACGCTTTACCACAAAACCTGTTGGGAGCAGAGCGGTGGTAAGTGCGCGATTTTGGGCTGTGGGAATACGACATACCATGTATACGGCCGTGATTTTGGTCCTGCGTTGAAGCTCAATTATGACGATATTCCAAAGCCGTCCGCAAACGGCCGCAGCCCGTATGGGTCCAGTCCCCGCCAACGACGTCTTAAGGACGAGCAGAAACGCCAGGTAGAAGAAATGCGTCGACCCGGTCTCCTACAGCGTTTTTTCCAGTGGCTGTTGGATCAAATCCAGATTGGGTGATTAGAACCGGGGAGAAAATACTGGAGCCGCTTGCCTGCCTGCGATTATCCCCATTATCAATAAGCTGATTTCAAATGCCCACACGCTCATACATCAGACCAGTGCCGGTTAACGAGGCTTCTCCTTTTCTCGGGGATCAATGCGCTTTGTGTAAGGCGCCTTTTGTGGTTGGCGATAAGTTGGTGATTTGCCCGCGGGATGGCAGCCGGCACCATCAGGAATGCTGGGAGGCTAACGGTAATCACTGCACGGCCTATGGTTGTGATGGGCAGGGGGAAGTCGTAGAGGCGCGGCTGCGATCCGGAGCCCGTCCATATAGTCAGGAAGCCCCTGATTCGTCTCCAAGAGGTCGTTTTTCAAAGGTGCGTACGATGCCCAGCAGTAATATTGGCTGCGCGCAGTCTTGTCTGGTGATCAGCATCGCCCTGGCCATCATCCTGATCGCCGCCGGTTGTTTTGGTCTTTGGGCAATAGCCGATTATATCCTGATCGATATTCTTGGATGGCAGTATCGCGCTCCCTTTTCAGGTTGGATTGCTCCTTCAACCATAGTCGCCTCATTAAGCGCATTACGCTATCTAATCCTACTTTGAGAAAAAAGCGTTTGTGCTAGACTAGGCCTTCGCATCATGAGCAAGATGCACGAAATTCAGACGATTTGGGCGGGGCTGCAAATAGCCCTGAACGCTGCAAAGTGAAAACCGGATAAAGAGAGATGAGTACAAAATTCGAAAAACTGTTGGAAAAAGTATACGAGGTTCACGACCTGGAAAAAGCTACGGCCGTTCTATCCTGGGATCGCGAGACAAATATGCCGAAGGCGGGCATTACGGCACGCATTCAGCAGATGACCACATTGAGCCGTCTATCTCACTCCTTTTTCACCGCGGACGAGATGGGTGAGTTGATTGAGGCGGCTGCTGTTGGAGTGGAAGACACTCCTTATGACAGTAACGAAGCCAGCTTAATCAGGCTTTTACGACGCCAATACGAGAATGCCCGAAAGCTGCCGTCTGAGTATGTTACCCGCGTAAGTGAGATAAGTGGCCACGCGCATGATGCCTGGGTCCAGGCTCGGACGGAAGACGATTTTGGGACATTTCAACCGTGGTTAGAGCAGGTTGTCGAGTTGGGCCAGGAGATGGCCGAATACTATGGTTACGAAGACGAACTGTATGACACCCTGCTCGATAAATACGAGTTTGATATGAAAACGGCCGAAGTCCGCGAAACTTTCGCCGCCGTCAAGCAGGAATTGGTTCCCTTACGCGAAGCTATCGTAGAAAGGGGCAGCCCGGTAGATGACAGTTTCCTGCACCAGCCCTTTGAGATCGAGAAACAAAAGCAGTTTGCACGCTTTATTGCGCCCAAGGTTGGCTACGATCTTTCTCGCGGTCACATTGGTACGGTAGTGCACCCTTTCGCCACGAGTTTCAGCCGCGATGATGCGCGAATCACGACGCGCTGGTACCCTGATTTTCTAAATCCTTTCCTCTTTGGTACCCTTCATGAATCGGGGCATGCCATTTATGAACAGGGTACCCATCCCGATCTGGCGCGAACCCCCCTGGCCAGAGGAACTTCTTTGGGTATTCATGAATCCCAATCGCGCATGATGGAGAATATAGTCGGGCGCAGCCGTGGTTTCTGGCAGGCTTATTATTTGCCCCTACAAAGCACATTTCCGGAACAGCTTTCTGATTATTCAGCAGAAGATTTTTACCGTGCAGTGAATAAAGTTCAGCCTTCCTACATCCGCGTGGAAGCAGACGAATTGACCTATAATTTCCACATAATTTTACGTTTTGAGTTGGAACAGGCCTTGATGATGGGTGACCTGGCAGTTACTGATTTGCCGGTAGCCTGGAATGATAAGATGGATGAACTGCTGGGAATCGTGCCGCCGACGGATACGGAAGGTTGTTTGCAGGATGTGCACTGGACCCGGCCAGGTTTCGGCTATTTCCCGACCTATGCGCTTGGAAATCTTTACTCGGCGCAGTTCTATGAAACGGCCGTCGCCCAACAACCGCAGATCGCTGATGAGCTGGCGCAAGGAAAAACGGATGCTCTCATGGCCTGGTTAGGGGAGAATATTCACCAGCACGGCCGAAAGTTCACGCCGCGCGAGCTTGTGCAGCGCGTCACCGGCAAGCCGCTCAGCCATGAGCCCTTCATTCGCTACGTGACCGCTAAATTTAGCGATATTTACGACTTGTCTTGATCTTTGTTTTCCCCGTTCTCTTCTAAATCGGGATCGGGAAATTCAACGCGCACACGCGACACGGCTCTGCGGTCGACATCCAGCACAGTGATGTGCACGGAATCGTTATAGACGACTTCATCATTGACCAGTGGTGGACGGCCGAGTTCGGCTACTACCAGCCCGCCCACTGTTTCCACGTCCGGTAATGTTGATTCATCGCCTAAATAGACTTCTTCAGCAAGATCATCGACGAGATAGTCGCCGGAAACTTCAATCACGCCTGGACTGAGTTCAATGTAAGGCTCAGGTTCCTGATCGAACTCATCGCGAACTTCACCGACGACTTCCTCGATAAGGTCCTCAAGAGTAACGACGCCGGCCATCCCGCCGAATTCGTCGACAACAGTGGCCATGTGCATCTTAGCTCGTTTCATAGCCCCCAGCAATTTCTCGATTTGTTGATCCTCGGGCACCAGGGGGGTGGGGCGCAAAATCAGGCGCAAATCGAGCTTGGCTTCAGGTTTTATCGTCTGGCGGATTAAATCCTTTAAATGCAAAATGCCCAGGATGTGATCGAGATCGCCCTCATAGACCGGGAAGCGGCTGTGGACGCTTTCGGTAACGAACTTGATCAAGTCGTCTTTTGGCATATTGATCGGTACTGCCTGCACTTTCGTCCTCGGCGTCATAACTTGCCCAACCGTGCGTTCGCTGAAGTCAAAGATGTTGCGGATGATCTCTTCTTCTTCCTCTAAAAATAAGCCTCCTTCAGTGCTTTCAGAAACGAGCAGTTCGATTTCTTCAGGGGCCATTAAGCTCGATTGACCGTGTGCCGGGGGAATGCGGAACAGCTTGAGAAGTCCATTTCCGATTGAATTGAGAATTTTAACCGGAATGGTCAGGATCTTTTCCGTGAACTGCATCGGCCGGTAAACACGCAAAGCCATCGTAGAAGCGTCCAAGAGAGATAATGTTTTGGGAACCATCTCACCGATCACCACGTGTAAGTAAGTCAGTAACCCCAGGGTGATCAGGTAGCCGATTGTTCTAACGGCCGTTTCACTCAATCCAAACCAGGCTGCCATATACGGTTCAATGAAATGTGAAATCCGTGGCTCACCATACATGGCTAGACCCAACGACGCCATCGTGACGCCAAGCTGCGCGGTGGCGATATATTGGTCTCGCTTAGCCTGGGTATCAACAATTTCCAGGACTTTACCGGCTTTTTTATTACCCTCGTTTGTCATTTGTTCGAGTTGGGTCGGTCTCACTCCGATGAGGGCAAACTCAGAAGCGACATATAATGCGTTTAGAAGAATGAGTACGCCGATAACGATGATGGGAATGATCAGCGTAGTTATCGACGGAAGCTCTTCTTCAGCAGCGGTATAGACCAGGAATAAAAAGCTCGAGGCGGGAACAGCGAGTGAGAGGAGCAGAGTTTTACTCATGGTCAACAACATCCCACTCAGAATAAGGGGCAACAGATTCCCCTGGGGACAGCTCTAGAGAGACCTCAAGTACACCGAGGTCTTCCATCGCCTCCACGCGAATTTTGGTATCACCAATGACGATTTCTTCTCCTACTTCCGGCGGACGTCCCAGTTCACTGTAAACCAGGCCGCTTAAGGTATCTGCTTCCACCGGCAGTTCCAGCTCTAGATATTCATTGACATCGCTGACCAGCAAATCACCGCGCAAATAGATACGTCCTTCTTTGTCTATTGCTGCCAGAGCCATCTCGTCATCGAATTCGTCTTGCAGCTCACCGAATATTTCCTCGATTAAATCTTCAAAAGTAATTAAGCCTGCCGTGCCGCCAAACTCATCAAACACGATCGCCAGGTATTTGCGGCGGGCATTCAATAGTTCCCATACATCACTCACCGGCATAGACTCGGGGACATAGACGGCCTCACGAATAGCGCTGTGCAAGTCTGTTTCCCCCTGAACATGGAGCTTATAAAGATCTTTGACGTGTACGAAACCGATAATGTCATCCATCGATTCGCTGTAGATGGGAATGCGCGAAAAGCCGGCATCGATAGCTAAGTTCAAGACTTCCAGAACGCTGCTGTTCTCAGGCGCGGCAGCGACTTTGGTGCGGTGAAGCATTACCTGTCGAGCAGTTAAATCGCGCAGCCGAAATGTGTTGCGCAGCAGCTGCCGTTCAATGTCGTCCAGAAGACCCCCTTCATAACTATCAGATACCAGGAGTTCAATTTCCTCCGGAGAGTGGGAATGCGTATGTCCTTCGGCAAGGGAATGGCCCATCAGACGAAGAAGAAGGGCGGCGCTGCCGTTGAAGAGCCAGATCAACGGAGCGAATAATTTTAGGGAGATACGCATGGGCCAAACAACGCTTTTGGCGATTTGTTCCGGGTACTGAATGGCCACCGATTTGGGGAATAACTCGCCGAATATTACCTGCAGGGTCGTAATGGCGATGAGCACGGCCGTTACGGCTATTGTATTGGCTAGGACGATGGTTGCTGTATCGCTGTTACCTTCCAGCATGATGGCAAAAGAGGGAAAGTCGTCCAAGAGTGAGGCAATCGGAACTGCCAGCTTATGGGCAATGGCGTTTTGTCCATAGGCACCCAATACCAGTGAGGAGATTGTGATCCCGATTTGGCAAGCCGCCACATAGCGATCCAGTGATTGGCTGTTTTCCATGTAGGATAATAAAATTTTAGCCATTCTGTCGCCGGCTCCGGCCATTTGACTAACCTTGGTTCGCCTAGCCGAGACCGTGGCAAATTCAGCCGCCACATAAAGGGCGTTGAAGAATATCATGACCGTGACGGCCGCTACAATGATGAGTAAATCTATCATCGGGAAATCGTAAAGAACTGCCCTTGCATGAAATAAGTTAACAGATGCTGTTCAGGCACAAAAGTTTTTCGCGAGCCGAAATGAAGAGAAAGCCTGAAGCCTTCCCAATAGAAGGGAATATTAGAGGTAGTAGGGGGAGGTTGGTCAAGAGGAACTGAAATAGAATCGGGCACCGTTATAGCATCCCCCGGTGCCATGGCATTAAATTTGCCTTGTTCAGTTTTCTGGCTGACATGTGATGCAGGTTTCGAGACCAAAAAGAGAATTTTTTTGCCAATCTTTGGCAAAGAATTAGGAATATTAATAAGCAACCGTTTCTTTAGATTGAACCAGCCACCGCTGATTATAGAACAGCGGTGGGAAAAGTCAACCTCCCTAACCATTGACATCCAAAACGTTTTGGATTAAGCTATTATTGAAGATCCAAAACGTTTTGGATGACTTCATCTTCTCAGAGACGGTTTTTTTAACAAGGCACGAGCGAGGCAAATTCGAAAGTGGCTGTCACACTCAAAGATATCGCTGATCAGGTCGGGGTCTCAATAACCACCGTATCACGTGGGCTGGCTGGATATAGCGATGTGGCTGAAGAGACACGACTGCGTATTCAGAAGGTCGCATCGGAGCTTGGCTACTATCCAAATCTCACCGCTCGCCGCCTGCAAAAACGTCGAACCGACACCCTTGGTTTTATTATGCCTACTTTTGGCCCCCGTTTTTCTGATCCATTTTTCAGCGAATTTATTGCCGGTATTGGAACTGGGGCGGCCGAACAAGATTATGACCTTCTTGTATCGACGCATGCGCCAAATAGTGATGGCGAATTAAATGCCTACAGCCGCGTGGTAAGAGGGGGGTGGGTTGACGGCGTGATTGTTGTACGCACGCGGGAAGACGACGAACGGATCAAGCTGCTTTGTGATAATGGATTTCCTTTTGTGGCTTTCGGCCGAACGAACTGCAGCATAGAGTATCCTTACGTCGATGAAGATGGCGCAGCCGGTATGGAAGCCCTAGTTCAACATATCATCGACCTGGGGCACCGGCGCATCGCTTTTATTGCCCCGCCCCAAGGTTTGATGTTCGGCCGTTATAGGCTGCACGGGTATTCAGAAACCATGAAAAGCAACGGGCTGGAAATTGATCCGGACTGGATTGTGCATGGCGATATGACTCAACAGGGTGGGGCGCAAGCCGTAGAACCACTGTTGACACTCGATCCCAGGCCGACAGCGATCGTTTGCAGCAACGATCTAATGGCCATTGGCGCTATGAATCGGATTCAGCAAGCAGGCTTGCAAGCAGGGAAAGATATCGCTATTGGCGGTTTTGATGATATTCCACTCGCTGCCTATGTCAGCCCGCCACTTACAACACTCCACCAGCCCATTTATGAGATCGGCCGTCGCGCCTGCACCATGCTGATCGAGATCCTGAACGGAGGGATCCCAGCCAACTCACATGTTCTTTTGACGCCGACATTAGTTGTACGCGCGTCTAGTGGTTCAATGATTAATTAGACCGGATAGGTTTCAAAGTAAAGGAGGTACGCTATCGATATAACAATTAATCAAAAAGATTTACTAAAGCTCATTAGTGGTTTTGTTGTTTTATCAACTCAAGAACATTGGAGGTTTTGAGAAGATGAAGAAATATCTCGTTTTAACATTATTGATTATGAGTGTTGTGCTGGTTTTAGCAGCCTGCCAACCACAAACCGTTGAAGTAACACGTGTGGTCACGGAGACGGAAACGGTCACAGAAGAAGTGCCCGTGGAAGTGACCCGGATGGTGACCGAAACGGAAACGGTAACCGAGACAGTGACTGAAGAAGTTACGCGTGTCGTGGAAGTAGCCGCCGAACCGACGGATCGCACGCTTGTCGAGTTCTGGACGACTGATAACGAGGCAGAACGGGTCGATGCGTACGAAGCTGTTGCCGCGAGTTATATGGAAGCACATCCCGAGGTTGAGGTTCGTATCGTTCCTATCGAAGAGGCCGGTATTACGCAGCGTCTGGCCACAGCCCAGGCTGCCAATAGACTCCCAGATATCGTGCGCATGGGTGTTGAACGCGTCTCCACCTTCGCCGCAGATGGCGTCCTTGATGAGGATGCCGCGTCAGCCGTTATCTCGGCTATTGGTGAAGATGATTTCCGTAATGGTCCGCTGGTTATGGTCACCGATCCGAGCACGGGCAAATATGCGGCCGTCCCCTATGACGGTTGGATCCAGGCTATCTGGTACCGCAGCGATCTCTTCGACGAAGCTGGTTTGAATCCGCCACTTAGTTGGGATGATATTAATGCTGCTTGTGACACGCTGCCGGGCACCGAAAACTTGCTCTATGCGATTGGCCTGGGTACCGATCCAGGACAAAACTACGGACACCAAATTTTCGAGCAGGTGGCTATTTCCAACAATGCCTGGCCATTTGACGAAGATGGCAATGTGACGATGAATACGCCGGAAATGATTGCGGCGCTCGATTTCTATACCGGTCTGCAGCGCTGCGCTTTGCCCGGCCCGCAGTATTGGCGTGGGGCTCGTGAAGCTTACCAGCTTGATCAGTCAGGCATGCTCTTCTACAGTACCTATATCATGGACGACCTCGTCGATGGTTCGGGTCTAGAAGGGGGCGGCAATGTTGAGATTCAAATTGAAGACCTGCCGGCGAAGACTGGTTTCGCTCCGGAAATGGTCGGTCCCAATGGCTCCGCATCTTATGGCCAGTTAGTTACACTGGGTATTATGCAAGGGGCTGATCCTGAAGCACAGGACGTAGTGCAGTACTTCTTAACCGAAGGCTATCAGGATATCCTCGCCCTGGCACCGTTTGGTAAGGTGCCGGTTCTGGAAAGCGCTGTTGAGGGTTGGTCAACCAGCAGTGATTACTTCGCTAATTATGATCAATCAACCCTGGATCAGATTGCCAATGGCTATGAAACGATGCAACGCTGGCTCTTCCGTACTGACTATGACGCCGCAGAGCGCGCGGTCGTCGGTGATATTGAAGGTCGTTTGCTAATCCCCACGGTTATCAGCAACATCGCCCTGGAAGGGACAATGACGCCGGAAACGGCCGCCGAATTCCTGCAGACAGAAGTTGAAAATATGTTGGCAGAACGGCAGGCTGAAGCTGAAGGCGGATAAACTGTATTTTTTGATAGATAGGGCAGCGCTAAAGGCGCTGCCCTTTTCACACTTGGAGGGGCTATCATGACTTCAACGACTGCCTCGTCTCAATCTGAAACCAGCAAATCAAGCTGGTCAAAGCGTTGGAATTCTCAGAGTTCACGTGAAGCGCGGTTAGCCTGGGCATTAATTCTGCCTACGGCCGTTATTGTTTTCGGCCTGATTATATTCCCGGCAATTTACAGTATCTGGATCAGTTTCCACAAAGTTGGTCTGGGAGATTTGAATGATGTGTTCAACACGCCATATGTGGGTCTTGGTAACTTTCGCTCGGTAGTTAACGACTTTGCCTTTAAACCAGGTCCTTTACCCACCGGATTCGATGAAGCGAATTTCTTCGAGAAGATCTGGATGCTGTTAACGAAATGGAGTTGGGGCGCGGCAATCACATCCGTGGTCTATTCATTTATTTCAACAATCTGGACCCTGATTCTCGGACTTCTGGCAGCATTGGTTCTAAACCATCCGTTCAAGGGACGAGGCGCCACCCGAGCGACCTTCCTTTTCCCTTATATCGCACCAATCGTTGGTGTTGCCTTTGTATGGCGCTGGATTCTGGATCCACGGCCGTCCGGTGTGCTCAATAATGTTTTGATGAACCTGGGAGTTATCGATCTGCCGATCGCCTATCTGGCTCAACGTGGTCTGGCATTGGTTCTGGTTATTCTCTTCACGGGCTGGCGTTATTTTCCCTTCGCCATGCTCATGATTCTAGCGCGCCTGCAGGCTATTGATGATACGCTCTATGAGGCGGCTGAAGTAGATGGCGCCAATACTTGGCAGAAGTTTCGCAATGTAACCCTCCCGGAACTCCGTTATGTGCTCGGCGCTATTTTCTTGCTGCGCTTAATGTGGACCTTCAACAAGTTTGATGACATTTTCTTACTTACCGGTGGTGGTTTTGGTACGAAGGTACTGCCTATTCTAACGGTTGAATTTAGTTTTCGTCTTGGTGATTTTGGCAAAGGCGCGGCGACAGGCATGATATTGTTGTTGATGCTTGTCGTGTTTCTTGTTTTCTATGTGCGCGTTGTCATGCGGGATACGGAGGAGTGACCATGAGCAGCAGTTCATATCATGAAGGCAAAAGTATCATGGACCGGCTGTCGGGCTGGTTGAATTGGAAACGCTTTTTATTTCTACTCGCGCTGATCATGTTTCTCGCCATGATCTTGTTCCCATTCTACTGGATGGTCAGTTCCTCCTTTAAATCCCAGGCTGAGATTGGGGGACGTACGCCAACGTACATTCCTTCTGAACTACGCCTGGATGCTTACCGCGAACTTTTCGATCCCACTGATCCCAATTATCAGAATTTTGGCCGTGCGATTCGCAACAGCATCATCTTGGCTATTCCTACTTCGCTCATTGCCGTTATCTTGTCGACCTTAGGCGCCTATGCCATTGCCCGCCTCACTTTTCGAGGTAAGAATGTCATGTTGAATGGTATTCTACTGATCTATCTATTTCCAGGGGTATTAATCATCATCCCCCTATTTGCCATGTTAGCGCGGATCGGTACAGTAATGGGTTTTGAAGTGCAGGATAATCATGGCGTCTTGATCTTTACCTATCTCGCCCAGACATTGCCGGTAGCGCTCTATATGCTGGTCAATTATTTCCGCACAATTCCTTCAGAGATTGAGCAGGCCGGTCTCATTGACGGCTGCAGCAGACTGGGCGTCATCTGGCGCATTACCTTGCCCTTAGCCGTACCCGCCCTTATCTCGGTGGGTATCTATACGTTCATGATTGCCTGGAATGAATTTCTCTATGCCTTCATTTTCCTAAATGATCGGACCATGTTTACCATGCCGATTGCGATCAACACCATTTTTAACGATCCCAGTCCCCGGCCGCACGTGGTGATGGCCGCATCAACAATTATGACCATCCCGGTCATGATTCTCTTCCTGGCCATGGAACGTTACCTGGCCGAAGGGTTGGCGGCAGGTGGCGTCAAGGGCTAATAATCATTTGCCTGCAACTGGATCGTCATCATGAAACGAATAGCGATTCTTCATTATAAGGTCGGAGATACCGATGGTGTTTCTCTGGAAATAGAGAAGTGGCAAATCGCGTTGAAGAACCTTGGCTATGAAGTTTATCTCTGCGCCGGGAATTTGGGATCTACCAGGGGAACGCTTATCAAGCAGATGTTCCACCAAACGCCTGAAGCGAAACGCTTATACGCCAATACTTTCATTGCTCTCCAGGGGAGTGAAGAAGCCTATAAAGCTGAACTGAATAAGGTTGCCCGCCAGATCGAAAAAAAGCTCAGCAACTTTATTACGGAAAAGCAAATAGACATTCTGATCCCGCACAATATCTGGTCCGTGGCGATGAATCCGGCCGCAGCCCTGGCCTTAGCCCGCATGGTTGAAAAGTTCAACTTGCCTGTCCTGGCGCAGCACCATGATTTCTATTGGGAACGCATCAATGGCGTGGCGTTAACGTGCAGCACGGCCGTTGAATTGGCAGATAAGTATTTGCCACCGCGGAATCCCTGTATTCGGCACGCTGTGATTAACAGCCTGGCACAGACAAGCCTCAAAGAGCGTAAAGGGATAGAGGCGGTGATTGTTCCCAATGTTTTTGATTTCGAAGGCGCGGATTGGCAAAAAGATGTATTCAATAAGGATTTCCGCAGCCAGATAGGAATAGGGGAAAACGACATTATTGTCTTGCAGGCGACACGATTGGTGCGGCGTAAGGGCGTGGAACTGGCTGTCGATTTTGTCAAAGCCCTGAACGATCCGCAGAGGCGTGCTTTGCTAGAAGAGAAACGACTCTATGACGGCCGTTCGTTTACCAAGGATGACCGCATTGTCCTGGTGCTTGCCGGCTATGCCCACGACGACCCTGGCGGTACCTATGTCACTGCGCTGAAGCAGAAGATTGAAGAAGCGGGTATTGATGCGCTCTTCATTGAAAGCCTGGTTGGCAGAGATCGCTTTGAAGATGATCTCTCGAAGATTTATTCATTTTGGGATCCCTATGTTTTCGCTGATTTCATCACCTATCCCAGCTTATGGGAGGGTTGGGGTAACCAATTGCTAGAGGCTATACGCGCTAAAGTCCCATTCCTCATCTTTGAATACCCAGTATATCGAGCGGATATTAAAGATAAAGGTCTGAGAGCTGTTTCATTGGGTGGCAAGGTTGCGGCTACTGATTTACGGGGGCTTGTCCAGGTAAAACCGAAATTGATCGAGAAAGCTGCCGATGCGGCCGTTCGATTATTGACTGATGGAAAAACGCGACGGGCAATGGTGATGCATAATTTTGAAATTGCGCGCGAACATTATTCGATGACTTCATTGCAGCGCCAGTTAACTGAACTTGTTTGAAATATGTAATTTTGCAAGAACTTAGTGATTCCCTGAAGTAAAGAGGGAATTGAAATGGATCGAGCAGTATGCAAGACCAAATCTTAGACCACCTGCAGTTCTTATATGGCGCTGAACGGGCACGAGATGTTTACCCGTGCCTGGTTAAAATTATCAACACTTACCAGATGTCTCTCGGTTCGCATCCAGGAATGGTATCTTCGCGGTTCAGTGAAGAAGATGCTATTCTGATTACCTATGGCGATATGGTGCGTGCGTCTGGTGAACGGCCGTTGCTGACGCTCAATAATTTCTTGTCCAGGACGATACAGGACTGTATCAATACCATCCATATCTTGCCTTTTTTCCCATATTCATCCGACGATGGCTTTTCGATCATCGATTACCGCCAGGTTGATCCAGCCCTGGGTGATTGGTCAGATATTCAATCCATCGAGAACTTTTTTTCTTTGATGTTTGATGCAGTTGTCAACCATGTATCATCACAGAGCATCTGGTTTGATGAGTTCAGGGCTTGGCAGGAACCTTACAAGGATTACTTTATCGTTGTTCCTGAAGGGGCGCTGCTGAGCCGGGTGTTTCGACCGCGATCACTGCCTCTTTTGACTGAAGTAGAGACGACCGATGGCCCAAAGCAGGTTTGGACGACATTTAGTTCCGACCAAATTGATCTGAACTTCGCTAACCCGGATGTGCTGTTGGAAGTGATCGATACCTTACTTTTCTATGTTGAAAAAGGGGCTAAATTTATCCGTCTAGATGCAATTGCCTATATCTGGAAGGAAAATGACACAAACTGCATTCACCTTCCTCAAACGCACGAAATCATTCAACTGATGCGTTCGGTCCTTGACATCGTTGCTCCACAAGTTTTGATCATCACGGAGACGAATGTGCCGCATGAGGAGAACATTTCCTATTTCGGAAATGGTCATAATGAGGCGCAAATGGTTTACAATTTTTCTTTACCGCCGCTGACCTTACATGCTTTTCACCATGGTAACGCTCAGATCTTAAGCCAGTGGGCATCTGGACTGACCCTTTCTTCTTATGAAGTGAGCTTCTTTAATTTTCTAGCATCCCATGATGGCATTGGCTTAACCCCTGCGCGCGGATTGATTTCCGATGAAGATGTTCAGGATATCGCCAGAAGGGTGGAAGCATTAGGGGGCTTTGTATCCTACCGTAGTAATCCTGATGGCAGCGAAAGTCCTTACGAGCTCAATCTTGGCTATATCGATGCCCTGCGAGAGCCGGGAGTTGAGGAACCGGCGGAACTGGTTGCCAGGCGATTCCTCGCTGCTCAGGCCATTATGCTCGCGCTGCGCGGCGTGCCCGGTATCTATTTCCATAGCTTATTTGGTTCAGGCAGTTGGTATGAAGGCGTTGAAATGAGCGGGCAAAAACGCCGGATTAATCGCCAAAAGCTGCAGCGTGATCAGCTTCTCGATGAGTTGAACGATCCGGCTTCCTTACGTTCTCAGGTCTTTTATCCTTATGCTCACATGCTTCGACAGAGGATGGCTGAACCCGCTTTCCATCCTACCGGTGAACAAGAAATTATTGATGTTCACCCATCAATATTCGCCTTATGGCGCCGTTCTCATTCCGGAGATCAACAGGTATTGTGTTTGCAAAACGTGGCTAATGAAACGATTGACATCGTTGTTGACCTGGGGTATAGCCAGGGTTCGGACTTGAAGTTTATCGACCTTCTTGCCGACCGAGAATTTCGTTCCTCAAAAAACCGGCTCGCGATTCAAATTCCTGCATATGGCGTATTTTGGCTGCGGCCGAAATAGGAGTAAATAACTCAAGTCGTCATCTTGTCATTTCTTCAATTGAGATTGGTCCAATTTTTAAAAATCTTTATTCGTAATCATTTAGCGATTGAAATTGGACCAATCTAGTCACAAGGAATCCATCGCGTATTTGCTACAATAGAATAATGAACACAGATATTGATTCACCACTCATCGTTGCTTTTGTCGCCGACCTGATGTTTACCTCCAAGATACAGAATGTCATTCGCGGGTTGGGTTATCGCATTAATTGGATAGGCCAGGCTGCTGACATCGGAGAGGAGGATATTGGGGGGACAAATAAACCAGGCGAACCGCTCGAGGGAAGCAGCGGCCGGCTTTTTGAACTGGTTACTGCCTGGCAGCCGGCACTCTTAATTTTTGATCTGGCTAACACGGCCGTGCCCTGGAAGCGTTGGATCGCGACCTTGAAATCATCCGCGGCGACACGCCGCATTCCCATTATGGCCTTTGGCCCTCATACAAACGTTGAACTTATGGAGGAGGCGAGGGGAGTTGGTGCCGATGTTGTTCTCGCGCGATCGCGTTTCACGGCCGATTTGCCCGACCTGCTGCAGAAATATACGCGCATTCCACCTTATAAGGCTATCAGCGCAGCTTGTAATGAGCCTATCGCAACTTTGGCCCGCCAAGGTATTGAAAAATTTAACCGCGGGGAATATTATGCCTGCCATGATGACCTGGAAGAAGCGTGGCGCCAAGATGAAAGCGCGGCGCGCGATCTTTACCGGGCTGTTGTGCAGGTTGCCATTGCGTACTACCAGATCGAAAGAAAAAATTATCGCGGCGCGGTCAAGATGCTGCTGCGCGTTCGCCAATGGTTAGCCCCATTGCCCGACCGCTGTCGCGGCATTAATATCGCCCGGCTGCGGGAAGATATCTTCGTCGTTCATGAAACCTTGATGGGACTTGGGCCGGAGCAGTTAGACAAATTCGACAGAGCCCTTTTTCGGCCGATCCTTTTGGAGACGGCCTAGGCCTAACTATATCTATCTTCACTTAACGACAATTTTAAGCGGTTGTGTCAATTGTCTGCCGGCGTTTAATAACGCGCCGGATCCACTTCTCAATTTCCACGGCAATAAATACAACAAGACTGGCTATTAGGGCAACGGCTAGATCAAACGGCGCGAGTGGTTCTGTGCTGAAAAATCTCTGCAAGAAGGGAACGTAGATCAGCGCTAACTGCAGGATAAACGTGATGCTAATCGCGAGGATCATCATGCGATTAGAAAATAGGCCAATTGTAAATACCGATTCCGTATTTGAGCGGATGGCCATCGCATTGCCCATTTGCGCCAGCACGAGCGTTGTAAAGACCATTGTTTGCCAAACGCCATTGGGATCTCTTTGATAATAGACGTAACCAACGCCGGCCGAAACCAAGCCCATCAAAATACCAATCCAAATAATTCTCCAGCCCATTCCACGGCTGAAAATGCTCTCACTGGGTTTCCAAGGAGGGCGTTTCATGATCCCCGGTTCGGAATCCTCTATAGCCAGAGCGAGGCCCGGCAGTCCATCGGTTACCAGGTTGATCCACAAAATTTGCACCGCGATTAGGGGGAGCGGCATGCCAAGGAAAGGCGCAACGAGCATGGTGAACAGTTCACCTATGTTGCTGGATAGTGTGTATTTGATAAATTTGCGAATATTATCGAAGATGGTGCGCCCTTCTTCAATCGCGGCAACGATGGTCGCGAAATTGTCGTCCAGCAGCACCATGTCGGCCGCCTCTTTAGAGACATCGGTGCCCGTGATGCCCATGGCTACACCGATATCAGCTTTCTTCAGAGCCGGTGCATCATTTACGCCATCACCGGTCATGGCGGTTACCTCTCCATTGTTTTGCAGGGAGTCGACGATATTTAATTTGTGCTCCGGCGATACACGCGCATAAACCGAGATATCCTCCACGGCTTTATCCAGATCCTCCTGAGTCATTTGTGCAAGTTCGCGGCCGGTCAATACATTCCCATTACTGGCTATCGTGAGATCTGTGGCGATGCTCTGCGCTGTCAGGGGGTGATCTCCAGTGATCATGATCGGGTGGATTCCTGCTTCTCGGGCTGTGACTACCGCTTCTCTGACTTCCGGACGCGGCGGATCAATCATGCTTTGCAGACCAATGAAGATCATATCGTGCTCAATAGTCTCCTCATTAATTTCTTGCGGTAATTCATCAAGGGCTTTGAAAGCGACGCCTAGGACACGTTGGCCTTGTTGGGCATGTCTTTTATTTGCCTCATTAATGCGCTGTTCCATATCTTCGTCGATGGGCAGAAGTTCCTCGCCTGTCCAAATTTGGGTGCAGACATCGAGAAGACTATCCACGGCGCCTTTTGTGAAGACGATATAGGGAACTTCGCGCCAGCCTTCCTCCAGCAAAGGGCGATCAACCGCAGCTTCATGGATGGTAGTCATGCGCTTGCGTTCCGAGGTAAAGGGGACTTCAGCGACGCGCGGGAGCTGGTCCTCTAAATCCGCTTTGTTGTATCCGAGTTCGGAGGCGGCTTTTACCAACGCGCCTTCGGTGGGATCGCCAATAAAATGCTCGGTGCCATCTTCATCGGTTTCCAGATAGGCGTCATTGCATAAAGCACCTGCTTTTAAGAGCAGGCTCAATGTTCGCTCGAGTGGCGGGTTTGTACGGTCTAGTTCAGCATCAAGGACAAAACCCTTGCTGTCAAGTAAAGTCTCGATTTCCAGGGAATGGCCGACCACATCCAGCACGGTGACGGTCATGCGATTTTGGGTTAGGGTGCCGGTTTTGTCGGAGCAGATAACAGTGACCGAGCCTAATGTCTCTACCGCGGGCAGACGCCTGATTAGGGCATTACGTTTAAGCATACGCTGCGCACCCAATGCCAGGGTTATCGAAACGACAGCCGGCAAACCTTCAGGAACAGCGGCGACGGCCATACTGATTCCTACCAGGAAAAGTTGTTCCAGGGGTTCGCCGCGCAGTAAGCCCAGGAAGACGACCAGGGCAATTATTATCAGCGCGCCAACGGCCAGGACTTTGCCCAAATGAGCCAGACGTTTTTGCAATGGTGTTTGATCTTCCTCTACGCCCTGAATGAGATCGGCAATATTGCCCAATTCCGTATTCATTCCCGTATCGGTAATCACGGCCGTTCCTCGGCCATAGGTAGCCACAGTTCCCATATAGACCATGTTATGGCGGTCGCCGATTGCCAGGTCCTCTTTGGGAATTGCAACCGTCATTTTTTCCACCGGTTCAGATTCTCCGGTGAGAGCAGCTTCTTCGATTTTTAGATTAGCTTCCTCAATAAGACGGCCGTCAGCCGGCACAAGGCCCCCTGTTTCCAGGCTAATAATATCGCCGGGAACCAGATTTAATGCAGAAATCTCATTCGTTTTACCGTCACGCTTTACTTTCACGATTGGCACGGATAGCTGTTTAAGCGCGGCGATTGCCTGTTCTGCCCGATATTCTTGCGAGAATCCAATCACTGCATTGAGCAAAACAATAGCCAAAATGATGATCGCATCTTCAACTTCATGCAGCAGGAGTGATACGACGGCGGCTATGATCAAAACAATCACCATGGGCTCTTTCATCTGATCCCACAGAATGAGCCAGGGACTTTTTGCTCCTTTTTCAACCAGTTCGTTGGGACCGAACTGCTCAAGTCGCCTTGCCGCTTCGCTTGATGTCAAACCATGTTTAGGATCGCTTTCAAGTTTAGTAAGAACTTCATTGGCTGAAAGCTGATACCATTCACTCATCTAATTAACCTCATTTTTAGTATCTATTGAAGAGTATTTCCCCATTTATTCCCTTCCAAAATTTAAGTTTAACACATTCTTGACTGGTTTGCGTGACCCATTGGTCTTCTTTAACTATAATGTTTGAAATCCCGAAAGCGGAGGCATTTTATCTTATGAGTAGTAAGTACATCCCGGACCGGGCAATGTTTATTTATGCCCATCCAGACGATATTGAATTTGGCGTTGCCGGCACGGCTGCAAAATGGATAAAGGCGGGCAGCGAGGTGACTTATGTGCTGTTAACCGATGGCAACGTGGGCAGCCATCAGGACGGTCTGTCACGGGAGGAACTGGCGCAAATACGGCGCAGCGAGCAGACGGCGGCTGCCGATGTTGTCGGCGCGAATTGTGTTTTCCTGGGGTATGATGATGGTTTGCTGCAGCCAACCCTGGAAATTCGTAAAGAACTGGTGCGCCTGATTCGCAAGTATCGCCCCATCGCTGTTGTCTGTGGTGATCCAACACTCTATTTTCCCAGCGATACTTATATTAACCATCCGGATCATCGAGCCGCTGCCCAATTGGCCTTGGATGCAGTTTTTCCGGCTTCGGAGATGGCCATGCTTTATCCGGATTTGGCCGATGAAGGCCTGGCCGGACATAAGGTTAATTTTGTCTACGTGAATCGAGGATCGGAAAACAATGTCTATATCGACATAAGCGATACGATTGACCTGAAGATCGAAGCGCTGCGTCAGCATAAGAGCCAGTTAGGAGATTGGGATCCAGCCGATCGACTCAAGGAATGGAGCTCTGAGATCGGAAAGAAGGTTGGGTTTAATTATGCCGAAGCTTTTCGCCGCATAACCTTGAAACCGGTAGAGGAAGAGGAGTAGCTGCGACCGTCCGCCGGATGGTCAGTTCCATGCAGCGTGCAATGAGGGTTCAGGGACTCAAAAAATGATCGAAATTTTACAACCGGTTTCTGAAGCGGAAACGGAGCGGGTCCTTGAAAAGATAATGGAGGATGCCCTGGAGCCAAACTGCCGGGTCATTATTCACAATGATGATGTGACGCCTTATGAGTTTGTGATTATGATTCTTCTGCGTGTATTCCAGCTGGAATTCATTGAGGCAGAACGGATCACCTATGTTGCTCATACAAGCGGAATAGCTCACGTGATAACTTTACCATGCCCGGAAGCAAATAAGCGGGTAGGAAAAGCTCACTTTGCGGCGAGTCTTGAAGGGTACCCGCTGATGTTTACTATAGAACCTGAGGATTAACCTCGTTTTTAACCACCCAGTAGTATCGAGAAATCGTTTTGGTGACTTATGAACCTAGTTGAACAAATTGAAGTACTTAATCACAAGCTTACCGGCGGTATTTCCCCGGCTATGGCTACTCCCATCAATCGCGAGACCGGACAAGTTGCTTTAGACGTGATCCCCGAACTCGTTGATTTTTTGATAGCGCGAGGAGTAAAGGGATTATTTGTCGGCGGTACAACCGGCGAAGGTATCTTTCTAGATATTGAGCAAAGAAAAAAGCTGCATGAAGCGGCCGTTTCGGCTGTGGCAGGTCGGGTACCTGTGCTGGTGCACGCTGGCGCGCTCACAACAGATACGGCCGTAGAGCTGGCACGCCACGCCGCAGAGATAGGTGCCGATGCCATGGCAGCGGTAACGCCGATTTTTTATGGTATGCATGAGGACGCGTTGGCCGCTTACTTTAAAGCGATCGCTAGATCGGCATCACAGGTACCGCTCTTTGCCTATGACATTCCGCAATTGGCCGTAAACAGTGTTTCGCCGAAATTGGCCGGCCGCATGTTTGAGGAATTGCCTTCCCTTGCCGGCATGAAATGCAGCAACCCGGATGCTCAGGCTATTCGTCGCTTGTTGGATGTGGTTCCTGATGGGCGAATTCTTCTAGCTGGGAACGAGGCGATTGCTCTGGGGTCCCTTGCTCTAGGAGCGGCGGGCATGATCAGTGGGCTGGCTACGGCCGTGCCTGAACCATTAGTCGCTTTAATGGACGCCTTCAATGCTGGGGAGATCGAAGAGGCGCGCCGCCGGCAGCGAACAATAAATCGCCTGCTCGCGACAATTCCCGCCGGCAAGCGTATCGGCGCAATCAAAGCGATCTTAGAAGCAAGGGGTATCCCAGCAGGGCCGCCAATTGCGCCCCTCCCTGAGGTTTCTTTAGACGTTTGGGCCGAGATGGTGGGGATCCTGGAAAATTGAGACTGCTGCTCTTTGATATAGACGGTACCCTGATTCGAGGTGATCAGGCAGGGCGCCGGGCGATGGGGGCTGCCCTCGAACACGTATTTGGTACAAAAGGCTCTTTGGATACCTATCCAATGGGCGGCAAGACGGATATGGGTATTGCCAGCGACGTCCTTCTCCAGGCCGGCCTGAACCAAGAAGAGATCGACGACAAGATGGCTTTTTTTTACGCGATGATGGCCGAGTTTGCGCGCGAGATTTATCCTACAAGGGAAATTTCACGCTGTCCTGGCGTTGGCCCGCTGTTAGTGGAGCTCCGCGATCGCGACGATGTTCTGCTAGGTTTATTGACAGGCAATGCGTATACAACTGCCCCTTTGAAATTATCCGCCGCCGGTATCGATCCCGATCAATTCGTAGTAGCTGCTTTTGGATCTGAAAATCTAGATCGCAATAATTTGCCCGCAATTGCTTTTCAGAGGGCGAATGCTTTGTCGAAAAATCCTATTACAGGTGATCATACGGTGATTATTGGTGATACACCGGCGGATATTCTTTGTGCACGGGCAGGAGGTGCAACGGCCGTGGCTGTTGCCAGCGGTTGGCACACAGCTAATACTTTGTTACAGTACAAACCGGATTACATTTTTACCGATCTAAGTGATACAGAGGCTGTATTACAAGTATTACTTGGGCATAAAGGCGAGTGAATGAGCAGCAAAGAAAAAATTAAGGTTGCCGGTATCAAGCTTCGCACGGATAAACCTACCAACGTGGCAATGGATCAATTGTTTGGCTGGGTAATCTGGCAGTTTCCACAACCGCAAAGGCGAGGCTATCAGGGAGCAGTACGGCCGCCGGAACCCGAGCATGCTTGGATACCCGCCGTCATCGAGATTGATAATAACCGGGTAAGGGTCTATGGCAATGCCGGGGAGATGTACCCTACCCCTGAAAAAGCGGTGGAATTCTTTAATAACGAGAAAAATAAATATTAATCCGGTTTATTTCCCTCCTTGCCAGTATCAGTTTATCGCCCAGACTGTATAGAAATCAAATCACGGTGCCATCAGGAATAATCGCGTTTTTAGGAATTACGATGATGCCGTCGACGGATACCCAGTTTCCTTGATCGGTGTCTTCACGATCGGGCTTATAGCGAATCGTGACATCGTTACCGATGCGCGCATTCTTGTCAATAATGGCGCCACTAATGACGGAGTGCGCGCCGATTCCAATGTTAGGCAAGCCATTTTTTGCGTTCAATAATTTTTGATCATCGGTTTCAAGGAAATCCGCACCCATCATGACCGTTTCTTTGATCTTGGCCTCTTCACCAATTATGCTGCGCAAGCCGACAACGGCATCATTAATGCTTGCGGATTCGATTCGGCAGCCATCAGCCAGAAGGACATTGTGTAGGCGCGCATTGAAGACTTCCGATCCCGGTAAGAAGCGCGCATGCGTGTAAATCGGGCTTTCTGCGTCATAGAAATCAAAGGGGGCGTCGTGGGCCGCCATATCAAGATTTACTCTGTAGAAACGCCGAATTGTCCCGATGTCTTCCCAATAACCCTCAAAGACGTAGCCGAATACGCGGTTGTTATTCCTGATTGCACTGGGTATGAGATCGTGTCCAAAATCATCGCCTTCCTCATCCAATAATTCGTATAAGAAATCTGCATTGAAGACATAGATACCCATCGATGCCATGTAAGGTTTCTCTTCGTTATCCCCGCTCTCAAACCCGGCCAGCGCTTCATCGCTTTTGGGTTTTTCAACGAAATTCGTGATCCGGTTGTCTTCATCCAGTTTCAGAATGCCCAGCCCGGCCACATCCTCGTAAGGAACAGGTTGTACGGCGATCGAGACCTCCGCATCATTGGCAATATGAAAATCTACGAATTTTCTAAAGTCCATTCGGTAGAGATGATCGCCAGCCAGGATGAGGATGTATTTTGTTTCGGCGGTCCGTATTTCCACGATTTGTTTTCGAACAGCATCGGCCGTTCCCTGGTACCAATCACGGCTGTATGGCGTTTGCTCGGCCGCTAAGATTTGAACCCATCCCTTGGTAAACACATCGCGGTTATAGGTATTCCAGATATGCCGGTGCAGCGAGGCGGAATTGTATTGGGTTAGAATGGCGATTTTCTCGATGTCTGCATGAAAGCAGTTGCTCATGGGTATGTCTATTAGCCGGTATTTGCCGGCCAAGGGCACGGCTGGTTTAGCGCGTTCCTTGGTCAATGGATAAAGCCGTTTTCCTTGACCGCCACCCAATATCAGGCCTAAGACATCATTTATGCTCATTATTGATTCCCCTTTTTGATTTACATCGATTGGTTAATGTGCAGATAGGGGTTGTTCTATTAAGAAGAACCCACCAACCATTAATAATACATGCCGATTAGAGTTTCTGCCATTGGCAGGTTTTTTGCCCCATGTTAAGATTTCCGACTGTTGCTGCGCTCATGAACCATTAGGCGAATGTTCTGAGCAAGGTTGTATTGTAAAATGGTGTGAAAATGCCGTCAGGAGTGCGCTTATGAGTCGTGTGATTAACACCGACAATCCATCTAAACGACGAAATGCTAATCAACGAACCATCGCTGAATTGCTGCGCAGGTTAATTGAGAAAAACACCTTGGATGAAGATGTCAAAGATATGGCTTCCATGATCGTGTTTTGTTTGCACGATATTTCCACAGGTGTTGAGCAAACGGTGACTGCCTGGGAAAAAAGAGATTATTGGATGAAGGCTGAACGCTTCCTTCGCGAATGGCAGTGGACCGGCGAAATGGCCGCAAATCTGGATGACGTGATCCGAAATAATGCGTGGGATTTACTGCCGGGATTATTAGCAGAGTTATTTCCTCGTTATTCAGAAATTCAGATAAAAACGATGACCCGCAAACCCGATCTTTGGAAAGGTGCTTATCGAAAGCTCTTGGTGCAGCCTCCTGCGGAGTTGCCCTGGTAATTTTACTTTCTAGCGATGAAGCGGAACTTAGAGAGAGGGCTTACTCCTATGGGCATGCGGAATTTGTTACCAGTTTTAATGACTGCTCTCGTTTTATTCACTACAGCTTGCAGCAGCCAAATCGAGGAAAGATTAAACGAAAACCAAGCTGATCCATTACCAGCCACCTCCTCTGTGACAGATTCGCCTACCTCCACGCTTGAAAATCCTCCATCCGGCACTTCAACGCCCCAAGTTGCAGCTAACCCTGAAATGGACAGCAGCAGTTCGATCCCGGCTTCACAATCAGCACCTGTGGCCACGGAGACAACGCAAACTTGGATTCCTACTGCCACGGTTATGCCTGCTCCCTCACTAACACCTTGCTCATCTCCCGGGCATATAAAAACGGATTATTTTGATAGTCCGCTCGCTGGTAGAATTAGTTATCGCGTCTATTTACCCCCCTGTTATTCAGAGAGCGGACGCGCTTACCCCGTGCTCTATATGCTGCCTGGAAACATTCATACTGATAGCATCTGGGATGACTTGGGACTTGACGAAGCTTTAGAAGCGGGAATTCAAGAAAAGCGCTTCCCACCTATGCTTGTTGTGATGGTATCCGGCGGCTCGCTTGCCAATAATACATCTGGTGGTCCCTATTCCTATGAGAGCTTTTTTATGGATGAATTCGTTCCTTATATAGAAAGCACATATTGTGCTCTGCCTAGAGGAAGAGGAAGGGCAATTGGTGGGATGTCGCGCGGAGGCTATTGGGCGTTAGAGATAGCTTTTAGCCACCCAGATGAGTTCGCAAGTGTTGGTGGTCACAGCGCGGCTCTGGTTGATTTTAACGGAGGACCGGCAAGCAATCCCCTCGATACCGGCTTAAACAATGATCTGGACGATCTGCGTATTTACTTTGATATTGGGAGTGATGATTGGCTGCTTCCCAATCTCCAGAAGCTGCATGAGGATATGTTATCCGCTGGAAGAGCGCATTCCTGGACCTTGAACGAGGGCATGCACAAAGAGACTTATTGGGCCGCTCACATCGAAGACTATCTGGAATGGTATAGTGAACCCTGGCAAAATCCTGAAATTATTTATCCACCCTGTCGCGCAGTTGGGGTAGGATATTCCTCGTCTGATTGAAGCAAAACGCCTGAGATATTATCTGCCTGGGCATCAAACAAGAATGCCTGGGTTATCGTATTAAACAAATTCACCGGTCCAATACCCTGCACGCGAATATAGTTGTCAGTATAGCCGGCCCAACGTAGACCTTTCTGATTGGCGCCTAGTGCGCTTTCCCATAGGACGGGGCGCGTCTCACCCTCGAAGCGTATGTGAAAATCTAAACTGAGCGTTTTCCCCAGTTCGATCATGCGCCTGGTGCGTTCCTTCTTGATAGTTTTAGGAATATGCCCTCCCATCTTTGCCGCGGCCGTGCCTGGACGCGGGCTGTAGGTAAAGGCGTGGATCCTGGCAAAATCTAGTTCCCGAACATAATCCAGGCTTTGTTCAAAATCTACTTCTGATTCTCCCGGAAAACCGAGAATGATATCCGTGCTTAGATTAAGATCGGGTATTGCCGCTCGAGCGGCCAGAGCAAGATTTCGATAGCTCTCTCGTGAAGTGCGCCGGGCCATGCGCCGCAGCACGGAATCACTGCCTGATTGAAGGGGCAAATGGAGATGGGGCTGCAAACGCTGATTCTGCCATAAGGAGAAAAAATCGGGATCGATATCCCAAGGTTCCAGAGACGATAAACGTAAGCGTGGAATATCGGTATAATGCAATACCGCTCGCACAAGTTCCATCAGGCTTGTTTTACTGTCTAAATCTTTGCCATAGCTTCCCAGATGAACCCCGGTGAGAACAACTTCCTGATAACCTGCTGACGCCAGAGCTTGAACTTCAGTGACGATGTCACCAAGGTGGCGGCTCCAACCTTCGCCGCGAGCCACCGTGGTGATGCAGAAGGTACATTTATTGTCACAACCGTCCTGGACTTTTACAAAAGCGCGAGTATTGCCCATGTGGCCGTTCAAAAATTCCCGCAAGATGGGTTCTTGATCGAAAATTGGCTCCTCGTTGTTTGCAGAAGGATCTAATATCTGGATCAGACGCTGCTTATCTTTGTTAGGTACCAGGTGGATTTCCCCTTGCATCTGTGCCAGTTCAGAAGGTGCAACTGTCGCATAGCAACCCGTAAGAAAGATATCAGCGGCTGGATTCTGCTTTTGAATCCGCCTGGTTTGTGTTCGCGCATCGCGCGCGGCCTCTCCGGTCACGGCGCAGGTGTTTATGACCACGCTGTCTGCCTGATTGGGATCAGTTACAATTTCATGACCTTGGGCCAGTAATTGACGGCCGATTGTTTCAATCTCGCTCTGATTGAGACGGCAGCCAATACTGCTGAGATAAACCTTCATGGGAACATTGTAACGCATGGAGCGGACAGAGACGATTCCGGCCATCTCCATCGTTAGCAGGGTTTCATATTGATCACGGTTTTCGCGTGATCAGATAAATCCGGGCCCATGTTCCCAGGGTGGCGACGGAATAACCACCGAGAATCTCCAGCGCAGGCTGGCGGCGCATGAGCTGTTTGATAAGATCATATTCGCTGCTCAAAAGGACGATGCGGCCGTCTGGAATGACGACCCGTGACAGCTCGCTGAAAAGGCCATGATAAAGGGGTTCAAGGTCTTGGGTTGAGCCAATCTGTTTACCAAAAGGTAAATTGGTAGTGACCTTGTTGACCGAGCCATCTTCTAAGGGGAGGTTTTGGGCATCCCATTGGCGGACAAATATCAGGTTTTCCTTACGGCCCTTCCTATGCTTAGGTAAGTTTTGCCGCGCTGCATCGACGCGGGTATTGTCGATATCACCGCCCAAGATCTGTTTGTACGGGCCGGCATGCATACGCTCCAGGAGTATGGTGCCGCTGCCACACATGGGATCGAGAAAGACATCATCTGCTTCAGGTATGGTCAGATAGACCATTGCCGCGGCCATGGAAGGCCGTAATGAAGCCGGTAACTCGACCTTTTTATTATAGCGATGGCGCATAGAACGATCGGAAAGGCGTAAACCAATTAGCAGATGAGAGCCTAACAAGTTTGCCCATATCTCTACCTGCCCGCCATCGGCGACAGGCCGCCAGCGGGAATACCGTGACTGAACGCCATAGAAAACGGCCGATTCCAAATCTTTACGCCGGTATTGGTGCTTACCGTATTTCCGGCTGACGACGCGAAATGTCGGGGGGCCGCTAAATTGACGCCAGCGCATCAGATTGTTTACGGCCCGCCCGAACGACTCTCCTTTACTCACCAGCTGCGTGATCTGAGCCAGATCACGCTTTCCCCGGGACATGGATTTTTGATTGAGTGCTTGCAGAAAAATATCCTCAGTTGTACGCATTTGCAGCAGCTGGTTTATTTTTCCCCCATAATCAAAAACCAAAATACCGTTCTGATCCTTGGCATAAAGATATTCGCCGAAGGATGCGTCCGGACATCTATCACGGATTTCCAGCCAGGCGATTTCCTCAAACCCGGGCATGGTTTGGGCATAGTAAGTAGATGAATTTTCCTTATTCATTATCTAGACTTGAGTTTCGAATTCTCCTGGTTACGGTAGTTTCATTTTTCGAAGCGATCCTCGCTGCGGGCGCGGAAAATGAGACGAATAGGTGTGCCGGTGAGCGGAAAAGCTTCTCGTAATTGGTTTTCCAAATAACGTTGATAACCAAAATGAACCCATTTTGGCTTGTTTACAAAAAAGACGAATGTCGGCGGAGCAACGCCAGGCTGCGTAAGGTAGAAGAATTTTACGCGAACACCGCTTTTACTCGGCGGCGGATGTTGGGTTGTAACGGCGCGCAAGAATTTATTCAACATCCCGGTAGCGATACGCTGATAACGAATTTGATTGATCTCCAGAGCCATCGGTAAAATGCGGTCCACGCGCTGGCCTGACTTTGCGGAAATAAAGAGAACTGGAGCGTAAGGTAGAAAATTTAGATCGCGTCGAATCTGATTCTCAAACTCATGCAATGTGTGTGTATCTTTTACAATTAGGTCCCACTTGTTAACCAAAATAATGATACCGGCGGTCGATTCAGCGAGCATCCCGGCGATATGGGCATCTTGACTGGTTACACCCTCTTCGGCATCAATGAGTAATAGAGCGATATCGGCGCGCTGCAGCGCTCTAATCGCCCGTAAAACACTGTATTTCTCAACGCCTTGCGCGATCTTTCCTCGTCTTCTAATACCGGCGGTGTCGATCAAGGTTATCTCTTCATCTTCCCAGATCAGCTTTGTATCGACAGCGTCTCGAGTTGTTCCGGCTATAGGGCTGACAATTGCCCGCTCTTCTCCAATCAGTTTGTTAAGCAAGGTAGATTTGCCGCTGTTCGGCCGTCCCATGATAGCGATTTTTAAAGAGTCGTCTTCTTCCTCATCTTCCGAGTCCACGGCGGGAATTGAAGCGATAATAGCGTCAAGCAGGTCGCCTGTTCCTGAGCCGTGAAGGGCTGATACGGGGTAGACTTCGCCTAATCCCAACTCGTAGAATTCAAAGGCTGTGTCCCAAAGCTTCGTCGATTCCAATTTATTCACGGCGACGATGACCGGTTTTTTTGTCTGGCGCAGGATTGTAGCAACTTCCCGATCAGCAGCAGTTACCCCGCTTTGACCATCCACGACCTGGACGATGATATCCGCATCTTGCATGGCAATGCTGGCTTGCTGCCGGATGAGAGGCAGGAACCGTTCCGAATCTTCTGACAGCGGGTCGGTATTGCGGCCCTCGGTAACTTCTATACCCCCGGTATCGACCACAGTAAAAGTGATCCCACCCCATTCACCATCTGCATAGAGCCTATCACGTGTCGTACCGGGCACTTCTGAAACTACAGCCAGCCGACGGCCGATAATACGATTGAATAAAGTAGACTTACCTACATTGGGTCGCCCAACAAGAGCGACAATTGCTTTGTTATCCATAAGTATTTATCCAGGCGAAAACAGTGAAAGTCCAATAATCTGTAATAAACCCGATCGTACCTTTTCCTGAAGAAAGGTCATGATCGGGTAGGTATATTTAGCTAAAGCAGGCATCTGCCCTTCCCCAGAAGTATACTCAAGATTCACTCGCGCGGCGGTATTCTGTGTAGAATGTTGGGTTTTGGTAATCGGTGTGCCTGGAGTAGCCGGTATTGTACCGGTAATTGGTGATTCACCTGCCCCTGTAATTGGTAAAGTGTTGGTTATATCAAGCGTTGTTGTGAGTGTTTTTGTAATAAACACAGTAACAGCCCTCGGCTGAATGCTCCTCAACTGAATACCACGATCGGGAATATCAACCTCGGGTTCTATACTATAACGCCCAGGTTCCAGATCAAAGAGATCAACGGTAACACGAACATCCTCGGAAACCAGAGAATCAAGAACGGGCAGTGGACCAAAGAGTACAACGCTAACTCGTTCGGGGTTCAATTCCGCTTCTAAGTCTTCTTCCAACCCCAATATCTCAACTTCCCTGCGGCGGGTATCGGAACTCAGAATGGGTTCGATACCAATTGTGACAAAAATCTCCTGGTTTTGGTCGAGCGTTACCCCGTCCGGTAAATCCAGGGTTGCCGGTTGGATAATGGGTTCCGTGAGCCCCGTGATGTCTATGGGTTCTGTTTGCAGGCTGGTCAGGGCATTGACCGCGTCCGGGGGTCCTACAACCAATACGGAAGGAGGGTCAACACTGATATTCAATAGCTGGTATCCATAGGCGGGATCCCCGATCCAGTTGACAGTGATAAGTTTCTCCGCAAACCCGGCTGACTGCTCGATGGGGATTGTCACCTGGACATCTAATGTGTCAAGTTCTAATTCCACCGTGCTGGCCACTCGCCCCTGTGCATCATAAAAAACCGGGCGATGTTGTCCCACGTGTGTTTCTCTTGGATTATTCAAGAAAACCGTGACCAGAGCAAAGTCTAAATCTTCGACTTTAGATCGAGGACCGGATACGGTGATAAATTCGGGTTCAAGTAAGGGTTCCCCCTGAGTATAGCCGCGGGCAGTACTCCCACGAATATCGAGCTCTACGGGTATTTCACGCGATACCTGCTCTTCGATCAGCACTTCTACTTCGTCGGGTACGATTAGAGCCACATTGACGTCCTCTGAAGAAGGATTAACGCGAACAGGGACGGCCGTGTTTTCTCCAAATGGAACTTGGCTGAGGTCAACATACGCTTCGAAATCATCTGGGGAAAGCTGGCGCAGGATGGACTGCGGCCCTTCAAGGCGAACCTGTACAAAAGCGCTTTGTGGTTGAATGAGGATGCTTCCCGCCGGTTGTCCTTCAAAACCAACCTCTAATTGTAAGAATTGATCATTTATTGGATCTTGATCCTGCGTTGCCGTAAGCCAGATGAACACGGCCAGCATAGCGGCGAGCAGAAAACTGCCAATTTTACCGATCATTGGATTAGCCGAATTCATTATCCTTCTGCCTCATCGGTTCCATGGCCTTGCTGCAAGAAAGCATTTAATATCGTGTCCAACTTGGATATATCTTGCTTGCGAATGATGCGTCCATTATGAGCGATAGAAACCTGGCCTGTCTCTTCAGAAATAACGACGATAACCGCATCGCTCACTTCGCTTATTCCTAGTGCTGCTCTGTGGCGCAGCCCCATCTGGCGATCGGAAAGACTGCTTGTTGATAGAGGCATTACACACGCCGCGGCAGCTAATTTACCCCCTCGTACGATTACCGCTCCATCATGTAGTTCTGTCGCCTTATTAAAAATAGTTAGAAACAGTTCTGGCGAAGGTTCAGCATCCAAAAGGATGCCGGTATCAATATAATCCTGAAGCCCCGTATCCTGCTCAAAAACCACTAAAGCACCATGCCGTCTTTGCGAGAGACGCAGACTTGCCGCTTTGAATGCCTCGACGACCGGATATTCACGAGTGCCACGATTGAAATTAAAAAAGCGCCACGTACTGCCGCCTAATCTTTCTAGTGCACGGCGTAGTTCAGGTTGGAAGATTACGGGAATCGCCACTAGTAAAGCGGGAAGACTTCTTTCCACCAGCCACGTAAACGCCGGTAAATTGAAGAAGCTGATCAGCAAGAGAACAATCAGGCTGATTACCAGGATCCCGCGAAATACCTGAACCGCCCTGGTGCCCTGGATAAGTCGCAAAAAGATGAGAATAACGGCCGTTACCAGTGCGATATCGAACAGGTCGTTTAACTCGATACGAGATAAATTGGCGACTATATCTTCCAAACCAAACTCCAGTTATTCGCCCGGATTTATATTGCTCATAAATATATACAAAACGTGAAGTATGAAGAAAACTTCACGCCGATAATTCCTAATCTATTTAGTAATGACAGAGCATTTTCTGATGTCCGGAGTATACCACAGCCAATATTGTGCCGGGAATGGGATAAGGCCTGGATGAACGTGGTTAAGACCTTTTGCAGCAAGGGTGATTTTGATCTCAATATTCTTTAGTAATCGTGTATACTTGCGCCATGGATGTTAGTTTTGCCGTAGCCAAAATCGGGAAATATGCGAGCAGCGAAAGTGGGGATACGCTGGAAATGATCGAACGGCCTCACGGAGGGATTTCGATGGTGCTGGTTGATGGTCAGCGTAGTGGAAAATCGGCCAAAAATATCAGCAATGTTGTGGCTCGAAAAGCAATTCAACTGCTTGCTGAGGGTGTTCGTGATGGCGCGGCAGCGCGTGCCGCACATGACTACCTCTATGCCTACCGCAAAGGTAAAGTAAGTGCGACGCTAAATATCATTTCTGTTGACACGGAGAGCAAGACCGTCGTAATCTCGCGTAATAATGAATCTCCGGTCATCGTTTATACAAAGAAGGCTGGATTATATTTACTCGATGATCCCTCGCAAAGCGTCGGTGTCCATCGCCATACAAAGCCCGTGATTACGGAACTGCCAATTGAAGTGGGTACTTTAATTGTTGTGTTTACCGATGGACTGCTGCACGCCGGAAGTCCATCGGGTAAGTCGGTTTACGATCCTTTGAAGGCTACTGAGCGTCTTATCGTGGAGGGACTGTTGGATGCGCAGATTGTGGCTGATACCCTGCTGGGTGAAGCCGTAGAGAAGGATAATGGCCGTCCGCGTGACGATATCAGTGTGCTGACGCTGTCTGTTCAGGATAATGTTGATAGAAATGAGGTCCGCCGCTTATATGGCAGAATCCCTATTTGAGGGGGCGAATTCCTGCGATGAGGGTGAGTAGGAAGGATCAGGCTGCGCTGCGGGTTGCCGTCGTCGGGCCATGTTCGGCAGGAAAAAGCACCTTGCTTCCCTCATTGAAGGATGCGGGCTATGAAGCCAGACATCCCGCACAAGAACACTCCTTTGTGCCCGATATGTGGCTGCGGATCACAAACCCTGACATTCTCATTTATCTGGATGTATCCTATTCAGCGGCAAGGCAGAGACGGCCGCATATTGATGGAGGGCCGGAACGGCTCGCCGGCCAGCATTTACGCCTTACCCATGCCCGCGAGTACTGCGACTATTATCTGGATACCAGCGATTTAACGCCTTTACAAGTCCGTCAGGCAGTGTTGGAGTTCATTCAGTTATGGGAGAATGAACATCGTTAAAGGTGTGCCGTGAATTCTATTGGTAAATGAAAAAAGGGCCCCCTCGGGGGCCCTTTTTTATTAACGAATTATCGCGTGGTAGGTTGATTGGCCTAGAAGCCCATACCACCCATATCAGGGGCCGCGGGCATTGCCGGCTCATCCTGCGGAATGTCGGTTATCAAGGCTTCCGTGGTCAGAATCATGGCCGCGATGCTGGCTGCATTTTCTAACGCGCCGCGCGTAACCTTAGCAGGGTCGATGATCCCGGCCTCGAGCATATTTACAAACTCGTTGGACAAGACATTGTAGCCAATATTATTATCATTGGCCTCTTCCTGCGCTCTTTTCACGTTTTGGATGATCACATCACCGTTCATACCGGCATTTTCGGAGATCTTGCGCATGGGAGCTTCCAAAGCCCGGCGGAGAATACCCACACCGGTGGTTGGATCGCCTTCTGCGACCTCAACGTCATCAAGCGCCGGTAAAGCATTGAGCAAGGCGACGCCGCCACCAGGAACGATACCTTCTTCGACGGCTGCGCGGGTGGCGCTCAAAGCGTCTTCAACGCGGTGCTTCTTTTCTTTGAGTTCAACTTCTGTAGCAGCGCCAACGCGAATGACTGCCACACCACCGGCTAATTTCGCCAGGCGCTCTTGCAGTTTTTCACGATCGTAGTCAGAAGTGCTTCGCTCGATCTCAACTTTGATTTGCTCAACGCGAGCGGCGATCTGTTTGTCGTCACCCTGGCCATCGATAATGGTGGTTTCGTCTTTAGTGGAGGTGACTTTGGCTGCACGGCCGAGATCGCTAATCTGGACGCTGTCTAACTTGCGGCCCATCTCTTCAGTGATGACCTGGCCGCCTGTTAATACGGCGATATCCTGCAGCATAGCCTTACGACGATCACCAAATCCGGGAGCCTTTACGGCCAAGGCGTTGATCATGCCGCGGAGTTTATTCAAAACCAATGTCGCCAGTGCTTCACCATCAACATCTTCAGCAATGATGACGAGATTTTTCTGGCCGATTTGAACCAGTTTTTCCAATAGAGGAACGATATCTTGAGCCGAGCTAATCTTCTTGTCATGAATCAAGATATAGGCATCTTCCACGACCGCTTCCATGGTGTCGGGATCGGTTACGAAATAAGCGCTGATGTAACCGCGATCGAACTGCATACCTTCGACGTACTCGGTTTCGAACTCCAGGCCGCGTGACTCTTCGACGGTAATAACGCCGTCTTTGCCGACCTTGTCCATTACTTCGGCGATAAGATGGCCGATTTCCGGGTCCTGGGCGGAAATAGAAGCGACAGAAGCAATATCTTCGAAACTATCAATGCTGACAGCCATTTCACTAATTGCCTCGGAAAGGGCAGCTGTTCCGGCTTCAATCCCTAGTTTTAATTGCATAGGATTTGCCCCTGCGGCAACATTTTTCAGTCCTTCGTGGACCATGTGCTGCGCGAGGACGGTCGCAGTTGTCGTGCCGTCACCAGCGATGTCATTGGTTTTGATGGCTGCTTCTTTAAAAAGCTGCGCGCCCATATTTTCATATGGATCTTCGAGTTCGATTTCTTTGGCGACGCTAACACCATCATGGGTGATTGTCGGGGCACCAAATTTCTTATCGATGGCTACATTGCGGCCCTTCGGGCCCAAAGTAGTAGATACAGCATTGGCCACAGTGTCAATGCCTTTCTTTAATTTGCGACGGGCGTCTTCAGAAAAAATAAGTTGTTTTGCCATTATGAATTCTCCGTTTTGGGTTTTTGAGGTTTATTAGTTCTCGTGTACGGTTGGGTTCTATTCGACAATTGCGAGAATATCTGACTCTTTTAAAACGAGTAATTTGTCGTCATTTAATTTGATCTCAGTTCCGCCGTACTTTGCATATAGGACAGTATCCCCCACAGCAACATCCATCGGGATACGATTTCCATTCTCATCGCGCCGGCCTGGGCCAACTGCAACGACTTCCCCTTGCTGAGGCTTTTCTTTAGCCGTCTCAGGCAAGGCTAGACCTGAAGCTGTGGTTTGTACCTGTTCTTGGGGCTTAACGACCAAACGATCACCAAGCGGCTTTAAATTTCCAGACATATCATGTCTCCTTCAAATTTATAAAGTTTCCAGCTCTTGAGTTTTCTGGTGTTAAAGTTGTGGTTTAGCACTTATGTGGTAAGAGTGCTAAATCTAACCTCAAAAATTGTAACATAGAAACGACGCCTGTCAAGCGTTTTTGGCACTCTTAGAAGTGGAGTGCCAGTATTTCTTATGAAGATCAAATATAAGACTTACCGGTACTTTATTAAGGACTGCGTTCAAGTTCCGCGCGACGACATTCGGTCAGCCCTTCCTCCGCGCTTTCCACAATCAAGGGGTTGACGCTGGCATTCAATACCTGCTGAAATAGGGGGATGGCTTTGGAACAATCAGTTAAGGAATTACGAATATAGGCCGTGGCCAGCATGTTAAAGAAGCGCGCATTTAGCTCTGTCGCCTTTCCATATAACTCAATGGCTTTTTCCAGCGGGGGGATGGCATTCAGGTAATTGTTTTGCCGGAAATAAGCCTCTCCGAGACGGCCCTGCGCCCGGGCGATGTTTGGATTTAGTTCAACTGCTTGCAATGCGTTTTGTTCCGCCAGTGGCGCGTCACCCAATTGAATATACATATGGGCCAGCCCATCATAAGCACTTGCGTTTTCGGGATCGGCAGCTAATGCATCTTCGAAGCTGATAATGGCATCGGAGATTCGGCCGTCTCCATAATAGTTGTAGGCTAAGCCGATATGCAGATTTGCATTCGTGGGGTCAGTTTGTAAACCCAATTGGTATTGTTCAAGGGCAGCTGGATACAAACCTTGATAGGTGAATACAGTAGCCATATAGAGACGTGCGATTGAATTATCCGGATCGAGAAATATGGCTGTATCAGCTAACTCTTGTGCTTGCGCATAAAGATCGGCGTTGCCTTGCAGGACCAAACCGGCTGCCGCCAACGCATTCGCCGTGGCGTTTTCCGGGTTAATGCCTATTGCTTTACTTGCAGTTTGAAATGCGGTTGCATATTGAATGTTTGCGCCACCGATATCGCCACGATCACTCAATCGATCCCCATTAGCCAGGTAGGCTGTTGCCGCAGAAGTCCATACATCATCATTATCAGGAGCCAGAACCATGGCCAGCTCGGCTTTCTCGACTGCCTTTTCCGCCTGATCTTGTTTAACGAGGAGATCTATCAAGCGGATATAAAATTCCGGCCGTGTACCATCGAGTTTGATCGCTTCTTCGTAGTAAGAAACCGCTTCATCGATTTCGCCGTCGTCTTTACTCAGTTCAGCCAGAACAGCATACTCTGTGGCGGAACGGGTTGGCGGTGGTGTAGAGGTGGGTATGATGATTTCTCGTACTTCATCGCGGTTTTGAATGACGTAAAAGCTGACGGCAATCCCAAAAATTACAAAAAGAACGAGGAGGCAAGATGGCCCTCTGCGGGGGTGACGCGGTGGTTTCCGCTCAATTACCATTGGTTAATACCCTTATCTATCAGAAAACGCCGACGTAGAAGGTCGGCGTTCATCTATTAGAAATCATAACATTGGCCCTATTCACCGTCAAGCCGGCGGGCTATAAACTGTCATATTCTTAACAGGGTATTAGTTACAGATACGCGATTCCTTGGGTAATACGTGTCGATTTCGAAGGCGCCAGAGTAGGCCTAATGGATAACCCATCATTTTAGCCAGGTCTCCTACAAGGCGAATGATGGGGATGAGAGCGAACGCGCGGGCCCGAGCCGGCGGGCGCCATCCCCAGGTGTTTGCCCATAACCGTTCAGCGGGGCGTTTGCTATAGGCTCCAATTCCAAGAAGCAAGAATATCCAGCCGAGGAGCTTTTCTTTCCAGATCAGGCCTAATATGAACGGCAGCGCTATCAAATATGTGCCGTAGCGAACGGCATGGCGAACAGGCCAAAGATTTGCCTTGCCGTCACCGTTCGCGTAATTGAAATATTGGCGAAAGAAAGACTTTAAACTGCCGCGCGGCCGAAAATAAGCCACCGAGCGATCGCTGAAAAAGAATGAACCATACCGCTCACGGAGTGCTCTATCGAAGACAATATCCTCTCCATAATCGAGCCATTCAGGATATCCCTCTACAGATTCCCACGCACTCTTCAGAAATGCAACAGAGCGACTCGACGGTAGGAACTTTTCGGGTGTGATATCTTCCCGCGAAGGCAGTACCGTGGCTCCCATGACGACTTCAAAATCAGTGTATGGATCGGCTTCAAACCAACCAGCGACAATCTTAATATCCGCGGATTGGAAAGAAGTAACGAGATTTTCCAACCATCTTGGTGATAAGATGACGCCTGCATCCGTTACAGCTATGATTGGCCCTTCCGCCTTGGCAATTGCGTGGTTGCGGCCCTGGCTAATGTTGGTTCCGGGTTTGACGATTATCTCTAGCGGTAACCATTGTTGGTATTCTTCTAAAATTTGACAGGTATTGTCGGTAGAACCACCATCGCAAATGATCACCTCATCGGGAAGCATTGTTTGGTTGAGAATTGAATCAAGGAGAATCCGAAGATTTTCCCCTTCATTTTTGACGGTGGAAATGAGTGATACTTTCATAGACGTTTTGTTTATTATAATTGCCTTGCCATCATTATGGAGAATGGATAGGCGTATTAAGTCTATATAAGGGAACACAGAAGTATAAAAATAGTCACAGTCTAAATTAAGGAAAATTCATATGGAGATATCCGATGTCTTAACTTTATTGATCCATGGCAATCAACTTAAGCGTACTGCTCGTACTGGTTGGGTACAGCGAGGGGTAGCTGGGGCTGAAAATGTGGCTGCTCACAGCTATGGCACAGCGTTTGTTGCACTTGTAATGGTCGAGGTAATTCCACAGCCCCTGGCCCTACAAAGAGTACTGGTTATGGCTTTGCTGCACGATCTGCCGGAAGGGCTGACGACGGATATACCAGCGCCTACATGGCGGTTGTTTCCTCCAGGGGTTAAGGATGATGTAGAAAATTCTGCCATGCAGCAAATATTTGCTGACCTACCATTCAAACAAAATTATTTGAATTATTGGGAAGAGCTGCAAAAGAATGAAACGGCCGAAGCGCACCTAGTTCATGATTGCGACAAACTGGACATGTATTTACAGGCATGGATGTACGAACAACAGACCGGTAATCAACAATTAGAAGAGTTTTGGAAGAAGGAACATAAATTCGAATTTGAGGAAGTCCAGGCGCTCTATGAAGAAATCACCCGCTTGAGACCTTAAGGTTATAAGAATAAACAGGTACTTTTAGCCTTTTCTTTTTTCATCTGAACGCGCTTGTAATATACTTTTGGGCTGATGATTCGCGAACGCTCGAGTGGAGCCATTTTAATTTTTTCGCTGTTGTGTGTATTGTCAGCATTGGTGTACCTAACAACCAAGGCGCCTGTTGTTCAGGCACAAGAAGCAACGCCGGACACCCCAGCTAACACCCTCCGCTATCATACCGTGATTGCAGGAGATAACTTAACTACTATTGCCGAGCAGTATGGTGTAACAGTGGCGCAGATACAGCTTGTTAATCATATGAGAGATGATGATATTTTGGCAGTTGGCAGGCAGTTAATAATTCCTGGAGGGGATACCTTTCCGGCAGCCATCGTTTATACCGCACAACCTGGTGATTCGCTGCGCAGCATTGCCGCCGGGTTTAATTTAAACGCCGATGATGTGCTGGATTCAAACCGTACAATCAACAGCGCGTATGTTCCGGCGGTTGGACAATCAGTAGTGTTGATTATCAACGAGGGCGGAGAAGAGCCGGAGCAAATGACCGGGACACCGCACATTGTCCAGGATGGAGAGACGATTCTTGAAATTGGAGCTCGTTATAATATCCCTGTTTCACACTTGATGTATATAAATGATCTCTCTTATCCTGTTCATCTCTTTCCTGGACAGAAGCTGCTCATTCCGGGAGAGGAACCATTTTATAATCTCCCTGGCGAGTGGACTAAAATCCAAATAGAGCCTTCTGTCATCAAACAGGGGGACACGATCATCATTTACGTGGAAAATTTACTGGATGGAGAGCCTTTCGGTCAGTTCGCCGGTCAAACTTTGCACTTTGTGCCTTATGAAAATGGATTTGTTGCAATAATCGGAATTGACGCCTTTACAGAAGCAGGCCGGTATGCAATCGATCTGGAAGGCGCCGGCGATAGGCCGTGGTCCCCATTTGAACAAGAGATCGCCGTTGCTGATTCGAACTATCCAAACCAATCAATTACTGTACCTGAAGAGTTGAGCTATCTTTTGGAGCCCTCTATCAGGACTGATGAAGACACTTTTTTAAATACGCTCTACAGCAGTTTTAGTGAAGAAAAAAAGTGGGACGGTTTGTTCCAGGTCCCGGTAACTGATACGGTTGTGACTGCTCCCTATGGGGGCGGCCGTTCCTACAACGAAGGTCCAATCACCATCTTTCACTCCGGAACTGATTTTAGTGGAGATATCGGCACCCCAATCCTGGCCCCGGCGAATGGGACGGTTATATTTAATGATTTTCTTGAACTTCGTGGCAATACCGTTGTCATCGATCATGGGTGGGGGATCATGACGGGGTATTACCATCTGACAGAGTCTTTCGTTGAAGAGGGTCAAGAAGTTGAAACGGGCCAGCAAGTAGGGACGGGCGGATCGACAGGCCTATCCACCGGACCACACCTGCATTGGGAATTTCGGATAATGGGTGTTCCTGTTGATGGAATGCCATGGACCTTAAACCTATATCCCTAATGCTACCCGCATAAGTAGCCAGATATGACCAAGATTATAGAACCCAATCAGGTCCTTGGTGGCAACCAACGACCGGATTGGATATAATTTCGGTTTGGGCTGATACAGTCCAGTTAGTTGATTTTACACCTTCCTTTTTAGGAGTTTAATGTGATCAAAGCTCGAACACAGACGCCAGAATATTGGGAGAAAGGGTTTCATCTCACCGATTCTGATGTTGAGCAGTTATATAACCACTTTATCGAAACTGAAAAACCTCAAACAATTGAACAATTGACGGCGGTCCTGATAAATCATCGTGTTAATGAGGAAGTCCGCAAAATTGAGCATACTATTAAAGGCCATCAGATGTACCAGCCGCAAAACAATTATGAGGTTGGTGATAAATTGGTATTCCCGGCACTTGATTTCGTCCAAGGAACAGTTACAGGTTTACGTCAAGGATTCAATCCCCAGGAAGGAGATTTCCAGGTTATTGCGGTTGAGATCGGCGGTAGGATGCGAGAATTTGTGGCGGCCTATATGAAGCCCCATGTATTGTCCTCTGACGATGGTCAAGATCTTATCGAAATGCTCAATTTGGATAAGGAATTGCTTTATAAAACCTATGGGAAAACTCTAGGAGAAAAACTTGGTCAATCGCTGACTGAGCACAGCGAGTTCATTGAGTTGGGATCGCAGTGGTTTGTTAAATCATTGATGGCCGAAATCAATGTTGGTCATTTGCACTTATCAGAGGCTGTCCTTGAGATTAATGAAGGTGGTCCAATGGCTGTTGAAGAGATTCTTCCCAACCTGGATCTTGACACCGGTATTGATCCCGCAGTGCAGAAATTTTCATTGAATTATGCTTTGAAAAACGATGGCCGCTTCGATGATGTCGGCGGTAGGGGAAAGGTGGCCTGGTTTTTACGCCGCCTGGAGCCGGAGGAAGTTCAGCAAATTCCCGGCCGTCTTGTTTACCGGCCGATTGATTATGATCGTTCATCCCTTTCACCACAGCTTCGTTCACTGGAACGGGAATTGGATGATGAGTGGTCACGACTTGAACCAGTCCAGAAATCACAACCAGCAATTCTTGCGCTGACATACCCACATCGTTGGGCCGGCACCTTGCCCTTAAGTTCTCGCTTGAAGCCTTTGTTCGATACCGGTAGTTCACCGCAGCAAAGGGTCGTTTTGATTGACGAGGAGACGGAAGAAAATATTGTGGGCTGGGTAGTGCCTGAAGGAAGTTATGTTTTTGGCTTAGGCGATTGGTACAATAAAAACAAGATACCGGTTGGAGGATTCATTCATTTAGCGCCGACGGATCAACAAGGTGTTTTAACCCTTGGATATGAAATCCGACGGCCGAAACGGGAATGGGTCCGACTGGCGACATCTCAGGATAATCGTATTCACTTTGAGCTTGAACGCCGTTCAATTGGCTGTGGGTATGACGACCTTCTTATTGTCGGTACTGACGTGGTAGCGGCTATTGACGCCTTATGGCGCCGTGCGGATGCTAACCAGCGTTCGATTGTATCGCTGCTGATTGAGCTTTTCCCAACGCTTGCCGCGCTAACTCCTCAAAAAGCGGTTCACGCGAAGACATTATATAGTGCCCTAAATATGCTGCGGCGTACTCCTCCGGGACCAATTTTTGCCGAGTTGGTAAATAATCCCGCCTTTCAGACGGTTGGTGATCATTATTGGACTTTTGATGAATCTCGGTTGCACGGTGGCAGGTAAGGAGAGAGTGGAACTTGTCAAGTAATCCCCGTCCTAAAATTAAACTGAATAAGATTAAGCGTGCCACACCGGATACACATTTTTACATTGACTTTGATTGGTGGGAAGAATCCAATCTGGATATGAAAACCTACTTGATGACCCGTCTTAACCTGGATGATGATGCTTCTTTAGATTCCGAATTTGACAAGGTTGACCTTATAGATTCACAAACCGGGGAAGTTCACCAGGTTGATGGTTTTCAATATATTGTCCAGGCATACTTTCACCAACTCCCCGATGATTTTTTAACCAATGCCTCCCTGGTTGATGCCGCGTTTTGTATTCTGCTGGCTAATGCCAATAAGCCTATGACGGCTGTGGAAATAGCGGAAGGTATCGGCCGTCAACCCGATGTTGTTGTTCGTACGCTTGGCGGACCAAAAATTTACCAGGGTATCCGGCCCGTTTTCGATTAGCGATGAAAATCTTTATCGCCGGCGTAATGCAAGGAGCTCGGTTAGACGACCAGATCGACGAGCAAGATTATCGCTTAACAATCGTCCGGACAATCGAGGAAAATGTCCCGGATGCCCAAATCATCGATCCTTGGGCACTCAATCCGCACAGCGTTGGTTATGATGAAGAACGGGCGCGTAAGACCTTCCATACGATGACGGCTAAGGCCGGGGAAGCAGACATCCTTGTCGCCTATTTACCCATCGTAAGCATGGGCACGGCCATGGAAATGTGGGAAGCCTTCCGGTGTCATACTTATATTATTGCCGTTACCCCGCACGTTCATCATTGGGCGATACGCTTTACGGCCGATGAAATTATCCCTGATCTGGACACGTTAGTAGGGATGATTAAAAATGGACACTTAACAGAAGTGATCCAAAGCCGCGCAGTTATTGACTCCCCCCTTGATGCCGATTAGAATTGCTAATCGTAGTTTTTAAGGCGCGCCCCAGTAGCTCAAAGGATAGAGCGCCGGACTTCTAATCCGTAGGTTGCACGTTCGAGTCGTGCCTGGGGTGCCTTGCCGGTTCCACCGCGGTCTAGTTCCCTGATGAGGATTTGATGACCACAAAAATATTCACTGTTGCCGAAATGGTGGCCGCCGAACGCGCGGCTTATGCATCTGGTGTTTCTTATGAAGAGATGATGGAAACGGCCGGAAGGCGTGTCGCCGAGGCCATTATCGCTCGTAGAGATGTCTCAGGGCGTAGTGTGCTGGTCTTAGTTGGGCCGGGCAACAATGGGGGCGATGGTCTGGTTGTCGGCCGTTACCTGGCTGAAGCGGGGGCGGATGTCGCGCTTTATCTCTATAAATCCCGTGATCCGCAGACGGATATTAACTTCCAGCTGGTACAAGAAATGGGCCTGTTTATCGTTGAGGCGCAAAATGACCAGCGTTATCGAGTTTTACAAACTCGCCTCTATGTGACTGATATCCTGGTCGACGCGCTTTTAGGAACAGGTGTGACACGGCCGATCGCAGGGAATTTGGCCGGTTTGATGAAAGAGGGCAAGTCCGTGGTTACTCAACGACGGGCTGGCTCCACGGATGAGGATCCCCTGATCAGCATTGGTGACCTGCCGTCAATAGATAAAGACTTGAAAAATTCGCCGGAGCCTTGGTTAGTAGCAGTAGACTGTCCCAGCGGGTTGAACTGTGATAGCGGTGCATTGGATCAGTTAGCCATTGCTGCCGATCTGACCGTCACCTTTGCCGGACCAAAAAGAGGGCACTTTCGTTTCCCTGGGGCCGGAGCGTGTGGGGAATTGGTCGTTGCCGATATCAATATTAAAGACACCTTGCCGGAAGTTGCGGCGGTGCCTTTGACTCTGGTCACGGCGCAAATAGCGCAGACACTGTTGCCGAAACGGCCGATGGATGGCCATAAGGGAACATTCGGGACGGTTTTGGTGGCAGCGGGCTCTGAAAACTATTGGGGAGCTCCTCTCTTATGCGGTCTTGGCGCTTATCGTACCGGCGCCGGTTTGGTGGCCCTAGCAGTGCCCGAAGTTATTCGCCCAACCGTGGCCGGCCGGCTGCCGGAAGCGACTTACCCGCCGATTAGCGCCAGTGGCGTCTTCGACGCCCAGAGCGCTGAATTTCTATTTTCCAACTTACAAAAGTACCAGGCTGTAGTCATTGGTCCAGGCTTAGGGGCTGCGGATACGTTTATGGATTATCTGCTCCTAAACGACCAAAAATTCCCGCCCATGCTGATCGATGCGGATGGCTTGAATATTTTATCTCGTACCGAGGGTTGGGCTGCTCAGCTGCCGCCTAACACAATCCTTACTCCGCATCCAGGTGAAATGGCGCGCTTGAGGGGCATCTCGCCAGCGGAGTTGAAGACTTTGGATAGGGTAGATCTGGCCGGACAAGCGGCGCGGGAATGGGGTCATATCGTGCTTTTGAAAGGGGCTTATACAATTGTCGCCGCACCTGATGGGCGTCTGGCAATGCTACCCTTTGCCAATCCTACCTTAGCTGTCGGCGGAAGTGGGGATGTGCTGAGCGGCGTGATTGGCGCCTACCTGGCTCAAGGTCTCAAACCATTTGAAGCGGCCGTATTAGGAGGCTACATGCATGGGGCTGCGGCCGAGTTAGCTTCTAAATCCTTTGGTGATGCCGGGCTTTTATCGGCCGAGATTGCGGATTGGCTTCCCCAGGCGCGCCGGCGCTTACTTGGTGAGTAATTCCCCTGGTGGTAGACCTGAAGAGGATTTCCTCAATTCTTCGTTAAGCTTTTTCGAGTTCAAAGATCGCGGATTTTGACATTAGATTGTTTAAGAAGTTACCCCGCCGGTTACCTGAAATAAAGACCTGGTTGCGAATCACAAAGCCGTTTTTGTGGCAAAAATCAATGAAGTCAGTCACTGTGAATGCCTGCCAACGCGGCGGTTCATCCCATGGCTGATCGTGATCCGGAGCTTCGGGAATTCGGCCGCTGAGAAGAAGTGTTAATCGTGAGCGCCAATATCCCCAATTAGAAAAACTGACAATGGCAAAGTGGCCGACACGAAGCATTTCGCCCACGATCATCTGCGGGTCGTTCAGATAGCGCAGCGTTTGGCTTAGGATCACAACATCAAAACTCTTATCCGGATAATCGGCAAGACCTTCTTGCAAATTGCCCTGGCGCACGCTCAAACCGCGCCGCACACAGGCTAAAACGCCTTCTTCACTTATTTCTATGCCGCGCCCGATAATTTGCTTTGACTGCTTCAAATAAGCCAAGAGTGCGCCGTCACCGCAGCCCAGGTCGAGGACCCAGGCTTGATCGGGGAGCATTTCGGCGATGGCTAATAAATCAGGCCTGAGCTCTTCAGTGGTTGGGATCAATTCCTGGTTCATGGGGTTACAGGAGCAGGCTCGCTTGATGAATGGGATGGAAGGTTTATTGCTTCCTCATGAACCAGGCGCTCTAGAAAGCTGCTCATCAGATTGGTCATTGTATCAACCTCTAAGAGAAAAGCGTCATGTCCCCAGGTGCTTTGAATATCAAGATAAGTCACATCAGCCCCGGCGGCCGTTAACGCGCTTACGAGTTCTTTGCTGTGGTAACTGGGATAAAGCCAATCGCTTGTGAAGCTAACTACCAGATATTTGACCTCTGTTGAATTGGCAAATGCTGCGGCTAACGATCCTGTTTCAGAACTAAGGTCGAAGTAATCCAACGCTTTTGTCACATAAAGGTAGCTGTTGGCGTCGAAGCGGCGGGTAAAATTATTGCCGTTATATTTCAGGTAACTCTCAATCGCGAATTCCGTTTCAAATTCGTAACCATACTTCTCTATATTTTGCAGACGACGGCCGAATTTCTGGTGCATCGCTTCTTCACTCAAATAGGTGATATGGCCAACCATTCGCGCTACGGCCAACCCGGCATCCGGTTTGCTGTCCTGGTCATAATAAGCGCCATTATTCCAGGCCGGATCGGCATAGATGGCCTGACGGCCGACTTCGCTGAAGGCGATTAACATGGGGCTGTGACGAGCAGTCGTAGCCAGCGGAATAGCTGCTTTTACGCGATCCGGGTAATGAGCAGCCCATTCCAGGACTTGCATCCCGCCCATTGATCCCCCGGCCACACAGAGCAGCTGATCGATTTCTAGATGGTCGATCAGCTTAACCTGGGCGCGAACCATATCGCCGATGGTGACCAATGGAAAATTAAGGCCATAAGGCTCATTCGTTTGCGGATTGATGCTCATGGGACCGCTCGAACCGTAACAGCTCCCTAAAACATTGCTGCAAATTACAAAGAACCTATTGGTATCGAACGCTTTTCCCGGCCCGATGCAGGTATCCCACCAGCCTGGTTTTTGCTCTTGGGCATCGTGGTAACCAGCCGCATGCCCACCACCGCTAAGCGCGTGGAGGACTAAAATCGCGTTTGATCGCTCGTCGTTTAGCTGCCCATATGTCTCATAGGCAATAGTAACCGGCTGGAGCGATTCACCACTTTCCAAAAGAAAGGGTTCATCCTCAGCAAAGTGAAATGTTTTTGTTTGAACAAGACCAACTGAATTTTCTGCAAACATTTTATCTGTTTCTAAATGGTGCTCCCGCGCCTCCTTTTGAAGACGCGGGCGCGCCATTTACCTTAATTACTCCCTGACCGGGCTAGAGCCTGGTCCAGGTCCCACAATATATCATCGATATCTTCAATTCCGACACTCAAGCGAATGAAATCGGGCGTGACACCAGCCGAAATGAGCTGTTCATCACTTAACTGGCTGTGTGTTGTACTGGCGGGATGGATGGCCAGCGTCTTGGCATCGCCCAGGTTGGCCACGTGGCTGATCAACTGCAAGTTGTTGATGAAAGCCTGACCCGCCTCCCGTCCGCCGGTAATTCCAAAGCCGAGGATCGCTCCCGGACCCTTTGGAAAGTACTTTTGGGCTAATTTGTAATCGGGATGATTTTCCAAACCTGGGTAGGCTACCCAGGAAACGGCCGGGTGATCATCCAGAAATTCGGCGACGCGCTGTGCATTGCCGACATGGCGGTCCATGCGCAGGCTAAGCGTTTCCAAGCCTTGTAAAGTCGTCCAACTGTTTAGGGGCGCCTGGCAAGCTCCAAAGTCACGCAGAATTTGCACACGCGCTTTGACAATGAAGGCCGGCGGGCCGAGATCGGCGTAGACCAGGCCGTGATAAGATGGGTCGGGTTCTGTGAAATTTTCAAAACGGCCGCTTGCCCAATCGAAATTGCCGCCATCGACAATGGCGCCACCAATTGTCGTGCCATGACCACCGATGAATTTTGTTGTGCTGTGGGTCACGATATTTGTGCCCCACTCGAACGGACGGCACAAGTACGGCGTAGCAAAGGTATTATCGATGACCAGCGGGATATTATGCGCCTTGGCAATATCAGCCACTTCTTCAAGGCGGAAAACGGTAATATCCGGGTTCCCCAGGGTCTCTCCATAAAGGATCTTCGTGTTTGGCCGGATGGCCGCCGCGAAGGCTTCCGGGTCCGTTGGATCCACAAAAGTGACGTCGATGCCCAGGCGAGGAAAAGTGGAGCTGAATTGGCTGTATGTCCCGCCATATAATCTGCTGCTGCTGACAATATGGTCTCCCGCCCCACACAGCGTCAAAATTGTCATGGTTTGGGCGGCATGTCCGCTGCTTGAAGCCAGTGCTCCAACACCGCCCTCGAGATCGGCGATACGTTGTTCCAGTACATCGGTAGTCGGATTCATGATCCGCGTGTAGATGTTGCCGGGCTCCTTTAAAGCGAAAAGATCGGCAGCATGTTGGGTATTCCGAAACTGGTAGCTCGTGGTCTGGTAGATGGGAACGGCGCGGCTTCCCGTAGTTTCATCTGGAACCTGTCCCGCGTGTAATTGACGTGTTGTAAAACCAAACTTATGACCATTTCCACTTAGAGTTGTCATTATCGTTTCTCCTTCAAGTGTAAAGCGCAAAGTGGCAGCGTGTTTGCAAAGTGCCATCAGGCGCCACGATGTTTCTTTTTACGCATACGGAGAGCTGCCTCTGTTCGCCAGCGGATTTGGCAGCTGGGCGTCGCGAACACTCTGCCGGTTCAATGCCGGGGAGGAGGGGCCATAAAACAAAAATCTCTGCCGGTTATGACAGAGAGTGGAGAATGAAATCTGGATTTTGGTTTTACGCCGGTGCACTCGGCGCTATTTTGAGTAAGACAACTTCGATGTCTCCTCTCATCTTCCAGAATTACTCTGCCGGAATTGGCACCCTGGCGCGGTAGGAAATCCTACAACCGGGTTGCCGAGGTTTCTAAGGGCCGGTCCCTCCACCTCTCTGGATAAAAGTGACAACTATGCGTTTGTTGCGTAGAACTATAAAGGTAGATCCAGCACTTGTCAACACCAATTTGGAATAAATCTAGAATTGGCCACATCGTGTTTGAGCAATGGGAAATGCGGAGTTCAAAGTGCGAAAAAGAAACGGATGAGGTCAAATTGCTGGTTTTAGGGGGTTGATTTTGCCGGGTATAAATGATAATATCTATCCAATCTCTTCGTAGGATAGGTTTGTTTAACGTGATACAGACAAGATTGTTAGAAGGTCTCTTACTCGCACACGAAATCGTGTGCTGTTGGAGGCTGCCTGTCGAATAGATGCATTGAATTCCTACTTTGTTATTTATAGCCACAGTTGCTCCAGCAGCTGTGGCTTTTTTGATCCTATGGGTGGTTTGTTATGTGTTTCCGCCGTTTTGTTTTGATGATGTATCTCGCCTTACCTGACCGGTACTGGGATTAAAGTTCGGCCGTTTGCTGAGGCCGGCGTCCTGGTGCCGGGTCGTGGATTGAATCAAGAGTTTAGTGATTGAAATCAAAAAAGTGATCTGAGGTACATAAAATGAAAAAAGAAAATAATAAAGAAACTGAGAGATATAACTTCCGGGCTGTTGAGGAACAGTGGCGCGCATATTGGGATGAAATCGATCTATACCGGACGGGGGATGATCCTGAGAAAGAAAATATCTATATTTTGGATTTTTTCCCGTATCCTTCCGGTGCAGGCCTTTCGGTTGGGCATTGCAGGAATTATATCCCGACATGCGTCAGCTCGCGGTTCCACCGTATGCGTGGCTTTAATGTTCTGCACCCCATGGGGTGGGATGCGTTCGGCCTGCCTGCAGAGAATTACGCAATTGATCATGGAATTCACCCGCGTGAAAGCAGCGCCGAGTTTAGCGCCACGTACCGGCGGCAGATGAAGTTGATTGCTTGCTCTTATGATTGGTCGCGGGAGTTTAGCTCGACAGATCCTGATTATTATCGTTGGACGCAGTGGTTTTTCTTGCTGCTCTATAAAAGAGGGCTGGCATACCGCGCGTTGAGCAGCCAATGGTGGTGCCCTGAATGCCAGACGATATTGGCCAACGAACAGGTCGAGAACGGCCGCTGCTGGCGCTGTGACAGCGAAGTTGTCACCAAGGAGCTGGAGCAGTGGCATTTACGCATTACACAATATGCCGATCGCCTGCTGGATGATCTAGAACTGATCGATTGGCCGGAAGCGATTAAAAAGATACAGAGCAACTGGATCGGCCGATCTGAAGGGCTGGAGGTCAGTTTCGTCTTGCAGTCTGAGGATGGGGCGCAAGCTGATGCGCTACGGGTCTTTACGACGCGGCCGGACACGCTGTATGGAGCGACTTTTCTGGCGCTGGCGCCGGAACATCCACAGGCGGCAGCCATTGCTGCCCCAGAATATACAAATGAAATCAAAGCGTTTATCGAACGGGCTAGAAACACGGGCGAGCGTGCGCGTTCTGCAGAGAGCCGGGAGATGGCCGGCAGGTTCACCGGCCGTTATGCAGTGCATCCGCTGACAGGTGAAGCAGTCCCGATATGGATCGCCGACTATGTTTTGCCGGGTTATGGCACGGGGGCGATCATGGCTGTGCCTGCTCACGATGATCGCGATTATGCTTTCGCCATGGTACACAATCTGCCAATCGTTGAAGTCGTTCGTAGTCAGGATACGCCAATTGACGGCTGCTACACAGGGCAGGGCATTTTGGCTAATTCAGGGCCTTATAGCGGTCTAGAATCCCAGGCAGGTGGTGAGCAGATGGCCGCTGTTCTGGTTGATCGTGGTCTGGCTGATTGGAAAATTAATTACAAAATCCGGGACTGGCTGATATCGCGCCAGCGCTATTGGGGCGCGCCTATACCTATGATTCACTGCGCGAAATGCGGTATCGTACCGGTTCCAGAGTCTGATCTGCCGCTGCTCTTGCCGGATACCATGGATTTTGCACCGACCGGCAACGGCCGTTCGCCCCTGGCGCGAATTGATGAATGGGTGAACACAACATGTCCGGAATGTGGTGGGCCGGCTAAGCGAGAAACAGATACCATGGATGGTTTTGCCTGTTCTTCCTGGTACTTCCTACGCTTCGCAAGCCCGCACTATGACGAAGGACCTTTTGAGCCACAGGCCGTTCATGACTGGCTGCCCGTCGATACGTACGTGGGCGGTGCTGAACACGCGGTGATGCATTTGTTGTATGCACGATTTTGGACCAAAGTGCTCTATGATGCCGGGCTTATCGATTTTGTCGAGCCGTTCAGCAGGCTGCTAAATCAAGGTGTGCTGCATTCGGGCGTGGACGGCCGGCGAATGTCAAAATCGAAAGGCAACGTCGTTACTCCTGATGAAGTTGTAGCCGCTCATGGGACGGATGCCCTTCGTCTTTACATCCTATTTCTGGGTCCTTTTGACGCGGATGTCGTGTGGGAAGATCGCGGCATTAAGGGTATTTCCAGATTTTTGGATCGTTTCTGGCGGCTGACGGCCGGGCCTAAGAAAGAAGTACCTGCGCCTGGAGCAGGGGTTGCGGCCTTTGAACGGCGGCGGCAGCAGGTTATTAAGCAGGTGACGGAAGATATGATTCGCTACCGGTATAATACCGCCCTGGCGGCGCTGATGGAATATCTCAACTACTTGAATAAGGTGGCGAAGGTAGAAATCAGCGATGGAGAGTGGCGGCGGGCGATGGAAACGTTGACGCTGCTGTTGAGCCCGATGGCGCCATTTATCACTGAAGAAGTGTGGCAGAACGTTCTAGGATATCCTGACTCCGTGCACCGGCAGCCGTGGCCCGAGTACGATGAAGCAAAAGCGAAGGCGACTGTTGTGACCATCGTTGTTCAGGTAAACGGCCGTGTCCGGGATAGAGTGCAGGCGGAAGCGGGCGCCTCGGAAGAATCTTTGCGCGAACTGGCTTTGGATAGTACGGCCGTTCGACATTCTTTGGCCGAAAAGCGCATTAGCCGGATCATTATCGTGCCTGATCGCCTGGTTAATATTGTTATTTAAACCATTGGCTATGCCATAAAAAAGGGATAGGAACCTGGTTCCTATCCCTTTAACTTTATTCAATCACCTCAACTTTTAAAGGACGAGGTGTCTTAGTCTAGTTTATTATTCTGGGAAACCATTGTAGACGCTGGCGCGATTCTTGTAAATGATGTTTGACACAGCAACTAAATCGCTGCCCGCGGGACCGGTGATATAGATACCACCAATAAATGAAGTCCCGAATGAGTCGAAAGCGCTGGCTGCTAAATCGCCACCATTGCGTGTGTTAAGACCAAAAGCAGCTCCAGGGGCCAGGTTACCAGGCAGTTGCGCACCGGTGAATGTCTTAATGGTATTACCATTGGTATCGATGTACTCAACGGTAAGATCAGCAGCATTCACTGTGGTGGTGCCGACATTCTGCAAGTTCAATGCGGACCATTGGTTCCAGGTAGATCCTTGCGCGAGGCGATACTGCGCCGGAATAAAGATGGTATCAGCCGCGGAGGTGTCGCTAACCAGAGCATAGATACCTGCATTACCGGCAACGCCCCAGTTGGTGATGCCTGTACCTACCAAGGGCACATCGTTCTCAGAAGTAATCGTGACAGAGCCGTCCCAGCTGGTGCCCAGCGGATCGAACACACTCGCGTCCAAATCACCGCCGTTTTTGGTATTTAGACCACGGGCGGACAGCGGGGGTATTGTTGTGTTAAGCGTCAGAGCAGGCGTGCCGGAATTATCACCACGCGTGAAATACTCAACCTTGACCTGTGCAGTCGTGCTACTGCTCGTGTTCTGGATATTTACTGCTGAAAACAGCGTGTATTCAGAATCGCTTGGATTTTGCTTAAAGCGATAATGTGATGGGGCGTAAAGGACTGTTCCCTGATCGTTGGGGGACAATGCCTGGTAAGCTCCGGCGCGGTTTGGCCAGGTAGCGGTTGACGCCCCTGCCAGCATCTTATTATCTGTGGAGGTTATTGTTATCGAACCATCTTGAAAACCTGATGGCCACCCGGAGGGTAAATCGCTTGTATTACCCAGATAATAAGTTCTTGAACCATAAGCATTTAATGCTTCATTTGAGCTGCCCAAGAAATTACCGGAACGATCATAGAAATCGAGCTTAATATTATTTGTTCCCGCTTCTGCGTTTTGGACTGTGACGCGCGAAACGATTCCATTAAATCCCCAAACGGTGGGGAAGAAGATCGATGTTGATGTTCCTGCTGTGGATGTTCCGTTATAAGCACCCTGTGTAAAACCATCCGGCGCTTCGGGAACATTCGTATTCTTAATACTGACGACGGCGGCTATCGGCTGATCGGAAGAAACTACGGCAGCTCCAGAAAAACCGGCAGGCAGAGGCTCATCTTCTGCTTTAATTTCTTTCACTGACTTCGGATTAATCTTTACCGTCGTATTTTCGTATTGTTTAACACCATCTGTGCTGTAATAGGATACGATGAGGGTGGCCACCTGCCCGCTGCCCGTTGCCATGTTCTGTACAACAGTATTTGACGTTGACAGGCCGGGTTGTGGATAGCCCTGTGCATAACTAATGCCTGCTACCAATAGTAACAGAACGAGTGTTGTGGCAATTACAATGCCAATCTTACTTTTCATTAAAAACCTCCGTTTAGCGTGCAGGATAATGCACAAACAATTATTTAGTGTCATTTTAGGGCGAGAAACCTTGTTGATCAATAACCCATTCGGGTTAAAAGGTGGGTTATTTCTCTTTATTGGGTGACATAATCTAAGAAATCGGTCAGATTAGCCATGGTTTTTTGCCAATCGTAATGCGTGTTTACAAACTGCCGCCCAGCTTGGGCATACTTCTGCCATTCTGACTTATCTACCAGTAATCGATAGATAACATCTAAGAATTGTTGGGGATCATCATCCAGAACAAGTAAATCCCGCCCTGGTTTTGCTCCCGTACCAGAGTTACCTAGTGGGGTAGCGACTGTTGGCCTGCCACTGGCCATGCCGTTTAGTGTCTTGACGATGATTCCACCTCCTGTAAATAAGGGCACAACGTTTACGGCACTCATTTCATAGTAGGGTCGCAAACTTTCAACTTCTCCGGTAACTGTTACACCTTCTATGTGAGACAATGCCTTAACCTGTGGCGAAGGTGAGTTCCCTACAATGTAAAACTCTACATCAGGGAGGCGTCTTCTCAGAATTGGAAATACTTGTCTGGCGAAATAAACGGCCGCTTGTATGTTGGGAGGGATATTCATCGCCCCAGAAAATAACAAAACATTTCCAGCAGGTCGGGTGATTGGAATAGATTGCAGCTCTTCCAGACCTTCAAACCAGGGCGGCAGGAGGGCAATATTTTGATCGGGCAGAAACTTTCGCATCACTTCCAGGTCATTTTGCGATCGCACAAATATCCCATCATATTTATCTGCCCAGCGCATCTCAATAACCCGCGTGCGCAGCCAATCGTACCCGGCATAGTACCGGGGAAGTAGACGATTCTCAAGCTGGTAAAGGTTGTGGGCTACATCTGAATAAACATCTATTTCATCTAGAATGCGCTTTGCATTGGTTACTTGCAGACCATATTGGCTCATCATGCCGTCAACAATCACTACGTCAAAAGAATTTTGCGACAGCAGCTGCTTTAATCGAGAGCGGTAGCGAAGTGAAAAAACCCGCCCGTAAACTTTGGGAAGCAGAATGCGCCATCCCAATCGCCATAAACGAGAGGACAGCGTATGTTCACTATAAGGGACCTCTATAACTTTTTCGCAAATGGCTTTCATTGAATCGGCGGCCGCGTGTTCGTCAGCCTCCGTGAAGGCAATTAATGAAATTTGATGACTCTGACTGAGGGATTCCATGTAGTGATATTGGTCCAGACGGCCGCTGGTCCGCGCTTGCGGATAAGGCAAAAATCTACAAATAAATAAGATCTTCATTTCGGGATTATAAATTTTTATTGCTTCTGGTATTTAAAAGAAAATGCCGCCAGGTCATCACGAGTAATCGTTTTGGTAATAACCAGTTCGGCTAAAAAGAAAACTATTGAAAGAATTCCTGCCCCGAGAATATTCCAATTCATCAACCACAAAAAAAGCAATGAACTAAGCATAATCCCTATCATCGGTAGTAAAAGTGCCTTTATATAATCGAAATGAATGGACTTGTTCACGTAGTAAAAGTTTTGGAGCAAACCGACAAGTATTGTTACTACCGAAGCAACACTCGCTCCAATTAAACTATAGCGGGGAATCAACATGATGTTCAATAACAAATTCGCACCGTTACTTACCAAGGTAACATGAACACCCCGACGTTCATTGTCGCTGGCGAGAAGGACCCGATAAAGGAAGCGTGATAAAAATGAAGGTAAGATACCTATGGCCAATATCTGTAAAATGATAATCGAGGGTTCATAACTATCTCCAAAAACCGTTAAGATCAAAAAACTAGCCAGGGCAATAATCATGATCGATAACGGAAAGACACCAACGAGGAGGAGTTTGAAGATTTGCGAAACCAATTCAGAAAAATGTTCCTCAGTGCCGCGATAAGCTCGCGATAATCCGGGGAAGAGGGATGTCATGACAGCCGGCGCAATCATATACAGCAGTTGAATTAATAAGGCTCCGGTTGCGTAAATGCCAACGGTTTCCGTATCGAAAAGCTTGGATAGGAATATACGATCAGTCTGTTGAAAGGCCTGCGTTAATGATACGATGATTACAAATGGAATTGCCTGCCGAAACAAGAGCGCTGAGAGGGCGCGACTGATTTGCGGCCGGAATTGTTTGAGAGAATCCTTGAAATAATATATATAGATTAAACAAACAGATAAGTAATAAATGCCCAGAAGGACAAAAAGGACTCCAATATTAAAGCCAAGCATTAATAGAAGTACTGAGCCGCCAACGCGAATAATGGTTAATGGAAATCGGGCAATAAAAATCCACTCCATTTTTTCAAGCCCGGTGATGGCCGCTTCGAAGATAGACGCTTCTGATTGCGGCAAAACAACGAAAAAGATACCCAGAAGAATTAGCGATTCGACTTGGGCAGGATAGTCAAGCAGAATAACAACAACGGCCAGGAGCCCTATGGTTAAGATGGAGGTAACCGCGCCGATTAAGGATGAATTGACTAATAGTTCGCCGGTCTGGCCGGGATTCCGGGAGATCTTACGCGGCAGCAGCATGACAAATCCCCAAGGAGCTATCGCTACGGCAACGGTAGTGAATGATAGGGCTGTGCTGTAATCACCCCATATTTCCCGGCCAAGAATACGAGCGACATACCAGGCTAAGAAAAAAGAAATCCCTCGTTCTAATATGACCAGTGATGAAAGAACTGTTGAGTTTTTTAGTACACGCAGTGCGGGAGGCATGGATTAATCTAAATAACCTAGATTGCGTAACCGGTCGGCTATCACGTTCGCGTCTTCTTCGCTGTTGGTCGATTCATCAATTCTGTCTGGAGGTTCCAGGACAGAAGATGTATCTTCTATCGAAGCGGGTTCAAATCCCGGTAAAAACATTTGATCTAACGTTCGACCATCTAAGTAACTGGGTGCAGCCACACCTAAAGCCGCCAGGATTGTTGGCGCAAGATCTGTTATCCGTGCGTTTTGGATTTGTTGCCCTGAAGCTATGCTAGGTCCCCAGGCAATCAGTATGCCATCTAATGCATGATTGCCGGAATAAGGAGTGGAAGAGGTAAAGACTGGTCCCCCCATGTCTACAGTGCTGTCCAGTACAAAGTTAGATACAGCCTGTGGGTCGTCCCGTTTAGGTTCTATAATCAGGTCCGGTGCATCATCGAGGAATCGGCCGTTATACAATTCTTCGCGTAAGTACACACCTGCTAAAGGAGAGCGGTTTGTTTGAAGCTCTCGTAAGTCCGTCAACGCGATAGATAGATCTTCCCGAAGTTGTTCATACTCTTTCCCCGGCGAGATGATTCCCTGTGGTTCTCGTCCCCTCACGTTCAAACGCAGTCCCCCATCCGGCGAATAGTATACCCGAGTCTTTGACCAATCAATCATCTGGCTAGAAATGATCGCTTTCAAATTGGTTATCCCCCAGTCATCCGGTAAGAAAGCGCGTTTCAAGCGCCGAAACCAGGGGATTGATTTTAGGCCGGATAGTCGATTGACTACAGCGGTCCGCCAATTTTTTTGTTCCCGCAAAATCAACAATCCCTGCTGATGCAGCCAGCGGTTGACATAGAAACGACGCGCGCAGCCGTTGAATCCGTGATCTGACATCACCAGGACAAGCGTGCGCTCCGGAACCTGAGCGATAATTTCAGCTATGGCCTGGTCTAATAAGGCGAAATGCTCGCGCAAGGCGGACCCGAATTTCTGCCTGCTCGCTTCGTTGTGATCGGGATGTTGGGAATCGATGTCTTCCCATAAAAAGTGCTGTAATCGATCGGGACCAGTGAAAACTACGCCCAGCATGTCGAAATCATCAACCTGCCAGAGTAAGCGTATTGTTTCGATTTGCTGCTGTGTATATGCCTGGACGCCGGCAATTAAGGCCTCCTTTTCATGTGCTCGGTCCCCCGCATCCAGAAGATAATTATCAAAATGTTGTAATAAACGAGCTTGTAGTTCCGCTGGGTAGGTAAACTGGGAGTCGGTAGAAGGTGTGAGCATCCCCCCCACCAGGAATCCATTAACAGGGACGGGTGGATAAGTAAATGGAATGTTTAGTAAACCTACGCGTCTCCCTGCCTTGCTTAGAATATCCCAAAATCGAGGGACACGAATGCTGGAGCTATTCGCTAGCTTAAAGCGATAGCTGTTTGGTTCATGATTCACAAACCCGAAAATACCATGCTGCCCAGGATTTACTCCTGTGGCGAAGGAAGACCAGGCTACAGAACTTTCTGGCCGGATGGTTGACCGTAAAGGACCGGAAGCCCCTTCTGCTACAAGACGGGCTAATGTAGGCAAGTAACCTTGCTCTATCCAAGGCTTCAGCAATCGCCAATCAGCACCATCTAAACCGATGACAATGACCTTGTCATAAGCGGTTTCCATCTTCTTATTCAAGATACCCCAATCCGCGTAGCCGGTCCCCTAACTGCATTTCCTCTTCATCCGAATAAGCTGAATCAGATGTGTCAGGTAACAGTTGATCGCGGTCTGCATCGTGGATGCGGACGGGGTGTGCTGCCAGGAAATCAGGATCAAATATCTCAGTGAGAACACGGCCGTCAAAGAAAGATGGAATTGATAAACCCATCATATAGAGGATAGTTGCCGGCACATCAAGCAAGCGCAGACCGTTTAATTCGCCGCCGGATTTCACAGACGGTCCGGCGGAAATAAAGATGCCATCCTGACGATGTTCGCCAGGACGAAATGGTTTATGTTCTTCAGCAAACAAACTCCCGGCCAAAGATTCGGCGCCGATATAATCCGGATCAAAAATTAAGATCACGTCAGGAAAAGATTCCACATACGGGCCACTGTAAATATCCTCACGTCGAGCCGCTTTCTTGATGAGGCAGTTCCCTGTTGCCGGATCTATAAATTGTGCGCTGGCCTGTATGATGCGATCGCGTAGAGCTTCGTACTCCTCTCCCGCAGAAACAACCCCCTCGCGTCTTTTTCCTTTAAGATTTATTTCAATGCCGGAGACATGAAAGTAAATTGGCACCCAGTACGCCTGAGTTTTAGACCAATCTATGATATCACTGCTGGATGCTCTGGATGCGGTGGTAACTTTGTGTTGAGTCGACTGGGGCAGCAAGCGGCGTACGAGAGTCTTTAGATGTTTCTGGCGGCTGAGTAAAACCCGCCAGTATTCCAAATCACTAATTCCTTCCCTCCCCCTCTTTTGAAGGAATCCATTCTGTTCTAACCAGATATTGGGATATGCACGACGCGTAGGCGATGGTCCAAATCCATGATCAGACATCATCACTATATGTGCGGATGGTCCGGCAGTTTCTATTAGTTGACCGATGTCATCATCAAGCTCACGGAAATAAGCCAATAGTTCCTGTTTAATTGTTTCCCCTGCTTCATTTCGTGGCGGGTTCTCAGCCAACAAATCTTCCAAATCGTCCCAGAAAAAGTGGGAAACGCGATCGGTACTGGTGAAAACAACCACAAAAAAGTCCCAAGGCTCTTCCTTTAACAAGCGAATGCAGTACTTGGCTCGCGTATGAGACATTTGTCGAATGGAAGGCAGCATCTCCGCCTTTGAAGGAAAACCACTTTGCCGAAAACCTGATTGCCCACGAATGAAATCCACGTCAACTATGTAGTCCTCACCAAGTTTTTGGGCAAATTCAGGCGGGTATGTATATTCGGCTGCCTGAGGGGGCGTTAGCATCCCGGTTACCATGAAGCCATTTACTGGACGTGCAGGATAGGTTAGAGGTACATTGACGACGCCAACTTTCTTTCCTTCATCACTCATGACCTCCCAAATTGTGGTGCCTAATTGGCGAGCATCCACGAAACCGCTGCCTAGAGTATCATAATTAAAACTATCGCGTTTCCGAAAAGATAAAACGCCATGCTGCCCAGGATTTTGTCCGGTTGCCAGAGTACTCCAAGCAGCTGCTGTAAAGGGTGGAATGGTCGAGTCAAGCCTCCCCCAATATCCCTGATCCATTAGCTTCCCTAAATTGGGAAGATAGCCCATATCAACAAGTGGTTGCAGAAGGTCAAAAGTTGCGCCATCCAGGCCGATAACCAAAACCTTCGGGGATTTCGTAACCATAAGCAGCTGCTAATCGGCTGAACACCAGGCGGGATTCTGATCTTTACCAACCTGGTAGGTTAGGCGGGCCGGATTGCTACCATCCACATCTATTAAATATAATTCCCAGTCCTGAGTACGGTTAGATGAAAACGCAATTTGGTCGTTACCTACCCAAGTTGGGGTCGTGTTATCTTGAACACCTTCGGTGAGTTGGACTTCATTGCTGCCATCGGGGTTCATGGTGTAAATATCGTAATCAACTAATCGTTTCCCGGCAAACACAATGCGGGACCCATCTGGTGAGAAGCGGGGGTAAAAATCTACTCCTACATTGTTTGTTAACTGTACAACATCATTTGAGGGCGGGTAATCAGTCGAATAGATTTCCCAATCTCCATCACGGTTACTGGTAAATAGCAGTTTGCTGCCATCGGGGGACCAGCTGGGCATGGCGTTACTGAAAGGACCTCTTTCCAAACAACCTAATTCAGTCCCAGCAGAATCGAGAAAACAGACATTGAAGAGTTGATCCCGGTTATTCTGAAAGGCAATTACATCACCTCCCGGCGACCAGGCCGGCGCCCAGTAATGGACACCCGCTTCAGTCGCGAGTAGTTGGGCAGACTGCTCGCCGCTTTGCACGGTATAAAGCTTGAAGACGTCACTGCCTCCGATCCCGGACGAAAAAGCAATTTTTTGACAATCCGGAGACCAGCTTGGCTCGAAGGCCTGTGAATCAGTTTGAAGCCATTTTTCAATTAGACCATCAGGGCCATTCAATGTATAGATTTGGAAGGGGCCAGTCGCTTCCGAGTTGTAGACGAGTTTGCCCGGGAAACTGGGCGGAGCACTCGGTTCAGCCGTGGCCATGTCTGGTAAGCTTGCTTCTTCAGGCCCGGGATAAGCAGGGGCTGGATAGGCGGGAGCAGGATAAGCTTGGCTGAGTTCTTGTGACTGAGGGGAAGATGAAGGCTGTGCGGTTGCTGAAGGTGACTCAGCCGCACCACATGCTGTCAATAGATAAGCCGAAATTAGCAAGAGGATTAGCACCCATGTGTGCTGAGCAGGCTGTATTCGTTTTGCCATGTTTATAATTGTCTCCTGGTAGTTTTTGTCATTCAGTTTAGCGTGGCGTAATCGGCCGTAATAAACCGACACCTTAATCCATTTACCTAAAGGTACGAATTATACCCAAGATGGGATTCAGCCCGGCTATCTTATGTTGTTATATTTAGAATTACTGGATTAGCAAGGAGGGTTGCGCCAGTAATCCACTGTCTCAGCCGGTGTGTTTACAGACTGCAAGAAATCTATCATTTCTGTGTGTAAATTTCGAGCGATGTCACACTGCGAACCAATCAGATTCGACTGCTGCTTTGGGTCATCGAGTAGATAATATAATTCGCTGGTTGTTCTTCCGGCTCCATCGCAAAGTGTCCAATTCCCATCTGTTATAGTTATACGCTGCTTGGGGTTTGGAGCATTCTTTAACGAGCGAGAAGAGATGGCAGCCGGACGTGGTGACCCACTTTGCCCGTTTATATAGGGCACTAATGAAAACCCATGCATACCGTTAGGGGCCGGCACATCTGTGAAATCAAGAATTGTGGGCATAATATCCGCCGGTTGGGCGAGTGTCTCGAGTCGTTTGGGTGCTACCCCTGGAACACGAACCATCATGGGAATATGAACGAGTTCTTGATACAGCGAATAGGGTTCGTAATATGAATCCGTTGACCATGATTTACCGACCGCATTATGCTCACCAAGCATAAAACCATGGTCAGACATAAGAATGACAACTGTCTTTTCAGATAATCCCAGGGTATCTAGTTCTGACAAAAGCATGCCAAACCAATGATCGACCATAGACACCTCGGCCGCGTATAAGGCACGCATATGATTTAGCTCCTCGGAAGTCATGTAATCAGGAGGTGCATAAGCCGGGTAGATTATTTGCTCACCGCTGTAACCGGGATTATAAAGATCGACATATGATTGGGGTGGGTCCCAAGGCTCATGAGGATCAAAGATATCAATGTGCAGACTAAACGAGCCGTAATCTTTATTGCGGTGTAACCAGCTGATTGCTGATTGAATTGTCTTGGCGGCGAGATAATCCGCTTCACTATTGCGATCGGCCATATTTCGTAAGTATTGTTCGATGACAGTAGATCCGTGACGAAATTTGGCGGGATCGGCCGGTAAGGATGGGTGGGGCGGATTAGCACGATACCGGTCATTTTCCTGGCCGCGAACCCATTCCCATGATTGAAAACCACGATCGAGGAAGAACCCTTCGTCTTTCAAATGCCAGTTGTCGAAGACTAATCCTGTCGTATAACCCGCATCGCTCATAACTTGTGCCGTCACAATAGCATCCTCGGGCAAATCTTCCCAGCCCAAGATGGTATACATGTAGCGTCCGGTAAACAGCTCGGCCCGGTTGAGGACCGTGGGAAAACCACCGGAATATGCCTTGTCAAATACCTGTGATTGGGATGCAAATGCATCTATGCTGGGAGTCTTGATCCAGCTGTTGCCATGATATCCAATATGGTCATAACGCAGCGTATCACACATGACGGTGATAGTGTTGAGTTTGCTTGCATCAGCTTGCCGAAGGATCCGGGGTAGGAAACAAAGCTGGTTTCCTCCAGCTGCTTGAGCCAGCAGGTTGGAACCCAAAACGGCCGACGCTCCCGCTGCCCCCGCCCCTGCTAAGAACTGCCTCCGTGAAATTTTTACATCTCCCATCTTATTGCTCCACTTAATTTTGTGCTAAAGATTAAAAGTAAAAGCCGATTAAAGAGAAAAATTGGCAAAAGAGTACTTTCTCCCTCATAGTCACGCCAGGAGAAGATATAATTGATATTAACACAAATAGATAACTATTTGAAGAGAATATCGAACCAGAGCTTTAGCTTGCTATTTGTTTCCCTTTAAATATGGAGAGTAGGCGGTTAATTAAGAGACCTTTCTTAGTTTTACACTCCAAAATTTCTTAAAACCAAAGCATTTGTTAGAATTAGGGCCGTTAGTTGGCGATAGTTTGGAATTGTCTTCAAAACGCTAGGGATGGGCACGAAGTTCTTGACCGTTTCTAGACGTTTTTTATTGCCATTTTTAAGAGACTTAATATGATAATTCTGTACCTGGGATGATGGGCTGCAATTGAGCATGCCAGGATTTGACATGAGTGGAGAAAAACCTTTCAACAATAGAAAGGTGGAACAGGTACTTGGAAAAGGAAAAACTTAAATTGTTAAATTTAGAACAATCAGCGAAATTGATCGATCCGTATGGCGGTGAACTTGTAGATTTATTGGTGCCGAAAGAGGCGCTAGAGGCGGCTTTTGAATATGCGGGTGGTTTGCCTTCAATTCGCTTGTCTGAGCGTTCATTATGTGATCTTGAACTGCTTGCTGTAGGCGCTTTTTCACCGCTGGATCGTTTCATGTCAGAAGCCGATCACCAGAATGTGTTGGATAATATGCGCCTCACGAATGGCTATATTTTCCCAATTCCAATTCCGCTGCCCATTGATGAAGATGAGAAGGCGGTTATTGAAATTGGCCAGGATGTTGCGCTTAGAAGTCCCAGAAATGAAATATTAGCCATAATGAAGGTTGAAGAAATTTACGAATGGGGTCTTGAAGAAGTCGCCCAAAAAGCCTTCGGGACAACGGATTTGCGGCATCCTCTAGTCGCCGAAATGTATCGTTGGGGTAAGTTCAATATATCCGGTCCCTTACAAGTACTGCGGCTGCCGTCCCATTATGATTTTAGCGATTTGCGGATGACCCCGGCTGAGACGCGGGCGATGCTTTCATCTTTTGGCCATCAAAACGTTATTGCCTTCCAAACACGTAACCCTCTGCACCGTGTCCATGAGGAATTGACCAAACGTGCGACCCAAGATAAGGATGGTGTTCTTCTTCTACACCCGGTTGTAGGTATGACCCGACCAGGTGATGTCGACCACTTCACACGTGTCCGTACTTATCGCGCACTGGCCCAACGTTATTACGATCCTGATCGTATCTTATTGTCGCTCTTACCTCTGGCAATGCGGATGGCCGGTCCGCGCGAAGCTGTCTGGCATGCTCTTATTCGCCGAAATTATGGGGCTAATCATCTGATAGTCGGCCGTGATCACGCGGGTCCGGGAAAGAATTCTAAGGGCGAACCTTTTTATGGGCCGTACGATGCCCAGGAATTGGTTGAGAGCTTAAGCGACGAACTTGGTGTAGAGGTCGTTCCTTTCCGTATGATGGTTTACCTGCCGGATGAAGAACGATATGAAGAAATTTCCAAGGTGGATGAAACAACTCGCACGGCTTCTATTTCCGGCACCCAGGTGCGAGAGGAATACCTTGAAAGCGGCCGCGAGCTGCCTGCTTGGTTTACCCGGCCCGAGGTTGCTGAAATTCTGGCTGAAACCTACCCGCCTCGTTTCCGCCAGGGGGCCTGCATCTGGTTTACCGGACTGCATAATTCCGGCAAATCGACAACGGCATCCGTGCTGACGGCACTGCTCCAGGAGCACGGCCGAACAGTTACTTTGCTGGACGGTGATGTCGTGCGTACGCATTTTTCCGAGGGATTAGGCTTTAGTAAGCGGGATCGAGATGATCATGTGCGGCGCATGGGATACGTCGCCTCGGAGATCATCCGTCACGGCGGCATCGCGATCTGTGCGGCGGTTAGCCCCTATCGAGCGACCCGTAATGATGTGCGCAGTATGCTGGGCAGCGATCATTATGTTGAAGTTTTCGTTGATACGCCACTGGAGGTTTGTGAGAAGCGGGATACAAAGGGTTTATATGCCCGGGCGCGACGGGGCGAGATCGTTGGCTTTACCGGAATTGATGACCCTTATGAGTCGCCGCAAAATCCAGATCTCCGTCTGGATACTCTCGGTCACACTGCTGAAGAAAATGCCCGATCTATACTTTTGCATCTGATCGAGGCGGGTTTTATTCGTCTTGAGAGTGAAGACCAGGCGCCTGCTTAATTAAATTGATCTATCTGGTGACTTGGTAAAAAATTGAAATTGTTTAAAGAGGAACTTATGACTTACGAGAAAAATGGAAATGAGAAGGGTTACGTCGTGTGGATGACAGGCTTGTCCGGAGCTGGAAAAACAACGATTGCCCTGCTCCTTGAGAAAGAGCTCAAAGAACGCGATCAAAAAGTTGAACGGTTGGATGGAGATGTTGTACGTGAGAGCCTGACCCGGGACCTGGGTTTTACGGCCGAAGATCGACGCAAGAATATTGAGCGGGTTACCTTTGTGGCTAAACTCCTCTCACGCAATGGTGTGGGGACAATTTGCTCATTTATCTCACCATACCAATCCGTCCGTCATCATGTTCGCGAAAATACAACGAATTTCCTGGAGGTTTTTATTGACGCACCTCTGGATGTTGTCATGGAACGTGATGTAAAAGGACTTTATAAGAAAGCAATCGCCGGCGAAATACCCAATTTCACCGGTATTTCCGATCCGTTTGAAGCGCCGGAAAACCCCGACATCCACGTTCGGACAGATCTGAGCAGCGCGGAAGAGTGTGCGAATCAGATTCTTGAGGAACTTGAGCGGCTCGGTTACATTCCGGTGGCGGAATCGGCTTGATTGTCTCGCTCTCTGAAACTGGGATAGGACCCAGTAGGTAATTTTTTGTCGAATATGACGATCCAGGAAGCCTGGGCATTTGGTCGCCGCCAACTTGCCCAGGCTTCCTTTACGCCCGATGTGGATGCTCGCTTGCTGTTGGAACATATCCTGCAAATCGAGCATAGTCTTCTCGCTGCCCATGGAGATCGGAATCTGACGCCATCCCAGGAACAGGCGTATCATGATCTCCTGGCACGCGCAGCAAGCAGAGAACCAATCCCCTATTTAACCGGAACTGCTCCATTTTTTGATTTTGACCTGACAGTCAATCCATCGGTCTTAATCCCGCGTCCGGAAACGGAGGAATTGGTCGGCCATGCAGTAGCATGGGCGGGTTCACGTGCCGGATTAACTATCGTTGATGTTGGAACTGGAAGCGGTTCAATCGCAATAGCTTTGGCGCGGAATCTGCCCCCGTCAACCCTGGTCGCTACTGATATTTCATTTTCCGCGCTTCAGGTTGCTTGCTTTAATGCTGAAAAACATGCTAAGCAACCCATACATTTTTTACAGGGGGATCTGTTAAGCCCCCTGGCCGGAATGTTTGACCTAATCATAGCTAATTTACCCTATATTGCTGATGCCGAGTGGACGCAGGTAGACGATGGGGTAAAATTATACGAGCCGTCTGTCGCCCTGAGCGGTGGCAGTGATGGGTTGGATTTGCTCCGCGAATTGTTAGATCAGGCAGCATTAAAGCTCTGCCCTGGGGGCGCCATATTCCTGGAAATAGGGTGGCAACAGGGCGAAGTGATGCGGCAGCTGGCTGGTGATAAATTTCCTCATGCGGAGATAGAAATAATCGCCGACCTCGCAGGCCAGGATCGTATAGTTCAGATTCTTACCAATAAACCGGCATGAACAACACACGGTTTTCAGTGAATGAAAAGAAGGGACCCCCTCGTGGCGGCAGGCATAAGACTGTGACAACCCAACTGTTTGCCGCAAACGATCCACATATGCTCCTGGCTGTTGAAGAAGCTATCCAACGAAGTGAACTCATCATCTTACCGACTGATACCGTTTATGGTGTGGGGGCTAGTGCTTTTGATGAGCAGGCTATCCAATGTTTGTATTTTGTGAAACATCGTTCGCTGGAAAAAGGCATTCCATTACTACTCGCGGATATCTCCGATCTACATAAGGCTACTGCGGCTGTTTCGCACACGGCCGAAAAATTAATCGCCAGATTTTGGCCAGGACCTCTGACCCTGGTTTTGCCAAAGCGAGAAGATTTACCCCCATCCATATCAGAAACAGAGAATGTTGCGGTCCGCATGCCCAACCATGATATAAGTAGAGCGATTATTCGCGCTGCCGGGGGAATGCTGGCGACGACAAGCGCCAACCTGTCCGGACTTGCTCCGGCACGGACTGCGCGAGATGCACTGAATGACCTGACCGGCGCGGTAGCAGTAGTTGTGGATGATGGTCCGAGTGGTGGGGATGTGGCCTCGACAGTAGTCGACTGTACCGGGGAGTCGATCCGCATATTGCGTCCAGGACCGATTTCGTTGGAAGATTTGTTGGAGGTTGAAGGTCTCGAGATATGAGTGCCTATTTCCTCCCCTTGATTCTCGCTGTTGGCGGCTTGATTGCCGCTTTTATGACCTATCGCGGTATACGCCGTGGTGGGGCTCGTTACTACACACTTGAGCGGGAAGCAATGCTCCGCCGGGCGATGCTGACGCTTCTGGTCAGCGCCCTCCTCTTTATTAGTTCGGTAGGACTGCTGATTTATAGAGACCAACAAGCTTCTCAAGATCTGCAAGTAGAACCATCGGCTGATGGCGAAGGCGTGGTTGTGGCTACGATTACACCGACAGTGTTCGTTGAACAGTTCCCACCAACCGCAACGGCAACCTCTTCCGTGATCCAGCCGACAGCGACAGCTACGCCGGTTATTTGCCGGGCTATTGTGGAGGGGACCAGTGGTAATGGCCTGACATTAAGAGATGTGCCGGGTGGTGAGGAGGTTTCCATTCTCCCTGATGGTTCCGTCTTGACTGTTTTGGAAGACGAACCGATGGAGTCGGGTGGTTTTACCTGGCGAAAGGTGCGGCTGGTCGGCGGCGATGAAGGCTGGGTCGCCGAGGAATTCTTAACGATTCGCGCCCCTTGTGACTAGGTATGTTGATCGGCATTGACGCCAGCCGCGCTGTATCGCACCAGCGTACAGGAACTGAAGCGTATGCTTATTTTCTGATCCGGTCACTTATCACAACGACCCAAAACAGCGAACACCATCTTCGTCTATATTTTAACCAGGCGCCACCGGCGGGTCTCTTCCAAGAGCTTCCCCACGTTGAGTTTTGTGTCATTCCATTTCCGCGGTTGTGGACACACGTACGCCTGGCGTATGAGCTACAACGCAGATCGCCGGATGTGTTTTTTACTCCGGCGCATGTTATTCCATTTGTTTATCGTGGCCCCAGCGTCGCGACTGTACACGATCTCGGCTACCATTATTTTCCATCGGCCCATACCAAAAGTCAGGCTGCTTACTTGCAATTGAGTACGCGCGCTAACGGCCGTCTTGCCAGGGAGCTTATCGCCGACTCGGGTATTACCAAGGCAGATTTAATTCGATTTTACGATACCGACAGCGGGAAAATTACCGTGATTTATCCCGGGCTTGACCCGGACCTTCGCCGTGTTGATGATGAAGAGCTCATTACCCGTACGTGTGAAAAATATGGCATTGAATCCCCTTATTTACTCTATATCGGCACGCTGCAGCCGCGAAAAAACCTGAATCGACTTGTCAGGGCTTTCGCGCAATCGGGTTTACCGCATCAGCTTGTTCTTGGTGGGAAGGTCGGATGGCAAACGGATTCACTGCTCACGGAAATTGCCTCTCTGGAAGAGCTATTACGCGAACGTGTTCTCCTGGTGGGTTATATTGCGGAGAGTGACAAGGCGGCTCTTCTTTCAGGGGCGGACGCCCTGGTCTATCCTTCCTTATATGAGGGATTTGGTTTTCCTTTATTAGAAGCGCAAGCCTGCGGGACGCCGGTGTTAGCGGCTGACAGCAGTTCCCTACCGGAAATAAGCGCCGGGAGTGCGTTACTTGTCGACCCGCTGGATGTGGATGAGATGTCCAGGTTGATGCGCTTGATCGTAGAGGACAACACCTTGCGACGGGACCTGATCGATAAAGGGTATAAAAACAGTCGCCGTTTCGACTGGCAGACGACGGCCGAAAATGTTCTACGCGTATTAGAACACGCGGCCTCACCCAACGGCCGTTCTTAAATTACTGCCTCAAAACGTCCCGTATTAAGCTGCCAATAAACTGCCGTTGACAGGCTCCAGCCGCGCCGAGAAGTGACGCAGAACCGGCAGTGCCTCCACGATCCGAACCCCGCGAATACGATCCTTGATACTATTGACGTAGAGTAAAACCTCAGCGAGATAATCCACGTGACTCTGAGTATAAACTCTGCGGGGAAAAGCCAATCGTACCAGTTCCATAGCCGCCGGTTTTTCGCTGCCGTCCGGTTGTAAGCCGAACATGACCGATCCGATTTCAACAGACCGAATACCGCCTTCCAAATAAAGGGCCAGGGAAAGTGCCCAAGCTGGATACTCACTTTGTGGTATATGCGACAGCATGGTCAGCGCATCAATGTAAATCGCGTGCCCGCCTGGTGGTTGGACAATTGGAATTCCTGCCTGGGTTAATTTGTCACCTAGGTAGGCGACGGAACGGATGCGATAGCGGAGATAATCTTCCTCGACAACTTCCTTCAGGCCAACCGCGATCGCTTCCAGATCATAGCCGGCGAGACCTCCATAAGTAGGAAATCCTCCGCTCAGGATCAGATTGGTTTTACATTTTTGTGCCAGGTGCTCATCGTTGAGCGCCAAAAATCCCCAATATTGGCCAGACCGTCTTTTTTAGCGCTCATTGTGCAGCCGTCAACATGGCTAAACATTTCTTGCGCAATTTCCAGGGGAGTTTTGTTCTTATAGACATCCTCGCGCAGTTTGATGAACCAGGCATTTTCAGCGAACCGGCAGGCATCCAAAAATAACGGAACATCAAAGCGGTGGCAAAGCTCGCTCGCGGCGCGGATGTTAGCCATACTGACAGGCTGACCTCCGCCGGAATTGTTCGTTACCGTAATCATGATCAGGGGGATGCGATCACGTTCTGCCAACAGCAATTTTTCTAGCTCGACAAGATCGATGTTTCCTTTGAATGGATGAATGAGCGCCGGTTTCCTACCCTCAGCAATTGGGATATCTAGAGCCGTGGCACCGCGGTATTCAACATTGGCCCTTGTTGTATCGAAATGGGTGTTATTGGGCACGATATCGCCTTGAGTAAGGATAGATCCAAATAGAATTCGTTCGGCTGCCCGACCCTGATGCGTAGGAATGACATGTTCGAGGCCGGTGATTAGCTGGACGGCATTTTTGAATTCGTAAAAAGAACGCGCCCAGGCATAGGATTCATCGCCGCGCATCATCCCAGCCCATTGGGCGGAAGACATGGCCCCTGTGCCGGAATCGGTCAGGAGATCGATGAGTACATCCTCGGCCGGGAGGAGGAACAGATTGTAGCCCGCTCGTTCTAGAGCGTCCCGGCGTTGTTCCCGGGTTGTCATGCGAATGGGTTCGACTGCTTTAATCCTAAATGGTTCAATGATTGTCTCGAATTTCATGTGATGTCCTGGTTTGATTTTTGCGGTGATTTCTTTTGCATTTTTAGGCGATATTCTTCCACCTGGACGATTTCAAAGCCCAACCGTTCATAAAGCCGGCGAGCTGGAATATTAGACTTGAGAACATGAAGCGTCACCACCTCGCCCCGTTCGTGTGCCTGGCTGCATATGTCCGTAATAATAATTGTTCCGACCCCTTGCCCCTGAAACTGCGGCATAAGTTCAATCAGATCGATGTGTGTTTGCCCATTAGATTGTTGAACAACAAGGACGCCGGCATCTTGGCCCTCTATTTGAATAACTTTGCGTTTTTGGGGCTCGAATTTGCGCTCGAAGTATTCCTGCTGCCATACTTCTTCCCAACCCCAGAGTTGCTCGACATACGGCCGTAAGGCTAACACATGGAGATTATAAAGGAATTCATAATCATCCATGGTTGCCTGCCGCAGCGAATAGCGTAGATGCCCTTCTTTGTTGGCCATTGCCGTCTATTAATTATGGGTTCCTTATCCGGACATATCTTAACATATTCGTTCGTTCCAGTGTTAAATTAATGGGCTGAATGAGAAAACCGGCCGGCTGCGAATATTGTTGTGCTTAGTTGCGATTCTGGAGTAGTATGAATACAATCATCACCCCATTATTAATGGTGGACATGTAAAAGCTTCCGAAAAGCGCTGGAGGATTCCGATGCCATACGCTACCCGAACCGGTTTTGATAAAGAATTACAAGGACTCGACGAGAAAATCATACAGCTGGGCAGTATGGTTGATGAGGCGATTGAAAAAAGCATGAGATCGCTGCGTGAGCGTGATGTCGAACTCGCGCGAGAGGTTATTGAAGGCGATCTGTTAATTAACGATCTGCGCTATGAAATCGAAGAAAAAGCATTACTACTGTTCGCGACACAACAACCTACGGCTGGGGATCTGCGTCGCCTTATTGGCGTCATTCATATCGCCGTAGAGTTGGAACGGATGGGCGATCATGCAGAAGATATCGCTTCGCTTACAGAACGTCTTGAAGACGAGGGAGAATTTGACACGCTGCATAAGTTGCCCAAGATGGAAAAGCGCGCGCGGGAAATGGTTCAGATGGCCATTGAAGCTTTTATCAACCGCGATGATGTACTGGCGCGGGAGTTGATTGCTAAAGATGCTAAACTCGATAAGCAATACTATAAAGTGCGAACAGAGGTGTTGAGTGAGATGCAGGATGATCCGGATTATGTGCGCCGCGCCAGTTTCCTTTTATGGGCCGGGCATAATTTGGAACGCATCGGCGATCGCGTGACCAATATCGCCGAACGCGTGATCTTCATGGTCACGGGCGAGTTTGTTGAGTCGTAAACAGACTGCCATGACCTCTATTTTTTCACAGATCATTTGTGGAGAACTTCCGGGAGATATCGTCTATCAAGATGAATTAGTGACCGCTTTTCGCGATATTCATCCCGCCGCTTCGACACATATCTTGATTGTCCCTAACAAGTTGATTCCAACGGTCAATGACCTGACAGATGATGATGAGCTGACGGCCGGACGCATGTTAATTGTGGCCAAGAAGCTGGCAGAGCAGGAAGGTGTCGCCGAAGATGGGTACCGGTTGATCATTAATTGCAACCGCGACGGCGGGCAAGAGATTTACCATCTGCACCTTCATTTAATTGGTGGACGGCCGTTAGGTCCGATGATCCAACGCCAATAAAGGTCGGTTCAAACAAGGTTTAATTCGCTGTGATGGCATTGTCATCCGTCCGGTATATATCGGCCGTTTTTGTTACGCCATCCCGTTCAAGCCACCCGTTATATTCGTAGCCTTCTCCCCCAGAAACCCAACCGTCAAGATCAAAGGGTATCGTTCCATCAGCGGATATCCAGCGGCCGTTATAGGTACGCGCGAGATGGAGATGTGTCCCATTGGTAACCCCGCCTTCACACCCCGGGTGACCTAAGCGATCCCCTACGGATACCCGCGCTCCTTCTTCGACGCGATCGCGATTGTCGAGATGCATGTAAGTTATCGCCCACCCGCTTCCGGCATAGCCATCGCCATCAAGGTCCAAGACAACAGCGCCGAACCCACTTCGCGCGATCACACCGTCGGCCATCGCCGTCGCCCAGCTGTCGGAAGCAAAGCAACCATATTCGACATCCGGTGGTGCAAAATCCAATGCCGCCCAGGCTGACCCGCTGTTCCATCCTCCATGTGGTCCGCCGGAAAAATACCACGTGGCACCCCTTTCCCAGGGGAGCTGTAACAGAGGCTGCTGTAGATTGTCGGGCAGAAGAGGCGTTTCGCTGTCTGACAGCGGGTCTCCAAAGAGCTGGAGATAGGTTGCCGCCAGACCTTCAGGCCCGGCGTCGAACTGCCACGCCGGGTAGGTGATATCATCCCGAGCAGCCAGATAGGTTTGCACTCCGGCCGTCCCATCGCTGATTCCCTGCGCAAAAGGCACCTCGGTTTCTCCAATTGCAACGACCGTCAATCCGCCTTCGGATCGGCCGTAAAAGCCCCAATTGAGCAAATTCGCTGCCCAACTCAGCTGCTTGTAGAGACCTTCACGTCCTTCTTCTGCACGGCCGAGCATGTACTCACTATTTTGCGGATCTTTCTGGGTTAGCCAACCGGCGTTATATTCCAAGGCAGCTAATAGCAGTTGTGGATTTACACTATGGCGATCGGCTACCAACTGCACGATCTCTGAACCGTTAAGAAGTTGCCCTTCCACTTCCTCCTCATATTCAAGAAGTTGGCCGTCATAATCCTTGAGGAACTGTGCCAGGTTGAAGTTTTTTGCTGCCGGCCCATAGACCAGATGGTGATCAGAAATGATCTCTGTCTCTACCGGCTGAAAGTCTGGGATCGAACTGCTTTCGACCACACCCGCAACTTCTTCTGCCGCAGGGATGAGCAGTAACCGCCCTGGAAACAGCTGGCTTCCATCTTTGATCTCATTGAGAGCCATCAGAGCATCGCTGCTGACGCCATACTGTTCGGCGATCGTGTTTATCGTTTCTCCCAAGGCAACTTCATGTTGTTGTGATGCTGCCGGTGTCGCGGTTTCCTCAAGCAGCGTGTTTTCAAGTTGTTTGGCTGTTGAAGGGTTGGTTTGTGTGTCTTGAGATAACTCGGCCGTGGCAGATTGTTGGTTTGGCCGAACGCACCCTGCTAAAAGTGCCGTTAGGATAATCATTTGGAGTACGATCCAGAAGAGGTGTTTCCGCCGGCGTAATTCAGAGGGTGGGTTAGTGGCTATCATTATCAGAAATGTCCAATCGTATTTATGAGAGACGGCGTGCCGCGATAAAGATTGTCCCCGCCGCCAGAGTCGATTATCGCCGGGTAATTATAGTGCAAGCCCGAAGGATTATCACAGTCACGGCCTGATATTGTTATGTATATTAATGGGATGAAGATAATTGCTGTTGAAAAATGGACATGGGGGCATTGAGAGGCGCAGAGTACACGGGGTTTCTTATTAGTTTCTTTGTGTCTATTTAATTTTTGCTATCTACCAATACCGGACAGGAGAAAAATGGTTACAATCGGCTAGATATAGGAAACGAATTCTGGTAAATATATGCAAGCTAATTATGTACAGCGACTGAGGCTAACGCTTAGTAAGGATGGACCGGCCCGCTATATCGGCCATCTTGATCTCGCGCGCACAATGGAGCGATCGCTCAATCGTGCTCAAGTACCAATCGCTTATACGCAAGGATTTAACCGCCGCCCACGTCTTTCATTCGCGGCGCCGCTGCCTTTGGGTTACACCAGTGAATATGAGTTGGCCGACATCTGGCTGCTTGAAGAGGTGGACCCTCATAAGATCATTGGGCAGATAATGTCAAAAATGGCTCCTGGTATTACCATAACGGCCGTGGAGCAGGTACCTCTTGATGCACCTTCTTTACAATCTGTAACTGCCTCCGCGGTCTATGATGTTATGCCCTTTGAAAAGATGAATGCAGAGGAATTGTCATCCAGGGCTAGTCGCTTGCTCGCGGAGGAGAGTTTGATCCGTGAGCGAAAAAGCGGGAAAGGGAAGGTAAAGCAATACAATTTGAGACCGCTAATTATTGATATTAGTACGGCTGTAGGTCCCGACGGCAATGGGATGCTGAAGATGACCTTGTTTTTAATGGAAGGAAAAACCGGTCGCCCGGACGAGGTGCTAGGTGCGCTTGAACTTGATCCCCTCGCGTCTCATATCCACCGGACGCTGATCACGCTTCGAGATGAGTGACTCTCTTTGAATCACTGTGCTCAACGGAATTGAAATTCTCTAATTGGAGCCGATTCTTTCCTTTTTCTTGTTTAAAAAATTGAATTAAGGGTGGCTGTAAGGTTCACGGCATATTTTGATAGGTAGAAGGTAGGCTCTACGCATACTCTTTTGGTGTGCCTGAGACATTTTAGCTTTCCAGACATTTCATCCGGTATCGCTGCCTGTTTGCGAATTTGGAAAGGGAGAGTTGATGAGCATAGTCGAAATAGAAAATCAAGTGGTCGATGAAAAAGAAGAGTTGTCTCGTGAAGATGCCCGTGGCGATGAGAATCATGCGATACGATCATTGAAGCAAGATACGATTTCGCGGGTTCTGCTTATAGTTGCTGCGGTTTGTGGCGCCGGTTTAATTTTGCTTCTTGCACTCATCTTTTCCGCCGGATTATTGAACAGCCTTCGCTTCAATCAAAACGTAATAACGACCGTCGGAGAATTTCTTGTTGGTACTGTGATGGGAATATTCCTCTTAATCGTTCTTTTTGTCCTCACGTTGGTTTCTTATTTCTTTCTGCGGCGGCGTCTCCTGAATAATCCGATGTTTTATCCCCAAGCCGGATGCCCACAATGTTGGGAATATGAGTTGGTTCGGGTGCGGCGAAATAAGTCTGAGCGCCTGGTCGCGCGTCTGGGAATTCCTGTTCGTCGATATAGCTGCCGGAATTGTGATTGGGAAGGGCTGCGGATCGGGGGACCGCCATCTGGCGTTGAATCGCAGATGGGAAACCCCGCGATCGATTATTTTTGGGAAAGTGATGATGTTCTTAATGTCCATCAGGCCGAAACCACGGTAGGGGAAAAACAGTAGAGTGGGTGACCCGAATTTATGAGAAGGAAAAAGTTTTATTGACACAAATTTGAGCGCTCGCTATAATCCTAAGTCGCATTGCAAGGGCTTCTACCACTTCCCTTGTGTTTGATAAATTACCTGGCCGGCATCTACAAAAGATGTCGGTTCTTTTTGGAGGTACCTGTGTACGCTATTGT
>JBJYWP010000057.1:0-7406 GCA_046259485.1 Promineifilaceae bacterium (SeqCode) | reverse complement strand
GGATTGAGGCCGGTGCCCGGTTTGCCGACATGGCCGCACATCAGGGCCAGATTGGTCAGGGAGATAGTGTTATCTGTGCCGTGCGTACTCTGGCTGATGCCCATGCCCCAATAGATGGCCGCGCGATCGGCCGTGGCGTAAAGGCGCGCCGCTTCGATAATTTTCTCCGCCGGGACGCCGGTCACAATTTCTGCCCATTCTGGTGTATAACCCTCCAGAGACTCCATGTATTCCTGAAAACCTTCGGTGCGTTGGGCGATGAACTCTTCGTCATACAGTCCTTCCTTGACCACGACGTGGGCCATGGCCTGGAAGAGGGCGACATCGGTGCCCGGGTTTTGCTGCAGCCATAGCTGGGAAAAATCGACCATCTCCACCTGGCGCGGATCGACGACGATCAGCTTGGCCCCATTCTTGCGCACGGCGCGTTTGAGGTAGTTGGCGATGACCGGATGTGTTTCGGCCGTGTTGGAGCCGGTGATGATGAAGACGTCCAGATTTTCCATTTCGGCGATGGAATTGGACATGGCCGAGGAGCCGATGGCTAACTGCAAACCGGCCACGGAACCGGCGTGGCATAAACGGGCGCAGTGATCGACATTGTTCGTGCCGATCAAGGCGCGGATAAATTTCTGAAAGACGTAGGTGTCTTCATTGGTGGCCTTGGCGCTGGCATAGCTGCCGATGGCCTCGCTACCATACTGCTGCTTGATGCGCACCAATTCAGAGGCCACAAAACCAAGCGCCTCCTCCCAGCTTGCTTCACGCCAAACCGGCTTCGCGCTGCGCCCTTCTTCACGGTTCACGCGAATGAGCGGTGCCTTCACACGCCCGGGATGCTTGACGTAGTCTGTGCCGAAACGCCCTTTGACGCAGAGCATGCCGTAGTTCGGCGCGGCGTCGAAGGGGGCATCGACGCGGTAGATATATTCATCCTTGATGCTCAAATCGATCTGGCAACCCACACCGCAGTAGGGGCAGGTCGTGCGTACTTTTCTATCAGCCTGAATCATTGATCACCTCCCAATGGGTTCTCATTCTTCTGTGTGATATCGCTCATGATTTTTTATCCTTGCGCGGTTTCCGGCCGCCGCGCGTGCGCCTGAAAATATCATCCGGATCGAGGCCGTCCTCAAGCATCGCCTGTCGTTTTGGTTTGAGCGCGCCCGTGGGACAGGCGCCGACACACTGCCCGCAGAAAACACAGGTGGTATCGGGCATACCGTCATTCATAAAGGTGCCGATGGTGGTCTGATAGCCACGGCCGTCAAAGTTGAGGGCGAAGGCGAACTGCGCGTCTTCGGCGCAAACCTGCACGCAGCGCCAGCAGTTGATGCACTGGTTGTAATCGCGCAGATAAAAAGGGTTATCGTCGTAGATCGGTGTCGTCCGTTTCACGGCATCGACGAAGCGCTGGCCGTCGGCGCCGTATTCAGCCATCAAGGCCAGGATGTGCGGCGCTTCGCTGAGATCGACGGTCGAGGCCAGCATCTCCAGGATCATGCGCCGGCTGCGCACGACGGCCTCGCTCTCAGTCTGCACAACCATGCCCTCGCTGCATTGGGTCACGCAGGCGGCGGATTGTCCCCGGCCGCCGGCATCCACGGAGCAGATGCGGCAGAGGCCGTTACTGGTGAGGTGCGGATGATAGCAAATCACCGGGATATCGATGCCTAGATCGGCCGCCGCCTCAAGGATCGTCGTCCCCGCGGGAACGGTTATTTCACGGCCGTTGATGGAAAGAGATACGCTTTCACTCATGAACATCTCCGTTGCTTACGCTGCTCGCAGCAATAAAACTTGAATCAAGCACCCGTTCGGGACGGGTGTAAATACGCATCCGTTTCTGGCGCACATAAGCCACAATGGTCATATTCCAGCTCTCGGCCAGGGCTACGGACAGGCTGGTCGGCGATGTACGCGAGCAGATAATGGGCGTACCCAGGCGGCGCGCCTTGTTGATCATCTCGCTGCTGATGCGCCCGCTGCTGATCAGGATGCGATCGTGGGTGTGGATGCCAGCCTGCAGCGCAGCGCCACATAATTTATCCAGGCAGTTATGACGGCCGACATCTTCGACTTGCAGCAGAATTTGATCCTTTTCCGCGAGCGCCGCGGTATGGATGCCGCGCGCCGTCCGGTAAGCCGACGCATTGCTGAGCATCTGTTGCATCAGCCCGGCGATTTGCTCCGGATCGGCCGATAGGTCTGACTGCAAGGGTTCATGTTTGCCGGAAAGATCATCGAAGGTCACCCCGCCGCCGCAGCCCGACGTAATGATCGCCCGCGACGGCCGTTCGTATTCGCTGTCGCGCAGCCAGACATCTACACAGGTTGTTGCTTTTGAGATATGGAGCCGGCGCACGTCATCGACGTTCTGGATGATGCCTTCGTTATAGAGAAAGCCCAGGGCCAGTTTGTCCAGATCGGCCGGCGTACACATAAATGTCGCCAGTTCCGCGCCGTTGACGGAAATACAGACCAGGGCTTCTTCAACAATATCGCCGACGATTTCAAGGGGCTTTTGACCATCGACGCTTATATAGCGAATTTGTGAAGTTCTATGATTGTTATTCATATATTACAGCTAGCCGGAATTCATTCGCTATGCCAGTAGTTCCGGCCAAAGTTCGAGGGCGCTGGTAACGGCCGAAGCGGCCGTCTGGCCCAGGCCACAAAGAGAGGTCTGGGTCATCGTAAATCCCAGATCGCGCAGCACGTCATAATCGGAAGGCCGCGATCCACCATTGTGGGCTATGCGGTCAAAAATTTCCATTTGTCTTTGCGTGCCGATCTGGCAGGGGTAACATTTGCCGCAGCTTTCATGGGCGAAGAAATGGCTGAGGCGGTAGAGAATCTCTCGTAAATCCACCGTGTCATCAAAGACTTGAATCACGCCCGAGCCCAGGGGGACGCCGTTCTTCCTAGCGTCTTCATAGGTAAGCTGCATATCGAGTTTATCAGGAGCCAAAAACACGCCGGCAGCACCGCCCAACAAGACAGCCTGGATCGGCCGTGATCCGGGAACGCCGCCGGCCATCTCCACCAGCTCGCGGATGGTCAGGCCAAAGGGAACTTCATACAGGCCGGGCTGGGTAATATTTCCGCTGAGGCAGAACCACTTTGTGCCCGGGGACTGCTCGGTGCCCAGCTTGAGCCATTCATCGACGCCCATATGAACAACCGCCAGGGCCGCGGCCAGGGTTTCTACGTTGTTGATCGCCGTGGGCTGGTTGAAGAGGCCGTTGGTAGTCGGGAAAGGGGGCTTGATACGCGGGAAACCACGCTTGCCTTCAATGGCTTCAAAGAGCGCCGTTTCTTCACCGCAAATGTAGGCTCCGGCGCCCAGGCGTATTTGAATATCAAAATTAAAGCCTTCGCGGCCGAGGATATTGCGCCCCAGATAGCCCTCTTCGCGAGCTCTTCTCACGGCATTGCTGAGCCGGGCATAACTGCGGGGGTATTCTCCGCGGACGAAAATCCAACCGTTTTCCGCGCCGACGGTATAACCGGCGATGAGCATGGCTTCAATCAGGCTGTAGGGATCTTCTTCCATCAGGCCGCGATCTTTAAATGTGCCCGGTTCGCTTTCATCGGCATTGGCGATGATGTGTTTTTCGGCCGGCGTTCCGGGAGCGCGGCGCGTAAATTCCCATTTCAGGCCGGTGGGGAACATCGCCCCGCCGCGGCCCAGGATTTTGCTTTCTTTGAGCAGCGCAATAATTTCTTCGGGATTATAGTCGAGCGCCTTGCGCAGGTCAGAGAAACCTTCATGATCGACGTAATCCCGCAGACTTAAGGGATTGACGACTCCGGCCCGGCGCAACTTGATTAACGGCTTGCCATATATTCTTGCCTCCGGTTCCGGATAGGCCTCATTAAGAAAATCATCGACGGTATCGACCGTCAGGTCTCCGGCGGGAGTGTCGCCATAGAGGGCGTTGGGGGCGTGTTCGCACATACCGAGGCAGGGGACATATTCAAAAGTAATCGAACCATCAAAGGCCGTTTCCCCATCTGTAAGGCCCAACTGCTCCTCGATTGCCTTACCGACGGCATCAGCGCCGCCGACATAGCATGCCGGATCCTTACAAACGCGAATCACCTGCTTCGCCGTGGGGCGGTCGTAGAACATGGTATAAAACTCGACCACACCATAGACCTCGGCCAGGGGTACGTTCAGCGTACGGCCGATCGCTTCCTGCACTTCCCGCGGCAGCCAACCATAGACAGCCTGGGCATCATGCAGCATCGGTAGAAGCGCATCTCTTTTGCGGCCTTCGTATTTTTCAATAATGGATTCTAAGAGTGAAACATCAAGCAATTCAGTGAGTTGAGTCATTATGGGTTCCTCCACATGACCATGATAAGTGGAAGTGAGAATAGGTTCTTCTCTATTCTATGAGAAGAACGCTTGAAATACTAGGGTATCAAAAAATACATATCTGTTATAATGGTGCGCAAAAATACACAAACTCATTTAAGCAAGGGGCACGGAAAGATGATCGAATTCACAATCGACGGGCAGACAATCCAGACCCAGGAAGGCAAAATGGTTATCGAAGCGGCTCGCGAGAACGGCATCGATATTCCACACCTTTGCTACCATCCCGATCTGTCAATCTCGGGAGGCTGCCGTATGTGCCTGGTAGAGGTTGAAAGCCAGCGAAAGCCTGTGGCCAGTTGCGGGCTGGCCTGCCAGGAAGGCATGATCGTGCGCACGGAGACCGATCTGCTCAGGGAGAAACGGCGCGAGATCCTCGACCTGCTCCTTTCGACCCATCCCCTCAACTGCGTCACCTGTGATAAAGCAGGGGCCTGCCTGCTGCAGAAGTACGTTTATGAGTACGGTATTTCTGAAACAAGCTACGCCTTCGATATACCGCGACCGCTTTATCAAAACGACAATCCCTTCTTCATTCGCGATCACCAATACTGTATTTTGTGCAGCCGCTGCGTGCGTGTTTGCAGCGAGGTAGTCGGCGCCAATGCGATTGAGATCACCGGCCGCGGGTATGACAGCCACATCGCCACACCGTTTGATGGGCCGATGATCGACTCGTCCTGCGTCTACTGCGGCAGCTGTGTGCAGGTTTGCCCCACGGCGGCCCTGATGCCCACGGCGCGGATGGGAGAGGGCCGTGAATGGGAACTAGAACGCCAGGAAACGATCTGCGGTTACTGCGGCGTGGGCTGCCGCATCGAATATGCCCTCAAGGACGGCCGAATTCTCTATGCCGACGGCGCGAACGGAACTTCCGTCAACGGCGAATTCCTGTGCAGCAAAGGGCGCTATGGCTGGGATTTCGCCACCAATCGCGATCGCCTGACAAAGCCCTTAATCCGCCGCGATGTCGCTTATGAGCGCGGACTTATCGACGAACCATGGGAACTGCCGGACGTCTCACCCCTGAACGTCAGAAAGCCGCAGATCGCAGACACTTTCATTGAAACCGATTGGGACACGGCGCTCGACCTGGTGGCCGAAAAATTGGCGGATACCGTCAAGGCCTATGGCCCGGATTCGGTCATGGGCTTGACCTCGGCGCGCTGCACGAATGAAGAGAACTATCTATTTCAGAAATTCATGCGCGCCTCTATCGGCACAAACAACCTGGACCACTGCGCCCGTCTCTGACACAGCTCAACCGTTGCAGGCCTCGTGCAGGCCTTCGGAAGTGGCGCAATGACCAACTCAATTCATGAGATTCGCGATGGGGATTGTTTATTCATTACCGGCTCGAATACGGCCGAGTCGCACCCGGTGCTCAGCTATGAAATGGTTCGCGCCGCCCAAAAAGGAGCGCATATTATCGTTGTCGATCCGCGGCATATCCCCATGGTCGATCACGCGACCCTGTTCTTGCAGATCAAACCGGGCACGGACATCTATATTTTCCTGGCGATCATGCACGTGATCATCCGCGAAGGATGGGCGGACGAGGCATTCATCGCTGAAAGGACTGAGGGATACGCTGCATTCGAGGAGATCGTCCAGCAGTACACACCCGAGCATGCCGCTCTTAAATCGGGCGTGCCCGTAGAAAAAATCGAAGAAGCGGCCAGAATTTACGCCTTCGGCGAGCGGGCGCACGGCCAATCTATCTACGAGGGCGAGCGCGGACGCAGTGCCATCTTCTATGCCATGGGCATCACCCAACGCAGCAACGGCACCGATATGGTCAAGACCCTGGCCAACTTAGCCATGCTCTGCGGGCAGGTCGGCAAACGCTCCACCGGCGTTAATCCTTTGCGCGGGCAGGCCAATGTGCAGGGCGCCTGCGATATGGGCGGGCTGGTCAACGTCTATCCCGGCTACCAGCATGTCACCGACGATGAAAAACGACATAAGATCGCCCAACAGTGGGATATGGACGATCTACCGGGCAAGGTCGGCCTGACTATTGTGGAAGCGATGCACGCCGTTGGCAAGGGAAAGGTTCGGGCGCAGTATGTCATGGGCGAGAACCCCATGATGTCCGACCCGGACACGAACCATGTTGAAGAGGCGCTGCGCAGTCTGGACTTCCTGGTTGTGCAAGATATCTTCCTCTGCGATACCGCCCAGCTCGCTCATGTTGTTCTGCCAGCCGCCTCATCGCTAGAAAAAAGCGGGTCCTTCACCAATACCGAACGGCGAGTGCAGTTGATCCAACCCGTTCTGCCGCCTCCCGGTCTGGCCAGGGCCGATTGGCAGATAACGGCCGAAATCGCCGCCCGTTTCGATCAGAAGATGGGCACCGAAAGGCGCGAAAATTATTGGACCTTCGATTCACCGGCCGCCGTCTTCAACGAATTAGCGACGGTTACACCGATTTATGGGGGCATGAGCTACGGCCGTTTGCAAGGTGCAGGTCTGCAGTGGCCCTGTCCTACGGCCGAACATCCGGGAACGCCCATCCTCCATGTCGGAAAATTCTCCCGTGGCCGGGGCTTATTTAGCCCCGTGAAAGCGCAAGATCCGGCCGAGAACACGGATGAGGAATATCCACTGATCCTGTCAACCGGACGCGTGCTCTATCATTTCCATTCAGGAACCATGACCCGGCGCAGCGGGCCGCTGTCCTGGCGTGAGCCCGGGGGATATGTGGAAGTCAGCCGCGAAGATGCCGAGGACGCCGGCTTGCAAGAAAACGATGAGGTAATCATCAAAAGCCGCCGCGGCAGCGTGCAGGCCCGGCTAAAAATCAGTGAAAATGTCCGGCCGGGAACCATCTTCCTCGCCTTCCACTGGCGCGAGTCGCCGGCGAATATTTTGACCCAGGATTTCGCCCTCGACCCGGTGGCCAAGATTCCCGAGTATAAGATCAGCGCGGTGCGTCTGGAGAGGGTTTAGTGTTTAGTGGATAGTTGCTAACTGCAACAAATTATGTAACGGTTTCATATGCTAGAAACCCGTTGACACT
>JBJYWP010000056.1:57759-84325 GCA_046259485.1 Promineifilaceae bacterium (SeqCode) | reverse complement strand
TCTGAGAGAAATCTCTGCTATCAAGGCTGCTTTCTCTTAATAGGATGCACACCCCCTCAAATAACTCAACTCATGGTCGATAGCGTTGAAATAGAGTAAACTGATCTTTAGCTTTTGCCGGATAGAAATCAGCCGGCATTCATCCCGCCCATCTGTGCCTGAAACAGGCAGCAGCGGCAACCAAGATACGATTTATGGAAATGCAGCTTAGTACGGCCATGCGTGAGTACCTGGCCGAGATTTATCGCCTACAAGAGGATTCCCCCACAGTAAGTACAACGAGCCTGGCTGAACGCCTCGATGTAACCGCTCCAGCGGTACCGCGCATGCTCAAACGGCTTAAAAGCGCCGGTTTTGTTAAACATGTCCCCTACCAGGGGGTCGAGTTAACCGATTTGGGGCGCGAAGAAGCTCTGCGTGAATTACGCCGGCATCGAATTTTGGAAGTGTTCCTGACGAAAATAATGGGTTTTGAATGGCATGAGGTCCACCACCATGCCGGAGACCTGGGAAAGGGGTTGACTGATCCGGTTGTGCAGCGCATGGCGGAGATGACCGGCTTCCCGCAGCGTTGTCCTCATGGTGAGCCTATCCCGGATGAAGACGGTATCCTGCCTGAGGTTAATGATACCTGTCTGATTAACCTTACCGTTGGCCATAAAGGAAAAATCAGCCGCGTTCGCACAGATGAATCAGAGCGGTTAGCCTACTTCTCCACACTGGGAGTCGTCCCCGGTGCAGCATTTGAAATCGTGGGGCGTGCGCCTTTTAATGGTCCGATCCGCTTGAGATTAGGACATGAAGAAGTTGTCCTCGGAATTGAGCTGGTGAAGGCTTTATGGGTGACCTAAAAGCACCAGAATATTGGCGGGGTTGAAAATCAGGTTTTAGAATGCAGACTGCTAGCGAGAAGGCATGGGCGCGTCGGTTAGAAGTCGCCACCAGGCCTGCCACGGACGAGCATTATATGCCGGATCCGGCGTTGCCGTAGGGATCAGGGTTGCCATTGGGGTTACATTGATTAATAAGGGGACTATTTTCTTTTCGTCCGGTTTGATCTGGCCCGCTTCATTGCGCGCAAAATCTTCAATATAGGCTTCGCTTTTGACATATTCGCGGGTCAGCATGAGTTCAACCTGGCGGGTTTCTTCTATACTGACTTTCTCTTGCATGACTTCTTCATTGGCTTCCATCAGTGCGCCCACCTGGGCACGGCGATTGAGATCGAAACCGATGAACACGCCGAAGACAATCCCGGCTATGATCAATATTTGAGGCAGCGAGAGCAGAGGGCGTTGGCGAAAACGCAGACGATCGGAATTTTGGCGGTTATTTGTATATGAATGTTTCTCTGACATGGCTAGTAAATCTTAGCGGTTATCTCCCGACAATGCAACAGGAACTTGACATATTAATTGAACCTTGTCCCATTTGTAGCCGCTAGGTAGAATTCAGAGATGGACTTCCAGGCACCAATTGATTATCTCGTTATTGGCCATATTTCGCGAGATCTGACTACTGGCGGACCGGTAATAGGGGGCACGGCTGCTTATTCCGCTTCGACCGCAAAGGTCCTGGGCTGCCGCACCGCGGTGGTAACCAGTTTTGCCGCTGCTGATGAGCTGGACTCCCGGCTTTCGGACATAACAGTCCATAATATTACTGCTCCGGCGACAACGACTTTTGAGAATATCTACCAGCCGGACGGCCGTGTGCAATATATTCATGCCGTCGCCGGGAAGATTACCGCTGAGGATATTCCTCCGGTATGGCAGCGAGCCAAGATCGTTCATATCGGTCCAATCGCCAACGAAGTTGATCCGCGTGGTATCAGCTTGTTCAGCAACAGTATTGTCGGCCTGACGCCACAAGGATGGATGCGGCGCTGGGAAAGAGACGGCCGTGTGTTCGCCCGTTCCTGGGACGAGGCGGAGGCGTTATTGCCCCTTGCTGCGGCCACTTTCATCAGCGATGAGGACCTATTAAGCCCATCAATGTTGAACGACTTTCGCCGCTTTTCTAAATTGCTTGTTATGACCCAGGGTCCGGCCGGCTGCATCGTCTATTTTGGAGAGGAAGCCCGCAGCTTTCTGGCGCCGAAGGTCAATGCTGTTGACTTGACTGGCGCAGGAGATATATTTGCTACAGCCTACCTGGTTCGCCTGCATCAGACCGCCGGAGACCCCTGGGAAGCTGCCCGTTTCGCAAATGATATTGCCTCTCAATCTGTCACTGGGAGTGGTTTGGCAAATAAAATGCAGGTCTTGCAAGAATATTTATCCCATGGCTGTTAACAACAGGGATTCTTGATGAAAATTTACGCTGTCGCAAATCAAAAAGGTGGTGTCGGGAAGACTACCTCAGTCATCAATCTCGGTGCGATGCTGGGTAAAAATGGCCTAAAGACCCTGATCGTCGATATTGATCCCCAGGCCAATGCAACTTCCAGTATGGGTATTAATAAATTTGAAGTGCAAGCTTCTACCTATGACATGCTCTTAGAGGAAGTAGATTCAAATCAGATAAAGATATCTGTTGAATCCTATGGGGTGGACGTTTTACCTTCAAATCCGGAACTGGCCGGCGCCGAAGTGGAACTTGTTACCGCCCTGGGCCGTGAGTACCGTTTGCAGAATGCTTTAAAACAGCTTGATAGTCAATATGATTACGCACTTATTGATTGCCCGCCAAGTCTGGGACTATTAACTGTGAATGCGCTGGCTGCCGCCAGTGACGGAATTTTAATCCCCGTGCAGTGTGAATATCTTGCCCTTGAGGGCTTGACCCAGTTGTTACAAACGATTGAGCTTGTGCAACGATTTCTCAATCCCCAGCTGGTAGTCCGCGGGGTGATCATGACCATGTATGACAGCCGTACCAATTTAAGCAGGCAGGTAGTCGAGGAAGTTCGGCGACACTTTAAAGAAAAAGTTTTCCGAACGATTATTCCGCGCAGCGTTCGCTTAAGCGAAGCGCCCAGCCACGCGTTACCCGTTAACGAATATGCTCCCAATTCTGCCGGTGCTGTCGCCTATCGTCTGTTGGCTGCTGAATTACTTAAAGGCGATCATATGCCGGAGAGTGCTTTATGACCAAGAAATCTGGTTTAGGTAGGGGGCTAGATGCTCTCTTTCCCATGGAACCAACCAACGAAACACCTCAGGGTCTGACACTTGCTTCAGTCAGCGAGATTTCGCCCAATCCAATGCAGCCGCGCTCAAGGTTTGACCAAGTGGAGTTGTCCGAGCTGGCCGCTTCCATCCGCGAGCACGGGCTGATCCAACCGCTCATCGTCACCAGGACAGATTCCGGTTATACGCTCGTGGCTGGTGAAAGGCGATGGCGAGCCGCCCAACTGGCTGGTTTGGAAAGTGTCCCCGTTATTGTGAAAGAGACAACGCCCCAGGAGATGCTGGAGCTGGCGCTTATTGAAAATATACAGCGTGAGGATTTGAACGCTATTGAAGAGGCGCTGGCTTACCGCCAATTGATGGATGAGTTCAAGCTCACCCAGGAGGCTGTGGCCGATCGCGTGGGCAAGGGGCGATCCACGATCACAAACCTGGTCCGCCTGCTCGGTTTGCCCCAAGAGGTCCAACAGGCTGTCCTTGACAGCCAGATCAGCGGGACGCATGCGCGTGAGCTGCTGCGCCTGCCTACGGCCGGTTTACAGATTGAGGCCAAAGATGAGATGGTTCGTAAAGGGTTAAATCGTCGCGAAGCGGTGCTGCTCGTCGATAAAATGCTGGCTGTTGAGGAAAAACCTGCCCCGCAAAAAGAAAAAGAGCCATTATCGCCGGAGATGTTGGCCCTTCAAGAACAGTTCGTACGCTCCCTGGGCACGCGTGTTAGCATTGAAAAACTAAATAAAGGCGGGAAGGTTGTCATTTATTATTACTCCGACGAAGAGCTGCAGGCGATTTATGACTCCATCGTCGATGATTGATAGTTGAAAACAATAAGCATGAGTACAGATACGAAAATTGAACAATCCCCGATCCAGGCCCAGCCGAATCAGATAATAAATTCTAACCAAGACCTGATCCGGGAGAAGCTGGATCAGGCGACGAGTATTTTAGACGAGCTGGATATAGATGTCTGGCTGACCTTTGTGCGTGAATCCTCTATGCGGCCGGATCCAAGCCTGGATTTGATTTACGGTGGCGATGTTACCTGGGTTTCAGCTTTCCTGATATGCCGTGACGGCCGTCATGTGGCGATCCTCGGCCATTTTGATGCCGAAAATGTGCGTACCTTGAACGCCTACAGCGAAGTGATTGGCTATCACGAAGGAATCGGCGAGCTACTCAATCAAACATTGGCCGCAATCGACCCCAGCCGGATCGCCATCAATTATTCGCAGATCGACCTGGCTGCGGACGGCTTAACCGTCGGATTGTATCGCATGTTGCAAGGGTATTTGCAAGGCACCCCTTATGAGCAGCGCCTTATTTCGGCCGAAAAGATCATTTCTGCGCTTCGTGGGCGTAAAATCCCCATTGAAATCAAACGCGTCAGAAAAGCCGTTGCTACTACGGAAAAATTGTTTGATGAGATCGAGGCTTTTGTCAAACCGGGCATGACGCAGAGCCAGATTGCCGCGTTTGTTCACGACAGTGTTGATTCAATGGGTCTTGATTATGCCTGGCCTAAACCTTTCAATCCAACTGTAACCTGTGGTCCGTATTCGGCCGTCGGCCACGTATCTCCAGGCGATGTCGTTCTTCAGAAAGGGCATACATTCCATATCGATCTGGGGATTAAGGAAGCTGATTATTGTTCCGATATCCAGCGTATGTGGTATGTGCTGGAGGATGGCGAGAGCGAAGCGCCTCCCGATGTCCAGAAAGCGCTAGATACAGTCGTTGGCGCTATTCAAGCGGGCGAACGCGCTTTACAGCCCGGCGTCCCCGGTTGGCAAGTTGACGCCGCCGCGAGAGCCTATATCGTGGATCACGGTTATCCTGAATATTTACATGCCTTTGGCCACCTGGTTGGCCGGTCCGCCCATGACGGGGCGATTGTTCTTGGGCCGCAGTGGGAGCGTTACGACGGCATCTGCGAACTGCCGGTGGAAGTGGGAAATATCTTTGCCCTGGAGCTCCATGTCATTGTTCCTGATAGGGGAATCGTTAGCCTCGAAGAGAATGTCCTTATTACAAAGAGCGGCGTCGAATACATAAGCACGCCGCAAACTGAATTTCGCTATATTCGTGGCTAGAATGGGCAGTCGTTAAACCCGTCTTCCGGACGGCATCACTTCTCCAAGGGCAACGCATTGTTATCTCCAGTTATTTCCCATTACCAGGCGCATGAAATTCTGGAAGCGACGGCAGCCGGATTGGGGGATGTGACAACATCGCTTGATTTGAACCGCACAAAAGTGAAGGTGATTTTCAATTCCGGATTTATTTTGCTGCCTGATGGGCAGCGGCTCTCCCAAGAACAGCTGCAAGCTGTCCAAGAAAATGAGTTGGCCTGTTATTCAGTGCGCGAGAATGAGCTGGAACGCATTCAATTTTTCTCCGAGGCCTTCAACCGTTATTACAGCCTGATGCCGACCCGTGGAGCGCCAACGATGCTCATTTCAGGCATCCCCATGCACCGAATTAAAGACACCGATCCCCATCAAGACACACTCAGCAAAATCAAAGCAGTGAAGCCGCTAACCGGCCCGGTGCTGGATACGACGATGGGCCTTGGTTATACGGCCGTTGAAGCAGCGCGCACGGCCGATCACGTCACCACAATTGAACTCGATCCGGCCGTCACCGAGATATGTCGCCGCAATCCCTGGTCGCAGGAATTGTTTGATAATCCGAAAATAACGCGTCTGGTCGGCGATGCGTATGATGTGATTCAAGAGTTTGCCGATCAGACTTTTTCGCGTGTGATTCATGACCCGCCGATGTTTAGCCTGGCCGGAGATCTCTATTCTTCTGAATTTTATGTGCAGTTATTCCGCGTGTTACGTTCTTCCAGTCGCTTGTTTCATTACATCGGCGATCCCAAGAGCCGTTCGGGGCGAAATGTGACGCGCGGTGTCGTGCGCCGTTTGCAAGACAGCGGTTTTAAGCGGGTAAAACCTTACCCGGGGGCATTTGGCGTTTTAGCCTATAAATAACATTATCTGGAGAGTTTCATGGACGAAATATTACTGCTTACTAACGGCCGAATTTATACGATGGACGCGGATCTGCCGTATGCAACAGCGGCAGCCATACGCGATGGGCGGATTTTAGCCCTTGGCGATAACGATCTGCTGGCTGATTTTGAGGGGCATCCGATTGAGCATGTTGATTTAGGCGGTCGCTGTGCTATCCCGGGACTGGTGGATGCACACGTTCATTTTCGTCAATTTAGCCTGGGCCGCCGCCGGGTTGATTTAGATTTCGCGGCGTCCCTTGAAGAAGTTAAACAGCGCATTGCCGCCTTCGCTGCGGATGACCGGCATGTCGAACGCAGCGGATGGCTGCGCGGATGGGGTTGGACCCAGGGCGCCTGGTCTGAAGGGCGTTTCCCGACAGCCGCTGATTTAGATCAAATTGTCACTCATGTACCGGCTTTGATGACCCATAAGAGCGGCCATGCTATCTGGGTGAATTCCAAAGCGCTGCGTTTGGCGGGTATAACCTCCCAAACACCTGATCCGCCCAGTGGGGAAATCCAACGAGACGGCCGTGGGCAGCCGACAGGTATCTTGTTTGAAGATGCGATGGACCTTGTTTACGATCTTATACCGGAAGAGCCCCTTGAGGAAGTGATTGAGGCGATGCGCGAGGCTCAAGAGTATTGTTGGAGCGTTGGCTTAACCGGCATACATGACTTCGACGGCCGAAATTGTTTTCTGGCTTTACAGCAGCTGCACCGGGATAATGAACTCAATTTTCGCATTGTCAAAAACATCCCTGTCGCCTTGCTGGAACACGCGGTCGGCGTAGGTTTACAAAGTGGTTTTGGCGACGAGTGGCTGCGCATTGGTGGGGTCAAGATTTTCGCCGATGGAGCGCTTGGTCCCCGTACCGCGGCAATGGTCGAACCATACGAAAATGATCCGGGCAATTACGGCATCGTCGTGACCGAAAAAGAAGAGATGATGGCCGCGGCCAGTGAGGCCAGCGCGAATGGCCTCAGTGTGACTGTTCACGCCATCGGCGACCGCGCCAATCATGATGTTCTCGATGTTTATGAAGCTGTCAGAAAGCAGGAAGCAGGAGGTAGGAGGCTGCGCCACCGCATTGAGCACGTACAGGTGCTGCATCCCAATGACCTGCACCGGCTTGCGGAGCTGGATGTCATCGCCTCCATGCAGCCCCTGCACGCGACATCGGATATGGATTTGGCCGACGCAAATTGGGGCGCGCGCGCGCGTTACGCCTATGCCATTCGCACGATGCTCGACAGCGGAGCCCAAGTGGTTTTTGGCTCTGACGCACCGGTTGAGAGAATCGATCCATTACTGGGCATCCATGCGGCCGTTACCAGAAGGCGTGCCAATGGCCAACCGGGTCCGCGAGGGTGGTATCCCGATCAGCGTCTGACAGTTGAAGAAGCGGTGCGCGGATTTTCCACCGCGGCGGCATATACCAGCGGGCAGGAAAATCGCCTAGGCTCCATTACGCCTGGTAAACTGGCCGACCTCTCGATTTTTAACCGCGACATCTTTACGATGCCGCCGGATGAGCTGCTCGAAGCCGGCATTGCCGGAACAGTCGTCGGCGGAAAATTCCGTTACCGAACCTGGTAAGAAAAAAGACCCGGCAGCACTTCTGCAGGGTCTTTTTATGAAGGCGAAAAGTAAATCGTTTGATGAACTCCGGTGACTAAATTGCTAAGTCGTTTTTACCAATCTGCCCGGACTTAAAGACCAAGTTGTGTTTCGGCTATCAGATGATCGACGACTGCCTTGAGCGCAGCACTCGAATTGTCCTCGCCTCCATGCGCGTTGTAAACGGCTATTTGCCGGTCCGCGCTGGTTCCTTTTTCCAAAATCGTGTGTACATATTCGACTTCTTCGCGAGAGCCCAGGTCGTCCACGACATCATCTAGAATCTCTAGCAGTTCTTCCATCAGGGCGGGGAAGGGCATCTCTTCTTCACGGCCGAAATCAACCATCTCCGCATCAATGCCATAGCGCACCGCGCGCCATTTGTTCTCGATGACATGCAGATACCTGTAATTGCGCCAGGACATGTTCTGCCGCCGCAGCTTGACCAACTTGGCGCAAATCGCCTGGAAAAGAGCAGCAATGCAAATGGCTTCGTCTATTGTTGTGCAAATATCGGTGATGCGTAGTTCCAACGTATCATAAAGATCGTGTGGCCGGATATCCCACCAGATTTTGCCCTGATCCACCGGTTTCGCAGCGCTTTTCTGTTGTGTATCAGCTGATTCGATTTCTGGGGATAACTTTGCTTTTTTGCCAAAAGCGCCTATGCGGTTGAGGAGTTGTTCATAGTTCCTGTACTCGTCGTAAGACACGAATGTATGGGGAATCCCTGTTCGCGGCATCGCTTCAAAGACAACACTGCGGTAGGATTTAAGCCCGGTGTTACGGCCGTGCCAGAAGGGTGAGCTTGTTGATAAGGCTAGCAGATGGGGAATGAAGTAGCGTGCCTGGTTCATGATTTCGATCATCAGGTTTCTGGCGTCCGGATCGGAACCGAAACCGACATGAACATGCATCCCGAAAATGAGTAGACGCCGGGCCACTCCCTGCATGTCATCCAGCAGTTCTCGATATCGTTCCCCTTCGGTAATAGACTGTTGCTGCCAGCTGGCGAAGGGATGCGTTGACGCGGCAGCGATAGCTACGCCGTTGCGATCCGCCATCTCGATCACCGCGCGTCTGAGGCGTACGATTTCTGAACGCACCTCTTTAATATCGTGGCAGACCCGGCTGCCGACTTCAACCTGGGACTGCATGAACTCCGGTTTCAGATCCAGGCTTTTAGCCGCCTCTTTATCTTGTGAGAGCAGTTCGGTGATGTAGGCGTAGAGATCGCGTGATTCCGGATCAATTAATTGATACTCTTCTTCAACGCCAAGAGTCAAAGGGGGAATTGGCACGCTCATAGTCTCTCTCCAAATTTAAGATGGCTGTTAGAATGGTCGGATTATAACATGGCTTTGGATTATGTCTTTATTTGATAGCTAAATTTACCAATTTCGCAGCAGTTCTACCAGGAGGCGCACACCAAATCCGGTCGCTCCGTTTTGGTTATAGGGTTTTGCAGCCTTTTCAAGCATCGCCACCCCGGCAATGTCCAGATGCGCCCAGTTGTAATCCGTAAACTCGCGCAAGAAGATTGCACTGGTAGCTACACCGCCCATTCTACCGCCGCTGTTTTTCATGTCAGCCACATCGGTGTCGATCGCTTTGCGGTATACATCCCAGAGTGGAAGCGGCCAGAGTCGTTCGCTTGTTTCTTCGCCGGCGGCGACCAGCTTCTTGCTCAGATCATCCTCATTTGAGAAAACCCCGGCGGCGATACCTTGCCCGAGGGCGACAATGCAAGCGCCGGTGAGTGTCGCCAGGTCGATAACGGCTTTTGGATTGTAGCGCTGTGCATAGACGAGGGCGTCGGCCAATATCATGCGCCCTTCGGCATCCGTGCTGATGATTTCTATTGTTTTACCATTGCTTGCCGTGATCACGTCGGCCGGTCTATAAGCATCGGCATCGGGCATGTTCTCTGTGCAGGGGGTTATGCCCACAACATGCAGCGGTAAATCAAGATCGGCGATTACCTTCATCGCCCCGAGAACGGCCGCCGCGCCGCCCATGTCGCCCTTCATGTCTCCCATGCCGGCTACGGGTTTTAAACTGATACCGCCGGTGTCAAAAGTAATACCCTTGCCCACAAGCACAATTGTATCCATCTCCAGTTGGTTACTATTGTGTTCTAAAATGATGAATTTTGGCTTTTCTCCTGCTCCTTGAGCCACGGCCAGGAAAGCGCCCAAATTTTGCTCCCGGGCCCATTTTCGTCCGCCTACGAAACTGTTTAGGCCGTGCTCATCAGCGATCGTTTGCGCTGTATCGGCCATGAATGTGGGAGTGGCCTGGTTGGCAGGCATATTGACCAGATCTCTGGCCAGAGTTACGCCCGCGGCAAGGGCTTGGGCAACGGCCACACCTTCCTCAATCGCCGGAATTTTATCAGCGTCAAATTCGATGATGCTCAAACCATCGATATCATGTTCCGCTTCTTCTTTCTGTTTTTGCGCGGGGTAACGATGAAGCGCCAGCAGCGTTCCTTCGGCCGTCGCCTGCGCGGCATCTTTGACCGGCAGTCCGGCGATTCCTGCTCCGTGAACGATGGTGGCCACATGAGACGCATTGAGATCGCGTGCTCGTTTGACTGCCGTCGCCGCTGCATGACGAACACCTTCAAGATCGAATTTCTCCTGTTTGCCCAGGCCGGTGATTAAAACGCGGCGGGCGTTAATCGCACCGCGTGGGTAGAGTACAGCGATTTCACCTGCTTTGCCGCTGAAATCGCCACCAGCGATCAGTTCGCTGATCGCTCCATCGAGCGCACTATCTACGGCTCCGGTAGCCCCTCCAGGTATGGTTACCCCTTCAAAAAGATTTACGATAATTGTATCTGCCTGGCTTGCTAATAGATTTCCTCGTTCCACATTGATTTTCATAACAGAATCCTCATTTGACTGACTAATAAGCATAAGCTACCACTCTTTGGTAAAATTACTACTTGACAGCGTATGGGTCACAATTTTACCATGCTTAGATACTCCGTTTAAGATATCTGTCAAAATCTCCTGAGGTGTTGGGAATGAAAGTGAATTTCTATGCAACATTGCGCCAGATAGTTGGCCAGAAGACAATTGAACTTGATCTGCCGCCTGAAACAACGGTCTTCCAGATGGTTGAAAGCGTGATGGATCAATATCCCCTCATGCGGCCGGAGCTTGTTGATGAAAATGGCGATCTTCATGGCCATATCCATATTTTTGTCAACGGCCGTGACGCACCTTACTTAGAAGATAAGCTGGACACGGTGATCTCAGCCTCAGATAAGATTGACATCTTTCCGCCCGTGGGTGGTGGTTAGATTGATGGCCACGGAGACGCAGCTTCATGCAATTCCCTTGTGGTTGTTGCGGGAATATCTGGAAGAGCTAGGGGGTGAATCGATGGAAGAGGATCGGGTTCTTGGCCAGGGATGGCAGGCAAGCTTGGAAAAAATGCCGCCGCGACAACTAGGCGCGCTTCGGGTCGGTATTGTACAGATTACGATCGAGGGCGAACCCGATGTCCTTGATATTTTATTGCCTGAACTTGAGAAGAAAACTATGCGTGCAGGAGCATAAACTATGGGTATTGATCAATCTTTGTGGGCGACAGTTGATGAGCAGGGCCGGTTGGTTCTTGATCCCAAGGTCGCTGAGCGATATGGGCTCAAACCAGGTGCGCGTGTGCGGCTGGATGAAGATAACAACAGCATTCGCATGCACCGTCCGGTGACGCACTTGGCCAAGCTGTATATTGAACCAACTAACTTTTGTAACATCGACTGCGTGACCTGTATGCGGGCGAACTGGAACGTGGAAATCGGCCGTATGTCGCAGGATACATTTGATCGCATTGTGGAAGAGGTGCAAAAGCTTGAATCCCCGCCAACAGTCTTTTTTGGCGGTATTGGCGAACCACTCTCGCACAGCCATCTCCCGCAGATGATCGAACGGGTGAAAAACCTGGGCTGCCGGGTGGAAATGATCACCAACGGCACGCTCCTGGATGAGAAGAAAGGAAAGGCCATCATTGATGCCGGGCTGGACCTCATATGGGTTTCTCTGGATGGTGCGCGGCCGGAAAGCTATGCCGATGTGCGCTTAGGAGCGGAACTTCCTGTAGTGCTTGGGAACCTGAAACGTTTCCGCCGCCTGCGCCGGCCGGCCCATCGCCCAATCCCCGAGATAGGCATCGCTTTCGTGGCCATGAAACGCAATATAGCCGACTTGCCGGAGCTGCTGCAGATCGGTAAAAGCCTGGGCGTAATGCATTTCCATGTCAGCAACCTACTGGCGCATTCACCTGAAATGTACAAAGAGATCCTTTACGACAGGGCCATGAAAGACATCACCTTTCTGCCTTCTCCCTGGCTGCGCCGCTTGAGTCTTCCCAAGTGGGATTTCAACGAATATACAGCCGAACCTTTCATCAAAGCCATGAACAGCGGTTATAATGTCACCCTGGCCGGCAACAATCTCGGCCTCATGAACGATGTTTGTACATTTATTGAAGATGGATCGATGATTGTTGGATGGGATGGTTCTGTCAGTCCCTGTCCGCCTTTGTTACATACCCACACGGGCATGCTAAACGGCTACGAGCGCGTTTCCCACAAACACATCATCGGCAATGTGCGCGACCGCGATCTCATGGATATGTGGCTCGATCCGGAATACGTAGCCTATCGCGAACGCGTTCATGGGTATGAATTCGCTCCCTGTACGCCCTGCGGCGGCTGTGAACTTTCACGTGAGAACCTGACAGATTGTTTTGATGTAGTTGCTCCAGCTTGTGGGAGCTGTCTTTGGGCGCAAGGCTTTATTCGCTGCCCGTGATACTTCGCGAAAAGCACGAAGTAGATTAATCGAACAAAAAAGCGCGGTTGTCCTCAACCGCGCTTTTTTCATTCCAATCCTCTTCCTCATCCAGGCTGATGACCTTGCAATGAGGAATAGACTTGTATCGAATAGCAATTCTTAAAGGATCGCCTCATCGACACCTAGCTCACGCAGTTTTTCGATTGGCGCAACGCCATCGTGCCAACCACGCGCCGAGTAATAGTCATTCAGCATGAGGTCCAATTCACAGACGTGACCCATTGAACCAGGCATGTCAGATGCTTCTTCGGTGAAGCGCCTAGGCAGTGTATCACTTCCTTCGCCGTAACCGGCCAGATTGTTATAATAACGCTCCAGGTTGTAGATACGCTCTCCTGCTTGTAGACCCTCATCAATGGTGAATTCAATGCCACAGAAGGTCGAGTATTGTTCCACATACTCCGCCATGCCCTGGGCAAATGCGCTGAACTTGCAAAGGTCCAGGCTGTCCGAGAAGGCGTGAATGTCTTGGAAAGCCTTAACCAATTCACCTTTACCTTCCCAATGCAGCGGGTCGACGCTCAGGGAACCAAAAGGCATCACGTTCAACTCCGCCGCGGGGGTGTAGGCGCGGAGATGGCAGGCGCCACGATTGCTGGTGGCATAGCCAAGGCCCATACCCTTGAGGCCGCGCGGATCGTAGGCGGGAATGGACATACCCTTGCAGTTGTTGCTGAGTTCGGGAACACCATACTGATCCGAGAAGCGAGCAGGTCCTTCAGCAAGCGCGTCGCCGATGCCTTCGCGAAGAGCGATCAGGGGCACAAGCTCAACCATTCTTTCCCAGTCGCCCCAGGCCAGGACGGGATCGCCATTCATGACGCCTTTCTCAGACATTTCCATGTAGGTCGAGTAGAGGTTGCCTAACTCAATAGTATCCAGGCCATATTCGTTGCACTCGTCAATGAGTTTGGCTACGGCGTTGATGTTGTGATGGCCGGAATTAGCGCCAAGAGCCCAGGCTGATTCATACTCAATGCTCTCCATGCGCAGTCCCTTGTAGGGATCTTCAGGCAGTTCGACTTCTTTCTTGCAGGCAACCGGGCAGGCGTGGCAGGTAGGGTGGGCGACCAGGATGGTGTCATAAACATGTTCACCACTCAGATTTTCGCACTCATCACCATAAGACGTAACCTTGCCATTGTAGGCAGGCAGCGCGCCAATTGTGTTGGTGATGTTCATGAGCACATTTGTGCCATAAAGGGATAAACCACCTTTATTGGGGCTGGTGATATTAGCCTCATCCATAATCACGGCCAGAGCACGGGAGTGCGCTTTCTTCCAGGAATCTTTGTCTGCCGGTTTGGGCATCGCTTTTTTGGCTTTGATAACAATGGCTTTCAGATTCTTGCTGCCGCCGACCGCGCCGGTGCCGCCGCGACCGCTTGCTCGGTCATCTTCATTGAGCCAACAGGCGAAACGAGAAAGATTTTCACCCGCCTGGCCAATAGCAATCACGGTCAAATCTTTTTCGCCATAAAGTTCTTTAAAATGATCCACTGTCTCGTGGACATTTTTACCCCAAACTTCAGAAGCATCCCGTAATTCAACCCCATCATTGTCGATGAAGAGATAGGTCGGCTTGTCAGCTTTTCCTTTGAAGATAATGCCGTCATATCCTGCCCAACGGAGACGCGCCGCAGACCAGCCACCTTGATGGCTGTCGCAAACGGTATTTGTCAGAGGGGACTTCGTGACCACGGCCATACGGCCGCTCATGTTGGCTGCGGTACCGGTAAGCGGCCCGTTCATGAAGCAGAGAATATTTTCCGGTGAAAGTGGATCAACTTCCGGTCCATTTTCAAAAACATAACGCACGCCTAGCCCGCGCGCACCAATGTAAAGGCGCGCCCATTCTTCGGGGATTTCCTTAACTTCTGTGGAACCCGCGGACATATCAACATGCAGCATCCGATTTGCAAAACCACCAATTTCCATCTGTTTTCTCCTAAACTAATCAATTCAAAGAATTTGGTTAAAAAATTAACCTCTCTATGTGGTTACCAATTTCCAACTGTTTCCAAAATTCATTTTTCCGCGTCTTCTTATGAGTCACCTCCTAAAATAGGATCGTGCCGGGTTTTTTACCGTCCCGGTGGGAAAATGCTGATTACATCCTTGGGTTTAATTCTTGTGTCGAATCCTCCTTCGAAGGAGGTGTTACGGCCGTTAAGCAAAAAACGCCATCCTCCAGGAGTGGGTACATATGTCTGGTACACTTCGAGCCAGGTAGAATCATTTTTCTCATGTGAATGCCATACGGGTCTTAAAGCTTCAGATCGAAGTTGTGGAGCATAATTGAATAACTTTCGCAGCATTATTTCCAGCGAGGCTCCTTTGCTGGCTGACGCCTTGACGGTACGCCAGCCGGCCAGCTGGCGCATACGGCCGAATAAATCAAATGAAACAAAAAAGTCGCCTGTATCGAACTCGCGGGCGACTTTATAACCTAAATCCATTAAATGCAGCTGCACGGAGAGGTACTTATTCCACCCGGCCATCGCTAGAGCGACGACATCACCGGGGAGTTGGGCTTCGTACATACATTGGGCGAAAGCAGAACCAATCAGACCGATAGATGTTGTTATGTAAGCGGGAGGGACGTGAATATGCCTTGGACCATGTTCGGCATGAAATTTCCCGGCGCGAAAAAGATAATAGGCAAACTCATCGCTTGTATCCATGCCCAAAACGCGGGCTATCCAAATGGTAAAGAAGCGACGACGTTCTTCAAGGTGACTCTCATCAAAACCATTCTCCCAGCCCAGAATAGCGGCAGTTTCGGGGACGGATTGGAGGTAGTTGTAGGTGTTGATAACGATATCCGGGGCTTTGCGCATGAGCGGTTCAATTGTTCGTGACATGGCGAGTTTATCTTCACCAGTCAATCCGACAAATTGCAGCAGGCGCTGCCATTCATGCCCGGGTTCCGGCATTAAATCCCGGATTTCCTGATTAATTGTGGCTCCTACTAATTTCATAGACTACCCATCTGTCCAGTATCTCATTCTGTTACAGTATAAGGCGAGTCAGCGACTTTTGCAATGCGATTGTGACCATGACAAATAAATCATTTCATAGATTTTTCGCTAATAATAGCAGAATTTTTAACTGCTTGTGGGAACCATTGTCTGGAGTTCTCATACGCCTCCCCTTTCGCTTTCCAAATCGAAAATGGATACAATAACAGCACCCATTATGAAACTGAACAGAAAGGTTAAAGTGAACATTTAGCTGTAGTTTTTCAAACTACGATCTGAATACTGGGAGTCGTTCACAGATAAGTTTTCAAGGAGAAACGCGCATGTTAGTAGGTGTACCAAAAGAAGTAAAAGATCACGAATATCGTGTGGCCATGACCCCGGCAGGTGTTCAACAGCTTATTGAGTATGGGCATGACGTCTTGGTCCAACATACCGCGGGTGAGGGCAGCCGCTTTACAGACGAGCAGTATGAGGCAGTTGGGGCGACGATCGTACCAACGGCCGAGGATGCCTGGTCTGCGGAGATGGTCGTCAAGGTGAAAGAACCGGTGTCCATCGAGTACGATTTCTTGCGCTCCGATCTGTTGCTATTCACATATCTACATCTGGCGGCGGAAGAAGCCCTGACCAAGCGCATGATCGAATCCGGCGTGACCGGCATCGCTTATGAAACGGTGGAAGCTCCGGACGGCAGCCTGCCCTTGTTGACGCCGATGAGCGAGGTGGCCGGACGTATGGCGGTGCAGGTCGGCGCCCATTATCTGGAACGGCCGCATTTTGGCCGTGGAATGCTTCTCGGTGGTGTGGCCGGCGTGCCCGGCGCCAATGTCGTAATCATCGGAGGCGGTGTTGTGGGCACAAACGCGGCGCAAATTGCCCTGGGTATGGATGCCAATGTGATCATTCTAGATACGAACCTCGACCGCCTGCGTTTTCTGGAACATGTCCTCGACGGCCGTTTAACGACCATAGCCTCCAATTCCTACAATATCGCCGAGGCTGTTCTTGCGGCTGATCTGGTCGTTGGTGGTGTTTTGATCCACGGTGCCCGGGCTCCGCGACTGATTACGCGTGACATGATCAGCAAAATGCGCGATGGCTCCGTGATTGTCGACGTGGCCGTTGACCAAGGGGGTTGTGTGGAAACCATCAAGGCGACTACCCATTCCGATCCAACTTATATTATTGATGGCGTTGTCCATTATGGTGTGGCCAATATGCCCGGCGCCGTCCCGCGCACGAGCACCCTGGCCTTAAGTAACGCCACACTTCCCTACGTATTGAAACTTGCTGATAAAGGCGCGGAAGCGGCTATGGTCGCCGATCCCGGCCTGATGAAGGGCTTAAATATCTATGATGGCCAGGTAACTTATGAAGCAGTTGCCGATGCCTTCGATATTGCATACAGCCCATATACAGCCTAACAAAAAAGGCGGCGTGACAATCGCCACGCCGCCTAATCTCTTCTCCTCCAGGCCGCACTAACACATTCCAGAATAAGCGCGTTTCACTTCTTCGCCAATAATACGGATGCCTTCGCGAACTTTCTCTTCGCCGGCGGTGTAATTCACGCGGATGCATTCCCCTTTATGATCCCAGGCCTCGCTCAAGCCGGGGTAGAAGTAGTGGCCGGGAACGACCACCACACCACGGTTTTTGAGACGCTCATAAATTTCGCCGCAGCTGATCGGAAAATCCTTAAACCACAGCCAAAAGAAGAAAGCACCCTCGGGCTTGTGCAAATAAAAGGGCGTGCCGGTTAGCGATTCCCATACCCATTCTTCCGCTGTTTGCGAGAGGCTGCGATAATAGGGCTTAATCAGTTCCTGGCTGATGGTCATGATTCCACCGCTGCGCACCATTTCTTGAACAAATCCAGCGCCGAAGCTGGTTGGCGCCAGGCTGATAATGGCGTTCATGCTCGATATCGCGGCGGCGATTTCCTCGTTGGCGACGATGATGCCCGTGCGCACTCCCGGCAGTCCGAGCTTGCTTAGGCTCAGGCACAAGACGATTTCTTCGTCCCAGACAGGCGTTACCTCTTCAAAAATGATGTTCGGGAAAGGGGCGCCATAAGCATTGTCAATGATCAGCGGTATGTTGTGTTGACGAGCCAGTTTGCGAAGTTTTTCAACCTCGTTGTCCGTCAGCACATTCCCGGTGGGATTGGTCGGCCGTGAAACACAAATAGCACCGATGCTGTCATCGATCTGAATCGCATCAAAATCAACCCGGTACTTGAAGGTATGCTCGTCTAAAAATTGGAACTGCGGTTTTTGGGCAACGAAGATGTCCTCTTCTACGCCGGCGTCGACGTAACCAATGTATTCTGGGGCAAGAGGCATCAGGATTTTCTTTTTCTTGCCCTGGCTGGTTTCTCCGGCAAAAAGATTGAAGAGGTAGAAAAAGGCTGTTTGGCTGCCGTTGGTTAAAGCGATATTTTTGCTCGAGATTGGCCAGCCGTAAAGTTTATTCAAAAGCGCTGCTATAGCCTCTCTAAAAGCGGGATTGCCGCCTGGAGGGTCGTAGTCGCCGACGAGATGCTCGAATTCATTCCCATTTTCAAGGATGTCTTGCATGCGTTGGCGAAAGAGGCGCTGCACCGATGGAATATAGCTGGGGTTGCCGCCACCGAGCATGATCACGTCTTTGCCGCCGGCGACACCATTCCCCAGATCATCCATTAACTGCAAGATGCCTGAGTGGCCGGTAAATTTGTCTCCGAACTTAGAAAACTCCATCTTGTCCCTCAACTGACCAGCCGAAAAATCCTAATCGGCCTGAGCAGCCATCAAGACTTCTTCGATTTGCTCCATCGCCCAGTCAATTTCTTCTTTGGTAATGACCAGCGGCGGCGCAAAACGAATGACTGACCCATGTGTCTCTTTGCAAAGAATGCCCCGTTCACGCAGGGCTTCGCAGTAGGGACGGGCATCTGAGTACATTTCCATGCCGATAAATAAGCCCCGGCCACGAACTTCTTTGATATCGCTGCTTTCGATGCGTTCTAAGCGCCCTTTGAAATAAGCGCCGAGTTCGGCCGACCGGCCCGGCAGATCCTCATCAACGATGACATCTAAAGAGGCCCGGCCAACGGCCGCCGCCAGTGGATTTCCACCAAACGTGCTGCCATGGTCGCCCGGTTCGAAACGGCCGAGGACGCTGCTGCCTGAAAGAACGGCAGAGATAGGATAAAAACCGCCGCTCAAGGCTTTGCCCAGGGTGACCATGTCCGGCTTAACCCCTTCGTGCTCGCAAGCAAGTAGATACCCGGTGCGGCCTAATCCGGTCTGGATTTCGTCGGCAATGAATAAGACATTGTGCTCGCGGCAGATCTCAGCCGCTCGTTTTAAATATCCCTCAGGAGGCATCACCACACCGCCCTCACCCTGGATCGGTTCAACCAGGAAGGCGACAGTATTGTCCGTGATCGCTTCCTCTAAAGCGTCGGCGTCACCATAGGGGACGGTGACGAAGCCGGGGGTAAACGGACCGAAGTTTTCCCTGTATTTCTCTTCCGTCGAAAAGCTGATCATAGTCAGTGTTCGACCGGCGAAATTTCCCTGGCAGGTGATGATCTCCGCCTGGTTTGCGGGTACGTCTTTCACTTCATATCCCCATTTGCGGGCTGCTTTAACGGCCGTTTCTACAGCCTCGGCGCCCGAATTCATGGGCAGCGCTTTCTCATAACCGGTCAATTCGCAAAGTTCTTTCAAGAAGAGCCCCAGCTGATCGGTATAAAAAGCGCGCGACACCAGGGTGACACGATGCAGCTGCTCCTGCATGGCGTGCATGATCCGTGGGTGGCAGTGACCCTGGCTGACAGCCGAATAGGCGGATAAACAATCCAGATATTTATTTCCTTCCACGTCGTAAACCCAGACGCCGTCACCTCTATCAATCACGACATCCAGCGGTTTATAATGGTTGGTTCCATAAACATCTTCCAGTTCAATACATTCCTGGCTGGTTAATACGGGTTTTAATTGTGTAGGATTCAGCATTTCAATCTCCATATAAGAAAAATAGCCTGATTAATAGGGGCAATCAGGCTTTGCTCAGACCATAATACTGATTAAATAGTGGTCATCTTTTCACTGATAAATTATATCAGAAATAATTCATTTCGGGCATGGAGAAAAAAAGCTGTCGCGCTTAGGACAAGAAGGTCCATAGGAGATAGCCGCCGCCAAGAAGCGCACAGTAGGCTGCGAAAATATAAAGGCTGTGACTGCGCAGCCAGGCCAGCAAGAAATAAATGCATGCGTACCCTACAACCGCAGCGGAAAGGAAGGCCGCCAAAAGAATCGGCCATTCCGCGGCCAGATCTCCTGACTGCTGTAAATCGAGAATGGACAGTAGTCCTGCGCCAAGTATCGCCGGGACTCCCAGCAGGAAGCTGTAGCGAGCGGCCGTTTCGCGATCTAGGCCGCGCCATAGACCACCGGTTATCGTGCTGCCGCTGCGTGATATGCCGGGAAAGAGAGCCAGCATCTGGAAAATGCCGATGGTAATAGCATCCAGCCAGGTCATTTTGTCTAAGCTCTTAGTCCCGGTATACATACGCTCTCCCCATACAAGCAGCGAGGCCGTTACAAGCAGAAAGAGTGCGGCGAGGGTAGGCGTGCCAAACACCTCATCGAAAAAATCGGCGAATAGTAAACCCGCGGCAGCAGCTGGAATAGAGCCGGCGACAATGTACCAACCAAGTCTAGAATTTGTTTCTTGCAAAGGACTTCTTTTGATCAGGCCGGCAATAACGGCCGTTATTATCGCCCACAGCTCTCTGTGGAAATAAATTAAGACAGCGATGAGTGTTCCCAGGTGGGCGACAGCGATGATGTTCAGGCTTGGTTGGGGTAAACCCAAAATTGCCGGAACAAGAACGAGATGTCCTGAACTGGATACCGGTAAAAATTCTGTTGCACCCTGGACAATTCCCAGGAGGATCGCTTCTAAGATGCTCATACTGTTTTTTTACTTTCCGATCGGCTTCAATGCCGGGTCGAATTATCCGGAAGATGGCTCAATCGCCGATCGGTGGATAATGATTTAAGAACTCTTCGGCGAATTGTGCTAGCTCTCCCTTGCGAATCGCCTTTCGAATTTCGCCCATGAGGTTCAACAGGAAAGTGAGATTATGTGTGCTGAGTAATATATGGCCGAGAATTTCATTTGAGCGCACCAAGTGGCGTAGATAGGCGCGGGTGAAGTGCGTGCATGTATAACAGTCACATGTCGAGTCCAGTGGGTTTTGGTCACGTTCATATTGCGCGTTGCGCAGGTTAAGACGCCCGCCGGCGACCATGGCTGAACCGTGCCTGGCCAAGCGCGTGGGTAAAACACAATCAAAAATATCGATTCCGTGCAGCACGCCGCGAACCAGATCATCCGGCGCACCAACGCCCATCAGATAGCGCGGTTTATTTTTTGGCAGCAGCGGTTGAAGCGCGGTCAGGGTGGCTACCATCTGCGCTTTGGTTTCCCCAACGGCCAGGCCGCCGATCGCATAACCGGGGAGATCGAGGGTGGTTAAAAAACTGGCGCTTTCCGCCCGTAAATCGGGGAAGATTCCACCTTGCACAATGCCGAATAAAGCCTGATCCGCTCTCGTTTTGGCTTCCACACAGTGCAAAGCCCACGAATGGGTGCGCGCCAAGGATTCTTTGACGTAGTCATAATCAGTAGGAGGTGGGCATTCGTCGAACATCATGATGATATCGGCGCCGAGGTTCTCCTGTATTTCGATGCTCTTTTCAGGTGTAAAACGATGTCTGGAACCATCGAGATGCGATTGAAATGTAACGCCCTCTGCATCAATCTTTCTCGTATCGCTGAGACTGAATACCTGAAACCCGCCGCTGTCAGTCAGGATGGGTCCACCCCAATCCATGAAGGTATGCAAACCGCCTAAATCACGGATGAGCTTGTCGCCCGGACGCAGGTATAGATGGTATGTGTTGCTTAAAATCAGGGTCGCACCAACGGTTCGCAGATCATCCGGCTTCATTGCTTTTACCGTGGCTTGGGTCCCTACCGGAGCAAAAATGGGGGTTTCGAGAACCCCATGCGGTGTATGGAAGCGGCCTAATCGGGCCGCGGAGGCCGCATCTTCTAGCAGTAGTTCAAATTCAAAAGACATGAGAGCGAATTATACTCCTTATGATCTTTGACAACACCCGATGCTTCTGCTAACATTTTGGGGCTTATAACTACATACTTCTAGGCGGTCAATTGATCGCCCTTATCCAGAGAGGTGAAGGGACCGGCCCGATGAAGCCTCAGCAACCGCCCAGACTGGGAAATGGTGCTAATTCCGGCAAGCGATTCGTGAAGTCGCTTGGAAGATAAGGATAGCGCTTAGGCTTGCACCATACCTCTTCTGGATATTCCAAAGAGGTATTTTTATTTGAGGATAATGCAATGACCTTGGTAATGAAATTTGGTGGAACTTCAGTGGGAAGTTCGCAGGCGATGCGCGAAACGGCCGAACTTATCGAAAACACAAAGACAGATTGGGGAAGGGTGGTTGTGATTGCCTCGGGGATGGGCTCCAAACCGGTTAAGGTGACTGATTTGCTCCTTGGCGGCGCCCAGGCGGCCCTAGCTGGTGACCGGCAGGCGTACCTGGATATTGCCGAAGAAATGCGCCAGGTGCATTATGAGGCGATTGATGGTCTGCTGAACCCGGAGCGGGAACGCCAGGCGATCCTCTCCGAAAATCAGGGTTTTATCGACCATTATGTTGCTTTATGTGATGCCGTGCGCGTACTCGGCGAGCTGTCTCCCAGGGCATTGGATGCCATTAGTGGCATGGGCGAGCAAATGAGTGTGCGTATTCTCGCCGCCTATCTGCGCCAATTGGGGCATAAAGCCGAAGCGATTGATGCTACAGAGTTAATTACCACGGATAATAAGTTTCAAAGCGCCAATCCATTCATAGATGAAACAAGTGAACAATCCACCGCCCGTTTGCTGCCCTTGCTTGAAGAGGACGTTATTCCGATCGTTACCGGATTCATTGCCGCCACCAGGGATGGTGTGACAACCACTCTTGGCCGCGGAGGATCGGATTACAGCGCGTCGATTATCGGGCAAGCACTGAACGCGGACGAAGTGTGGATCTGGACAGATGTTGATGGCGTCATGACAGCCGATCCACGTTTTGTTCCCGATGCCCAATCAATTCCCGTCTTAACCTATCGCGAAGTTTCTGAACTCGCTTATTATGGGGCCAGAGTACTTCACCCCAAAACAATGCGCCCCTGCGTGGAGAGCAATATCCCTTTACGGATCAAGAATACCTTCAACCCCGACCATCCAGGGACGGTCATTGTCGCCAATGGGCAGGGTAGGAACGGCGGGATTAAAGCGGTGACGGCAATTAGAGAGCTCAATCTAGTCACTGTCGAAGGAACGGGCATGGTCGGTGTACCCGGCATTGCCGCGCGCACCTTTGGCGCAGTTGCCGACAGTCAAGTGAGTGTTTTGCTCATCAGCCAGGCTTCATCCGAACAATCGATCTGTTTTGCAGTGCCCAATAAAGCGAGCCAAGATGTGATTGATAGCCTGCAGAATGAGTTCGAGTTGGAGATCGAACGCCGGGACATTGACAGCATCTGGGGGATGGAAGATGCATCCATCGTAACGATCGTCGGTGCGGGTATGCGTGGAACACCTGGTATTTCAGGGAGAGTTTTCAGCGCGCTTGGGGATCAGGGTGTTAACGTCATTGCCATCGCTCAGGGATCCTCCGAATGCAGCATCAGCATCGTGGTTGATGCGGCGGATACGGCCGAAGCGGTGACACAAATCCACGCTCTAATCACACATTAGACAGTAGTCCCGAGATTTAAGGTCTTAATGCCTTAGTGGAATTTGACGATCGATGGGCGTGTTACTATAATCAACTTTGAACAATTTTTGATCACGGGTGCTTGGGCTTAACCAGGCTGAGATGCTTCTTTTAGAGCGAGGCGAACCGTTAAACCTGATCCAGATAATGCTGGCGTAGGAACTGATTACGACTAAGCCAGAAGCCTTCTTATTGGATCAGAAGGCTTTTTTGTTTTTAATTCTGCTTCGTAACAGCTCCCCAATAATAATGAGGTAGAAAATGAAAAGAATTTTAATTCTGGTCTTTTTGGTTATGCTGTTGTCCATCTGTCTGAGCGGCTGCGGGCAGCAGGAACCGGTCACGCTGCGCCTGATGACTCATGACAGCTTTGATATTGCCGCGGAAACGATGGCCCAGTTCACAGAAGAAACAGGCATTGCGGTCGAGGTATTTAAAGCAGGCGATGCTGGGGCGATGGTTAACCAGGCGGTTCTGGCCGCCGGTGATCCGCTCGCCGACGTCATATTCGGTATAGACAATACTTTCCTCAGCCGAGCGCTCAATAATAAAATTTTTATCCCTTACGAATCGCCGGTTCTGGACCAGATCAGGGATGACCTCAAGCTCGATCCCCAAAATCGTGCTCTGCCGGTCGATTTTGGCGATGTTTGCTTGAATTATGATCGTAATTGGTTTGCTAAGAATTCTCTGGACCCGCCGCGGTCTCTGGACGATCTGATTGATCCAGCTTATGCCGGACTGACTGTGGTCGAGAATGCGGCCACTTCGTCTCCAGGGCTTGCCTTCTTACTGGCTACAATTGATACCTATGGCGAAATGGGTTACCTGGATTACTGGCAGAAGCTGGAGGGGAACGATGTGCTGGTTACAGACGGATGGGAAGACGCTTACTATGGTGCTTTTTCAGCCTCTTCAGATGGCAGCCGGCCGGTTGTCGTCAGTTATGCCAGCAGCCCCGCGGCTGAAGTGTTTTTTGCCGAGACAGCCCTTGACGAAGCGCCGACCGCCGCCGTGGTCAGTGATGGCAGCTGTTTCCGCCAGGTTGAATTCGTGGGCATTCTGCAAGGCACGAAACATGAGACGGAAGCGAGGCAGCTGGTTGATTTCCTCTTAAGCCGGCCGTTCCAGGAAGATATCCCTCTACATATGTTCGTCTATCCGGCCAACGAGGAGGCGCAGTTACCTGAGGTGTTCATCGAGCACAGCCAGGTACCACAGTATCCGGCCACCATCTCGCCGGAAGAGATCGCTGCTAATCGTGAAGCCTGGGTCCAGGCATGGACGGAGACCGTCTTACGCTAACCAGTTAATTTAATGGCCGGTGGTATAAGTGCTGTCAGCCCACCACCGGCCGCGGAATGAAATTCGTGTTACGTCGATTATGGCCTTTCGCCGGATTGCTCATCTGGCTGCCGGTTCTCTTTTTCATACTCTTTTATTTCTACCCGCTGGGGACGATCTTTACGGTTAGTTTCTTCCCGGAGGGAGAGCTTCAATTTGGAGCGCTTGAGAACATCGTAACCACGCCATATTACTGGCATATCCTTTGGTTTACGTTCTGGCAGGCGCTGCTTTCCACGGTTTTGGTCATTGCCTTAGCTTTTCCCGGTGCCTATGTATTCGCGCGTTACCGCTTTCGCGGTAAGGACACAATTCGCACGATCAGCACCTTACCTTTTGTTTTACCGACTGTCGTTGTGGCTAACGCCTTCCTGGCCTTAATCGGAACGAGGGGGATTCTGAATACGCTGCTGATGGATCTGTTCAATCTCTCTCAGCCGCCGATTAATCTACAGTATACTATCTGGGCAATATTATTGGCCCACATATTTTTCAATTACAGTGTTGCCCTGCGTATTATCAGCAGCGCCTGGCAAAATCTAGGTCCGGAGTTGGGGCAGGCCGCCCAGATGTTAGGGGCTTCCCCGAGCCGCGTGTTTTGGTCAATAACCCTGCCGCTGCTGCGCGGGCCGGTACTGGCTGCCGCTGTTCTTGTTTTTATCTTCTGTTTCACCAGTTTCGGGGTCATTTTGATTCTAGGCGGCCCCCGTTTTGCCACTTTAGAAGTTGAGATCTACCGCCAGGCCGTATATCTCTTTAACCTGCCGGTTGCCGCAGCCCTCTCAATTTTTCAAATTCTATTTACCTTCTTTTTTATGTGGTTCTACACAAGACATCAGGCCCGGACCAGCCGGCCACTGGAATTGAGGTCCGCCCAGGGACTTGAGAAACCGGTTCACACCCTGCGCGACCGCTTAATTGTCTATGGTAACTTGTTGTTAATGCTGCTTCTTTTAGGACTGCCGTTGGCTGCGCTGGTCTTGCGTTCCTTTCAGGGTACGGAGGGATGGACCTTACGGTATTACCAGGAGTTATTTATTAATCGCCAGGGATCTCTGTTTTTTGTGCCTCCGGCCGAAGCGATAGCGAACTCGACCGGATTTGCCCTGACGACGGTCATGCTGGCGACCTCGCTTGGTTTGATCAGCGCCTGGGCTCTGGCCGGGAAAACACCCGTTGTTTATAAGAACCGCCTGTTTAATCGTTTCCAGACGTTATTAAAGCCGCTGCTGGATCCCATGTTTATGCTGCCACTGGCTACTTCGGCTGTTACCCTGGGTTTTGGTTTCATTTTGGCGCTTAATAAACCACCGCTCAATCTACGCCGGTCGATTCTCCTGGTGCCTATTGCCCATACGCTGGTGGCCATGCCCTTTGTTATCCGCAGCATACTGCCGGCTATGCGGCGCATCAATCCGCGGCTGCGCGAAGCAGCGTCAATTTTGGGCGCTGATCCTCCACATGTCATGCTGCACGTCGATTGGCCCCTAATCCGGCGTGCGCTGCTTGTCGGCGCTGTATTCGCCTTTACAATCAGCATGGGTGAATTTGGAGCGACGATTTTTATCGCCCGGCCACAGACGCCGACGATGCCCGTGGCGATTTATCGTTTCCTATCCCAACCCGGCGCGCTCAATTACGGCCAGGCGATGGCTATGAGCTGCCTGCTCATGTTGGTTTGCGCCGCGGGCTTTGTAGCCATTGAGCGCTTCCGTATTGGGGATGAGGGCGAGTTCTAATCGCGGCG
>JBJYWP010000056.1:0-57659 GCA_046259485.1 Promineifilaceae bacterium (SeqCode) | reverse complement strand
TTGTAGCCATTGAGCGCTTCCGTATTGGGGATGAGGGCGAGTTCTAATCGCGGCGAGTTCTAGTCGCGGCGCAGTTTGCGGTAAGTGATACGATGGGGGCGATCGGCCGCATCACCCAACCGGCGGCGGCGATCCTCTTCGTACTCACTATAATTGCCCGGATACCAGACGACTTCGCTGTCCCCTTCCATGGCCAGAATATGGGTAGCCACACGGTCAAGAAACCAGCGATCATGAGAAATAACGATCGCCGAGCCGCCGAAATGTTCTAAAGCGTCTTCAAGGGCGCGAAGCGTGTTGACATCCAGATCATTTGTGGGCTCGTCTAAAAGCAGTAAATTAGCGCCGGATTTCAGCATCTTGGCCAGGTGAACACGGTTTCTTTCGCCACCTGATAAGGCCCCAACTTTTTTCTGCTGATCGCTGCCAGTGAAGTTGAACCGCGCGACATAAGCACGTGAATTAACCCGCCGGTCGCCAAGCTGCAAAGTCTCTTCCCCATCGGAAATCTCTTCCCAAACAGTTTTATCAGCATCCAGTGTTTCGCGGCTCTGATCGACATAAGCAAGCTGCACTGTATCTCCCACACGCAGTTCACCCTCGTCCGCTGTTTCCTGTCCCGTGATCATGCGGAACAGGGTGGTCTTTCCGGCGCCGTTGGGGCCGATCACGCCGATTATTGATCCTGGCGGCGCGTCGAATGTCAAATCGCCATAGAGCAGATGATCATCATAGCCCTTGGCAACATGGCCGGCTTGCACGACGATATCGCCCAGACGGGGTCCCGGCGGGATATAGATTTGAAGGTCTTTGATTGATTCCTCTTGATCAGCATTTAATAAATCCTGATAGGCCTTCACCCGCGCCTTGGATTTTGCGCGCTGCCCTTTGGGCGTCATTTGCACCCATTCTAATTCTCGTTCCAGGGTGCGCTGGCGGGAGACCTCCTGTTTTTTCTCTTGGGCTAAGCGTCCCTGTTTTTGTTCCAGCCAGGAAGAATAGTTCCCTTTCCAGGGAATGCCATGCCCGCGATCCAGCTCTAATATCCACCCGGCGACATTATCCAAAAAGTAACGGTCATGGGTGACGGCGATGACAGTCCCCGAGTACTCTCGTAGATGGCGCTCAAGCCAGGCTACTGATTCGGCGTCAAGATGGTTTGTTGGTTCGTCAAGCAGCAGGATATCAGGCTGCTTGAGGAGCAGCCGTACGAGGGCTACGCGTCGCCGCTCCCCACCGGAGAGGATGGCTGCCGGTGTCTCTCCTGGGGGGCATCGCAGGGCATCCAGGGCCAAATCAAGGCGGCTGTCGAGGTCCCAGGCGTTCATGTGATCCAATTTATCTTGCAATTTACCCTGCTTTTCAATCAGATCGTTCAGCTCTTCGTCCGACATGGGTTCGGCAAACTTGAGATTTATCTCTTCGAATGCATTCAGAGTGTCAACGACTTCCTGGACACCTTCCTCGACGATATCGCGCACCGTCTTATCTGGGTCAAGCTGTGGTTCTTGTTCAAGATAGCCAACCGTAAAACCGGGAGCGAGTATGGTCTCCCCGATATAGTCCTGATCCACACCGGCCATGATTTTAAGGAGCGTGCTTTTCCCGGCGCCGTTTAAGCCTAAAACGCCGATTTTGGCGCCGTAAAAATAGGAGAGGGATATGTCGCGCAGGATTTCACGGTTCGGGGGCACAACTTTGCCCACACCAATCATGGAATAGATTACTTTCTTGTCATCGCTCATAGTTTTATTCCTGGTATAAAAAAGCCCGGCTCATGCCCAAGCACGATCCAGGCTGTATACTAATCGCTAGCGCACTAACTCGATCACGACTTGTCTGCAAGCGCTTCTCCGGCTGCCTGGCTCAAACGCACCAACTCTTCCTCCACTACGGAAGGCTCCAAGCGTTTGAAGAGTGGTGTAGGTGTTGGTAATTGGCGTCCAGCAGGAACCGGAAGTCGTTCCCAGGTTCCAACCGCATTAGTGCCGTCGTAAGTCAAGCCCTGGTGTATTTTTGTAGATTCCTCATAAGTCTCTACCAGCTGCTCGCCAAACAACGTGCCCTCTTCTCCTAACATTTCGTGCAGCTGCTGGCTGGAGAAGGGCAGGATCGGAGCCCAAAGAGTTTTGAGACCGCTGATAGCCTGTAAGGCCGTGTAAATAGAACGCGCCGTGGCCTCCATATCCGTTTTGGCGGTTGTCCAGGGGCTGGTTTCTTCCAGGTATTGGTTGACCAAGGTGGAGAGGCGAAGATTTTCCTGCAAGGCTGCGCGGAATGTGCAGGCATCATAAAGACGGCCGACCGTAAAAAAGCCTTCGTCGGTGGCCTGGATTAAAGCTTCATCCCGAGGAGTCAATTGGCCTGGATCAGGTACTTCGCCTTTAAAGTAACGCTTGGTCATATTGAGGATGCGGTTGACCAGGTTGCCCCAGTTGGCGACCAGCTCGCTGTTATTGCGGTCGACAAAGCCCTGCCAGCTCCAGTCGCTGTCGCGCGTTTCAGGCATCACGGCCGTCAGATAATAGCGCAGCGGATCGGGATCATAGTTTTCGAGAGCATCCAGCATCCAAACCGCCCAACGGCGGCTGCCGCTTATTTTCTGCCCCTCCATATTCATGAATTCATTGGCCGGTATATCATAAGGCAGGTTGAGATGCGCGTCAGAATCGCCGGCATACAGTCCCTTCGAACCTAAGAGCTGTGCCGGCCAGAAGACGGCGTGGAAAGGAATATTATCCTTACCGATAAAATAGACAGTCCGGGCTGATGGATCCTGCCACCAGTTTTGCCAAGCATCTTCCTGGCCTTGATTGTGGGCCCATTCGATCGACGCAGAGAGATAACCGATCACGGCTTCGAACCAGACATAGAGTACTTTTCCGTCAAAGCCCTCAACCGGCACTTTGATCCCCCAGTCCATGTCGCGGGTGACGGCACGGCCGATCAGGCCTTGGTCCACAAAGTTGCGTGCAAAATTGATAACCTGGGGACGCCAGTGTTCCTTATTGTCATCATGCAGCCAATCAGAAAGGCCGTCATCGGCAATTGCCGGCAGATCGATAAAGAAATGCTCCGTATCGCGCAGCTCAAGCGCGGTGTCATCCGTCTTGCTGCGCGGGTTAAGCAGTTCGGCCGCACTTTCGAAGAGCGTGTTGCAGTTATCGCACTGGTCGCCGCGAGCATGCTCATATCCGCATACCGGGCAGGTGCCCTCCACATAGCGATCCGGCAGGAACCGCCCCGTGGAAGGGGAATACATTTGTGGCGTTGTCTTGCGATATAAATAACCGTTGTCGAGCAGGCTGAGGAAAAGGTCCTGTGACACTTGATGATGCGTTTCAGTATCCGTATGTGTAAACAAATCGAAGGTGATACCTAATTTCTGAAACATTTCCAGGAAACGGCCGTGATAATATTCGACGATTTCCGCCGTTAGAACACCCGCCTCATCCGCGGCAATCGTGACCGGGGTTCCATGACTATCCGATCCGGAAACCATCAGCACGTGATCGCCATTCAAGCGGTGGTAACGTGCATAAATGTCAGCCGGAAGATGGGAACCGGTGACATTGCCCTGGTGTATGTCAGCATTGGCGTAGGGCCAGGCTACGGAAACTAAAACATATTCATTTGACATAATCTATTCGTCGTCCTCGTCGTAATCCTCATCATCCTCGTCGACATCGTCCTCGTCATCGTCTTCACTGATTTCGGTTAACAATTCTGACAGTAGTTCGAAATCATCTTCGCTCGTAGGACAAAACATCTCAACATCGACGGGATTAGCCGCAAAATTGGGGCAGCTCTCTAATTCGACGGAATCAAAAGTTACGGCTTTCTCCAGCGACCCCGTGTCGGCGTCAATATCAATTTGAAAGAAAATCGCTTCCTTCTCCGGAACGGTGAAGGTGTATTTCTTGGGATTTGCTGAAAAAGCATCACCAGTCACCGTAGCCACGGCAAAGAATGCCAGGGCATCTTGCGAAAAATAGATCAAGCGGTCGCCCTTCTTGATCTGCTTCGCCAGTTCTTCCGAGGTGGCCATCACCACCCGTTCTTCCCAACCAGGGAAAGTCAATTCTTCGCCGGGTTGGACATTGACCACCTTGATAAAGTGGTTGACACCGGAAGGCGATTTTTTCTTTCTGGTTCTTGATGCAGAAGAACGCCGGTTGGCAAACTCTCGCTCAGCGACTATATTTTCCCAAATTCGTTCTTGAATATTGATGCGCAGATCCGCTGTCGATCCGTCTTCATAACAGACCGTCATCATTGGTTCATCAATTGACAATACCGTGTAATTACCTTTGCGATTGGCGTAAGTGCCGTCCACTTCAAACATGGCTATCTCTCCCGACCATATACGAAATTTCAGGCGTGCATGGTACCGTTTTCAAGGCCTGTTGGCAAGTTGATATGAGGGATTTGGGTATGATTCCTGAAAAAATTTTCAGGTGGAAGCCGCTTTCGCGTTTTGTGAGCCACGCATGAGCAGAAAGAGCGCTGCTAAAACGGCCAGCAAGCTCAGAATTTGCAGTCCATGCCATCCCCCCGGAGCTATCCAGGTGTTTTCGCGGTAGGCGTCTACAAATAACCTGCCGAATCCATAAACGACGGTCGTGATTAGGAAAAGCTGGCCCTCGAAAAGATGACGGTTTTGGAAATACCACCAGGCGAGCAGGGCGAGCGCACCGACTGCGATCTCATACAGTTGGACAGGATGGCGGCTCATGTCATAGCTTTCAATTCCCCAGGGCATATGGGTGAAGGTTCCAAAACCAGGCCCGCCGAGAAAGTCGGCCAGGCTGAAGAACATCAACCCAGTGACCAGCACTGGGGCGAGGGCATCCAGATAGGGCGCGGTGGGGATCTGCTTGCCACGGCCGTAGAAAAACATAGCCGCCGCGCCGAAGAAAATCCCACCCCAAACATTAAACCCGGAGTTTATCGGCCAGAGGATGCCCAGTAGATTGTTCTGATAAGCGGGCCAGTAGAGAAAAACGAAGGTTAATCTAGCGCCGATAAAGCCGGCAATAATACCCGTGGTCACTAACCCGGACATGATAACGGCATCCAAACCCAGGCGGCCTGCAACACGTTCGGCAAGGACCAGGCAGACCCAAACGCCGATGAGAATAATGAAAGGCGCGGTGGGCAAAACGAGAGGACCAAAATTGATGGCTGGGTACATAAGGTTTGCTTACTCTTCAAGCAGAGCGTTTATCTTGTTCTCAAGAACAGCCTGGTTCATGGTTCCAACAAATACCTCGCGAATGACGCCCTGGGCATCGACAAAGATTGTCGTCGGCAGATTGGTGACTGCGTACTTGTAATTGATATTTTGATCTTCATCAATCAGGAGAGGGTAGGTTACCGCGGTTGTTTGGGCAAAACGTTCGATTGTTTCCGCCGATTCAGCCTGATTGACACCCAGGATAGCAGCCCGGTCCGCGAACTTAAGACTGGCCCGCTCAAAAGCCGGCATTTCCATGCGGCAGGGACCGCACCAGGAAGCCCAAAAATTGAGCACGACAGGACGGCCGTTTTCGCCTTCGCGGTCGACATATTCACTCAAAGCGAAGGTTTCATAATCAATGGTCTGAGCCGTAAAATCAGGCGCCAGGTGACCGACCAATGGGGCTTCGGTCAATAAAAAGTTCTGGGGCTCAATATTCGACTCGCGTGATTCGATAATCCATGCGCCGCCCAATAGGAGAACGATGAGGAAAATAATAGCCCATTCAAATCGTGAGTTGAACATTATGAATTAATAAGTGGCTCCACCGCTGCTAAGGATTGATCGAACTTAGGTCAATCACGGCCGTCCCAGGTTGATCGACGCCCTCCGGGCTTCCGGTCAAATCGTAGGTCATGGCCCCACTGATGTGGATAGGTACGATTTCACCCAGGGGCAGTTCGCCGGGAACGACGACATAGCCGTCGATTTCAGGGGCGTCGCGGTAGCTGCGGCCGATGCTGATCCCATTATCAAATCCCTCGACGAGCACAGGCAGAACACGGCCGACTTGTTCCTGGTTGCGGGCCAAGGATATCGACTGCTGTAAGGTCATCAACTCATCACGCCGCGCCTCTTTTATTTCCTCGGGAACTTGCCAGGAAACAGTGGCCGATGGCGTGGACGCTTCGTAAGAATAAGTAAAGGCACCAACACGATCGAACTGTAGATCGCTAACCATTTGTTTCAGAGCAGCGAACTCTTCATCCGTTTCTCCGGGATAGCCAACGATAAACGTGGTTCGAATAGTAATGTCCGGCATAGCGACGCGCATTTTTTCAATCGTTTGATACACCCATTCTACGTTGGCCGGACGGCGCATTCTCTTCAACGTCTCGCGGTGGCCATGCTGCAAGGGGATGTCTAAATAATTGAGGATTTGCGGTGTTGTGGCCATCGTCTCAATCAGTTCGTCCGTGACGTAGCCCGGGTAAGCATACATGATGCGAATCCAGGGGATCTCCGGCGCCGCGCGAACGATTTGTTTTAGCAAGCTGCTCAACCCATTTTTCAGGCCCAGGTCGTGACCATAATCGGTGCTGTCTTGAGAGATGATGATTAATTCTTGAATGCCCGCTTCCTGCAGGCGCACAGCCTCGGCGATGATCATTTCCGGCGGCCGGCTGACGAGAGTGCCTTTGATTTGCGGTATAGCGCAAAAAGCACATGGCCGGCGACAACCATCGGCAATCTTGAGATAGGCGCTGCTTCCCTGCAGGGATGCTCGCAGGACGCCTTGCTCATCACGGCCGACTGTTTGCGCTTCATCCGGCAGGTGATAGAGCGGCGTTGGATGTTTGCGCTGCCGCAGCCGGCGAATAAAGGGTACGATATCCATCCAGCGGCGGGTGCCAATAACGCCATCAATGCCCGGCACCCACTCGACGACTTCGTCACCATAACGCTGGGCCATACAGCCGGCAGCAATTAGGAGTTGGTTTTTCCCCTTTCCCTCGGCCAGTTGGCGCAGCGCGCCGATAGATTCCTGGCGCGCCGATTCGATGAAACCACAAGTATTTACAATTAATACAGAAGCATCATCAGGATCGACAACGCCGCTGAAACCAGCCCGCTGGAGCAGGCTGCCCATACTTTCGGAGTCAACGGTATTCTTACTGCAGCCTAAACTGAGCAAATAGAATTGTTTTTTCGCTTGTTTATCCATATTGTGGAGAAAATATTGGAGCAAGAACCGTCACTGTGATCATTTGCTCCAGGCGCATTGACTACTGAGTTGTCCGCCAGATTTCTTCCTTGTTTTGTCCGCGATCGCCCAACCGGCCAATGGGAATATCATTGATGGTGACAAAGATGCCGATGGCATTGCCGGTTAATAATTTCGCTGAATCTTCGGCCGTCCACTCGAATTCATCCCCGGCGCGGGCGATGCCGGAGAACACGACTTCATCGTCGATGGTCGCCTCCAGCCAGGTTCGTTCTGTAATTTCTAACTTTAGCCTGATCTCATCTAATGTCGCCGGCAACGCGGGTCGTGTTGGAGATGGGGTGGGTAGGATAATTGCTTCAGAGCCTGTGCTGGTGCGGCTGGTTGACGTGATCGCTTCATCCGTCGCGTCAGGAGTGGACAATGGATCGCTTTCCATCGATCCATTGTCCACTCCTTCCTCCGCAGCCGCTTCGTCGTCCATCAGGTTCTGAACCATCTCCGTAATGCCCTCGGTTATTTTCTCACTGCCATCGTTGTTATTAAACAGGAGAGGTAAAAACCGATTGCCTACCAGAACCAGAGCGATGATCAGGGCGGCAATGATCACCAGGCGTACGGCCGACTCGGGATCCCGCCGTGAGCCAAGATCTACTTCAACATTGACTGGGTCAAAGAAAGGTTGTTCATCGATCGTTTGAGGCGGCAGCGGTGTTGTGGTTTCTTCCGCCAATTGTTGGCGAGATTCCACCCTTGGTTGTTGCGTCTGGCTTTGTGAATACCTATCCAGCAGCGGCTTGGGATCAAGCCCTAAAAAGCGGGCGTAATTACGCAAGAATCCCTTGGCGTGCGTGGGTGAAGGTAAGACGGAATAATCGCCATTCTCTAATGCTTCCAGGTATGCGGCATTAATGCGCGTTTGCTCAAAAGCTTCCTCAAGCGAGAGCCCTTTGTTTTCACGTGCCTGGCGCAGGATTTGCCCGAGTTCGTCCATTATTGGATTGGCGCAGTGTAACCGGTAAATAGGACGGAAGTAGCTTTCCGTCCACTGCCGGTATCATGGAATACTATTTCAGGATGTCAAATTCTTCTTCGACTACACTGTCAAGTTCATCGAGGACGTCGTCAACGATCTCCTCAACTGCTTCCGCGACCGCCTCTTCGAGGTTCAATTGGGCGGGAGACCCTTCTTCGGGTTCGATTACGACGGTGACGAAAGGCTGGAAGTCGGCGCTCAAACGCACAATTACCTGGTGCTCGCCCAATTGGCGCAGCGGCTCGACGCCAACCTTATGGCGGTCGATATCAGTCCCCAGTTTTTCATTTAGATCGTCAGTAATCTGGGAAGTGGTTATTGAACCGTACAGTTTTCCAGTTTCACCGGCGCGGGCGACGTAGGAAAGCGTTGTCTCGTTGATTTTAACAGACAGTTGTTCATACTCGGCGCGCAGTTCTTCGCGACGAGCTTCTGCTTTCTTACGCCATATGTCCGCCTGTTTCATGACGCTGGGCGTCGCGATAACGGCTAATCCTTGCGGGATCAGGAAATTACGGCCATAGCCATCGGCGACGCTGTGAACCTCACCGGCATAACCAATATTATCTACATCTTCTTTTAGCAGCACTTTCATAGCTGAACATATTCTCCAAATTAAACTTATTTGCCTGCAAATACGGATATTTGCCAACAAATGATGGTATCAAAGGGCGTTCCTTTTGACAATAGGAGGGCCTTTATTAACTTCCTTTCGTGTATGAATGTTAATAAATGGGTAAGATCAACCCCGCTGCGCGTTGGCGGCGTACACCTCATCCATGGCGGATAGGATGTCCTGGATCTCGTCAACTTCCCCGGATATTTCAAGTCGTAACCGGCGTGCCTGGCCGCTGTCAATATCCTTCGCATCCACTAACATCGTTTGCGAATAGATAGTCCCCAGCTGTGTATGGGAGTTTTCGAACTGCAGTTCCGCCCGGCGGATCGTATCGTTTAATTTCTCAAGGGTAGCTAACTGCTGCTTCTTGCTCTCCAGATTGTCGGTTATTTGTTCCCGAATCTTTGGATTTTGCTCAACGGCCAGCTGCTTTTCCAGTTCTCCAATCCGCCGGTTGGTCCGGTTATAATCTCGCTCCAGCACATCTTTTTCTTGCCGATAGCGGTCGATGCGTGAGGCCAAATTATAGATATGTTCCAGCCATTCATCCATTTGAGCGGCCGTCTGGCTCAACTCATCCTTAATCAGCGAATCGTCCTGTTGGCGGATCGCTTTCTCGATGCGCACACGGTAATCCAGCGCCTCGTCCATGCGTTCCTGGAGATAGCGATCCTGAAGTTTCTGAGGCTCAAACTCCTTGTTTAAGACATCTTCTGCCACCTTACGGCCGAATTCGGGATCGGTCAGGCTGCTGTAAACCAGTGCTCCTTCCGCTGCCAGGCCGCCAAGGAGCCAGGCCCAAAAGGGGATGAACTCTAAAAAGCCAACCTGAGGGGCAAACACAGCCAGTAATAAGGAGATGGAAATGACCAGCGCACTTTCAGGGCGAAATATCGCTTCACGGAGAAGCGCACTTTGCACCCGGTCGCGGAGCCCTTCGTCTTCTTTACTGGCCATCTTTAACGAACTGTCTATTCAAGGCTGGAAGCCGCTTCTTCCCCGTCTTCCTCTTCTTCCAGAGCCGGTGCTGCTTCACTTAACCCCAGGCGGCGTTTGCGTTCTTCCAACTGCAGGTCTACTTCCGCACGACCAAGCGCATCATCCATCTGGCTGTCCAGACGATCAGCATAAAGTTCGCTGTAGGCGTCAGCTTTATCAAGACGGTTGCGAATCGAATCACGCATTCGGGCAATGTCGCTGTCGGATACGCCTTCCAGATCATCCAGGCTTTTAATCGCCTTAACCGTAATTTCCTTGGATTTGGCCAACTTCAGCAGAGATTCCATTTCTCGCTGTTCTTCCCGAATCAGGCGCACCTTGGCTTCAAGCTTGAGCCGCGCGCTTTTAAGCGTTTCATACTCTTTTTGCTGTCGTATCCACTGCTCTTGATATTGTTCTTGTAACCGGCGAATGGAGTTTAATTCACTCTGGGCTGCTGCTGCTAAATCCGCCTTTCCTTGCATGAGGAGCAGGTCGATATTGCGATCGAGCTCATCGGCATTTTTCTTGTATTCGCGATATTTGCGCTCAAGGGTTTTTACTTCTCCGCCGACGGTGGCTGTTGCGTCTTCGAGTTCATCCAGATTGTCCTCCGCGTCGCGGATGTATTGTTTCATCACGGCCACGGAATTCGCTTCTAAGGCGCGGTCAACCATGTCATGTAGATTGGCTTGAATCAATGTTTGTGTTTTTTCTAGAAGGGATGCCATATCGTTTCTCCTTATTAATGGTGCGGACATATGCAGGCAGCAATCATTTTAAATCAATGATCGGGGTTTATCAACGCTGTATGACAAGAATTAACATGGATCGGTGATTTGATTCTTTTCTGGGCTTTAAAGAACTGTCATGGTGAATTTCCAATCCATTCTTGCGGATCAATAAGGTATAATACCCCTCGCCGAGGCTGACCCGGATTTTAATCTACAACCGGGCTGGAAAAAGACGTAAATTATGCCAACGATGATAATCTTAAACCCAAACGCTGATTTGGGACATGGTGCTGACTTTCTTGAGATAATCAAGGAAATAATCAGGCCGCTGCCTGAGGTTGAAATAGTGCCGACCGATCGATCCGGACATGCGCGAGAGCTTGCCAAACAGGCCGTGGCTGATGGCTATGATATAGTGGTTGCCGCCGGTGGCGACGGGACAATCAATGAAGTTGTCAACGGCATCATGCTCTCTAATAAGCAAGGGATCAAACTCGGCATCATTCCCGTTGGTTCCGGCAATGATTTTGCCCATTCAATGGGCGTCAGCAAGGATGTATCGACGGCCGTTGGGGATATCTTGAATGGCCAAACGCGGCTGGTTGATGTAGGCCTTGTGGAGGATGACAAAGATCGCCGGCGCTATTTTGTGAATAATTTAGGCGTTGGTTTCGATGCCAATGTGATTATTCGATCACAGGACATCACCTGGCTGCGCGGCTTCCCTAAATATATGGCCGCCGTGTTAACCACGCTAGCCCAGGATTATTTGCCTTATCACCTGCAAGTACGGTTTGATGAAGATGAAGTGGTCAGCCAAGAAACCCTGTTTCTCTACATGGGAGTTGGTACACGTGGGGGCGGCGGATTTTTATTGACGCCGGACGCCTTGCATGATGATGACCTGATTGATTCCTGTACCGTTCCCATGTTAGGAAGAATGAGATTGATCTCCTTGATCTCCTCGGCCATAAAGGGAACGCACGTGAATACACCTTATCCTCAAATGCGCCAGAATAAGCAAATAATCATTCATTCCGAGGAGGCGATGCCGATTCAAATTGAAGGCGAAATATACGCCGTACCGGAAGATGATGTTCATCAAATTATGGTCACCAGCCTGCCCGCTGCTTTAGAGGTGGTTGTCTGACATGCGAAGTTTGGAACAGGCGCTTATTGAACATGAATTAATCACCCTGCGCGTTATCGGTGAATGGTGGGAACTCGATCTGGCGGGCATGGAGAAGAATGAAGCTGTTGATGTCCTGGCCAGAGCTTTGACGCGTCTGGATATGCAGCAGGAATTGGCATTTCTCCCCCAGGAGGAGTCGGCGGCGCTGCAAGATTTGGTATCGCAGGGCGGGCGCGCCGCGGTGGCGGCCTTCAACCGCTTGTATGGCGAAGTTCGTTTGATGGGGCCGGGGCGTATGGAACGCGAAGAGCCCTGGCTCGATCCGATCAGCCCGCTGGAAGCGCTTTGGTATCGAGGGTTCCTGTATCGCGCCTTTGATGATACGGCCGAAGGAGTGCTGGAATTTTATTATTTACCGCAAGAGCTTCTTGATCAATTCCCATCGGATAACATCGAGGAAGATGAGCAAGAATCGGCACCCCTTCTGGACCCTGTTGAACCGCCGGAAGGAGCGCTTTCCAAGGGCTTGGTAAACAGTGTTGATGATTTAACAACGCTGCTCTCCGCCGCTCTACAACAATTTGGAGAAGGTAAGGAGAAAGCGGCCGGGAATGATTTTCTGCTCGATCAAAATCCTGACCGAAAATCCCTGTTATTAAATCTTGCCGCGGAACAGGGCTGGCTGCGGGAGGAGGAATCAGGTTTGAAGCCGACTCGTTCGGCCGTTGATTGGTTGAAGAAAGGGCGGGAGGCTCAGCTTTTTGAACTTGCTGATGCCTGGAGTAAAAGCAGTTGGAATGATCTGTGCCACACCCCAGGTTTGATCTGTGATGGCCATAACTGGCAAAATGATCCTATTCTGGCGCGAACGGCCGTTTTGGATGTCTTACCGCAAACGGACCACTGGTATTCCCTGGCGGACCTGGTGGACCTCATCAGGAATACGGATCCCGATTTTCAACGACCTGACGGAAGTTACGACACCTGGTATGTGCGTGATGCGCAGACGAACGATTATCTCAGCGGATTCGATTCATGGGATCAGGTGGAGGGGCGCTTAATTCGCTTCCTGATCACGGGACCCATGTGCTGGCTGGGGATCACGATTATCTCCGGCCCCGCGGATGATGCCCTCTTCCGGCTCAGTGATTTGGGTTTAAGATGGCTCGGTGGCGAGCAGCCTCAGGATCAGGAAGACAAAATCCCGATCGTCGTCCATCCCGATGCTAGTATCCTTGTCGCCCACAATGCCGATCGCTATTTGCGTTTTCAGGTGGCGCGCATTGCTGAATTGGAAATTGTTGATGGTCGAAAAACTTATGCATATCGTTTAACACCCGCATCTTTAACTGAGGCCGGAGACCAGGGAATTACCATCGAGCGTTTACTGCGCTTTCTCTCCCAGGCAAGTGGATCATCTTTGCCTAAAAGCCTTCAAAGGGCGGTAGAGCGATGGTCCGAAAGGGGCGTTGAAGGACGCCTAGAGTCAGTTGTCGTCTTGAGAGTTAGTGACGCAGAAATTCTGCAGACACTGCGCAACAATCCAAAAACTCGCGATTTCATCGGTGAGTTCCTCGGAGACCTGGCGGTGACAATTAAGGTGGGGCAGTGGCGCCAATTCCGCGCAGCCTGTGCCCAACTGGGATTGTTTATTGATGACCTGTCCTGAATCCGCCGGTCAGATAAGACACGAACAGCGCCTGCAAGTCCTGCATAGACAAATCGAACGATTGGGGCGCTGCCTGGTGGCCTTGGAAGAAGACAGCCGCCGGATTGTTCGCTGGCGTTTAATCACCTTCATTTTACTGCTTGGCGGCAGTGGGGCAGCATTGATCGCCTGGGGGCCTATAGGCTTTTTAGTTGTTGGCCTGGTGCTGCTGATCTTGTTTGTTTACTGGGTTTGGCGGCATCGACAAATTGAATCAACCGCCTTGCGTTTGCGAATCTTGCAGCAGCTCAAACGCGATCAGGAAGCGCGCATGATCCTAGATTGGGACCATATCCCTGCTGCTGAACAGCTTGAAGATCGTTTCAAACACCCCTTTGGCCTCGATTTGGATATCATCGGCGAACGTTCCTTACAAAGAGTGATCGATCTTTCGATTACTGTAGAAGGAAGCGAGCGCCTGCACCAATGGCTGTTGGCGTTTGAGCCTGATCTCGATTCGCTGCTTGCGAGACAGAAACTGGTGCGCGAACTCATTCACCTGCCGGCGATGTCCACCCGTCTTACATTGAACGCCCTGGTTGCTACCGACTATGATGGAACAACGACGCCGGGCAGGTGGTCCAGCGCTAAACTATTGACCTGGTTGGGTTTGAAATCGGACACGGGTTCTTTGCGTATAGCACTGATTGCTTTATTAGTGATAGCGCCGCTCAATATCGCCTTGTTACTGGCTTATTTGCAAGGTTGGCTGCCGTCGCTGTTTCTGATCACCTGGTTCATTTATGGGGTGGTGGCGATTAGCCAGATGCGCCATGTGGCGCCGGTATTTGAAGAGTCCGCTTCAATCAGCGACAGCCTGCGCCAGTTAGAGGCGGTTTTCTCCAGCCTTGATCGCCGTTCATTCATAAAATATCCCTCCCTACAGTCCTTTATTGAACCTTTGCACAAAGAAGGAGGCAGCCTGGGAGAAATGTTATCAAGAGCAAACAGGCTGCTCGCCGCCGCAGGGCTCCGCTACAATCCATTTGCCGCGTTTTTGATAAATGCCTTCTTCCCGCTGGATGTACTGGTAGCTTATCGCCTCGAAGGGTTAAAACAAGAGTTGTCAGATGTTTTACCAGGCTGGCTTAACATCTGGCATGAACTGGAAGCGCTGAGCAGTCTGGCGAACTTTGCTTATCTGTATCCATCGGCGACGTTTGCCGAGATAAAGCCTGTGCATGGGGTAGGAGCGCCGTTTTCCGGATATGGGCTTGGTCACCCGCTTATTAAAGAAAAGGATCGCGTGTGCAACGATTTTACAATTGACCAGTTAGGAAGCCTGGTGATGATCACCGGATCCAATATGGCCGGGAAAAGCACCTTCTTGCGTACCCTGGGCATGAATACCTGCCTGGCCTTATCAGGAGCGCCGGTGCTGGCCCATTCTTTGTCCCTGATCCCGCTGCGTGTGTACGCTTCCATCACGGTGACAGATTCTGTGACCGATGGCTTTTCTTTCTTCTATGCTGAAGTCCGTCGCTTAAAGATGCTGCTCGATGCCCTGCGGGAACCTGATGCTGTCCCGCTCCTGTTTCTAATCGACGAGATATTTAGAGGGACGAATAACCGGGAGAGGCTTATCGGCAGCAGCTCTTATGTCAACGCGCTGATCGGTGGAAACGGCTGCGGGGCAATCGCCACGCACGATCTGGAACTGGTCACCCTGGCACAGGACAATCCGAATGTCAGCAACTATCATTTTCGTGATGATGTGCTAAACGGCCGTATGCAGTTTGACTACAAAATTCATCCCGGACCATGCCCCACCACCAATGCACTGCGGATCATGGAACTGGCCGGGCTGCCGGTGCAAAGTCCCGATAGCTAAGCTCTATAAATTTGTGGGTTACCGTATCCGACCTAAAATTCAGTCAGGAACCCCGTACAACCACCAGTATTCGCTGCGGGGATAGGCTGCCTCCCAAATAGATTCCCAAACGAATTCGCCTTCAGAAAAACGGCTCTTCAGTAAGCGATCGATCGTCAATACTTCCTTTAAAATGCCATCATCCAAGCGATATGGAGGTGTTTGGAGTTTATCCAGAAGCTCTTTCATGACCACGCGTGTGTCCACAATACCGGCGTAATGATTTACTTCCGTTGCGGAATGGCGGTGCAGATCGCGTAAAATGCCGATCCATTCAGCAATGCGCATATGGAGTTCCTGCTGTGCACGCCGCTCGAAACGTACCACGCGTTCTTGAAGCCCGGCGTCGAATTGGGAAATGGCTCCATCCAGGCGTTCCTGATCTTCTTCGGACAGTTGGTCCTTTAAGACCAGGAGGCGGCGCTGGCGCATGAGATAGCCGCCTATGGTGAGCCTGGGCATGTTGGCGTGAAGGATGGTCCAATCGACAACGTCACTGTCGAGGTAGGCGGCCATATCATCAACCATCGCCTCCATTATCATCAGGTCATGTGCAAGAGCTGCATAATCTTTGTCCACGGCAAAACTCCCCTACTTAATATAACCTGTTTCTATAGTCATATTAGCAGAAAAGAGGGCAGCTTGTCACGTGGCTTATGTCATATCTTGAAGAGGAGAGTGGGTTCGATTATGTGCCGCGAGATTTATTTGACTATATCGAAAGGCTCAGGCATGATGATCCAAAGTACAATATAAAGAAGTATACCCAGACCACCGCCGCCCAAGAGTGTGAGCAATACAAACAGGATTCGAACCAGTGTCGGATCGATACCGAAGTAATCACCCAATCCACCCGCTACACCGGCGACCATCCTATCCTCTGAACGCATTAATTTTTTGTCACTCATGTTTTAATCTCCTTTGACTATTATATCGGAGAGCAGTAAGCTCTCACGAATGTGCTATAAAACAGTACGCACCATCAGAAGTAGGGTTGCATCTTTCGCAGCTTTCGAAAACAACAAACGCGGTTATACAAATGAATGATTCAACGGACAAAAACCCACTCAGGCGGCTCGCAGATTACGGCCAGGAATATCGCAATAAGGCGATATTAGCCACCATCGCCTCCATACTCAACAGACTTTTTGACCTGGCGCCTCCGGTCCTAATCGGCATGTCTGTGGATGTTGTTGTTTCACAGCAAGATTCTTTCCTTGGTGATTTTGGTATTACCGACCCGGTAAAACAGCTTTGGGTTTTAGGCATATTGACCCTTCTGGTGTGGGGAACGGAGTCGCTTTTTCAATATGTCTATAGTGTTCTTTGGCGCAACCTGGCGCAAAGTATCGAACATGATCTCAGGCAGGATGCCTATTCTCATTTGCAGGAAATGGATATGGCCTTCCTGGAAGATCAAAGTACCGGCGGCCTGATGGCTGTCCTCAACGATGATATCAACCAGTTGGAGCGTTTTCTGGATTATGGGGCTAATGACATTATCCAGTTGTTAACCTCCATCGTCGTCATCGGCATCATGTTCTTCGTGCTTGCGCCTTCAGTAGCCTGGATGGCGGTCCTGCCTATGCCGTTTGTTTTTTATGGATCAGTTCTATTCCAGCGCCGCCTGGCTCCTCGTTACTCAGATGTGCGGGAACGGGTTGCGCTCCTAAATGGACAGTTGGCGAACAATATCGGCGGCATGGCGACCATCAAAAGTTTTACATCTGAGGCGTACGAGAACCAGCGCATTGAAGCATTAAGCGAAGATTATCGCGTCAGTAATTCACAGGCGATCAAGCTCAGTTCCGCTTTTGTACCCCTGATACGTATGGTTATCGTTATTGGCTTTTTCGCAATTATGGTCTTTGGCGGCATTCTGGTACTGCAAGGCCAGTTAAATGTTGGCGCTTATACCGTCCTAGTTTTCATGACCCAACGCCTCTTATGGCCGTTGACGACAATGGGCCAAACCCTAGACCTGTATCAGAGAGCTATGGCCTCCACGTCGCGTATCCTCGATTTATTAGACGTTCAACCCCATATCATAAGCGGGCCGGATGCTTTGCCGGTCAGTGACGTTAAGGGGGACGTGTCGTTTAACAGCATTAATTTTACCTATCCGGAAAATCTGCGTCGTGCAAACGGATCTGCATCGGGCATCTCGCGCGCTATTATTCGCGATTTAAGCCTGCGCATACCGGCCGGGGATACGGTCGCCATTGTCGGCGCAACCGGTTCGGGGAAAAGTACGCTTGTTAAGCTCCTGCTTCGATTTTATGATGTTCAAAATGGCGCTATCTGCCTCGATGGGCAGGAAATTCGCCGGCTAAATATAACGGATCTCAGGCGGGCAATTGGCCTGGTAAGCCAGGATGTGTTTCTTTTCCATGGGACGGTTCGCGAAAATATCGCTTACGGCACTTTTAATGCCTCGCTGGATGAAATCATTGAGGCGGCAAAAGTGGCCGAAGCGCATGAGTTTATCCTGGATCTTCCGGATGGGTACGATACCATTGTCGGCGAGCGCGGGCAGAAGTTGTCTGGAGGACAGCGGCAGCGCATCTCCATCGCTCGAGCAGTGCTGAAGAACCCGCCTGTTCTGGTTTTGGATGAAGCGACCTCATCCGTGGACAATGAAACCGAAGTGGCTATTCAACGGTCCATGGAGCGGATTATTATCGGCCGTACAACGATTGTCATTGCGCACCGGCTGTCAACAGTGCGCAACGCGGATATGATCTATGTCATGGAAAATGGCAAAATCATCGAATGGGGAGGCCATGACGATTTGCTTGATGTCGATGGTGTATATGCCTCGCTGTGGCGTGTACAGACAGGCGCCGCGCTTGTGTAAAGCCGCTCCTCGCGACAAAGTCTTTCGCTAGATCAAATCGGCCGTTTCTGTTTCTGAAACGGCCGTTGTCTGTCCGGCAGCCCGGCGGTAGAGAAGCAGGACTGGCGAAAGCATAAGCCCTGCCAGCACCAGGGCAGCGCGCATCCCGAATCGATTAGCGATAAGCCCGACAGCCGGTCCGCCGGCGATTTGCCCGATGGCATCCATTTGCCCGAAGGTTGACAGCACAGTCGCCCGCACGGCAGACGGGATGCCACGGTTAATCCAGGCACTGTAAAGGGGCTGTAAAGTTCGCCGGGTAATCGCTACGGTGCTATAGGAGGCCATGGCCAGGGGAAAATTCATGGCCAACCCGAACACCACAAGCGCGCCGGATATTACCGCGCTTAAGGTGGCCAAGAGGGCTGTCATTTGCCGGTGTTGAAACGATTGTGTCCGCCGCCGTGCGATTTCAACTGTGAGCAGGGTGATTAGAATGATCGCGGCATTCAGGATACCGAACCAGGTGACAGAACTTAGATTACCGACGGTGGGGAAGGTGACATTTTCCAGGAACTGTGGCTGCCATAAACGATCCAGCGCCTCACTGTATAAGCCGTAAAAGAAGGAAATGCCCAGGATTGTGACTAATAATGGGCGGATGCGAATAGCTTGCATCCCGGCCTGGAAAGTGCCCCTCAATTTATGCCATGTGTTGCGCTCGGCGGCGGGGGTGGGTTCGAAATTGGTTTCCGGCATGAACAGGGCTAAAAATGCGGCCAGGAGGAGATGGGTCAGGCCTCCGGCGAAGAATGGGAAATTCAACTGGCGATTCGCCAGGAGAACATTGGCTCCGATTCCGGCTAGAACGGCAATCTGGGCAATTTGTGATCCACGCAGGTAAACGGCCGTCAGCCGCGATTCTCCCACCTCATCAGCCAGCCAGGCATCCTCCGCGCCGCTGATGAAGGTGTCTCCGGCGCCCCAGACAATCTGCGCCAGAAGAATAGTGATGAATATTGGGAAAGTCCCTTCAAGTATCATGCCTAGACCAATCAGGACATAGCCGATAACCACCGAAAGCCGCCGGCTGACCAGGTCGGCGACAACGCCGGTGGGAATCTCAAACAAAAAAACCGACGCTTCGAGCGCGGTTCCTAAGAGGACTAGCTGCAAGGGATCGAGGCCCGCCGCCTCAAAACGATACACCGCGCTGGTTGTGAACGCGCTGGCAAAGGCGAAGGTGGAAATCCCTCTGGAAATCAGATAAATAGGGTAAGCATTGAGTCGTTGCATAAGATCGGAATAAGTTAACAGGCCGGTTCGGTAGCTAACGAACCGGCCTGTTGGTTAATTGATTACTTAGTGGCGAGATCACGGCCTGGCCGGATCTCTTTTTCATAAGCATCTTGCTGCTTGACTACCGACATACCAGCTTTATCGTATAACCGAGTTGCACCGGTCAGGCTGGACGAATCTACGCCGAGGCCGGCTTTTTCTTTACCTTCACTATAAAAAACACCAAAGGCATGCTGCAGCAGTGCGAGGCCTAGCCCCTGTTTGCGCCACGGACGACGAACTCCCAGTATATTGACCCAGGCTGCCCCAGGGTATTCCGTACGACTGTGGCTGCAAAGGCAGATACCGGCAATCTCTTCCCCGTCCATAGCCAGAAACCAGAGGGCGGGATCGAAATCAGGTTTGCTGTCGATCATCTCACGGAAAATTTTTTCCAGGTGGTCTTCGGGCTGCGAAACGTAGCCCCAATGATCCTGGAATATCTCGTCATCCGCAATGGCGATAGCCCGCAAGTCCGGGCGTTCGGCATAGGAAGAGAGGGTGATCCCGTCCGGCCAGACCGGCTCCGGCGGCGGACCGTCAAACTCGATCATCATATGCCAGAAGCGGCGCACGAACTGCATATCCAGCCCTTCAAAAAGCGCTTTGGAGGGTTTGTGGCTGCTTAATGCTCCCGAACGATAAGCGATACGGGTACCTTCAGGGGCACGTTCTAGCGTTGCTTGCAGACGATCCTCAGCCCATTCCATCATCTCCGTGCCTACGCCAAGTCCTTCAAATTGGGGATCCACCTGTGCCCAAACCCAGTTTAAAACGGGTATGGCGTCGATATCCCACACCTCAATATAGCCGATAAGCTGCCCCTCGGCCGTTTCGGCGACGCGCGTTGATATTTCTAGGTCGAATGAAGGCAATACCCAGTCGGCCTTTACCTCGACGGCATCGGTCAATGGATGTCCGGTTTGATCGACGCCTCCTTTATTGATTAAAGCCACGACCGCATCCAAATCCTCCATGGTTGTCGGGCGCAGGGTGAATTCGAGACGATCTATTTTTCTAATTTCCTGAACAAGTGTCATATCAACCTCCAGATTTTGTCGGGCGTCGAATAGAATCATCCGACGCCCGTTTGCCAGGCCCCCAAACTGTCTCTAATAACTTAGCTGCGGTTTCCTGATTGGAGTTTCGCCGCGCAGAACGGTCCGGTTACAAGGGCGATTATCAGGCCGTTTATAATGGCCAGGCCGTAGATCGCCGGCGGTACCAACGAGCCATTGCCATAATTTCCCGGTAGGACGACGAGCGAAGCAACGGCGATACTTACCAGAGGTGCAACGAGCAAACGTTCATGATGTGTCAGCAGGTAGCCCAGAGCAACGCAGAGGGCTCCGGCTATGACACTACCGGCCAATGTCGAAACCAGGATCGCCGCTGGCAGCCGGTCGGATACCCCGCCGATGACCAGGCCGGCATAGGCCATGGCCAGGGAGATCGTCCCAACCGATATGCCAATAATTGTTCCCATTACGAATATTTTTAGTGATCTCATGATCTGCCTCCGCATGTAAGGGGAACCAAACGACCTGATTCAACGACACGGCCATTCGCCCCTTATCTAAGCTTTGTTCTTAATCTCTTTTTTGTCTCTATCTTTTCCATTACTCTGTTTACTGATTGATCATTCTTAAAAACCCAGATAGTTTGCTGCATTTCTTTGTTCATGAAATCTTCTCCTTTTTTCCAGGCGCTTGGACGCCAAGATTCGCTAATTCTGTTTCAATATTTAGCCCTGGCCGGTAAAGGATTGCTTTCATCCCTATAGCCCTGGCCCCATCTACATTTCTTTGGAAGTCGTCAATGAAGACTGCTTCCTCCGCCCGTCGGTCCAGAGCTTCCAGAGCATGTCGATAAATGGCTGCATCCGGTTTCATGATCCGTTCCTCCGCCGAGCCGATGATGACATCAAAGGCATCAGCAATGTCCAGGCTGGCCAGAAGTTCACGCAGCCGGTCGGTGGCATTGCTGATCACGGCCGTTTGGTAGGTTGGTTTCAAGGTACGGATGAAAGCAATCAGCTCATCGTCCAGCACATCACCGGCCCAATAATCGTTCTTAAAAGAGTCGAACTGCGGGCCTAATTCGAGCCGTTCGCCAACCCAGGCCCAAAGCGCATCATCACTGATCTCACCTCGTTGGGCCTTTTGGCCTATTTCACTGTTAAAGACGATTTCTTCTGCTTCGCCGGGCTGAAGTCCAAGCTTTTCTTCCCAGCGCCGGCGATAGGCATGATCTTCCGTGCGCAGCAGCACACCGCCGACATCAAAAATAATGGCTTTAATCATTTACATACCTCGCTTCAAACATTCGACTCTTTAAGAACAGGTTGACAACAAAAAAGGACGTAGGTATTGCCTACATCCTTTTTGATACAAAGGGGCTGTCTTATGACAGCAATAAAAAAAGCCGCAGGCACCGGGTGCGCTGCGGCTCAGCATTCGTTATGATGACTTTCAGCAAGCAGGCGCACTCCGAGAAGGGTTAAAGCAATCACCAGAAATGGTGAAGATGTGCTGTTGATTCATCATGCTCATTTATCTACCTCTCGAATTTAGTAGTCGCTTTAAGCGCCGTTCGTTAATTTAACATAGCTTCTTCAGGATGTCAAGGGCAAAAATCTGATAATCAGATTTAAAGCCGGCCGCCTTATTTCCAGCGTGTCAGAATTGTTTCCCGTCCAAACAGCTGCACAGTCATGATCACCATGATGACGTCAAGGACGGCGACGATAACACCGATGAAGAGGATCACCTGGCTGTTGATCAAGATCAAGCCGAGAGACTGCCCGATTACAACGAGGATCAGGGGGAGAACAATTAACGCTGAAAGCTGTTCGGCAACCCGTGGATCGGTGGTGCGCGAGGAAATCATCAGGCTGGTGCAAACAGCCAGTAAGGCTAAAAGCGGCCCGACGACAAATATGGCCAGTATCCACATCGGATCGAGAATTTGCCTGAATACGGCGTCACTTACCAGGAAGTAGGTACCAATCAAAAAGATGAAATAGGCGAGCCATGTTGCAAGAATTGCCGGAATCACGGCTGCCAGCGCCTTTCCCAACAGCAGTTCACTCGTCTTAATTGGCGTCGCCAAGAGTGGTTCCAGGCTGTGCGTTGTTTTCTCGCCGACAATGCTGTAAGCGGCGATTGTGACCGGTATAGCGACCGGGATGATCATGAACATAAACATAAACAGCGACAAGGTGTAAACCTGCAAGCAGTCTGTTTCTGATAAGCCACTGCAAATTTCGCTGAAGAGCTGCGTGAGTTGTTCACTGCCGGTGTTCATGCTGCTCATATCCTCATCTACGGTGTTGAATATAAACAGCATTATAAGCGGTAACACGGCCATAAATAAGGGCAGGAAGGCGGTTAAGAACAGCACCATGCGGTTTTTAAAGACCTCAGCCCATTCCTTATAGATGATTGTCTTGATCTTATCCATCAGCTGTTGCGCTTAACCTCATCGATAGCAGATGAAGCTTTGTCCCCTATGAGATTGAGGTAAACTTCTTCGAGCGTGTGTTTTTCTTCGTTTACAAATTGAATGTCCGCTCCCGCCTGCACCAGCTGCCGGATAACGTCGGGGTTGTCTGTTTCCGGATTTTCCGTGTTGAAAGCTAAGGTATAGTCATTTGTCTCGACTTCGCGGAGTCCGCGAACGGCCGTAATAAGATCGCTAAAAACAGCAGCACGCTGCGCCAGTTGGATTGAAATGCGACGGCCGTAGACCTGTCTCCTCAAATTTGCCGGCGCATCCACAACGCGCAGATTTTGTTTGAAAACAGCGACGCGATCACAGAGGCGATCCGCCTCATCCAGATTATGGGTGCAGATGAATATCGTCCGCCCCTCTTCTTTTAACTCTTCGATGAATTCACGGATCAAGTGCGCCGCCTGTGGGTCCAGACCCGCGGTTGGTTCATCCAGGAACAGGACTTGTGGTTCATGCAGCAGCGTGCGGGCGATAGCCAATTTTTGACGCATCCCTTTGCTGAATGATCCTGCGGGGTCCTGTCGTCGTTCCCACAAATCAAGCAATCGCAAATATTTCTCGACCTGTCTCTCTACCTGTTCAACCTCGTAGAGCCTGGCGTATATGGTCAGGTTTTGCCAGGCTGAAAGGCGATCATAATGGCCGGGGGTCTCAGTAAGCAGGCCGACGCTGCGGCGAATTTGCTGGTCTTCCTGCCCCACCTGATACCCTAACACCGATGCCTGGCCTGCTGATGGTTCAATCAAGCAGGTAAGCATGCGCACGGTCGTGGTTTTTCCCGCCCCATTAGGGCCTAGAAAGCCGAAGACCTCACCGGAATCAATTTCCAGGGTCAGGTTGTCTACGGCCGTAAAATCTCCAAAGCGTTTACTCAAACCATTTGTTCTGATCATGACGAGATAATCTTAATCGGAATCGATGTCTAAATCAATCAATTACGGCCGTCAGCCAAATATTGATCTTTCATGATCTTAAGCACATTGGCTATAATTGAACTTTGTGTCTCTGAGCTTTAATGCCGGATCACAGAAGCCTTCAAATTCACCATCCTCAGGCTCCAAGTGGGAGTAAGCATTATGAACGATCAGTCAACCCAGACAATTTCTCATGAGCAAATAGAAGAACTCCTTGAACAGGATCGGATGGATGAACTCCATATTTTATTAACAGAGATTCATCCGGCTGACATCGCCGATATTTTGGACCAACTCTCTCCTGAAGAAGCGGTGAAGATATTCGAACTGCTGCCGGTTGAAACGGCCAGTGAAGTGTTGGATGAAACAGGCAGTCTCGTGCGCCAGGAACTGTTGGAGCGCGTCGACGAAGAGCACCTGGCGGACCTTCTCGATGAACTGCCCATGGACGATGCGGCCGAATTTTTGGAAGACCTGCCCGATCCAAAAGCGGATCGCCTGCTGGACCTTATGGAAGACGAAGAGGCGCAGGAGGTTCGCGAGCTTCTCGGTTATCAGGATGAAACGGCCGGGCGGTTGATGTCTAGAGATGTGGCGGCTATTCGCCGTCATTGGACCGTCGCCGAAACAGAGGATTACTTACGTTCGCTGGAGGAGCCGGAAACCCTGGCTTATTTATATGTCGTCGATCGTGATGACAGGTTAATCGGCGTGGTGCCTCTGCGCAACTTTGTCCTCGCCAAACCTGGGGCCACTATCGAATCGATTATGATTGCTGATGTTGTCACCGTGCCCGTAGATGCCGACCAGGAAGATCTGGCGGAGATGGTTTCTCGCTATGACTATGTTGCCATCCCGGTAGTCGACCATCAGAATCGCCTGCTTGGCGTCGTTACTGTAGATGATGTGCTCGACGTTTTTGAAGAAGAGGTTACCGAGGATATCCAACGCCTTGGTGGTTCTGAACCGTTGGAGCAGCCTTATTTTGCCGTTTCAGTTCTCAAAGTTTTTCGCAAGCGTATTGGTTGGCTTCTGCTGCTGTTCCTGGCAGGCTCGCTCACCGGCACAGTAACCAAGCTCTACCAGCAGGAATTAGAGGCGGCAATCACCTTGACGATTTTTGTGCCTCTGATCATTGGAACGGGAGGTAACTCCGGCTCACAAACTGTTGCTACTATTATTCGTGCGATCACCCTGGATGAAGTTCATATTGGGAACCTGTTCCAGGCCTTGCGCAAGGAAGTATCCGTCGGCCTGCTCTTGGGTTTGAGCATGGGGGTGGTCGGCCTCTTCATAGCGATGTTTTGGACGCGGGATTGGCGCATTGCTCAGGTGGTTGCCCTCACGTTACCGCTTGTAGTGATTTGGGCTGTTTCTGTCGCCACGATTGTACCAACGGTCGCCGAGCGCTTTAAAATCGACCCCACCGTGATTAGCGGTCCCATGATTTCTACGATCGTCGATGCGACCGGTTTGTTGATTTATTTTGAACTCGCAACCATACTGCTGAATACATAAAAGGATCTAATGATAGAATTTCCCGATGAACTCATATCCCTGCTGGCTAATGCCGGTCATCTGGCAGTTTTGACTGGAGCGGGCATCTCGGCCGAAAGCGGCGTGCCGACCTTCCGTGAAGCGCAGACGGGTCTATGGGAGAGATATAATCCCGAAGAACTGGCTACTCCCAGAGCTTTTATTGGTAACCCCAAGCTGGTTTGGGAATGGTACGCCTGGCGCCGAGAGCTTATCGCCGCAGTGAAACCAAATCCGGCCCATTATGCCCTGGTTGAGATGGCGCGTCACGTGCCCCAATTCACCCTGATCACGCAAAATATCGATAGCTTGCATCAACGCGCCGGCAGTCAAGATGTCATTGAACTACATGGTAACATCGCCCGCACGAAATGTTTTGATTGTGGGACGAAATTATTTGATCAACAGGAATTGGAGTTGGATTTGTATAGCGAGGACCTGCCGCGCTGTGATTATTGTGGCGGGCTGCTGCGGCCGGATGTCGTTTGGTTCGGGGAGACCCTTCCCAGAGAGGCGCTGAATCGTGCTTATGATGCTTCGCGCGGTTGTGATCTTTTCTTCTCCATTGGTACCTCCGCTCTGGTTCAACCTGCCGCCTCATTACCTACGCAGGCGATGTCACAGGGAATTCCAACAGTTGAAGTCAATCCAATGTCTACACCAATATCTTCGGCAATGAACTTTGTTTTGAATGGGCCGGCCGGGGAGATACTTCCGGCGTTGGTTGAACGCACCTGGCCTGAATAAAAAAAGGTTGTCGAGCCAGGTTCTAGGGCTTGATTTATGTGATTTGAGCGCTCTATTTTGGCGAGGTAGAATACCGTCTTTTGAAAAAGAGGATTATAATGAATGACGCTGCTGATGAACCCGTTATAAGCCCTGACCTGTTAGAACTATTGCGATGCCCGGTTGCCGTGCATGATAAATCGCTGGGACAAGATCCGGGGCGACTTGAGCTCGTTCACAATTGTTGGTTGGTTTGTGATGATTCGGGTATGAAATACCCGATTCGCGATGGTATACCCGTCATGCTCATTGACGAGGGGAAAAAGTGGAAGGACACGGCCGTTGAAGATTTGCCCGTTCCTCCTCCCGGATGATGGACGAACTATTGAAGCCAGAGGATATCCTGGCCGCCGCCGAACGTCTACAAGGAATTGTTCACCGGACCCCGGTGATTACCTCGCGCACTTTAAATGAAAGATGTGGCTGCGAGGTCTTTCTAAAGTGTGAAAATTTTCAACGCGTCGGCGCTTTTAAATTCAGGGGTGCTTACCATGCGCTCAGCCGTCTCAGCCCAGAGGAGAGGGCGTCCGGCGTTATTACCCATTCCAGCGGAAATCATGCTCAAGGGGTAGCTCTGGCGGCGAAGCTGCTGGGCATTTCGGCCGTAATCGTGATGCCGGAAGATGCTCCGCCGGTTAAGCGGCAGGCAACAGAAGGCTATGGTGCGACCATCGTTCTTTGCCCGGCCATCGATCGCGACAAAGTAACGGCCGACTTTATCGACCGCCACGGTTACACCCTCATTCATCCTTATGATAATAATGACATCATCCGTGGCCAGGGGACGGCCGCATTAGAATTATTTGAAGAAGTCGGGCCTCTGGACCTGCTCTTTACGCCGGTTGGCGGGGGCGGCCTGATCAGCGGCAGTGCTTTAGCCACGGCTGCAATGTCACCTGAATGCCGCGTCACCGGCGTGGAACCGGCTATCGCTGCCGACGCCAACCAATCCTGGCGTGAAAATCGGATCATCAGGCTCGACCATGTTCCGGAAACGATTGCCGACGGATTACGCACGAGGTTCATCGGCGAGCGCAATCTGGCTGTCATGCGCCGTTATGTCCATGATATGCGCACCGTGACCGAACAGGAAATCAAGGATACCCTGCAGTTTATTTGGAGCTACCTGAAAATTATCGTCGAACCCAGTTCGGCCGTTGCTCTGGCTCCACTGCTCTCCGGCTCCTATGCGGGTCAGGGGAAACGGGCCGGCGTGATCCTTAGTGGGGGAAACACTTCTTTGTCCGTGGACGATCTCTTCACAGAGCCCCAGACGGCCGGTAAGATAAATATCTCAAAGACTGTGAAAAGTGAACCGGCCCGGCTGCGCTTAACACGTCCACGCGTCCTTATCACGGACGATCAATTTGACTCTCAAGCACTTACCGTCTTGCAGCAGGTCGCTGATGTGGAGTTGTGCTGCCATGATTGGGAGGGGTCGTTTGAATCCATTACCGACGAATACCAGGCGCTCATTGTCGGTCCGGAGCAGCAGGTCAGCGCCCCATTAATCGAAAACGGTTATGAACTGTTAGCGATCGGTACGCCTTCAACCCGCCCGGACAATATCAATGTCAGCACAGCGCGAACCTTTGGGATTGAAATATGTTATGTCCCCGACGGCAATGCCGTGGTCATTGCCGAACACACGATCGCGCGTATGCTGCTTTTGGATAATAAATTTCGCTTGAGTGGCTTGGCTGGAAAAACATTAGGTCTCATCGGTTTCGGCCGTATTGGTTTGCAAGTCGCCCAACGCGCTGCCGCATTCGGGATGAACGTATTGGTTAACCAGCCGCGTTTAACGCCTGAGCTGGCCGTGACCAGCGGGGTTAAAGTGACCGATTTACTAACCCTGCTTCAAGAGGCGGATTTTATCAGCCTGCATGTCCCGTTTAATCCTGAGACTGAACACCTGATCGGCCGTGAAGAACTGGCCTATATGAAAGATTCTGCTTTCCTGGTAAACGCCGGTCATACCGATCTTGTCAATGAAGAAGCTTTATTGGCTGCGTTGGACAAAGGACAAATTGCCGGCGCAGCGCTGTCTGAGCTTCCATCAAGCGTGCAAGATACGAGCCCGATGTCTGATCTGCTGCGCAGCCATGACAGGGTCTTATTGTCTCCACATATTACCGCGATCATCGATCAACAGCGGCCTAAGCTTTGCCTTTCCGTCGCCGAGCAAATCGCCGATCTATTGCGCCGCGCCGGATCCAACAAAGCTCTACCGTTGGAGTTGGTATCGGTCACCCAGGTAGCGCCGCATGAAGAAATCGACATCAAAAGGGTGCAGCGCCTGATGGCCAGGTTCGAAGCTGACAGGTGGCTGGTGAACCCTCCAATCACCATTCGCTGGAAGGGACGCTATATAATCCTGGATGGGGCGACACGTTATGCCTCCTTAAAACGCCTTGGCTATCGCTACTTGATCGTTCAGGTTGTTGAACCCTCGGAGACTGACTTCCAGCTGCATACGTGGTTCCATGCAATCATCAATCCGGATAAGCCGTTATCCGATCTCTTTGAACAATTAAAAAGGATTAGCGGCATAAAGCTGCTTCCCCTGGAAAAGAAAGACATCCCAAAGGCGCTCAAAGAACCGCAAACGCTCTGCTATTTCCTCGACGAACAGGGGCAGGCGACCGTGGCTCAGGAGGAAGAAGGCGTGAACCGCCTTTCGGTCATGAAGAAATTGGTTCACGCTTATTCGACTTGGGGTGTGGTGGAGCGAACGCTGATCACGGATATTGACCGGCTGATAGCGCAGTTTCCTCATATGAAAACGGTAGCTGTTTTTCCTCAATTTGTACCGAACGAAGTATTTGATGCCGCCAGGGATGGTAATTTGCTGCCCGCTGGCCTGTCACGATTCATTATTCCGGGAAGGATTCTGCGCTTAAATGCCGATCTGCGGCGCCTTAAACAAGAAGAATCGTTGAGCGAAAAGCGTGCCTGGTTCGATGAGTTCCTGGCTGAAAAGATGCAGCACAGCCGGTTACGCTTCTACGAAGAGCCGGTCATCTTGCTGGATGAATAGCCGGTCAGGAAGATCATTAGAAATTATTCCCAAATTTGCTTGAAGGCAGCCAATCATTATAATTGAGTGGCTTGCCAGCTAAAGGTAAGTATCCCCTGGGTACAAGGGAAAAATTAACATCTTACACACGCCTGGACTGACCGAGATGTGCTTGCTTAGCAGTGGAAAGGTTCAAGTATTGAGCCTTGCCCTGTCGCAATCGGCCGTGCAAGTCCTTGGTCAGGTTGAAGGGCGTGGAGGTTGAAAACAATAGAAAGGAGAATACCCCCATGGCCGTAGTTTCAATGAAGTCACTACTGGAAACCGGTGTCCATTTTGGACACAGAACCCGTCGTTGGAATCCAAAGATGAAACCTTACATCTTCACGGAGCGCAACGGCATTCATATACTCGATCTTCAACAAACAATTGTGATGATCGAAGAAGCATATGATGTTATTCGTGATACCGTCGCCGAAGGCGGAGAGGTGCTTTTCGTAGGTACAAAGCGACAGGCACAGGATACGATCGCTCGCGAGGCGGCACGCGCCGGACAGCCATACGTAAATGTACGCTGGTTAGGCGGCACATTGACCAACTGGCAGACAATTCGCCAGCGGATCGATTACCTGGACAAGCTGGAAGAGCGCCGTGCGGCGGGTGATTTTGACAAATTAAAGAAGACGGAACGACTGCGCATCGATCGTGAGATTGAGAAGCTTAATTCCCGTCTTGGTGGTATTCGCAAAATGCGCACGCTTCCTGAGCTGCTTTACATTGTTGATGTTAACAACGAAGAAACGGCCGTTCACGAAGCCAATATTCTGGAGATTCCGATCATCGGTGTTGTCGATACCAATTCTGATCCCGACGACATTGATTACATCATTCCCTCCAACGATGATGCCATTCGCGCCATTAAATTGATTACAGGTAAAATGGCTGATGCGGCAATTGAAGGGCAGGCGATGCGCGAGGAAGCCACCGATGAGGAGATTTCCGACTTCGACTCCTATGAATACGAAGAATTCGACGGAATGGGTAATGTCGAGGATGAGGTTTTGCTGGGTGAATCCACACTGGCCAAGCTGCGCGGAAAAGACGATCTCGCCGATGAGTGGGTTGAAGACCTCGATGAAGAGGAAGATATCATAGAAGAGATCGAAGAAGCTATTGAAGACCTGGAATTCGATGAAGAGGAATAAGAATACGGTGGCATAAGCCGGCAAGAACTATTAGGAGCTAACGGAACTAATCATGAAGATCACAACAGACATGGTGAAAGAATTACGCACGCTGACCGGTGCGGGCGTTTTAGAAGCTAAAAAAACCCTTGAAGCAACGGATGGCGATATGGATAAGGCCATCCAGGTTTTGCGCCAAAAGGGCGCGGCTCGTGCGGAAAAGCGCTCTGATCGTGATGCGAATGAGGGGATTGTTGAATTATATGCCCATCCCGGTAACCGCGTGGGCGTTATCCTTGAGTTAAACTGCGAGACAGATTTTGTGGCTCGTAACGAGCAGTTCACCGATTTGGCCCATAACCTGGCGCTGCAGATCGCGGCGATGAGCCCCAAATATATCAACGTAGAAGATGTTTCCGAAGAAGATTTGGAAACAGAGCTGTCCGTCTTACGTGCACAGGCCCAAGCCGAGGGTAAGCCGGAAGCGATCGTAGAGAAAATCGTATCCGGGCGGATGGCTAAATATTACGAAGAAGTTTGCTTGCTTGAGCAGCCTTATATTCGCGACGAAAAGGTCAAAATCAAAGACCTGATTACAGAAGCGATAAGCACCACCGGTGAAAATATCAAGGTGCGCCGCTTTGAACGGTATGAATTGGGCGAGGCTATATAACCCCTCAGAGAATTAATGTTTTAAGGGCGTTCGCAAGAGCGCCCTTATTTGTAATTAAATCCAGTTCGCTTTCAATTATTGTCATCTCACAAAGCCAAGGTTTGAGGAAAAGAGAGTTTATTATGGGTGAAAACCGTTATGATAGAATCCTGCTGAAGTTGAGCGGAGAAGCGTTAGCCGGACCGGATGGATATGGTATAGACCCCATGCGTGCAGCGGAGGTTGCAGAGATTGTTAAGGACGTCTATGATTTAGGGGTAGAAATCGCAATGGTCATTGGCGCAGGAAACCTCTGGAGAGGATCCGTAGGGACAAGCGAGGGAATGGCGCGCGCGACAGCTGATCATATGGGCATGATCGCAACGGTTATGAATGCCCTCGCTCTCCAGGATGCTCTTGAACGGGTCGGGATTGTGACCCGGGTACAGACTGCGATCGAAATGAGGACAGTCGCTGAACCATTTATTCGCCTCAGAGCCATTCGCCATCTTGAAAAGGGAAGAGTTGTGATCATTGCCGGCGGTACCGGAAATCCATACTTTACAACTGATTCGGCAGGAGCGCTGCGGGCAGTGGAATTGGATGCTGAGGTTTTGATCAAGGCGACCAAGGTGGATGCGATCTATGACGATGATCCGATTAAGAATCCGGATGCCAAGCGTTATGATTCATTGACCTATTTAGATTTCCTAAATATGCAGCTTCGCGTCATGGATACAACGGCCGTTTCACTCTGTATGGAAAATGATATGCCAATTGTGGTCCTCGATTTCTGGCAAGATGATAGTGTAAAGCGATTGATTCAGGGTGAAACCGTGGGGACTACAATATCGGCACATTAAACTTTCGGTGGGAGAAGTAATAATGATTCGCGATTTAATGAAAGAAACGAAATCCCGCATGGATGGGGCATTGAAATCTTTGACCGGAGATCTGGCTGCTTTCCGGACAGGGAGAGCCAATCCGCATTTGGTGGACAGAATCGTCGTCGAGTATTATGGGAGCGAAATTCCCTTGAACCAGATGGCGGTCGTTTCAGTTCCGGAAGCACACCAGATAGCCATTAGACCGTATGATGCCGGTTCGGTTCCGGCGATTGAACGCGCTATTTTGAAATCTGATCTGGGAATAATGCCCAATAATGATGGCAAGATTATTCGCCTCAACATCCCACGCTTGACTGAAGAGCGCCGCCGTGATCTGAGCAAAATGATGAGCAAGCGTGTAGAAGAAGCAAAGGTGGCCGTTCGAAATGTGCGTCGTGATGCCTTGAATGATCTACGTGATTTCGAAAAAGAAAAGATGATCACGGAAGATGATCTGCATCGCGGTATTGATGATCTGAATGATCTGACCGAAGAGTATATCAAACAAATAGACGAGATCGGCGAGAAGAAAGAAGCTGAAATTATGGAAGTATAGGTGGGCACATGTTTAGCCCCCAGGAAAAGACATTCGATACTTCGTCGTTGACTGTGCCCAGACACGTGGCCATCATCATGGATGGCAATGGTCGTTGGGCGAGACAACGGGGGCTGCCACGGCAGGCAGGTCATCGTGCCGGCGCGGAAAATTTGCGCCGCATTGTACGCGCCTGCGTCGAGTTCGATATTAAAATCTTAACCATTTATGCTTTCTCTACCGAAAACTGGGGCAGGCCGGAAAGCGAAGTACGCGGTTTAATGCGCATTTTTGCGCGCGTCCTCGATCAGGAGCTGGACGAACTCCATGCCCAGGGGGTTTGTTTGCATCATCTGGGTGACCTCAGCGGCATCAACCCGACCTTGCAGCAAAAGGTCCAAAATGCTTTAGAACTGACTAAAGATAACGATCGCCTCATCCTCAACGTCGCTTTTAACTACGGCGGGAGGGCTGAAATCATCCACGCTGTGCAGCAAATGTTGGCTGATGGTATTAAACCGGAAGAACTGAACGATGAATTGTTCAGTTCGTATCTCTTTACCGCCGGTTTACCTGATCCGGATCTGGTGATTCGTACCAGCGGAGAGCTAAGGATCAGCAATTTCTTAATCTGGCAGGCAGCCTATGCAGAATATTATCCAACGCCTGCTTATTGGCCTGATTTCGGCCGTGAAGAATTGTACGAGGCGATTGTTGCCTACAATCACCGAGAGCGGAGATTTGGTTTGGTAAAAGAGAATACGTAGTTCTTAGCAAGAACACCACTTCTCGCCAGAGCAACACCGGGCTTCTATGTCCAATTTTACCCAACGCGCTATTATCGCCCTGACATTGGGACCTCTGGCCTTATACCTGACCTATCTGGGCGGTTTATACTTTTTTATTCCCCTGACGCTGATTCTCCTTTCGGCCACAATCGAATACGGACAGCTGGCCCAAAAACTAGGCTTGTTGCCATCTATCTGGATTCTCTGCGCCTCATCACTCGCCTTCTATGCCGCCGCGCAATGGGCCGATCCACCTATAACTTCCGTAATTATGGTTGTCGCCCTTCTTATATCATTGACCTATTCGTTGTGGTTATATGAAACACGAACAGACGGAATCGCACTACCTACCTGGATGATTATGGTTGGCGGAGTTGTCTTATTGGGATGGCTGACATCTCACTTTTTCCGTTTGCGCGAGATTGAGCCCATGGGCTGGCAGTGGACGATACTGGTATTTGTAAGCACCTGGGTGGCAGACTCGGCCGCCTATGTAGTCGGCAAGTTCTTGGCGGGAAATGTATTAGGAAAACATCACCTGTCTCCCCGCCTCAGTCCGAACAAGACGATCGAAGGATATGTTGGAGGCGTCATTATCGGTACGGCCGGCACCTTATTAACAGCGTATATTTTGCATCTACCTATGGTCTTGGCTTTGGGATTAGGAATGTTGATTTCGATTGTAGGGCCTCTCGGTGATCTTGGCATTTCACTACTTAAAAGAGAGGCCGGTGTAAAAGATTCAGGCAAGACCTTCAGAGGTCATGGCGGTGCGCTGGATCGAATCGATTCTTTGATGTGGACAACCGCAATAGCCTTTTATATTATTAGCTTTATTCAATCGTAAAGTTTTTGTTTTCTAACCCACTGAAACCAATTTAAACAAAGCCAAAATGCCCTATACAGTTAATACCATCGAACGGTTTATACTCGAGAAGCAGCCTGATTATGCCAGGGGGCAGTTTACGAATCTGCTCTACGACATCGCCCTCGCGGCAAAAATAATCGCCAGTAAGACAAACAGAGCGGGTTTGGTGGACATTCTTGGGCAATCCGGAGTGGACAATGTCCAGGGTGAGGAGCAGCAAATTCTGGATGTCTTTGCTGACCAAACGCTCTTCAATATTTTTGACCATACAGGACGGCTCTGTGCGATGGTTTCTGAAGAACGTGAAGAAATCATTCAAATTCCCGACCGCTTTCGCAAAGGCTCCTACGTACTTGTTTATGATCCCCTGGATGGCTCATCGAATATCGATGTGAATGTTAGTATCGGGACGATCTTCGGCGTTTTTCGGACGGTGGATTGGGACTTGCGAGGCCGGTTGGAGGATGTGCTTCAGCCGGGAAGAGATTTGGTCGCCGCGGGCTATATTCTTTTTGGCGCGAGTACCATGCTGGTCTACAGTTCCGGGCAGGGGGTTCACGGATTTACTTTGAACCCGGAGCTGGGTGAATTCTTGTTATCCCATCCCAATCTACGGCTGCCGGAACCACCAGCCTATTACAGCGTGAATTCTTCTTATTACCAGCGCTGGTCGTCCGGTGTGCAAAAGTATTTGCGCTGGCTACAAGGGCAGGAGGGTGATGATCCCCATCTATCATCCCGTTATATTGGGTCGTTGGTGGCTGATTTTCATCGCAATCTACTGCGCGGCGGTGTTTTTTGTTATCCGGCAGAATTGAAACGGCCGAATGGCAAGCTGCGTCTGCTTTATGAAGCGGCGCCTCTCGCCTTCCTCATTGAACAAGCCGGTGGCTACGCCTCGGATGGGAATCAATCGATTTTGGAGATCGTGCCTGATTCGATTCACCAACGGACGCCATTGTTTATTGGAAACCGGTATTTAGTCGAGCGTATCGAACATTTTAAGAGGGAAGAAAGGAAAGAAAGCGGCCATTGACGCCATATTGCCCTCATGGTATACTTCCTGGGCCCAAATATTGGAGTCTTTGATAAATCCTCGATAACACGCGAAAAATTGACAAACTATCTGTGCCGGCATGTAACCTCTAGCCGGTTTCACCCCGAATAATAAATCGAAAGCAAGTTTGTTGGAAAATGCGATCAGGTTTTTGTGTCAATTAAGCAGAATAAGAGCCTTAGCCTGGAGATAAGACTCTAAGCGGAGAGTTAATGCATGGATATTGGTGAACTTGAAGAGAAAAAACTAAGTGAATTACGAACCATGGCGCGCGACCTGGATATACCAGGTTTCAGTACCATGAAAAAACAAGATATCGTCTTTCAGATTATGGCTGCTAATGCCCAGTCGAAAGGCCTCAATTTCCAGGGCGGTGTCCTTGAAATTATTGAGGATGATAAGCAGACGATGGGTTTTCTGCGCTCCGGAAATCTACTGCCGGGACGAAAGGATATCTACGTTTCGAATTCACAGATACGCCGGCTTGGTTTGCGTACCGGGGATATGGTCCTCGGCCAGGTAAGAGTCCCTAAAGACAATGAGAAATACTACAGTCTGCTGCGCGTCGAAGCGGTGAATGGAATGAGTCCGGAAGAAGCGCGGAGACGGCCGAAATTTTCCACCCTCACACCTATTTTCCCTGACCAGAAACTGAGACTTGAAACAGACCCGAATATTCTATCAACAAGATTGATCGATCTCGTAGCGCCGATTGGGCGTGGTCAGCGTGGTCTGATTGTCTCGCCGCCTAAAGCTGGTAAGACAACCGTGCTTAAGGAAATCGCCAACGGCATTTCAACCAATTATCCGGACATCCATATGATGGTTGTGCTCATCGGCGAGCGACCCGAAGAGGTGACGGATATGGATCGTTCAATCGAAGGTGAGGTAGTTAGCTCTACTTTCGACGAGCCGGTGCGCCAGCACTGCCGCGTCGCCGAGATGGCTCTTGAGCGTGCGAAACGCCTGGTAGAAGGCGGCCGTGATGTGGTCATTCTCTTAGACTCGATTACCCGCCTGGCTCGCGCCTATAACCTCACGGTACCCCCCAGCGGACGAACTTTGTCCGGTGGTCTTGATCCGGGTGCTCTTTACCCGCCCAAACGCTTCTTCGGTTCTGCTCGTAACGTGGAACATGGCGGCAGTCTGACAATTATCGGCACGACATTGGTCGACACCGGCAGCCGCATGGATGATGTCATCTACGAAGAGTTTAAGGGCACGGGTAATATGGAACTCTTGCTGAGCCGCCGCCTGCAAGAACGCCGCATTTTCCCCGCCTTTGATATAGAACGATCCAGCACACGGCGTGAGGACCTCCTGCTTTCAGGTGATGAATTGGCTCGCGTTTACGTAATGCGCCAGATGCTAGGACACCTGATGGATACGCCTGGTTACGACATATCCAGCTCAACGCAGGCGGTTTTGCAGCGCTTGCGCGGCACAAAAACAAACTACGAATTTTTGGAAACCTTAACCAAAGACATGATCTAAAACCGCAAGTCGGTTTTGTTAATATAAGCCAAATTTGAGAAAAGTGGGTCACTCAAGTGACCCGCTTTTTTTTCTTTTACTCTTTGTGATAGCATCCTGGATTGGAACTATGGGAAGGGAAAATCGTTTTCCGCCGTTCGCGGCACTGGTTATCGTATTACTTTTGGTATTGCTTTTAGCAATGGGTATCCGTTTAGGGGTTCGGGCCGAGGAAGTTAGTAAAAACCGAGTCCCTATTTCAGCGACGCCGCGTAGTACAGCGCTTCCATCCAGCGACACCGCGGCAATAGCCCTGGACACCGATCAGGAAACAGTTCCAATCCTCAGTGATAATTCCATCTCACCGGCTCCGGTGCCGGAGACTTTCGAAGGCAAACGCCCCCATCACGAATTTCAAAAATATGTGGTTGAGCGCGGCGACACGCCTTCCGGCATCGCCTATAAATATGGTATTCAAACAGAGACACTCCTGGGTGGGAACCCGTTTCTAAGCCAGGAGTCTAGTTTGATGCAGCCTGGTATGGAACTGACGATCCTACCGTTGGATGGTGTCCTGCATGATGTGAAACAGGGTGATACCCTGGAAAGTATTTCAGAAAAATACGGAATATCGGTTGAAGACATCATCGCTTACGAACCCAATAACCTCGAGTTCCCATACCGTTTGTACCCTGAAACTCAGATATTGGTTCCCGGTGCAATTGCTGAAGTATTTATCTGGACACCGCCGTCTTTGAGCTCGGTAAGCAGTCCTACCTCCGGGAGCGGCATCTCCCCCGCGGTTGTGGGAACGGGGACCTTCGTCTATCCCGTCGGTTCACGTAATTTCACGCAAAAATTCTGGTATGGCCATCCCGGTATCGATATCGCCCTGGCGGAAGGTTCAGGCGTGTTTGCTTCCGATACGGGCACGGTGACCTTTGCCGGCTGGAATATTTACGGTTACGGCAATCTTATCGTGATCAATCATGGAAACGGCTTTGAAACATTCTACGGCCATCTCAGCGCCATCAATGTGTATCCGGGGCAGGTGGTGAATCAGGGCAATGTGATCGGCGCCGTTGGCAATACCGGGAATTCGTCCGGCCCGCATATTCATTTTGAAATTAGAACCGGTGGAAACCAGGATGATCCATGCTGGTACATCGGCTGCTAAAAACTTGAAATACAGACTCAAAAAAGATTCGGCTATAAATTGATATATTTGGGAAATTCAAGCCTGTGACGTGTGCCGATCACGTAGTTGTCCGCACCCTGCTTGAATATCAATACCTCGCCGGACGCGAACCGAACTCGAAACACCAAAAGCCGCTAATTCATCCTGAAACGCGTCAACTCGATCCCTCACTGATGGCCCACCGGAATACCCTTTTGTAGGATTCAGCGGGATCAGATTTACGTGGCATAATTTACCTTGCAGTAGTTTGCCAAGTGCTTGCGCCTGCTCAGGGGTGTCGTTTTCGAATTGGATCAAAGCCCATTCGAAAGTGAGCCTCCGGCCCGTCTTTTCAATATAATAATCACAGGCGTCCATCAGCTCAACAAGAGGCCAGCGTTTGGCGATCGGGATCAGGCGTTCCCGTTCCTCATCCGTGGCCGCATGTAATGAGACCGCCAGGCCTATTTGACGCTGATCATCAGCGAATCGGCGGATGGCTGGTACCAGGCCTACTGTTGAAATCGTGATCTTACGCGCACCGAGGTTAAACCCGGCATCATCGGTGAGTATGTCCACAGCTTCTAAAGTGTTGTAATAGTTGTGCAGTGGTTCACCCATGCCCATCAGCACAATGTTCGTGACGTGCTCACCCTCCAGGGCCAACCGGCGAGCGAAATAAAGGACCTGAGCCACGATTTCCCCGACCTGTAAATGGCGGAAGAAACCCATTTGCCCCGTCGCGCAAAAAACACAGCCCATCGCACAACCGGCCTGGGTGCTGATGCAGAGGGTGCGCCGCCGTGCGTATTTCATTAAGACCGTCTCAACCAACTGCCCGTCCTGTAGGCCAAACAGCACCTTTTCTGTCTGGCCATCACTGGATTCCTGACTGGTCACCGGCTGCAAGGTGTCGAGGGTATAGAGATTAGCCAGTTCGCTGCGCAGCGCCCGTGGAAGATTATGCATCTGCTCGATATCACTAACGAACTGCTTGTACATCCAATCCCAGATTTGGCGGGCGCGATATGCCGGCTGACCCAGATCGAGAAGCTTCTTCTCCAGTGCGGGAAAGGTAAGATCGTAGAGATTTTCTTTGTTGTCCGTTTCCCTGATTGAGGAGGTCATATTGTTAATCTTGTGCCGCCCGTTGCAGTTCAACGCCTAATTCAGTAATGTCGGTGAAGACGAAATCAGGCTCATATTCCGCCTGTTGGATGTTCTCCGTCTCCGCGATTCCGGACAATACCAAAATTGCCCACAGGCCGGCTGCTTTAGCTCCGGCGATATCTGTTGAGAGACGGTCGCCGACCATGGCGGTGTTGGATTTTTGACTGTTGAGGCGCTTAAGCGCATGTTCAAACATGATCGGTTGTGGTTTGCCAATTATTTGTGGCTGTACTCCGGTGGATGTGGAAATGACTGCCAGAAGCGCTCCAGCGCCAGGCAGCGGACCCAGCTCTGTGGGGAGGGAGGGGTCTGGATTGGTGCCAACAAATGCCGCACCATTTTCTACCAATAAGGCGGCCATCGCCAGTTGGTTATAGACTGCATCGGCCGTAAATCCCAGAACGACCAGGGAGGGTCTCGCACCTTTGTAAACTTCGTCTGGGGTAATAATTTCAAAGCCCCTTGTTTCCATTGCCTGGAAAAGCCCTTTGTCGCCTATGACATAGACCGCTGAGCCTAGGGGGTAATGAGATTGTAGATGGTCAGCGGTAATTTCGGCCGATGTTAGAATGCGTTCCGGTGCGATATCCACCCCAAATCGCTTCAGTTTGTCCGTGTATTGGTTGACTGTCTTCGTCGCATTATTCGTGGCCAGAACGTAACCGATGCCAACCTGGTCCAGGGTTTCGAAAAACTGCACCAGGCCGGGTACCGGCGTTTCACCATGCCATAAGACACCATCCATATCCAGTACGAGATTTTTGATTTCAGATAACATAGAGGGATTATATCGCGAACGTTAGTTAAAGGTAGATTGACCGGCGCACCCTTGATTTCCCGTGCTCAGAGTCGGGTGTTATAATTCGCCTCGATTTCGGAAGAAGGAAATAGTTCTGGCTATTGAGCAACGCCGGGTGATTGGACCTGCGTTGCAGAAGCGAAGTATCAATTGGTTCAGAGCAAAAAGAGCAGGAAAGAGAGATAGTGTGAAATTATCAGTCATAATGCCCGTCTATAACGAAGATGAGACCTTGGTGCCGGCGGTGAAGGCCGTCTTGGCTGTTGACCGTGTGGACGAATTAATCATTGTAGACGATGGTTCGACAGACAACACCCGTAATCTATATGATGAAGTGCGGACACTTGATGATCGCGTGGTTGTCCATCTACAAGAAAGGAATCAAGGGAAGGGGTCGGCCGTACGCACTGGTTTTGGTTTAGCATCCGGTGACATCATGCTCATTCAAGATGCCGACCTTGAATACGATCCCCGCGATTATCCGGCGTTGGTGCAACCAATTGAGGAAGGGCGCGCGGCAGTTGTTTACGGCTCTCGTTTTCGGGGCGGGCCGACTAAGACGATGTTTTTCTGGCATATGGTCGGCAATAAATTCCTGACCCTGGTGACCAATATCCTGTATAACACGATTCTTTCTGACATGGAGACCTGCTATAAAGTTTTCCGCGCGGACGTCATCCGCGATATCCCTTTAAAAGCCAAGGGTTTTGAATTTGAGCCGGAAATTACATCGAAGGTCCTCAAGCGCGGTTACCGAATCTACGAAGTGCCCATATCCTATAACGGCCGTGAATTTGAAGAAGGTAAAAAGATCAGCCCCTGGCGAGATGGTCCCAAAGCGCTCTACTATCTATTAAAATACCGATTTGTTGACTAGGTACTCTCCCGGTATTGAGAAATCCAGCCGGGTACTATTACTGCTCATTATTTTATTAGCCACCGGACTGCGCCTCCCGGGTTTTTTCGGCAACCATTTCCACGCCGATGAAGCACTTTTTGCCAGCTGGGCGCGATTGATAGCCATCTGGTGCGATCCCTTACTGCTCACCCAGGCGGTGGATAAACCGCCCCTACTTTTCTATCTTCAAGCCCTCGCATTTCCTATGTTTGGGCCTGTTGAGTGGGCGGCGAGAACGCCCAATATGATTGCTTCGATACTCCTTGTGCCGCTCACGGCCGTTTTTACCTGGCGTCTGTTTCACGATAATCTGTCTACTTTATTGGCTGCGCTGCTGGTGGCCACGTCGCCGATGGCCATCCAATTCAGCCCCACGGCCTTTATCGATCCCCTCTTAACAGCCTTCTTAATCGCCGCCCTACTATTTATCGCGGGCAGATCGCGGCCCAGATGGTGCGGGCTGTTTTTCGGCCTGGCTGTTTTGACCAAGTACCAGGCCTGGTTGTTTTTGCCTTTACTAGGCGGTCTTGGCTGGCTGGCCGGGTGGGAGCGGCGGCAGTGGAAAAGCATGATCGCCGGATTTTTAGCGCCGTTTCTCTTGCTGCTTGCCTGGCAATTTATCCGCAGCGGCAGCCTGGATTTATGGTCAGCCCAGATAAATAATTATGGAGGCTTGCGTCCGGCCTGGTCTTGGGAACTGCTGCCGCGCCTGGCCGGCTGGGCTGCTTTTTGGCCGGTTATGCTCGGGTCAGGCCTGATGATTGTTCTTTTCCTGGCAAGTATCCTTGTTGTCTGGTTCTCCGCGCAGAAATCGCCGGGCACGCCCGCTTATGGCGAGCGTCTGATAATCCTTTTCATTCTCGGATTTTCGGCCCTTCATTGGCTGGTGGCCGTTTCCGTTTGGGATCGTTATTTACTGCCACTTGTTCCGTTATCGGCCGTTATTACCGGTCGAGGAATTAGCCTGTTGAGTAAGGGACTATTGCTGCGTGGAAACCGGACCAGCCCTAAGCCCTTGATCTCCATTGTCCTAATTCTCGCCCTATTCGCGATTCTACAGCTGCCCGGCTCCATCGCCGCGCGTGAGGGTCTCTTCCCTGTCGGAGGACAGCGCAACGCGGATAGGGGAGCCTGGGAGGTTGCTGAATATTTAGACCAGGCGCCTTACGGCACAGTGCTATATGATCACTGGTTTAGCTGGCATTGGCGTTATGCCTTTATCGATAAAGGCGTCTACACCAGCTGGTTCCCGCATCCGACGGGCCTTGTAGATGACTTACAGGTTTTTGGATCATCGCCCGGCGATCGCTACCTGGTTGTGCCCGATGATGAGAGCGCAGCTCCTGTTTTACGTCGAGTTGAAGAAATCAACTTCACCCCGCGGCTTGTGCTGCACACAGATACACGTCCTGGTATGATTCTTTATTTGTTAGAACCATCTTGATCATAGGCTTGGAATGGGTACTCGAAATCGTGCTATTTTAATTTCGGCCGTTCTACCAGGGGTCGTGCTGCTGGCTTTGCTCTTGTTGTTCTTCAACAAAATGGCTTTGAGCAATCTCATCCTGGCTCGTGGGGATACCTTCCTCTACTTTTACCCTTACTGGCATGCCGCGGCGGAGGCACTGCGCCAGGCACGTATGCCATTTTGGAATCCGGCCATTTTCATGGGCGCGCCGATGCTTGCCAACAGCCAGGTCGGTTTTTTTTATCCGCTCAACTGGCCGGTCTGGTTATTCTTGCGAACACCGTACGCGGCCAGCGCATCGATTCTGCTGCATATTTTCATTGCCGCGGTGGGCGTCTATCTGGTAGGCCGCTACGTCCTATCGCTTTCGCGAAGCGCCGCCATCGTTGCCGGCGCGGCTTTTGCCTTTGGTGGATACCTGCCAGCGCAGGTAGAACATATCAATCAGCTGCAGGGTCTGGCATGGCTGCCCTGGTTTTTGTTGGCCGTAGAGCTTGCCAAAAAGAGGACCAGGCGCTCATGGGTTTTATCAGTCATTGCCTTCGGCGCTTTATTTGCATTACAGCTCCTGGCCGGGCACACACAAACGACTTTCATAACCGGCGTGGCGATCTTGATCTGGATCATGGCCGATTGGGTGGGTCAACGCTTTATCAAGGATATACAGAATAGAGATACCGGCCGGCGGATGGATATTAAGCAGCAGACTATCTTGTTATCACCTTTCAGCGCTTTTGTTATTGGAGGCATCTTGGCCCTGGCTCTGGCCGCGGTTCAATTACTGCCGACGATGCAGTTGATGCGTTATTCAAGCAGGGCTGGTGGGTTACCGGTTAATGAAGTGCTCTCCTTTTCTCTGCCACCCCATCACCTGGCGAATGCTTTGCTGCCCTCATTTGGCCAGGCGCTTTTCAGTGAATATATCGCATTTATGCCCTTGTCTCTCTTTGCCCTGGCCTTCATTGGCGGCTGGCAGTGGCGCAGGCGCGAAGGTGTTTTCTCAGCGCTGGCTTTAACCTTCAGCGGTCTGTTCCTGGCCCTTGGTGCGTACAATCCCGTTTATTGGTTGTTGGCCAGGCTGCCGGGATTTAGTTTCTTTCGCGCTCCGGCGCGCTGGCTCGTCCTTTACGCGCTTGGATTTTCACTTCTGGCCGGTATTGGTTGGCATTTGCTTTGGCGATGGATAGGCCAAAACAACAATGCCACTGAAAGGCGAGCGATCTGGCGCGGGCAGGTGCTTCCTCCCCTGCTTTTATGCTTCGCTGTCTTGCTGTTATTAGCAGTTTGGGGGTTTGCGGCGAAATATCTTGTCACGTTAATCCCGCTTGGATCGGAAGCGCCTTTTGAACGGCCGTCTTCTTTGACGGTAAGCGGCTGGCTGGTTGAGGGAGTGCTGGCGGCTGTTTTGCTGACCGTCCCCATATTCTTCGACGATGCAAGAGTTCGCCGGGTGTTTCTGACCCTGCTGCTGATCGTTGGATTGTCGACTGCATTTCTGGCCTCACGCAGCCTACCCTATAACAATCTTACCACACCGGAAGCCTATTTCGATTTACGGCCGTCCACTACGCGTCTTCTGGTCGAAGCAAACCAGCCCCCGGAGCGTATGCTGAGTCTTTCCGACATCTTCTTCGATCCCGGCGATCAGGCGGAAATAGAGGCTGTATATGGAGATCAGTTAAGTGCAGCGGCGCTTTATAATTATATCGTAGCCATCAAACAAAAAGAGATTATCGCCCCTAATTTGCCAATGATTTATGACCTGGCTTCGATAGATGGTTTTGACGGCGGGATTCTGCCACTGCGCTCTTACAGCCGGCTGATGAGTTTGTTGTTGGCCGGTGGGGAGGAGACGACGGACGGCCGTTTGCGGGAACATCTCGACGCCCTTCCTGAGACACGCTGGTTGGATTTGTTCAACACACGCTTTGTGATTACCGACAAGACGGGCGACGTCTGGGTAGATGGTGTTTTCTATGATCGCCAGCACCCTGTAACACTTCTAGGGGATGAGACGGCTGCCGTCAGCTATCTGCCTGAATTCGAAGCGACCGAAATCAGACTCATTGCCTCTGCCCAACCCGAAACTGTCACCATCAGGACTCGCGAGGGCGAGAGCATTTCCTTGCCACCGGAGCTGTTGGGGGAATCGTTATATCAAGTGTTGTTCCCCAGACCGGCCGTCCTGGCAGAGCTGGAGGTGAGCGCTTGTTCAGCAGATACGGCCTGTACGCTAGAAAGTTTGACCTTGGTTGATTCGCGGGATGGGGCATTTCAGGCGCTCGTGCCCGGCAATTTCCGGCTCATTCATTCCGGGGATGTGAAAATATATGAAAACAGCGAGCTGCTGCCAAGAGCATTTCTTGTACATGATTGGCAGATTGTCAAGGATGGTGAAGAAGCGATTGCTGTTTTACTTAATCCTGATTTTGATGTTCGCTCGACGGCCGTTATAGAAAGCGATCTCGAACAGCCCGTTCTCGAAATTGATTCACGGGAGCCGCAAAGTCCCGTTCAGCCGCAAATCGAAGAATACACGCCGGAGAAGGTTGTTATTCAATCAAATGACCCCACCGGTGGTCTGCTGATCCTGACGGATGCAAATTATCCTGGTTGGACGGCCACAATCGATGGCAATCCCGTACCAATCTACCAGGCAGACGGCCTGTTTCGCGGCCTGTTTGTGCCGCCGGGCGATCATGAGCTCGTTTTCGAGTACGTCTCGACGCCCTACCGCATCGGTCTAATAGTTTTCATATTATCCTCGAGTATAATCACATTCGTTTTGGCCTGGTTGGTTTTAAACAACCTGCGAAGCCGTAGAAAATTGTGAACAGATCATGATAGCGCCCAGAATTGAGCTATACTACATGATCGTCGGCTGCTATGCTGATATTTTGGTATCTTGTTTTTAGGAGTTGTTAGATTAATGGCAAAAAAAGAGAGTGACGGAAAAGTTCGTGTGGCGATCATCGGCGTTGGAAACTGCGCCAGTGCTTTGGTTCAAGGTGTGCAATATTATCAAAATGCTGCCGATGATGAGGAAATACCGGGCTTGATGCATGCGACCGTTGGCGGATATCATGTTCGTGATATCGAGTTTACGGCCGCATTTGATGTTGTTGAAGGAAAGGTTGGCAAGGATTTAAGCGAGGCGATGTGGGCGGAGCCCAATAACACGATTAAATTCGCGGATGTGCCTTACCTCAATGTCCCTGTCTATCGTGGGATGACGCATGATGGTCTTGGTAAATACTTGAGTATGAAAGTCAAGAAGGCGCCGGGACCGACAGACAATATCGTCCAGATTTTACGGGATACGAATACCGATGTGCTGATCAATTTCATGCCTGTCGGGTCCGAAATGGCTACCAAATGGTATGTAGAACAGGCGCTGGATTCCGGCACCGCTTTTGTGAATGGAATCCCCGTATTTATCGCCAGTTCTGAGTATTGGGCTGAGCGATTCCGCGAACGCGGCCTGCCTATTATTGGTGATGATGTCAAAAGCCAGGTTGGCGCGACGATCACACATCGGGTATTAACCAATCTGTTTAAAGATCGTGGTATCCATCTTGACCGCACCTACCAGTTGAATTTTGGCGGCAATATGGACTTTTATAATATGTTGGAACGCGAGCGCCTGGAGTCGAAAAAGATCTCTAAGACAAATGCTGTCACCAGCCAGCTTCCGTATGACCTGGGTGATGATAATGTGCATGTCGGTCCGAGCGACTATGTGCCGTGGCTTACCGATCGGAAGTGGTGCCACATTCGCATGGAAGGACGCGCTTTTGGCAACGTGCCCCTGCAGCTTGAAACCAAGCTGGAGGTTTGGGATTCTCCAAACTCTGCCGGCGTCATTATTGATGCCATCCGCTGCGCGAAGATCGGCCTGGATCGCGGCCTGTCCGGCCCGCTGCTGGCGCCGTCATCCTACTTCATGAAGTCTCCGCCGGAGCAGTATACAGACGATGTGGCGCGCCGGCTGCTGGAAACCTATATTTCCCCACCGACCGTTGAAGAGCTTGTGGATGCCGTGGAGCTTATTGTGGATGAGGTTGCTGAATAGCCTTTTCCCAGGCTGTTGTTGACCTGGCACAGGTTCAAAAGATGAAAAACAGGTGCGCCGTTCCTTGCTAAGAGCTCTGAACGGCGCACTTTTCGTGTGATCATTACGAAAATTCGGCAAAGTAATGTTATAATAGATGGAAGTAGGTTTCTGGCCGCCGGAGAGCCGGATGGCAGCGAGTAGCTTGATTTTGAGGGAAGCTAATTGAAACGGCAAATCTTACTTGTAATTTTTGCACTTTTGTTGCTATCCTTAGCGGGGTGTAGTCTTCTAGAAGAGCCGCCCCAGCCGGTTATCCCTACCCCAATACCGACGGCGCCGCCCCTTCCGGGCATCACCGAGGGAATCCCCGCCGAGCAAATCACGGACCCGGTGAGTGATATTGTCCCAGCCGTTGACCCCGAGATTGCCGACCTCATCAACCTGGTTTCGCAGCAGCAGCTGATGGCTTATGTGCAGACGCTGGAGAATTTCGGCACCAGAAACTCCTTTAGCAGCACTGAAAGGGAAAACTTCGGTATCGGTGCGGCTAAGAACTGGATCTTTAATGAGTTCACCCGCGTAGGCAACGGCCGTCTCCAGGTTTCCTATGATGATTTCTTGCTCAGCTACAAAGGCAATACGGCCGATCAAAGCAATGTCGTGGCCACGCTGCCTGGTGTGGGAACAAGCAATGGCGTCATCATCGTCATGGCCCATTACGACAACCGGCCTGTCGGCGATACCGATGGTTTCAGCAAAGCGACCGGCGCCAACGACAACGCTTCCGGAGTAGCCCTTCTACTAGAGACCGCACGTATTATGAGCTCGCGCGAATGGAACCAGACGATCATGTTCATCGCCATGGCCGCGGAAGAGCAGGGCACCTTTGGCTCGCGCCATTTCGCTCAAAATGCTTTTCTAGACAATCTTAATGTCCTGGCTGTGGTAAATTATGATGCGGTTGGCGGACGGCTGGGCATCCCGCAGATGGCGCGTATGTTCGCCCAAAATTTAAGCCAATCGCCGGCCGGCGAACTTGCCCGTTATTATGAGTTGATCGGCGGTCATTATCTACCTACTTTCCCTGTCGTGATCCTGGATGCACTCGATCGTGAAGGGCGGTATGGCGATCACCGTGAGTTTGTCAATCTCGGTATGCCCGCGGTCCGTGTGATGGAGTCAGAGGAAGACCCGGATCTCTTGAATTCCAATCTAGATACGTGGAGCCTGATCGATTACGCCTACCATCAAAAATTAGTGCAACTGAACCTTGCTTTCCTGGCCAATGCCGCCGGTGCACCCCCACCGCCTGTTCAGCCTACAATCGTCCCCCTGGCAGATCCTGGAACTTTCCTGCTCACCTGGCCGGTTGAACCGGGTGTCGCCGGTTATGCGATCTCTTTCCGGCCAATTAATTCTTCCACTTATGAGGCATTCCGCTTTGTACGCGCGGAAAGAGCTGGGAATGTCGTGTTAACCGGCTATGATCCGCATACGACATATGCCGTGAGTATAGCTGCCTTGAGTGAAAGCGGCCGTTTGGGATTGTTCACGCCGGAAACGATCATTGAGGCCCAGCCCGAAACCCAGAATCTCTCCTTAAACACTTCATCCGATCAGGCTACCCAATAGACTCAATCCGCTTAGCCGGCCTTACTTGTTTAAAAGCTATTGGATATTTAGCTGGTTTGTTAGCTGATAAAAACGTTTGCGAATCTGTTCCGCTTCGCTGCTGTCCGCTAAACGTGGTTTGCCGCCGAACTGGACAATGACCGGCTCTAGAGCGATTTCCCTAACGCCATCGCGATCGAGCCAGATATGAAATATCGCCGATTCAGGCGGTCCGATGATATCGAAGGCGAAATTTCCGGTTCCGTAAATAATGACGCCATCTTTGTAATACTCGATGCCTTGCAAGATATGGGCATGGTGGCCGATAACTAAATCGGCTCCGGCGTCGATGGCCGCGTGGGCGATTGCCTGTTGGGCATCGCTGGGAGTGGGGAGGTATTCGATACCGCTGTGCAGCAGGACTACGATCAGGTCGACTTGATCGCGAACGGCCGTTATGTCCTCGGCCACGATCTGCGGTTCGGCCCAGGCAATTCCCGGCTTATCATTTTCGGCCGTCCAGGAGGCAACATCAAACCCGCCGCCCTCAACCGGGACATTGGCATAGCCGAAAAACGCCGTCTTGAGTCCGTTCACCTCTATGATTTGCGGTGCGTAAGCTTCTGCGTCATTTTTCCCCGCCCCAATTGTTGACAGAGCTTGCTGGTGCAGAAGATCAAGTGCTTGGAGCAAAGCTTCTGCTCCATAATCCATGCCATGATTATTGGCCAGGGAGAGGAGATCGAAACCGCCGGAGGCTAGGGAAACAGCGGCTTCAGGCGGAGCGCGAAAGGTATAGGTTTTCTTCTGCGGCATGCCGGTATCACCCAATGCCGACTCAAGATTGCCCACGCTAATGTCCGCTGCCTGCAGGCGATCGGCCACCGCGGAAAAAGGGTATTGCAGATCGTCGCGGCGTATGGCTTCACCAAGTGATCGGTCAAGCGAAATATCGCCGACCGCGAGCAGATGAACGACGGACTCGTTTTCTGGTTCCCTTAAGCGCGCCGCCAGGTCGTTTACCGCATCGCTGAAAGCACTATCTGCCACTAGGGACCAGCTTTCGCGCAAGGGGTAGCCGTTTTCATCCGGTCCAAGCCCGTCGATACGCAAGGCTTTTTGATCTGCTTTCATTTCCGACCAGGGAATGATGGGTAATAATTCCCCTCCATCCCTCAAAATCTCTTGCGCTTCTTCAGCGCTCAATCCCTCATGCTCTTCCGTGAAGGGTACCGCCAGGACATAGACTGTTTCACGAATAATTAAACCGGCGCCATCTTCTACCAAGTGTATATCCGCCTGGTCGCCATCAACCAGACGCCATGAACGGAGGGGATTTTGTTGGTTCAACTGCCCTAAGGCGGCCTGAACCTGGGCTTGCCAGGAATCAGGGACGGACAGAGTAATCACCGGAATGGGCGTACTGGTCGGTGTTGAAAGAGGTGTTGTGGTGGACTGGGCTGTTGGTGATGAAACCGGCGGTGCTGCCGAAGCGGTCGGGGAAGGTTGAGGCGGTTGGAGAGATAGGACCGTGGTGGTTTGTGTTGGCGATGGGAGTATGGCCTGAGTTTGCTGTTCAACTGGCTCGCCCGTCGTCGTGCAGGCGAACAGCAACAGCAGCGGGATAAGAAGTGAAAACCAACCTTTTAACCAAAGTCTTGACATACCATTTTAGGGCAGGCAGGGCGGCGGATTTTCAGCGAGTTGGTATTCGGTCAGAGACAAGCCCTGTTCGTGTAATTGTTGGGCCATATCTTCACCGACATAGCGGTAATGCCAGGGTTCGTAATAAAAACCCGTGACCTCAAATGCTTCCAAGGGATAACTCAGGGTGAAGCCATATTTATAGGCATTTTCGGCAAGCCACTGGCCTTCGCTGGTTTTATAAAAATAGGTATGAAACTCGATGTCCGGCTGCCCGACGACGCCCGGAAGTTCCGGCGATCCAAAATCGACGACGGTACCCAGTTGGTGCTCGCTGTGGCCGGGTGGCGCGCTGATAATCGACACGTGGTCCGGGTAGAGATTATTCCACTTATTCCAGGCGATTGTCTGGGCTATATAACTACGATAGCCGGATAGGATTCGAGGCTGTAGACCGGCGGCAAGCATGTCCTCGATCATCTTTACCAGAGGCTTCAGCATGACCTCCCGCACTTCGGTCGGATAACCCAGGGTTACGCTGAGAGGTAAATAATCAGCTAAAGGAGTTAGGTCATCGGGGGCGAAATCACGACTTAGACCGAAATCAAGCGTCACAACGGCAAGTAAATCATCCCCCGGAAAGCGTTCGCTGCAGTTGGCGAGCGGCACGGCCGTTTCCGTTGGCATCACGGTTGGTTGAGCAGTAGGTTGGGGCGTGTTTGTCAGTGCGACAGCTGTGGGTGAGGCTGCAGTGGTCGCTGTGGGAACTACCGGCGGCGTTGAAGTGGGTTGGAGTGTCGAGGTCGGTGATGGAGAAGGTTCCTTGAGCGAATTGGATTTCTTATTGGGCGCCGCCTGGATTTTTGGCAGCGTTTCGACCGTTGGCAACATGCTCACAGAGGGTTCTGCGGCGGACAGCTGAGCCGTCTCCCCAGGCCGGCAGCCGGCATTTAGTAACGAGAAGCAGATCAGTAATCCGGCAAGACCGGCAGCCGTCAGCATTCCGGAGATAGTCGTGGAGCCTTTACGGAAGCTGACTTTTATTTTCCCCATCCCCCGCCTCCCGGAGTGGCGATACGAATGATGTCTCCCGCGTTGAGAGTGACTTCTGTTTTACCCGGCAGAGAGATCGCTTCTCCTTCATGAATAAGCATATTTTGTCCCGCCTGGCCGGGATCACCTCCTTGCAGCCCGTAGGGTGGGAAGCGCCGTCTTTCACTCGTAATTGTCGCCCTGGCGGGGGTCAGGAAGCGAATAGCCCGCACCAGGCCGTCGCCGCCGTGGAATTGTCCGCCACCCCCGGACCCATGACGCAGCCGATATTCCTCGACCTGGATTGGGAAAGTGTATTCAAGCGCTTCAACCGGCGTGTTTAGAGTGTTACTCATGTGCACATGGATGCCGTCGCAGCCGCTGCTTCGTGGCCCGGCTCCGGAACCACCGCCGATGGTTTCATAATAGGCAAACGGCCGTTCCTGGTTGCTGCCGCCGAAGGTCAAGTTGTTCATCGTACCCTGGCCGGCGGCAGGAATGAGGTCGGGTAAAGCCTGCGCCAGCGCTCCGAAGACGACATCGACGATGCGCTGAGAGGTTTCGACATTGCCGGCCGCCACGGCTCTGTTTGCGGGGGGATCGAGCAGGGAGCCAGGCGGTAAGTGGATTGATAACGGCCGGAACACGCCTTCGTTCATCGGCAGATCGATCTCCAGGATCGCCAGCGCCGTACAGCGCAGACAGTAGACAACGGCCGAATAAGCGATCGCCGGCACGGCATTGATATTGCCGCCAACCGCGGGTGCGGTGCCCGCAAAATCAACCGCCATCTGATCGCCGCTGACGGAAATAGTCACCTTGATCGGAATGGCCTTGCCCGATTGGCCATCGTCATCCATTACATCCTGGAAGGAAAAACAACCGTCTGGAATCTCTGTGATTGCCTGGCGAGTCAAGCTTTCCGCGTAATCGATCAAGCCCCGCGCGTGACTGACAACTTCCTCGAGCCCATAGCGATCCACAATCTCTCGTAATCGCTGTGCACCGATCTTATGGGCGGCTAACTGCGCCGCCAGATCGCCTGCGCGTTCTAGAGGCGTGCGCACGTTGCGCAGGATTAACTGCCAGGCAGCCTCATTACGTCCTTCGGCCGTTTCGATTTTCAAGGGAGGGATGATAATGCCTTCCTGGTACAGCTCGGTGGACAGGGGCATTGATCCGGGAGACATCCCACCGACATCCGCGTGGTGCGCGCGGCTGGCTACATAGAATAATGGCTCTTTCTGATCAACTTTGGATTGAGAACCCTCTTCATCCCGCAATCCGAAATCCGCAATCCGAAATCCAACCGCCGAGACCATCGTCAAATCCGGTAAATGATTACCGCCCTGGAAAGGATCGTTCAGTAAAACAACATCCCCCTCGGCGATGGGAGAGCAGGCGGCGACGGCCGCATGAACCGAGGCGGGCATAGCGCCAAGGTGCACCGGGATATGCGCCGCCTGAGCCAGCATTTGCGGCTTTCCTTGATCAACCATGAAGAGGGCGCAGCTGAAGTCCAGCCGCTCTTTGATATTGGGGCTGTAGGCCGTCCGGCTCAGAGTAACGCCCATCTCCTCAGCGACAGAGGCAAAGAGATGGCGGTAGATGGAGAGGGTGGCGGCGGATGTCATAGGGTAAATAAGATTGGTCCAATTTTACTATCTAAAGTGAGAAACGCTCATTACTAAATTGGACCAATCTGTTATTAGTCGATGAAAACGGGCAGATTACCCAGGGCGATGACTTGCGACCAATCGGTATCTCCTTCGGTGAAGATGGCTGCAACCTGGATCACATCCGCCTCGGCGCGATCGAGAACATCTTGCATCGCTTGCAGCGTACTGCCGGTGCTGACGACATCATCGACGAGGATCACTCTCTTGCCGGCAACAAGATTACGATCTTTTTCATCCAGGTAAAGGCTTTGTGAATTGCCTGTGGTAATGGAGTGTGTCTCGGCGCTGATCGCGTCGCCCATATAGGATTTATACGTTTTACGCAGGACGACGTATGGTAGACCCATGAGGGCGCTCATTTCGTAAATCAGAGGGATGCTTTTGGCTTCGGCCGTTACCAGCACTTCCCCAGGTATATCCTTAAGCAGCTCAGCCAATGCCGCCGCTCCTGCCTTAACGATAAACGTATCCCCAAGCATGTTGAAAATAGCAATACGCACGCCGGGAGCGACCTCAAATAGAGGAAAATGCCGGGTTAAACCGGCGACTTTTACCGTATAGGTCTCTCGATCAGTCATAATGTAGGCTCCTTTACTCTTGTAGAATTAGAAATTTGGGATTGCAGATGAGATGCTGGTGCTGTACACGTTATCGGTAAATTTATCATGATGATGCGCCGTATGTTTGCTGCAATGAGCTTTCGCCACAGAGTAGTTTATCTGAAAGCAGTAGATTGGCGAGTTCGAATTGCCTCGCTCCGACTTTGATTTTGAAGTTATGGTACACTGGGTAGGATCTCGAAGTGCGTTTGGAATAACACACGAATATTCTATAGAAGGAGAAAAAAATGGAAAAAGGTTTAGTGGAAATAAAAAAGATTTCGCCGCTTACAGTCGGAAAAATATTCGGCTTAATGTACGCAATATTTGGCCTGATAATCGGGGCAATATTTTCCTGCGTCAGCCTGGTCGGCGGCGTGGCGGCAAGTGAAGCGACGGGAAATGCGTTTGTAGGTCTTGTTGCCGGCGTGGGAGCGATTATCGTGATGCCAATATTTTATGGGATTATGGGTTTCATCTTGGGAATTCTCAGTTCGGTAATTTATAATCTTGTTGCCGGCCAGTTCGGCGGCATAGAGATGGAACTGGGTTAAGGCCCTTTTTAAATCTATGGAAAAAGATATCCCCTATCAACCCACCAATAAAATCCGTATTGTCACCGCCGGTTCTTTGTTCGATGGTCATGACGCGGCGATCAATATTATGCGCCGCATCTTGCAAGCTTCCGGCGCCGAAGTAATCCATCTCGGGCATAATCGCTCGGTGCAGGAAATCGTCGCCGCGGCCATTCAGGAAGATGCCCAGGCGGTGGCCGTTACCTCCTACCAGGGCGGCCACATGGAGTTCTTCAAGTATATGGTCGATCTACTGCGCGAACGAGGCGCCGGACATGTGAAGGTTTTCGGTGGGGGTGGGGGAACGATTTTGCCGGATGAGGCTGAGGAGCTGCATGCTTATGGCGTGACGCGGCTGTATTCCCCTGACGAAGGGCGGGCAATGGGCCTGCAAGGCATGATCGACGATTTGCTTTCGCAGGCCGATTTCCCGACAGGTAAGCTTGATGCTGCGAAATGGCGCGAAGCGATTGATCAGGCTTACGGCCGTCTCGCACCCAGCGGCGAAAACGGCGGGGTTGAGACAGCCATCCTGCCGCAGGTCAAGAAGTGGGTTAGCGATCGCGCGCTGGCACGATTGATTTCGGCAGTTGAAAATGAGCCGCAGCTTGTAGAGCCAATCCTCGAAGAAGTTCATAAGCGGCTGCAAACGCTGGCCCAGCCTCCGGTACTGGGCATAACGGGCACCGGCGGGGCGGGAAAATCCTCCCTGGTCGATGAACTGGTGCGCCGCTATCTGGTCGACTTTCCACACAAGCATCTGGCTATCATTTCCGTCGATCCCTCTAAAAGACGTTCAGGCGGCGCGCTGTTGGGAGACAGGATTCGCATGAACGCGGTTTATGATCAGCGGGTTTACATGCGTTCTCTGGCAACCAGGCAGAAGCACATGGCCCTCTCGGCAACTATTCGTGAAATATTGGCAATCCTCAAAGCGGCGCAGTTTGACCTGATCCTCCTGGAGACCTCGGGTATCGGGCAGTCGGATACGGAGATCGTGGACATCGCCGATTTCTCCCTCTACGTGATGACCCCAGATTATGGCGCGGCTACCCAACTGGAAAAGATCGATATGCTCGATTTTGCCGACCTGGTGGCCATCAATAAATTTGACAAGCGAGGCGCCTTAGATGCCCTGCGCGATGTGCGCAAGCAGTACCGCCGTAACCGGCAGTGGTTTGATAAGACGGATGAGGAAACACCGGTATACGGTACGATCGCTTCTCAGTTTAATGATCCGGGCACCAACCGCCTCTACCCTGCGATCATGGCTGTTCTAGGAGAAGAGAGTAAAGCAGGGCCAGCAGCAGTGAGCGGCTCGGATGAGGATCAAGCACAAAAGCTGCATATTATTCCCCCGGCACGGGTACGCTACCTGTCGGAAATTGCGGAGGCGATTCGTGCCTATGATGCCTGGACGGCCGAACAGTCGGCCGCTGCCAACCGCCTTTACGGTATTGGCCAGGCTTTGGCAGCGATTGGCGAGGATGACCTTTCGCTGCGCCGAAAGCTGGAAGCGCTGTACGAAGAAGAGGCACAGAGTCTCGAAAAAACCAATCAAAAGCTGATCGAAGAATGGCCGGACCTTCAGGAACGATATAGGGCGGCTGAATTTGTTTATCAGGTTCGCGGCCGTGATATCAAAGTGCAAACGAAAACGGAGACGCTTTCTCATTCCTCTTTGCCCAGGATTGTCTTGCCGCGATACGAAGCCTGGGGGGATATTTTGCGCTGGCGTCTGCAAGAGAATGTGCCCGGGCAGTTCCCATTCACGGCCGGTGTCTTTCCCTTCAAGCGTCGCGCCGAGGACCCCACGCGCATGTTCGCCGGGGAAGGTGGGCCGGAACGAACGAACCGCCGTTTCCATTATCTTTCCCTGGATATGCCTGCCCGGCGTTTGTCCACGGCCTTCGATTCGGTGACTCTTTACGGTGAAGACCCGCATAGGCGTCCCGATATTTACGGCAAAATCGGCAATTCCGGCGTTTCTGTAGCCAGCCTGGACGATGCTAAAAAACTCTACAGCGGTTTTGACCTCTGCGATCCCGCGACCTCGGTTTCAATGACCATCAACGGTCCGGCGGCGACGATGCTGGCCTTTTTCCTGAATGCGGCCATCGATCAACAGTGCGAGCTTTACATCCATGAACATAAGTTGGAAAGCCTGGCAGAAGAAAAACTCGTCGAGTTGTATGAAAACAAAGGACTGGAACGGCCGTCTTATAATGGTGATCTACCCGAAGGTCATTCCGGCCTGGGTTTGCTGCTGCTGGGCATCACGGGCGACCAGGTGCTGCCGCGGGAGACTTATGAAGCGATCAAGGCGCGCACGCTTTCCGCCGTCCGCGGTACGGTACAGGCCGATATCCTCAAGGAGGATCAGGCTCAAAATACGTGTATCTTCTCCACCGAGTTTTCACTGCGCCTGATGGGTGATGTGCAGGGGTATTTCATCGAACATGATGTGCGCAACTTCTATTCGGTCTCTATATCCGGGTACCATATCGCCGAGGCCGGCGCTAATCCGATCACCCAGCTCGCTTTTACCCTGGCTAACGGCTTTACGTTTGTCGAATATTACCTGGCGCGGGGCATGGATGTCGATGATTTCGCGCCTAATTTTTCTTTCTTCTTTTCCAACGGCCTCGATCCGGAGTACGCTGTAATCGGCCGTGTCGCCCGGCGCATTTGGGCTAAGGCGATGAAGTTGAAGTATGGGGCCGGTGAACGGGCGCAGAAGCTGAAATACCATATCCAAACCAGCGGCCGTTCACTGCATGCGCAGGAGATTGGTTTTAACGATATTCGCACCTCCTTACAGGCGCTTTATGCCATTTATGACAACTGCAACTCGCTGCACACCAATGCCTATGATGAAGCGATCACCACGCCGACGGAGGAGTCGGTACGGCGAGCAATGGCCATCCAGTTGATCATCAATCATGAACTGGGCCTGACTCATAACGAGAACCCGCTGCAAGGAGCCTTTATCATCGAGGAGCTGACCGATCTGGTTGAGGAAGCGGTGCTGGTTGAATTTGACCGGCTCACCGAACGCGGTGGTGTTTTGGGCGCCATGGAGTCGATGTACCAGCGGGGTAAGATCCAGGATGAATCGCTTTATTACGAGCATAAAAAACATACGGGGGAGCTGCCGATCATTGGCGTGAACACTTTTCTTTCTGATGCAGGGTCGCCGACGATCATTCCCTCAGAAGTGATACGGGCGACGCCACAAGAGAAAGCCTTGCAGATAGAAGGGGTGGAGGCGCTATACGAGCGCTATCCCGGCCTGACACAGGAGATGCTGGAGCGATTGAAAGAAACGGCCGCCAGCGGTGGGAATGTCTTCAGCGTGTTGATGGAGGCGGCCAAAGTCTGTTCGCTGGGACAAATCACACATGCGCTGTATGAAGTCGGGGGTGAGTACCGGCGCAACATGTAAAACTGCACAAAAGTGGTCCAGTTTGGAGTCATCGTTTATTGTGACATCAAATCGATGAGACCGGACCAATCTGGTTATGTGAAAATTGGGTTTCCCACGTATTGTTTCGATTTCCGGAAACAATACGCGGGAACGTCGGGGGCAGCCGTTTTCTATAGTTGCCAGACACTTATAAAGTGCCTGGCAACTGGTTTGGAATCGGTTCCAAATTAGTCTTGACATCTTAAAATCGCTGATGTATCATGTAATTGATTTGGAACCGGTTCCAAATCGACGGTTTATCCCCTGACCGTTCCGTTGTATTGGCACTTTAGAGAAGAAGAGACATGGCTACCGGTGTGACAATTCGAGACGTTGCCAAGCAGGCCGGCGTAGGAGTGGGAACCGTATCACGCGTGCTGAATAACAGCGAATCTGTTCGCGAAAGCACGCGCCTCAAAGTATTAACCGCCATTGAGGAATTAAATTATTCTCCCAGCTCAGTTGCGCGCTACCTCTCCGGTGGCAAAGCGATGGCTTTAGGCGTCACTGTCCCTTTCTTCACCAATGATTCCGTAGTCAGGCGCCTGCAAGGCGTCATTTCCGTGCTAGGCAACAGCGACTATGATTTGGTGCTTTTTGACGTGGAAAATAGTGAGAACCAGCAAGAGCTTTTAACCAATATAACCCAGCGCAGCCTGGTTGACGGCTTGCTGATCCTTTCTATGCTGCCGGACGAACATGATCTCGAGCATGTTTTGGAAGTTGGCATCCCCATCGTCATTGTTGACTCTTTCTACCCTGATTTACCCAGTATCACGGTCGATAATGAGTTCGGGGCCTGGACAGCTACGAAACATCTACTTGAGCTTGGACACCGGC
>JBJYWP010000055.1:0-3190 GCA_046259485.1 Promineifilaceae bacterium (SeqCode) | reverse complement strand
CGGCTGGAAATTAAAGCGACCAATAACAGTTGCTACCAGCTGTCTTTGGTAGAGAAAACACTATTTAAAATGTTGTTAACTAATGTTGCCCTTACCGGAGGTCATGTTGATGACAAATACCGATAATCAACGAGGGCATCGAAATACAATCTTACGACAATGCCTCAGATGGGTCAACTTTGATGCCAGGGCCCATAGTATTGGTTAAGGTAAGGGTTTTTACGTAAGCGCCTTTGGCAGAAGCCGGTCGTGCACGTTTTATCGAATCAAGGATGACCTGTAAATTATCCAGTAACTGCTCCTCTGAAAAGCTTGCCTTTCCAAAGGGTGCATGAATATTTGATGTACGGTCGATACGGAATTCCACGCGGCCAGCTTTCGCTTCTTCAATCAAGCGGGGGAGGTCTTCCCCTGGGGCAACTGTTCCCGCTCTAGGATTCGGCATTAAGCCGCGCGGGCCTAGAACACGACCTAAACGGCCGACCTGGCCCATCATCGATGGTACGGCGATTGCGACATCAAAGTCGGTCCAGCCATCCTGTATTTTCTTGATCGTTTCGGCATCGGCGATAATATCAGCGCCTGCTTCCTCTGCACGGGTTGCATCCTCGCCTTCGGCGAATACCAGCACACGTACTGATTTGCCAAGGCCATGTGGTAAGACAACAACATCCCGAACCTGTTGATCTGCGTGACGCGGGTCGACACCCAGTCGTGCATGAACTTCAACCGTGGGATCAAACTTGGTGGTCACTGTCTCCTTTAGCAGGTCGACAGCTTCTTTTCTGGAATATAATTTGGAGCGGTCTATTTTTGCCGCAGCCTCTTCGTATTTACGTCCTCTCTGGGCCATGATATCTCCTTGTGGTCATCGCGAACAGGGTTCAATCTGTTCTGCCACGGTTAGTGTTTGCTTAGTCAATAACGGTGATACCCATGCTTTCCGCGGTACCGGCGATGATTCTCATCGCATTTTCCATGTCATGGGCATTGAGATCTTTCATTTTGATCTCAGCAATCTCACGCAGCTGATCCTGGGTAACCGTCCCAACCTTATCTCGATTGGGTTCGGCCGAACCGCTCTTGATACCGGCAGCCTTTTTCAACAAATCCGCGGCCGGCGGCGTCTTCAATATGAAGGAAAAACTGCTGTCTTGAAAGACAGTTACTTCGACGGGCACGACCTGGCCGACCTGATTAGAGGTCTTAGCATTGTACTCTTTGCAGAATTGCATCAAGTTAATGCCATGAGGGCCAAGCGCCGTACCAACCGGCGGGGCAGGGTTTGCCTTACCGCCTTGAATCTGAATTTTTACTACTGCTTTTATTTTTTTTGCCATTTTTATTCTCCGGGGAGTCCTGACGCCCGTTACCGGGCTCCTCCTTACCGTTTAAATCTTTGTATTTTGACTGTTAAGGAATTTGCCAGGCCGACTTGCTCGGCCACCTATACCTTTTCTACATGCAGGAAATCAAGCTCGACGGGTGTTTCGCGCCCAAAAAAGGAGACCATGACCCGCACCTTAGCGCGATCGGCATCGATTTCAGCTACCGTACCGATGAAATCGGCGAATGGGCCGGTGCCGATGCGTACTTTTTCGCCAATCTGGAAGTCAAATTTCACCTTCGGTGCTTCCGCTTCCATCCGGTTCATGATTTTTGCAACTTCGTCGGGCCGCAGCGGTGTTGGTTCATTACCCATGCCGACAAAACCGGTTACCCCAGGTGTGTTTCGAACAACATACCAGGAATCCTCGGACATCAGCATCTGAACCAGGATGTAGCCTGGAAAAACACGCCGTTCAACAGTCCGCCGTTTTCCGTCTTTAATTTCGATTTCTTCTTCTGTTGGGACGACGACATCAAAGATCTTGTCCTGCATGTCCATCGTCTCAATCCGCTGCTCGATGCTGTGCCGCACCTTGTTTTCATAACCGGAATAACAGTGAACCACGTACCAGGCACGGCCGTCATCGGGAATGAAGAGTTCTTCTATTTCCTCTTCGGGCTCTTCCTCTTCTTCAACTTCTTGAAGATCCTCTTCTTCCTCAGTTGTTTCCGCTTTCCCAAGCCCGAATGCGGCCATGGCCTTTGCCTGGAGCGCTCTCTCTTCGTTGGTTAGAGCGTCCGTGTCGATTTCAAAGCCCGTGGCGACCTTATGTTCACCAGATTCTTCAGGAACAGGCGCTTCCTCAGCTTCAACAGCCGCTTCGGCTTCGTCAACAACCCCTGGATCGTCAACTTCAGGAAGTGCTTCATTAGAAACCTCTGGTGAGGCTTCGTCAACGCTTTCCTGATCAACTCCATTTTGTAGGGTGTCAACGGCCGTTTCGATTTCCCCGCCATCTTCTTGCGGAGCGGTTTCTGTTGTTGTTCCCTCTAATTCTTCGTTCATTCCTGTTTACCCACTTTGTCTTAAGCGCAAGCGTTGTTCGGGTCTGCGATGGGTCTTATTCAAAAGTCCAAATGGATTGGATTAAACGCCAACGATTAGCTGAATAATCCAATGAAGACCGTGCGAAAAAACCGTGTCCCAGAACCAAAAGAACGCGGCTGCAGCGAGCGTCACACCTAAAACGATAGCGGTTAAGCGCCAGGCTTCCTCGCGCGTAGGCCAGGTAACTTTACGAATTTCACCGCGCGTTTCGCGCAAATATTTAGAAATTGGATTCTGCTGTTTTTCAGTTGCAGTTTTACTTCGCGACACTATTATCGCTCCTCTTTTGCCTAATACTTAGGAAGCTGGATCAGTCACTTCCGAGCCAGCTTCCTGATAACTATTCATAAACAGGGGGTGCAGGAATCGAACCCGCAGCCTACGGTTTTGGAGACCGTCGCTCTACCAATTGAGCTAACCCCCTAAGCGCGTATGGGGCGCATTATTCCTATCGCGTTTCCCGGTGCATCGTATGCTTCCGGCAACGCGAGCAATACTTGTTTAGCTCTATCCTATTCGGATCGTTGCGTCGATTTTTCTCGGTGATGTAATTCCGCTCTTTGCAATCAACGCATGCAAGTATAATGTAACTGCGTACTGCCTTTTTAGCCATTGTATTCTCACAAAACAGGGCGTGTCGCCGGTAAGAAGCCGGCGACCGCCGTGTTATAAATCAAATAATTTAATCTTGATTACCCTTAATCAAGAATATCGGTGATGACGCCGGCGCCTACGGTCAAGCCACCTTCGCGA
>JBJYWP010000054.1:0-5206 GCA_046259485.1 Promineifilaceae bacterium (SeqCode) | reverse complement strand
AGGGCGATGTTTTCGCGTCCGGTGAGATCGGGGTGAAAGCCGGCGCCCAGCTCGAGCAGCGCGCTGACACGGCCGTGAACCATCACCTGCCCGCTGGTCGGCCGTAAAATGCGCGCAATCAGCTTGAGTACCGTACTCTTACCGCTTCCGTTGCGCCCGATGATTCCCAGCGCTTGGCCCTGGTATAGGTCAAAACTGAGATCCCTCACAGCCCACAAATCTTTTTTAGGGTGTCTCTGGCGACGGCCGAAAACCGAGATCAGGGTTTCCTGGATGGACTGCGATTGCTCTCGTGAGAAGGTGAAGCGTTTGCTGACGTTTTTGAAGCTAATAACAGGCTGAGCGTCAATGCTCATATTGAGTTACTCTCCCCAGATTCAGGGTATCGCGGCATTGTAACTTAAATAAGTTGGTGGTCCAAGTGGCAGGACGATGTTCTACGATATTTCCAAAGTTGGAGTCGTGTGACTTATAGCGCTGGGAAGTGTATAAATGGAGCTTGATTCTACAGCGCGAGATGGTATCTTGTGACTGTACAGAATAACATTGTGTTATATTCATCGGCAGATTTTTTTATGGTGGCTCCGCAGCTGGACCGCCAGGAAGTCATTCAATGTGAATTGATGGGGCGATAAGGATAAATATAGGAGAGAAAGAAAATTAACGGCTTGAATACTAAATGGACGAAAAATCACTAAGAACTCTTGAATTTCATAAGGTAAAAGCGATCCTGGCCCGTTACACTAGCTTTAGCGCTGGTGAAGACCTGGTGCACAAGCTGGCCCCCACCAATGATTTAGATGAAGCGCGGCGATGGCAGGCGGAAACCCGCGAAGCGATCGAACTGTTTGAGACCCATACCAGCATAACCATCGGCGGTGCGCGCGATGTTCGGCAGGCCGCGGAGAATGCCGAACGAGGATTCATTCTACGTGCGGAAGATTTTCAGGCTATCCAGGCGACCATTATCGCCGCCCGAGACTTGCAGCGGCAACTCTTGAAGGTGGAAGACGAAGTTCCGCACCTGGCCGATATCGCCGCCTTAATTGAAGAATGCCCCGGCATTGTTTCGGCGATCAACCGTACGATTGACGAGCGCGGCGAGGTGTTGGACAGCGCCAGTACGAAACTGGCCAAAGTCCGCCAGGAACAGCAGGTGGTTTACGACCGCATCCAGGACAAGCTGCAGCGCTTGCTCAACAGCAGCATGAGCCAATACCTGCAGGAGCCGATCATCACCATGCGCGGCGGCCGTTACGTGGTACCTCTGCGCGCCGATTCAAAGGGTCGCTTGAAGGGCATTGTCCACGATCACAGCGGCAGCGGGGCAACTCTTTGGGTTGAGCCGATGAACACCGTTGAATTGAACAATGAATATCGCGAGCTGCACCTGCGCGAGCAGGATGAAATCACCCGGATTCTGCGCGAGTTATCCGCCCTCATTGGCGAACAAAGCGAGTCGATTAAACGCGTGGTCGAAAGGATGGCCGAGCTCGATCTAATATTTGCCAGGGCTAATTACGCCACAGCCATTGAGGCGGTTGAACCCATTTTTGAAACCTGGCGTACTTTCCCCCAACTCAAGCCGCCCAAGCATGCCAATGAACGGGTTAAGTGGACGCCTCCGCCACGCAATTTACATCCTGGTTCTACGATCTGGATTAAGGGGGCTCGCCATCCTCTGCTCGACCCTGATGAGGTTGTTCCCACCGACCTGACCCTGGGCGAGGATATTTTTACTGTACTCATTACCGGCCCCAATACAGGCGGGAAAACAGTCAGCCTAAAAACTTTAGGCCTGATGGTCTTAATGGCTCAATCGGGTTTACATGTTCCGGCCATTGAGGCGCGGCTTACGGTCTTTGAAGATGTTTTCGCAGATATAGGTGATGAACAGTCTATTGAACAGAGTCTTTCTACTTTCTCAGCTCATATGACCAACATCGTGCATATTTTATTGTATGTAACAGATCGTTCGTTAGTTCTATTGGATGAATTGGGATCGGGGACCGATCCGGCAGAAGGCGCAGCCCTGGCCCAGGCTATTGTCAGTTATCTTCGGGATAAAGGGGCGACGACTTTCGTGGCCACACATTATCCGGAACTGAAGGTATATGCCAGCCAGATGACCGGGGCGACAAATGCATCGCTCCTCTTTGACCTGGAAACATTGTCACCGACTTATGAGATGAGCATTGGCCTCCCTGGACGATCGAATGCTTTTGCCATCGCCCGGCGTTTAGGACTTGATGACACGATTCTAGATGATGCGATGCGCCAGATCGGGGCGGAAAGTCACGAAGCCGAGGACATGCTCGATTCCATTTACGCCTTGCGCGAAAAGATGGAGAGTGAAGAAGCGGGCACGCGTTTGGCCTTACGCGAAGCCGAAAGTACGCGAGATCGTCTGCAAAAAAGGCTGGAAGAAATCGAGGCGGAACGGACAAATATCTTGGAAGCGGCGCGCGAGCGGGCGGATGAGGAACTGGCCGAGGTTCGCGCCGAACTGCGACGCGCCCGGCGTGGTATCCGCGACGCGGCTTCTCTGAACGCGCTTAAAAAGGTTAATCAAGAAATCGAACAGGTCGAAGCGGAACAGGTCGCTCCAATTGTGCCCCATATCAAGGTCGCCAATGACAAGCTGAAGAAGAAAAAGGCGCAGCAGACACGGCGTAAGCTGCAGGTTGGTGATATGGTCCTGTTAAAGTCGCTGGACACAAGAGGAGAGGTTATTGAGCTGAGTAAAAAGGACGTCCTGATCGCTATCGGCCGAATGCAAATGCGCGCCCCATATGACGATCTGGAATTTCGCGGCCGTCCCATTGAGGAAGAACCAGACACAGGTCCCGCTGTGACCAAAAAAGTCTCCTCACCGGGGATGGAACTGGATATTCGTGGGCAGCGCGTCGAAGAGGGGCTTGAAGAATTAGACCGTTATCTCGATTCCGCCTTTTTGGCCCGCCTACCCTGGGTGAGAATTATTCATGGCAAGGGCACGGGCAAACTGCGCGAGTCTGTCCGTGAAGCATTGTCGGCTAATCATCATGTCCTTAGCTGGGAAGAGGGCAAGGATGGTGAGGGTGGGGCCGGCGTAACTGTCGCCAAGATAATTGATCAGGATTGATATGGAAAATCAAATTAAAGCTATCATCTTTGATCTAGGCGGTACCCTCATTGAATATTCCGGACCATATCTGTACTGGCCGGAACTGGAAACCCCAGGCTTGGAGGCTGCCTATGACTACCTGGATGCCAAAGGGGCAGCACTGCCGCCTTTTAATGTGCTCATAGACGCGCTTTTTGCCACTCTCCCCGGCCGCTGGCAGGAAGCTACAGAAGGGAAGCGGAATTTACGTTTGGTTGAGTTCCTGGATGAACTGCTGCAAGCGAATGATGTGCAAGATCTACCCGCGGAATGGATTGCCGGAGCCGCGCACGCTTACCAGATTAAGATTTGCCGGCGCGGCGAGATAATCGATGGCGCCCGAGAAACCGTTATCGCGCTTAAAGATCAGGGTTACAGGCTGGGCTTGCTGTCTAACACGATGTTTGAGGGTTCCGCTCATTTAGCCGATTTACAGCGCTTCGAGCTTGATCCTTACTTTGACGCCATGCTGTTTTCGGCCGATTTGAATATGTGGAAACCAAATGCCGCGCCTTACAATTACCTGCTGGACAGGCTGGGTGTCCTGCCGGCCAACGCTGTCTTTATCGGGGACTCGCCGGTTCATGACATCGTTGGTGGTAAGGGGGCCGGCATGGCCGCCATTTGGTTCCAATCCACGGATCGTTTTGGCGAACCGGACGGTGTACAGCCGGATGCGACGATTCAGCAGCTTCATGATCTGCCTCAACTGCTTGCTGGCTGGGGTTAGGTTTTTTTAGGGGACGCTATGAACGAAGAAGAGGCCTTGCGTCAAGAAGCGGAGATGCTGCGTGATAAGGGCTATAAGCATCAAATGGCCGGAGAGCTGGCGGATGCTATCCTCTATTATAAAAAGTCCCTTGCCATTTATCCCCTTGCCGAAACCTATACCTTCTTAGGGTGGGTTTACAGCATGATTGATCTTTACGATGATGCGAAAGCAATGTGTAAGAAGGCGATTGACCTCGATTCCGGCTTGGGCAATCCTTACAACGATATCGGTGCATATTTGATTGAGCAAAACCGCTGGGAAGAAGCTATCCCCTGGCTGGAAGAGGCGACAAAGGCTCCACGTTACGAGACACTCGAGGTTGCTTATACCAATCTGGGTCGTGTTTACGAGCATCTGGGTGACTATTACCTGGGCCTGCTTTATTATAACCGCGCCCTGGCAACTGCTCCCCTTTATCTGCCTGCCGAGCGGGCCAGAACCGCACTCCTGGGTAAATTAAACTGAAATTACTGGATTTTCTCGGAAAATTGCGCCTGGGTTTTCGTGACTTGTAGGAATAGTGCGTTTCCGGGAAAATGAAGAAATGATCAGCGGAAAAACTGGCAGGATCACAATCGCCGTCGTAGGACGCCTTAAAAAGTCCGAGTGGCAGTCCGCGCAGGACAAGTATCTGAAGCGGCTTAAACGGTACAGTACAGTTTCCCTGGTTGAAGTCAAAGATTCGGTTGGCCGCGGTTTCCCTGATGCCGTGGCCATGGAGCGCGAGGGGAAGGCTTTAGTAGATGCCGGCGCCGATGCGCGCCGGCGAATTCTTCTCACTCCAAACGGCCGAGAACTGGACAGCGAGCAGTTTGCAGCTTACTTGCAGCGCCGCATCGAGATTTACGGCTATCTCGCATTCATTATAGGGGGCCCATTAGGTTTTTCGCCGGAAGCTGAGTCGGCAGTAGAAGAGAGCTTGTCCCTGTCGCGGCTCACATTCCCCCATGAATTGGCGCGAGTCATGTTCCTCGAGCAGCTTTACCGCGCCTTTACCATCCTGCGCGGGGAACCCTACCACAAATAAAAGCAAAGAAGGTATCGTCACTCGAACACCTTTTCCACTTCGCCAAACACTCAATAATTTATTCGGGTAAGTATGGTGATTCAGTTTAAAAGAGGTTAAAATAGTTTTGCGGTATTATTTTAAACTAAAAAACTAGATAAGGCCTGATATTGTCCTACCATATTCTATTAGTAGATGACGATAAACTCCTACGTCGAAGCTTGGCCTTTAACCTGGAACAAGCGGGTTATCGTGTGAGCAGTGCAGCCAATGCTGAGGATGC
>JBJYWP010000053.1:0-2272 GCA_046259485.1 Promineifilaceae bacterium (SeqCode) | reverse complement strand
ACGCCGCCGGAAGCGGTATAGCCGCTCAGGGTCAGTGTACGGCCGCGCCGCCGTTCCCAGGTTACCAGCAGGGCATGTGAAAGCAGGGGCAGTGCGCCCGGCTCAGGGCTGTGGCCGGCGTCTGCTCCTACATCGTGGAGCAGGAGGTCAACCAGTCCCGGCTCAAGTTCCCAATGCCCCTGCCGCGCCGGTTCTTCGATAGCGCAGCGCAGTTCATCCGCAGTCATGGGCCCGATATATTCCTGGTGCTGGGCCAGCAACTGCCGGAATCCCTCGAAGCGGGCACAGTGGGCGTAGAAATCGGCGCGTAGGATAGGCAGAATAACGGCCGATCCCCCATCCTGGCAGGCAGTAATCAAATTCTGCACAAACGCGCCCTGTTCCTCCTCGCCGCGGCAGAGGGTGAACAGTTCTTCAAACTGGTCTATGACGAGCAGGGTGTGAGCGACAGCCGCGTTGGCGGCGGCGTCTTGCAGCGCGCGGTCGAGCCTATCCGGCTGTTGGGCAAGCTCTTTTACCAGTTTCCTAGCGGGTAAACCTGTTGGTGGTTCTCCACGCAGAACGGCGGCCAGGTTTTCCAGCGGATGGGCGGTCGGCGTTATCACGAAGATTGGCCAGCCTGAAGAAGACGGCTGCCAGCGCAGCGCTGGGATCAAGCCGGCGCGCACGACGGAAGATTTACCGCTGCCCGAGGCGCCGACGACGGCCAGAAAGCGCTGGGTGGAGTCTGCCCTTTCCGTAAGACGCGCAGCCAACAGTGCTGTCAACGCTTCGCGGCCAAAAAACAGTTCGGCGTCACTTTCATCGAAGTAGTGCAGCCCTTTGTAGGGAGGGAGGCCGGACGCGGGAGCGTCTTCCCGGCGCACGGTTGCCGCTAACTCCAGCAGCCGCGCTGAAATCTGCGGTTCGTTTTCCAGGCCCAATGTGGGTAGGAAGCGGGCGGTGATGGTTGCCAGGTCAGGCAGGCGTTCGTTATGTTCCAGGCGGGAAATTTGCGTGTCGCTGTAGCCGACGGCAATAGAAAGCTCGCGCTGGGTATATCCGGCGCGGCGGCGCAGGTATTTAAGCAAATCGCCAAAGGTGGTGAATTGTTCGAGCGCGAAATGGGTGCTTGAGATAGACATGGAAGCCTCCTGCAAAAGAAGTCAAACACAACACGCCGAAAAAACATTATTAAGGTGTCGGATGGGGCGGCAGGCGGGATGGCTGCCATTAAATTCAGGCGAAACGCGCATACTCCCCATGCGATCATGCTCTACCGGATAGTATAACTTTTTTTGCGGTTGGATGGGGAATTTTGGCAAGTTTTGTCAAATTTCGCAGTCACTTTCTATGTAAGCTGGCAGTAATTACGATTGCATATTGTAAAAAGTGACCAACCTGTTTGATTCAGGAAAAGGAGTGTGAACCATGAAAACCAGATTTGATTTATTTGTTATCTTAAGCTTGGTGGTGGGGATAGGGCTTGTTGGCTGCTCTTCCGCCGCCGTTGATCCTGCGCCGGCACCACAAGTTGAGGAACAACCGCTTGAGGCGCCAACTGATGTGCCGGCTCCCGTTCTCGAGCCAACAGTCGATCCGGCCGCGGCTGTCGTCGCAGCCATGATCGAGCGCGCCAACGCGGAAGATTATGCCGGGGCGGCCGATTTGGTCGCTGATGACATGATGGCTTACTTCATCGGCATGCCGCCAACCGGCATGGAAATTTATTGGGGCAAGGAGCAGTTCCAGACCTTTCTAGAGGAGTGCTGCACCGGCCAGAACTTTGAGTGGGAAGTAGTACCGCAGCGCGTGGAGGATGGCGTGGTCTATACCGAGAGTAAAACCTGGATGGACTTCACCCGCGAGCTGGGCGTGGCGCCCAACAGTTGGCATGAGTTATTCGAGGTAAAAGACGGCAAGATCACGCTCTATGTCTCCACGATCACGGAAGAAGCGTTGGCTAATTTTAAACCGGCTATTTTCGAAGCAGTTCCCGAACTGGCGGCGGCCATTCAGCTCCCGGCCGAAACCGTTGAAACGCCGGTCAGTGAAATCAACGTAACTATTGCAAATCACACCTGCGCCTATGAAGGCCCCATGACTTTCCAGGAAGGAGAATTGGTCGTCAATGTAGATGTGGAGGATGACCGTTTTGAAAAATACGCCGTGTCATTTTTCACGCTGGAGGAAGGTAAAGACCTGCTCGACCTGATGGCATCGACGGATAATCCCGGTCCGCCATCCTGGGTAGATACCGTCTTCTTGAAAGAACTGGATCCGGGAGAAAGCC
>JBJYWP010000052.1:0-6021 GCA_046259485.1 Promineifilaceae bacterium (SeqCode) | reverse complement strand
ACCTCATTTTTTATGAATTGTCACGTTCTTTGCACATAATTTAGGTGCCATCTTTATTAATCCCAAACTCTCCAGGGTGCACCATCATCCCATAACTGCTGCAGTTCAATGGCATCCTTCAGTGTATCCATCGAACGCCAAAAGCCGTGATGGCGGTAAAGCATCACCTGCTCCGCGGCTATCATCTCCTGCAAAGCGCCGGTTTCCAGAGCGACATCGTCGCCACCTTCCATGTAGCGCAGCGCCTCGCGTTCGAAAACCATAAAGCCGCCGTTGATCCAATAAGGTAAGAAGGGATATTGTTCATATTGGGTGACCAAACCGCTTTCATCCGCTTCCATCGTCCCGTACTGGTAATGTTCCGGCTGAATGGCCGTGATCGTCGCCAGACGGCCGTGGCTCTGATGAAAGGCCATCAGATCGTTGATGTTAATATCGCTGACGCCGTCGCCGTAGGTCAGGAAAAAACGATCGGCGTCGATATAAGGCGCGAGGCGCGCGACACGACCGGCTTTATCTGTATCCAGTCCGGTATCCACCAGCGAGACTTCCCATTCCGGGTGCGATTCCTGGCCATGGAAAGAAACGAAGCGCCGGCGCTTGCCGACACGCACCGTGAAATCACTGGACATCGCCTCGTAGTTTAGAAAATAATTCTTGATCTGCGCCGCCTCATGGCCGAGAGGCAGGATGAAGCGGTTGTAACCATAGGCCGAAAAGATGCGCATGACGTGCCAGATAATCGGCCGTCCGTCAATTTCAACCAGTTCTTTCTTGGTCAGCGTGCCGCCGCGCATACGCGTCCCCGCGCCGCCGCAGAAAATTATTACAGGAATATCAGACATTCTTCCTTCAATAGCTCTTGCAGGTTTAGCCCTTGCGATTTAACCGGGCGATCATAACACAGGGGTAAATCGCCTGCCACCTGAGAGAAAGAAGCTTAATTCCGGCCGGAGATTGGTGGATTCTCTGAGTGTTTGATCAGCGGTCACTACCTGCTACAATGACTTTAAACCTGAAACTTGGCCGGCTTGAGCCGCCGGACAAGACGGAAGCGATTTGAGTAGCAACTACGAAGTGTCAACGTTACCGGCTTTACCTATCCAACAATACCCTCCCAGCGGCCCGCGCCTGGTGGCTATCGGTGGTGGTACGGGCATGCCTTCCTTATTGAGAGGGCTGCGCCTATTTACCGATCAAATCACGGCCATTGTCACGGTTGCCGACGACGGCGGCAGCAGCGGCCGTTTGCGGCGCGAGCTGGGCGTTTTACCCCCCGGTGACTTTCGCGGCAATATCGCGGCGCTGTCACGGGACGAGGAATTGATGACCCAGCTCTTGCAGTATCGCTTCGGGGCCAGCGTGGATGAAAACCCGGAGAAGGGACGCGAACTGCAGGGGCACGCCTTTGGCAATTTACTTCTGGCAGCGCTGACGGGAATTACCGGCAGTTTTGACGAGGCGCTGCTGGCCGCACAGCGGGTCCTGGCCATGCGCGGCCAGGTTATCCCCTCCACCTTGTCCCAGGTTACGCTGGCGGCAGATATCCTGGTCGATCGCGAAGATAGCACGGTAGAGCTGCGCAAGGTATACGGCGAATCGGCAATCCCGCACACGCAGGGACGAATCCAGCGCGTTTACCTCGAACCGGCTAATGTGCGCGCTTACCCGCCGGCGCTGAAAGCAATATTCCAGGCGGACATGATATTAATCGGGCCGGGCAGTCTTTATACAAGCATTCTGCCTAATCTGCTTGTTCCCGACCTGGCCCAGGCCTTGATCCACGCCCAGGCGCCCAAGGTTTACATCTCTAACCTCGCCACCCAGGAAGGTGAGACCGCGGGTTATGACGTCGCCGATCATGTCGCGGCAGTCACGGAGCATATCCCGCAAATTAATTTTGATATCATACTAGCCAATAATAATTTTTCATTGAACGAGGAAGCGCTAAGAGGTACGATCCTCGTTGAGCTGGCTGATTTTGAGGATTCGCGATTGGTTACGGCCGATCTTGTGGAAGAGTCACAGCCCTGGCGTCACAGCAGCAGCAAATTATCGCAGGCTGTGCTGGCTCTTTTAGCGAATTGATGGGGTCAGTAGTATAGAAGCAGGCCGAATGTAATGACAAAGGCATGAAATTCTACTCTACCCCCCCGGCTATAACATCGTATAATGGATAAGGTTACCTATTTAACCTAAAGGAGAATTTTAAATGGCAACTAAAATTGGTATTAATGGTTTTGGCCGAATCGGCCGCCAGGTATTTAAGAAGATCTACGAAGACTATCAAGGCGTTCTTGATGTTGAGGCTGTCAATGATCTTTTCCCGGTGGAAACCAACGCCCACCTGCTGAAATATGATTCGACATACGGCCGTTTCCCCGGTGAAGTTGAAGTCAAAGACGGCGATCTCTACATCGACGGCGAGAAGCTGAAAAGCTATGCCGAGCGCGACCCCGCCAAACTGCCCTGGGGCGAGTTGGGCGTCGATATCGTGTTGGAGTGCACCGGCGTCTTCAGAGATCGCGACAGCGCAGCCAAGCATCTCGAAGCCGGCGCGAAGAAAGTCATCATTTCCGCCCCCGGCAAGAACGTTGACGGCACGTTTGTACTCGGTGTGAATGCCGATACTTACGATCCGGAAACACAGCACGTCATTTCCAATGCCAGCTGTACAACGAACTGCTTAGCCCCGGCGGCCAAAGCTCTGAACGATGCCTTCGGTATTGAAAAAGCTTTGATGACCACGATCCATGCGATCACGGTCGGACAGGCAACTCTGGACACCGCTGGCAAGGATTTGCGCCGCGCGCGTACCGCCCAGGCGAACATCATCCCCACGACCACCGGCGCAGCCAAAGCCGTGGGCATGGTTCTACCGGAACTGGACGGCAAGATCAACGGTATGGCCTTCCGCGTCCCGGTCGTGACCGGTTCCGTCGTCGACCTGGTGGCTATCATTTCCAAAGATGTCACCGTCGAGGAAGTGAACGCGGCCTTGAAAGCGGCAGCTGATGCCGACACACCGTTGGGTGAGGTACTGGCTTACACCGAGGAACCGCTGGTCTCCAGCGACTTCATTGGTTCCACCAATTCTTCAACGATGGACCTGCTCTCGACCATGGTCATTGACGGCAACATGGTCAAACTGGTTACCTGGTACGACAACGAATGGGGTTACTCCAGCCGCTTGGCTGATCTGGCTGCATTCGTCGCCGCCAAACTGTAAAAACAGCTTTCTTAGCATTTTTGTAGGCCGTGCCACGTTCATGTGGGCGGCCTACATTTTCATATATGCAATTACAACAACTGGAAGAACGTATGCATGCCTTTGTGCAAAGCAAGGGCTGGTACGAGGATAACTCTCCTAAACAACAAATCCCTCGCAATCTCGCCGCTTCGCTGGTCATTGAAGCGGCTGAGGTCTTGGAACATTTCCAATGGCGCGATGAAACGGCCGATCGTGACGCCCTGGCCGGTGAATTAGCCGATGTCGCACTCTATCTCTTACAGCTGGCCAGCGTCAGCGGAATCGACCTGGAGCAGGCGATTTTAAGCAAATTGGACGAGAATCAGAAGCGAGAATGGCCGGCGCCATGAAAGTATTAGCGGTAAGCGACCGCGTTCTTAACCGTTTTTACAACACCAATGTCCGAGACCATTATCCGGATATCGAACTGATAATCGGCTGCGGCGACCTCCCCTACTATTACCTCGAATTTCTGATCTCTTCCCTGGATGTGCCGCTCATTTATGTCTTGGGGAATCACGACGGCGGCCCGCAGTACACCTCGGACAATCGTGAGTTAACAAGCGTCCATGGCGGAATTTATCTTCATGGCCAGGTCGTCAACATCAAAGGGCTGTTGTTCGCCGGGTTGAACGGTTCGATGCGCTACCGGCCGCGCGCCCCGTATATGTATACGGAAGCGGAGATGCGCGGGCAGATCGCGCGCCTGATCCCCGCTTTGTTATGGAACCGCCGCAAATACGGCCGTTATCTGGATGTACTGGTCACCCATTCTCCCCCGTTCGGCATTCACGACCGCAGCGATTTACCACACACCGGCTTCAAAGTTTTCCTGCAATTATTACGCGTTTTCAAACCCCGCTATCACCTCCACGGGCATATCCATGTCTACCGGAACAGCACCGTGCGCCAGACCCGCTTCGAAGAGACCGAAATCATAAATATTTACCCATACCGCATACTGAACATTCCTGTTATTGCTTCTTAAAGGTGGCAGGTGGCAGGTGGCTATCTGCGAATGGAGTCCGGTGGTTGCAAACTACCGTCTGACAAAACAAAGTAGGCTGGAAGCCTACTGAAATGAGGTGCGGATTGCCTAACATGCTTGAGCATGTTTTCAAAGATCAGACACCGAATTGTATTCGGTGGACTGGAAGCCTACTAAACTGAGGCGGCGGTCAAATTTGTAGCTCATCCTTCAGGTTGCGGCGGACGCGCCACAACATTACCTTCTTAAATTAACAACTCTCGTAAGGTTACCCTACAAATGAATGACCCACCGTGAATATCGTGCTGATGACATTTCAGAAAATAATCCGGCTTAATCTGCGAGTTCCATTTGACTGTGAATATGGCAGGTCGTACACTTTAGGCGTACGATGACCACGGCAGCCGCTGAAGAACTCACGAAACAAATTACGGTTAAAAATACACTAGCCCCGGCCGGTCATTACCTGACACGGCCGATCCGGCTCGTTCGCAACTACGACCGCGCGGATTTCCGGCCTGACTTTTTCGCCGGAGTAACCATTGCCGTAATCCTGCTGCCCCAGGCAATCGCTTTCAGCCTGATCGCCGATCTGCCGCCGCAGATGGGCCTCTACGCGGCCGTGATCGGCGGCCTGGCCGGAGCATTTTGGGGTTCTTCCGACCAGATGCACACCGGTCCCGCCAACGCCATTTCCCTCTTGGTATTTTCCTCCCTGGCAGGGATCGCCGCGAGCGGATCGCCGGAATATATTATGGCGGCGAGCATGCTGGCGGTTCTGGTCGGCCTCTTCCAGCTGCTGTTGGGCGTCGCTCGCCTGGGCGTGCTGGTCAATTTCGTCTCCCATTCAGTGATCGTCGGCTTCGCCACCGGCGCGGCGCTGCTCATTGCCGTGCGCCAGATCAAACCCCTTCTGGGTCTTACCTATCCATCAGATTCCATTTTGACCATTATGACTGGGGCGGTCACCCATTTGACCGAACTCAACCCGGCGACGGCGGCGATCGGCATCGGCACGATTATTTTCCTGGTGGTCATGCGCCTGATCAGCCGCAAGATCCCCGGGCCTCTACTGGCCATGATCCTCTCCGCCGTCTTAGTTTTCGCCTTTAATCTGGAGAATAAAGGCGTGGAAGTCGTGGGGCTGCTGCCGGCCGGACTGCCCCCGTTCTCGATGCCCGCCTTAGATTGGGAACTGGCCGGCACCCTGACATCCGGGGTTCTGGCCGTAGGCGCGATTGGCCTGGTGGAATCGATGGCTATCGGCAAATCCCTTGCCGCGCAAACAAGACAGCGCCTGGACAGCAACCAGGAGTTCGTCGGCCAGGGAATGGCCAATCTCTTAACCGGCCTATTTTCCGGCTATCCGGTCGCGGGGTCATTTTCACGATCGGCCGTTAATCTGGACGCCGGCGCGCGGACGCCTATCGCCGCCGTTTTTTCGGCCATTTTCGTGCTGCTGGCGATGCAGTTTATGGGACCGTTAGGGGCGTATCTACCGCTTTCGGCGCTGGCCGGCGTGCTGATGGTGACGGCTTATAACATGATTGATAAGGAGGAGATCATGCGCATCCTGCGCGGTGGGCGCGGAGATGCCGTGATCATGGTCGTCACGCTGCTGGGGACGTTACTGCTGCACCTGGAAACGGCCGTTTTGTTGGGCATCGCTTTATCTTTTGCCCGCTATATCATGCGCACCAGCACACCGCGTATGCTGGCCGTTGTTCCCGACGACAGCTACCGTCATTTCATTTACGATCCCGACCAACCGGAATGCCCGCAG
>JBJYWP010000051.1:34528-93285 GCA_046259485.1 Promineifilaceae bacterium (SeqCode) | reverse complement strand
CATGGCCGTCAGAACGAAGGCAGAGGCATACGCGCGGGCCTGCACTTCCGGAAATACGGCCACCACCAGTGGAAAGACCATGACGCCAAGCACGAACCCGGCCGCCAATAGTCCATAGCCGCTGGGATTGCTACGGCTGAACCAGGGTATAAACTTTCCAAGGGTACGCTCAGACCAGGGGCCAATAGTGTCACGCACCAGAGGCACGATAAACAACACGCCCCACAGACCATAAACCACGGAAGGAATACCAACCAGCAAATCCAACAGCGGCTTGAGCACGCCGCGAAAACGACTGGAGGTATATTCAGCCAGGTAGATACCACTAAGAATGGCCGGTATGACGGAAAAGAGAACGGCGACCAGGGTAACGGCCAGGCTGCCGATGATAAAAGGCGCAAACCCAAACTGGCCACGCATAGGATGCCAATCCTGTGAGGTCAGCAGTTCCGCCAACGAGTAAGTGGACAGCAACGGCCAGGAACGGTAGAACAGCACAACGGCGATGGTCAGGATGAAGGCGCAAACCGAGATCGTAATCGCGCCCATACTTTGCCGGACCAGCGCATCTTTGGTTTGTCGTCGCAAACCAATCTTGCGCGGCAGAGGTATCTGCTTTACTTGTTCCGGAAGGGATGTGGTCTCTCTCGTGATTTCCATAGCGATCCTCCAGCTTAAATTAAGAACAGCACGGCCGTATCAAACGGCCGTTCGATTGGTAGATTGGTAATGAGCAGCCGCTACTCCGGCAGCAAAAAAAGCGCTTCCTGAATGCGGTCTTCGGTCAGCGCCACATAGCCTGCCTGGGGTACGAATGCCTGGCCATCGGTCAACACCCAACGATAAAAGTCGACAACGGCCGGGTCAGGCTCTCCTTTTGTCACCAGAAAGAGCACGCGAGCGGGTGGAAAGGGGTAAACTTCCGCGGCAATAGCGGCGATCAGGTCAGCTCGGTTGGCGTAGAAATCCTCGTCCGCATCAATACGACCGTTACCGTTTAGATCAATAGGAATGATTTGCAGGCCGTTGACCGGCGCGCCGGTTGCCTGATCATAGGCAAAGCCGATGTTGTTATAGCCAACGCCGAGCGGGTCCTGGCGGACAGCCTCGGCCAGACCGGGATCGGCATTAACGGCCGTGCCGGTCAAATCTTCCTGAGCTTCGCCCTGCGCGAACAAGGCCCACATCTCGGCCGCCCCGGCCGAATCTGAACGGGTATAGACATTAATCGTTTCCGCCGCATCCGTACCCAACAGCTGGCCCCAGGTCGTAATTCCACTCGTTATCCAAACGTCCTTCGCCTCTTGTGGAGTAAGGCCTTGCTCTTGTAGTTCGGCCAGATGAGGGTTTGCGGCGTTGACGGTGCCGACCACCGCATCAATAGTTACCGGCACCAGGAAAGCGCCTTGGTCCAATTCTTCCTGACGGGCATCGCGCGACAGCATGGCGATATCGGCCGCACCGGTCAGCATATCGGTCATCCCTTTGCCCGCGCCTCCCGCCTGCACATCAAAGGTGATGTCGGGATGCAGCTTGCTGTATTCTTCGGTCCAAACGCTGACGATAGGAAACAAAGCGAATGCACCGGAGACGCTGATGCGCGCCGGTTGGTCTTCTGATTGCCCACTATCCGCAGAAGAAGCAGCGGAACTATTTGCCGCGGTTTGCCCGCCACACGCGGCCAGCAAGAAGATCAAGATTGATAAAAACAAAAAGCTAGTTTTTCTGAGCAAGGAGATTGTCATCGAGTCGTTCCCTCTTTCAATAAACTACAAGGCCAGTTCGTGCAGCAGTTCCGGCGGTTTGAGGATAAAGATTGGGCGATTATGGTGGGCATGGTGCTGATCAATAGCCGTGATTACCCGGCTGACAAAATCGCCTTCTGCTTCGGCGGCAAGAATAAGCAGGTCATAACTGCTGCCGGCCACTTCTTCCACAACCTGATTAATGGCGTCGCCAAAACGATATTTCAAGGTGACGGTAATGCCGTCAGCCTGCGAGCGCTGCACGCAGCGATCCAGGTGCTGCGCGGCCGGAGAATCCAGTGATTGGTAGGGATGCAAATGAGCGCCAGGCTTGCCGAAGAGCGGCATCAGAGTAACGGTCACATGCTGCTGCCAGGTGAGAGCGGTCAGCCAATCTATCACCCTTTCATCGGAAGCAAAGCCACGCATGACCACCAGGATATTGCGCAGAGACGGCTGCTCACCGCGTACAAGGAAAAGGGGCGCAGCAGCCTGGTTGAGGATGGTAGACAGCCTGGTGTGTGTGGGCGGCGGCATAACAATCAATTCACACTGTCCGCCGGCGGCAAGATGCAAGACATCCTCCAGGCTGTGCTCAGGGGCGCAGTAAGTCGTGGCGGAAACGTGGAGCGCATCGCTCAACATTGAAACGGCCGAACTCACGGCCGTCTCCTGTCCAACCTGGTCGGAACCAACTGGGTCGCACCTGGCCTGGTCATACCAGGCCAGTATGGCGTGGCGCTCCTCGTTGCACGGATGGTAAATATGCTCCAAAACCGGCAGCAGTAGTTCCGCCGGTGTGAACACAGGAACAACCCGCGCCTGCAGCAGATGGCCGAGGACGTGATGAGCATTAACATTCTCCGGATAGGCCATGGCCACGCTAACGGAACCATTCTCCTCTCCCAGAGGCAGCGCCAGGTAATAGCGGGACAGGGCGTAAGGCACGCGCTGTGCTAGAGAAGCATCAATGCTGATCGCATTGAGATCCAGCTGTAGTCTAGGCGTCATCGTTCTATCATCCTCAAGTCACGAGGTAAACGATAACAGGGTGAGGTAACAGAGCGGTCAGTGAATGGGTAACAAAATGGTAACAATCCGGCCCGGCTGCCGGCGACCAACCCCTCCTGACGACGGGCCGGACGAGAAAAAGAAATTAGAAGGGTTAAGCGGGCAGCTGGATCAGCCTTTTTCGGTCAGCGAGTAGCCGATGCCGGGGATGGTTTCAATCAAAGAAGAAGTCGGCTTCCCAGGCGAACTATCGGAATCGATCTTCGTCCGCAGACGATAAACAAGCTGCTTGAGCATCGTCTTATCTCCCCCTTCGGCCCCCCAAACGGCCGTGATCAGCATGTCGCCGGCAAGAACCTGCCCGGCATGGAGCATTAGGGTTTCCAGCAGTTTTGCTTCCAGGGGCGTCAGATGAACTATTTCGTCGTCGTCGTGGTGACGCACCTCGTTTCGCGAGCGGTCAAAGTCGAGGCCGGGCAGGACCAGTACATTGGCCGTGGTCGTCACGCCAGCCCGGCGTGAAACCGCTTTGATGCGCGCTACAAGCTGTGTGGGGCTGAAAGGCTTGACGACGTAATCATCCGCGCCATACTCCAATCCTTTTACTACCGCTTCATCGCCGCCGCGCACACTAAGGATAATGATCGGTGTCTGGTCCTGGCTGCGAATCTGGCGGCAGACGGCTAGGCCATCCAACCTGGGCAGGTTCAGGTCCAATACAATTAGGTCCGGGTTTTCCGTCTCAAAAAGCTGTAAGGCGTTGATGCCATCATAGGCGGTAATCACATCATAGCCGGCGCGGTGCAGGGTAAATGCCAGCACATCCGAGAGAGAAAGATCATCCTCAACTATGAGAATCTTCATTAGCCGCGTCCTTTTGCCGTAAGGGGATGTCAAACCAAAAAATCGCGCCGCCGCCCGGCTGGTTGCCAACCCCCACCCGGCCGCCGTGCGCTTCTACGATCGTTTTGACGACATAGAGCCCCAAGCCGATGCCATATTGTTCCTGATCACCGCTATCCAGGCGCACGAAGCTGCGAAAGAGGTTACTGAATTCAGCCTCGGGAATGCCGGGGCCGCAGTCTGCCACACCCACATGAAGCATAGCGCCTTGCTGGGCCAGTTGCAACTCGATCGGCCGACCGATTGGGCTGTATTTGCTGGCATTGATGATCAGATTGACCAGCACCTGGGTCAGGCGCGCCGGATCCCCTTCAATTCCCGGCAGCTGCGGCGATTCGACCATTGACAACGGCTGCTCGCGCCGTTCCAGCAGCGGCCGGGCAATATTAACCGCATTCTCAATGACCTCATGAATGTGGAAGGTACGGAGGCGCAGCCTAAACTGACCCGCTTCAATACTGCTGCTCTCCAGCAGATTATCAATCAGTGTTTGCAAGCTGAGCAAACTGACGTGCATCGGCTGTAAGAGCTGTCTGATCTCATCCGGCGTAAATGCCTCCTGCTCGTCCAGCAGCAGTTCCATCGAGGCAATCAGGGTACTGAGCGGGGTGCGAAACTCATGGGAGATATTAGCCAGAAAATAGGTGCGCAGGCGGCGCACAGCTTCTTCTTCAGTCACGTCGCGGAAAACCAGCGCCATCTGGACCGTATCCGTATCCGGCGGGGAGAGTTCCGATCCGGTGAGCGCCAAAACCAGCGGTTTGCCGGCGCGGGTCAGCACTCCGATCTCCCGTTTCTGGCCGGGCGGTGGAACATGGTCCAGAAACTGGGTATGGTCCTCTTCCGCCAGCGCAATAAGCTCATTGACAGCCCGGCCAAAGGTCTCATCCGCCGGCCAATCTAACAAACGAGACGCCCCTGCGCTCCAGAAGGTAATCTCGCCCTGCGGATTATAGGTCACCACGCCTTCAACGATCGATTGTAGAATTGCGTTCAGACGTTCGCCGACCTCGGATCGTTCGCGCAGCGCCTCCAGCATAGCAGTCTGGCTGCGGTGTAGCGCTTCAGCCAGAGTTTTGACTTCATCCGGAGAAGAGAAAAGGGGGATGGGAGCCGCCAAATGCCCCCGTCCAAGAACATCGGCCGCGGCGGTTAGCTTCTCCAGAGGAGCATTCACCTGGTGCACAAACCAGATACTGAATAGAGAACCTAACAGCGCGACGCTGGCTGTACTGATCGCTAGAATAAAAAAAGCGTTTCGTTCCGTGGCGATCATGTCATCGACCGCAAGCGCTGTCTCGCTGAGCAGCGTGATTTGTTCGCTGCTGTCCGGAACCGGCGCATAGGCCGCGTAATAGGTGCTGCCGGCGATGCGCATGCTCTGACGCGATTGGGGTTCCCCGGCTGTCGTTGAAGAGAAGGAAGCCTGGGTACCTGCGCCGGCAAAGCTGCTCGCCAGCCGTTTTCCGTCCGCCAAAACGATACTTTGCTCCATTCCCGTGGCGGCGACGAGTTGTTCCAGGAAAGGCTGTTCCAGCCATGTGCCGGCGGTAGCTGTGGCTAGAGAATTTCCGGAAGCATCAACGGCGTCCGTTTCCTGGGCCAGGTAGGCGGGACGGCCGTCTAAAACAGTGAAACCCGTTTGCTCTCCGGGAATGCACTGCCTGAAACCGTCCCCGGCAGCCAACAGCTGATCTTCGGCCGTGCAAAGCAATAAGATATCAAGGCCGCTCTGCGCCTGGAAACCTTGCAGATAGGCTTGCAGCTCAGCGGTTGACTGATCGCGGATGAGCTGCTGCAAAGTCGGCCGTTCCGTAAACAGCACTAGCTGGTCCTCCACCCGGTTCTGCTCCGCCACTAGCAAAGAGTGCGTAGAGCGTTGGGCGTTGTCTACCTGTTTCCAGGCCTGCCGTTCCAGCTGCGTGCGCGTCAGCCAGAATGCCGGGACTCCGGCACTTAAGGTGGTCAAGATGATCAGGGCGATAAAACCAAGCAAAAGACGCACTGAAGAGCTGTTAAGTTTCATATCTTCTCGGAGCAGTCCTCCTCTTCTGCAACCGCATCATAGATTTTCCTCACCGTCTGAGCATCAACCTTCATGGTACCCGCCAAAACTAAGAGGGCTCTCCATGAGCCCTCATTCCATGCACTTTAATAAAAAAACTCTGACCGGCGATTCAACTAATCTGAACCAACTGAGCTAAATTATCGGCAATCCATTGATTCAAACTTTTGTTTTCAGCATTGGCCCTCGCTGCGATTTCGCTATGTAGCTCCGGCGCAATCCGCAGATTAAACTTGCCCGAATATTCTTTATAGGGTGCAATCCCTTTCTCTTTACATACTTCCAAATAAACCTCAAGAGACTTTTTAAACTCATCGCGCAGTTCGTTTGGCGTTCGGCCGTAAAAATCAGCGCCTCCACTTAAACCTAGTATTTCACCTCTGAACATATCGATATCAGGGTCATATTCAATTTTTGCTTTATGATTATCGACGATCATGACGCTATTCATGGTGTCACTCCATTCTCTTCCAACCATTTGCGAATGCTCGCGACTGCACCCTTGTCCACATCGGGTGAAGGATGCGGCCTATGGAACACTCTTACTTCGTTGAAGAGGACCACTGCAACTCTTGATCCCGCGCGTTCTGATACCTCAGCTCCTAGCGCAATAAAAAGAGATTCAATCTCATTCCACTTAATATTAGCATTGACCGGTTTTGCAAAAACGGCTTCGAGCGTTCTGCGATGCTTCCGTTTCACATCCATATAGTACCATATATCGGTACCACGTCAACCAAAAATAACGGGGCGGTTTGCGAACCACCCCGTTTTTTAGTTTTCAATTTTCAGTTCCTCAGTTTTCAGTTACTGCCCCTGGCCATTGTCGTCATAGATGGTTTCCACGGCCGTTTCCGCACCGACGAACTGCTTCATCATGACGTTATCCTGCGGCAGGAGCGTGATGCGCGTATCGCCTTTGAGGAGATTCTCCATCTCCAGGATCTTGAATAGGGCACCGGCCACTTCGGGATCGGCCGATATCTTCTGCAAGGCCTCGCCAACAATCTTGGGCCGCATCGCTTCGGCGCGAGCGAACTCAACGGCCGCTTTGCGTTCGGCCGTGGATGTGATCAGGCTGACGCGGTTGGCGCCGTCCTGGCGAATGGCCGAGGTGACCTGGCGCAGGCGGTTAACCACTTTCTCCTCGATCTGGCGGATCATGTTCACATCACGGAAATGCACCTTGCGGATGTAGACGGAGCCCAGCCGGTAGCCCCACTCCTCTGATTTGGGTGAAACCTCGGCACGCACAGCGCGGCTCATCACGTGGCGCGTTTCCAGCATATCTTCGAGGGGCATATTGCTCAGCGTGCGCACGGTGGCGCTGCTGACATTAGCCGCCAGGGAACCGCGGGGATCGACATTCTTAAAGAGATAAGCCACGGGATCGCTGACTTTCATCTCGTACCACACGCCGATACCCATCGGCGCACCTTCCTCGGAGTTAACGGGCAGACTGCGCTGGTAGCGTTGATCGAGGCGCGTGTCCAACACATGGCGATCGCCCAGCCAGCGGATGACAAAGGCTTTGGGTCCCATCTTCAACCACAATAGCTGAAGGCCCGGCTCTTCGACCACCAGGGCTACCTTACCAAAAAGGACGTAGACATGGGCTGTACCTTCCTCGACGATGTCGTAAACACCGAAGAGGCGCAGGAGCCCGCGTAAGAAAGGCTCTAAGAGCATCAAGAACACAAAGGTAATGACTAAAGCGACCACAAAATAGATAAAGCCGCTCATTTTTCCACCTCCAGCACGGCGTGCTGCGCCCGCTCATAGAGGGCCAGGCGCACATTACGCAGATAAGCATCAAGGACGTCCGCCCCGCCGGCCTGCAAGATACGCAACTGTTCGTTCATAGCCAGCAGCGGCTCGACTTCGGCCTGTGCTTTCAAAGTCTCAATTTCCACGGCGCGCTTCGACTGCACGATCGTCTGATCGGCCTGGGCCTTGGCTAGACTGATGTCAGCGTGCACCTCGTTATGCGCCGTATTAATGGCCGCCAGCGCCGATTCCACGTGCGGAGGCGGGTCAATGCTGGTGATCAGCGAGGCGTCCAGTTCTACGCCGTATCGCGCCGCTGAGGAAGCACATTCCTGCTCCATATAATCGTTGATCTCGTCCAGGTTCTTGCGTAGATCATTGATGGACACGCCGGCGAACAGCCCAGCATCCATCTCGTCAGTTTCGTTCTCAGACATGGGCGCTTCGAAACTGGCGATGCGCTCACGCAGGATGGCGATGAAATAGCCCATGACGTGGACGATGGGATTCTTAACACCAAAGAGATAGGCGTAGAGGTTACGCTCGGCGGGCCGGTAACGGATCTGGCCCATGATGCCGATGTTGAGCTGATCCTTGGTTACGGCGTCCAATTCGGTGCCGTTCTTATTGGCGGTAGGCGTCTCGGGGTCGAAGGCCATGTTGATCGTCTCCGTGGCCACGGACACCTTATGTACTTTCTGCCAGGGCCAGCGGAAATAGGGACCGCCGGGCATAATGACCTGCACGAGCGGGTATTCATAGCGATCGCGATCTTTTTTATCGAGGGGATCAGAGACGGGATCGTCGAGCGTGGTTAAATCGCCGAGGCGCTGCGCCTTACCGAAACTGGTTTTGACCGCGCGTTCGTTCTGGTCCACGGTGTAAAAACCGGAGAGCACATAACGCACAACAAACCACAGGATAATGCCCAGCAAAATGCCGGCCGATGCTGATAACATAGCAAACACCTCCATGAGCCGCGACCCTATGCCGCCAGCTCGCTAAAAAGAAAAGATGCCTACAGCAGTCTTATTGCTGCTAACAATCTATACGTAAATGATAGATGATTTGTTGTGTGGGGGGAAGAAGATCACAGGAAACGGCCGTGGTCCATCGCGGGTTCAAATGATTTGGGCATATGAACTGCTCAAGCAATTCAATGGTCGTAGGCGATTTGCTGTTCTTGATCGACCCTCGTCGCGGGGGCCAAACTGAGGATCAGCATCGCCAGGCTAAGAACAAAATACACGACCTGGATGATGTGCGGGCTGCCCCACAAAATGAACTGGCCAATAATCCAACCTAGGAGGATGATGCTAAGAATAATGGCGGCTTGCCAGGCCCAAGATGCTCGCTTCCACAAACCATAGGCAATTGCGGGTGAAAGCAACCCATAAACCAAAACTAAATACAATCCAGGCAAAAGAAAGGTATCAATAGGTAGATTCATCAGCAAATCTTCCGGCAGTGAAAGGATCGCTCCGCTGGGATCAATGAGCAGGACAATGCCTCCAGCCAGGCCGCTTATGCTAAGAAACAGCAAACACCCGATGAGTGCCCATAGCGTATGGGGACGTGATTGTCTACGCATGTCTTTTACCTCCCGCTATATTTATTTGTGCAGCATATCATAAATTAATGTCAAATTTCAAGTCACGAGGTGCCGGGCGGCATGAGGAAAAGTTTCGTTATTGTAAAAGTTGATGGCGAGGATTAAACTTAAATGGTTCGAAGCCGACACAGCAGTCGTTTTACATAGGGAGTACTTTCCCAAATGACTATCGAAGAGGGAAAAAGGTATGGCCTTGACCGCCTGATTAATTTCAGCGACGCCGTGATTGCCATCGCTATTACGCTTCTGGTATTGGAAATCCGGCTGCCGGAGATGGCTCCCGATCTGGGCGCGGCGGAGCTGACAAATGAAATCCTGGTGCTCTGGCCAAAATACCTGGGATACCTGGTCAGCTTCTGGGTCATCGGGTTGTACTGGATGGCTCACCATCGAATCTTCCGGTTGATAAACGACTATGACCGGCGGCTGTTAACGCTCAATCTGGCTTTCCTGTTCACGGTAGCCTTCATGCCTTTTCCTACCTCGGTGTTGTTTGACTACGCGGGAGTCTTCATTGTCGTGCTGCTCTACGCGGGTACGCTGACCCTGACCGGCCTTTCCCTGGTAGCCATTTGGCTTTACGCGACAAAAGATCACAGGCTGGTTGATCCGCAGCTTGACGAAAGCATGATTCACAATCAAACACGAAGTCTGCTGGTCGGACCGGGCGTCTTTCTGCTGTCGATCATAGTAGCCATCTTTAATCCCGACCTGGCTATGTATGCCTGGCTGCTGCAAATTCCGGCGTATTTCTTAACCCGGCCACCATCCGGCCCTATGCCGGATTTCTAGAAATCTTTCTTATAATCGTCCTGTATGTACCAGGGTTTGAAACCACAAGCCCGGTAGAGGCCTCGAGCGGCTTCGTTTTCTTCAAAATTTGCAACCGTCGCGTATTTCATCCCGGCGGCAGCCATCTGCTGCATGCCATAGATCAGTAACGCCTGTCCAAATCCACGGCGTCTGTAGTCCTCGTGCGTACCAACCGGCTCGAACAAGCCGGTGGCATTCAGAGGATCGTACCAGGTGACGGTGAAGGCAGCGAAAGAGCCGTCCGGAGCCCGGACAACCAGCTCACGCTGGGGGTCATAACCCGGAGATTCCATGAGCCGCCGGTAGGACTCCGGAGTCCAAGCCGAGCCAAAGGAAGCGTGATGCACCTCGGCCAGGGCGGCTGCGTCTTCAATGCCGATGGCCGATCGGATAGAAAAACCTTCGGGAAGATCGGGCACGGCCGTGACATTTATTTCAGTGCGGTTCAATACATAAGGCAATGTGCCCGCTTTTTCCCAACCCAGCTCGGTTAGCAGTTGAACGCGCGCTGCGTCACTACGGAAAGCATCGGCGTAGATGCAGTCTCCGTCAATATCATAGCGGCGCATGAGCTCAGGAGTCCGATCAGCGGCAACTTGTAAAACTTCTCGCTCTAAGTCACCGCCGCGCATATCCGGGCGCACCTGGGCATCGAAACTCTTGTGTCTAGGACCCACCAACAACCACGCGGCCAGACCTTGATCATCCTCCCAAATGGTCAAGATTTCAGCCGGATCGTATCTTCTATTGCCATTATAAATATGGTGAGGGATGTCTCCAGGGTGGAGATAGCCGCAGTGATCGGTGACGGCAATCGCCGCGGCGTTGAAATCCTGGAGCCGTTTCAAATCCGCAGCTCCTTCATACCTCCGTTTAATCATGATTGGTCCTTTAATCATTTTCCCGGAAATTAAGCGTAGATTTTTTCAGGATACTCTATAGTAAATTTCCGGGAAAATTGATCGCAAAATTTTTCAAAATAATCCATAATCGATTTCCAGGGAAAATCATCTTAACAGTTTGTACTAGGAGGCCTTTCCATGATTCGTATTTTACCATTTCTGATTATAACTTTACTGCTGGCCGCCTGCGGACGCGCCCGGTCCGATTCCACAGAGGCAACATCTACCCCAACCGGCAGCGAGCCGCCGGCCGACACACCTGTCCCCACCAGCGAAACGAGCAAAGAGACAACGACTTTTGAGGGGCAGTGGGACGGGGCCATTGATATCGCCGGCACGCAGCTTGGGATCACGGTTAAGTTCAGGGCGGTTGACGGTTCCTTGGCGGCCACGATCGATATCCCGCAGCAGGGCGTCATCGATCTATCTCTCGACGACGTCAGCTTTGACGGAGAGGCTGTACACTTCGCCATCGCCTCAGCCGGCGCTACCTTCGACGGCAAGCTGGATGGCGAAACAATCCAGGGGGAGTTCACGCAGGCCGGCGCCAGGGGCAGCTTTGACTTGCAGCGCAGTGGCGAAGTGGCCGCCCCAACAGCCACTCCAATCCTGCCTTACACGGCCGAGGAGGTCACCTGGGCGCTTGACGATACAACGATGGCGGCTACGCTGACACTGCCCGAGGGGAACGGTCCATTCCCGGCGGTTGTCTTTGTCGCCGGCAGCGGCCCGACGGACCGCGATTGGAATTCGCCTCTGCTGCCCGGCCGTAACGGCAGCGCCGCCCTGCTAGCCGACGCGCTGACTCGATCCGGATATGCCACCCTGCGCTATGACAAACGGGTCACCGGTCCCTATGCCCAAGAAAATCTAGCCGCTTTGCAGGGCAAGATCAGTTTCCAGAGTCATCTCGACGAGCTGGTCAGCGCGGTGGACTACCTGGCCGCACAAGCGGACGTTGACACGGAGCAAATTTATGTCCTGGCCAACAGTGAAGGGACGCTGCACGCCCTTAACTACCAGACTGCCGATCCGGCCGTTCCTTTCGCAGGCATGATCCTGACCGGCGCGCCCGGCAGGCCAATGTCCGAGGTCTTGCACCAACAGATCGAGCAGATGCTGAACGCAGAACCCAATCATGAGGAACTCTTGGCGAATTGGGATAAGGCAGTTGCCGCCTTTCTTGCTGGTAAGTCCACGGAACTCGACCCGGCTATGCCGGACAATATTAGCCAAATTTGGGCCGGTCTGACCGCGCCGGTCAACCAGCCTTTCAGCGCCGAACTACTGGCCGCCCAACCGGCGGGCATGCTGGCAAAAATCGACGTTCCGGTCCTGGTGATGATCGGTCAAAAGGATATCCAAGTCGATTGGCAGGCCGACGGCGGTGTATTGGAAGCAGCTGCCGGCGACAACGTCACCTTCAGCTACCCGCCCGATGCCAATCATGTCTTGAAACATGAAGAGAAACCGGCCGCCGAACTCAGCGCGGCCGACGCCGCATCCTACAATTCGGCCGATCGCGTTCTCGACGAGCAGGCACTGCGAATAATCCTTGATTGGCTGGCGGCGCGAGGATGAGGTCTGGTTAGAATTTGCCGCAACCTGCATGTTTTTGTGCTACCCTGAATAGTAAGACAAAAGCGGCTTTGAACACACCGCTTATTAATAACCCCTATTCAAGCCGGAGGAAAACATGGCTATTGTAAAAGTTATTGAAGTGTTGGCTGAGTCTGATACGAGTTGGGAAAATGCCGCGCAGGTGGCGCTGGACGAGGCGAGTAAGACGGTACACGACATCCGCTCCATTTACGTCAAAGAGTTCCAGGCGATCGTTAAGGATGACAAGATAGACAAGTTCCGCATTAACGCCAAGGTCTCTTTTGTGGTTAGCGACAAAAATAGGGATTAATGATCCCGAATCGTCACGGCCGTTCGAGCAGCAGATGCAAGACGGCCGTGGCGGATTACAAGGCTTTACTTACCTGCGGCGGCTGGCCAGGCTCATATAGTAGAAGAGCTGCAGCAGCGAGGTTACGGCCGCAGCCAGGTAGGTCATCGCCGCCGCGCGCAGCACGGCCTTAGCCCCGGCCTTATCCTGATCACTCACGATCAGGCCTGACTCTTCGAGCATACCAATCGCGCGCCGGCTGGCATCCAGTTCCACCGGTAGGGTCAGAATTGAGAAGAGGACCAATAATCCAAAAAAGAAGACGCCCAACCAGATCAAGCCCGTAATATTAAAAATGATGCCCATTAAAATGGACATGTAGGAAAGCGTCGGGCTGAATTGGATGGCCGGCAGCAGGAACCCGCGTGCTTTGATCAGCCCAGACCCGGTCTGATACTGCTGCACATGGCCTAACTCATGCGCGGAAACAGCCATGGCCGAGACCGATCTCTGGCCGTAAACCGGCTCTGACAGGCGTACAATTCCCTTCTGCGGATCGAAATGATCGGTCAGCGACCCCTGGGTCGGTTCAACAGGAATCGCCGATAGCGAGGTTCGGGAGAACAGGACATCCGTTGTCTGCTTACCGGTCACATTGGCCCCGTTGGCCACGCGTGACCATTTGCCGAAGGTGCTCTTCAGATAGAGCTGCACCGCCAGCGAGAGAAGAATGCCCGGAAGCATGACGCACAATAGATAGGTAGGATCTGCACCAAACATAGAAAACGCCCCTCTGTGTATAAATTCAATTCAGGATAATCGTTAGCTCCAGCCTTGGACAAGGTCGTGGGTTGTAAACATGAAATCATGGCTGGTACGCCACTGGACAAAGAAACCGGCGGCTGACAGTGCCAGCCAGGTAAGCAGCCACAACCATGAATCGCCAATGATTGGCGCAATCGCGCTGCCTGACTGCAGCAGTTCGTCCGGCGTGACCCGCCCCAGGAGCAGCATGGGCGCCAGGAGCAGCAGGCTGGCGCCGCCCAAGGCGGTGATGGCCATGATCAAGATGCGATCCCACTCGTAGCGAAAGAGGAGCCAGACTATCAGGACGACTACGGCCACTACGGCGAGGGCAATTCCAATGCCGGTGCTGAAGCCGAGCGCCTGCAAGATACCGTTGGCGACGGCAGCACCAAAGGCCCCGCTGACGAGGGCGATACCGAAAGGAAATTTGAGATAGGCCACAACAGCAAAGATGACGCCTAACAGCAGACCGGCAATAATGCCGTTATAGGTACCGATGAACCCCTGCTGCAAGGTGAAACTGGTGAGGCGCGCACCCAGCCAGAAGCCGGCGAAGAAAGCCCATACGGGTAGAAATACCAGAAGGGTGCGAATTCCAAGGAAGCAGAAGGCAAGGCCCAGGACTAGAGCGAGGAGTGCGGCTAAAAAGATAATACCCATAAAAAATGCTCCTTTCCCATCGATGATGGGAGTGAAATCGTCCGAGCAATTATACGTGATGTTATATGATTCTATAAAATTAAATTTCTGTCCAGGAAATAACTGAGTCCTCTTGCCATTATCCCTTGGCATTTCCCGCAAACCCTCTATAATTCCCCTACTCAATTATTGAATACTTATAGATTGAGTATAGGATGAGCCAATCTACCCCCACCACCGAACTCGCTTTGCTGGGTTTCCTGCACCGGGAACCGATGCATGGTTACGCCATTCACCAGCAATTAGCAGACCCCCAAGGACTAGGCCCGGTTTGGCAAGTCAAGCAAAGTCTCTTATACGCTATGCTGGGGAAACTGGAGGATGCCGGTTACATCACGGCCGTTTCCGAAGCGCAGGATAACAAACCGCCGCGCAAGGTTTTCCATCTGACAGAAGAAGGAGAGAAAGTTTATCTGGGCTGGCTGGGGAGTCCGGTCCAAAACGGCCGTTCCCTGCGCCTGGAGTTCCTGGTCAAGCTTTATTTCGCCCGGCGGGAGGGTGCAAATTTTACTGCACGTTTAATGACGGCCCAACGCGCTCAGTGCCATGCCTGGCTGGCAGCCGAGCGGGCAATCATCGATAAAGAGAAGGCTTGCGGCCGCCAGTACAGCTGTCTGGTTCATCAATTTCGTTTAGGCCAGATTCAGGCCATGATCGACTGGCTCGACCAATGTGAAGAGGAAAAATTTCATGAAAAGTAAATGGCTATTTATCTTACTGCTTATCATAGCCTTGTCGGGCTGTAAAGGCGGCCAAACAGCATCCGACGGGCAACAAGATCTCACAGTTTTTGCCGCCTCCTCCCTTACAGATGCCTTCAACGACCTGGCGGAAGCGTTTCAGGCCCAGAATGAAGGTGTAAAAGTGGTGCTCAACTTCGCCGGCTCATCCCAACTCGCAGCGCAGCTGATAGAGGGCGCCGCCGCCGATATTTTCGCCTCGGCCAATCCAACCCAGATGCAAAATGTCATCGACGACGGCCGAATTTCAGCCGGCTCAGAGGTTCTGTTTGTGACCAACCGCTTAACCGTTATTATCCCGGCCGACAATCCGGCGGGCATTGGTTCTTTTGAAGATCTGGCTCAAGCGGACGTGCAGCTGGTTCTGGCAGTGGAAGGTGTGCCGGTCCGCCAATATACCGACGAAATTGCGTCGGCGATGCCGGCCGATTTTAAGGAAGGTTTTTACGACAACCTGGTATCGGAAGAAGATAATGTGCGCCAGGTCGCGGCTAAGGTCGCTCTCGGTGAGGCTGATGCGGGAATCATTTATACCTCAGACGTCACCCCGGATATCGCCAAAAAGGTGCAGCAAATAGCCATACCCGACGCCCAAAATGTGACTGCCACCTACCCCATTGCGCCATTAGGCGACGCGGCGCATGCGGACACGGCCCAACGTTTCATTGATTTTATATTGAGCGATGAAGGACAAAGCATTTTATCTACGTGGGGTTTTGGCCCGCCCCCGAACAACTAAAACCATGGCTGTAAAGCCACTGCAGGTAAACCTCGTGGTAAGAAGCCGATCATCCTGGCAGGATCGTGTCAGCGGATTTGTAACCGTCGTCCTGGCTGGGATGATGGCTTTATTCCTGATCATCCCCTTCATCGCCTTGATCTGGCGGGCGATCACTTTAGAAGGCAGCCTATTGGCCTCGACACTGTCCATTTTTTCGGCCGTAATGCTCAGTTTGGGAACCACGTCGGTAACGATGCTGCTCATTCTCCTATTAGGCACTCCCCTGGCCTATATCCTGGCCCGCTACCAGTTCCCGGTCAAACGGCTGCTGACCATCTTTATTGAAATACCGATCGTCATGCCGCCGGTCGTCGCGGGTTTAGCATTACTGGCCGCTTTCGGCCGTCGCGGCCTGCTGGGCATGCCCCTAGCCAATCTCAATATCACAATCACCTTCACTATCATTGCCGTGATATTGGCGCAGTTGTTCACTTCCTCGCCTTTCTATATACGGGCCGCTCAAAGCCGCTTTGAATCCCTGCCGCGCACCTATGAAGATGCCGCTGCCGTCGATGGAGCCAGCCGTTGGGTGACTTTCTGGCGCGTGATCCTGCCACAAAGTACGCAGACGCTGCTGGCCGGTCTGATCCTCAGTTGGGCACGCGCCTTGGGCGAATTTGGGGCGACCATTTTATTCGCCGGAAATCTTCAAGGACGCACGCAGACGATGCCCCTGCTGGTTTACAGCGCTCTGGAACGGGATTTACGGGTCACCTATGTCACAGCCCTGATCCTGCTCGGCCTGGCTATTGTCGCTTTTACCCTCACCCGCTGGTTAACCGGTGTAGAAAGCGACTGACTTGTCCTATAATGATCTTGAAACCAAAGAGAATTAGCCGATCAAACAAGATAGACAAGGAATAAATCTATGAGCAAGAGCGTGAGCACCGTCGCATCGGAGAAACAACGAGACACTCAGCCTGTCGTTACCGCCGCCAAGCTGGCCGAGGTAGCCGAGGGCATCGGCGTCTTCGCCCTGGATCTTTACCAGCAGCTCAGAGCTGGAGCGGGTAATCTATTCTACTCGCCTTACAGCATTTCCCTGGCCCTGGCCATGACTTATGCCGGGGCGCGCGGTGAGACCGGGCAGGAGATGGCAGAGACGCTGCATTTTCTATTCCCTCAGGACCGGCTGCACCCGGCCTTCAACGCCCTCGATCTGCAGCTTGGGCAGCGCGGCCAGGGTGCACGAGGGCTAGAAGAAAAAAGCTTCCGGCTCAGTACAGCCAATGCCCTATGGGGCCAGGAAGGACACTCGTTCCTGGAATTGTTCCTGGACACGTTGGCCGAGAATTACGGTGCGGGGCTGAATTTGCTCGACTTCGCCGGCGCGCCGGAAGACTCTCGCCTGGTAATTAATGAATGGATCAGCGAACAAACGGAAGAGAAGATTCAAGACCTGCTGCCGCCGGGGGCGATCGACACGATGGCGCGCCTGGTACTGACCAACGCCATCTACTTTAACGCCGCCTGGCAGAGCCCCTTTAGAGCAGTTAATACCGAAGAGGGTCCTTTCTACCCGCCGGAAGGCGAACCCATCCGCGTGCCCATGATGCGCCAAACAGAATTTTTCTCATATAGCGAGGGTGAAGGATTTCAGGCTTTGGAACTGCCTTACGTTGGCCGTGAACTTGCGATGCTCTTCTTGCTGCCTGAGCCGGAAAAGTTTGCAGCAATCGAGCAAGACCTGTCCACCACTACTCTGCAGGATATCTTGCAGAAACTGACATACAGCAGCGTGGCCCTGACGATACCTAAATTTAAATTCGAATCGCCTGTGGAGCTGGCGTCCGTGCTGGCGAAAATGGGCATGCCGCTCGCTTTTTCCGATCAGGCCGACTTCTCAGGCATGGACGGGAGCGACACGCTGCAAATATCCGATATCATGCACCAGGCTTTTGTGGCCGTGGATGAGGCAGGTACGGAAGCGGCGGCGGCGACGGCCGTGATTATGACCACCAAGGCGATGCCCATACGCGTAGAACCAATTGAATTCACGGTTGACCGGCCTTTCATCTTCCTGATTCGCGATATCGCAACCGGCACGATTCTTTTTTTCGGCCGTGTGACTGATCCGCGGGGGATTTAAATAAATGGTTTTGCAGCGCAATCTGTCCAACTGCCGGCCAAGTGGCTCGCAATTTAGCAAACTGCGCTGCAAGATTTCAATTCTGCTTATTCTAAATTTTGCGCCAGGTATTCATCGAGGCGGTTCATTGTCTGGTCAATGCCCACTTCCACACCCATCTCGAGTATTTTGTCGCGGTCTTCTTTCGTGGGATAGCGCGTGGTGCTGATTACCGTCGTCTTGTCCCCTTCCTCGATAAATTCGAGAATGATCTGAGCCACGGGCATTTCCTCGACAACATTGCCTTCTGCGTCAGCGAAAGCGTCTTCATAGACAAGACGCTGCGGCGCTTCGATTTCAAAGTAAGTTGCCTTGCCGCAGGACTGCATGCCGTCAGGGCCTTCCATGCAGTAGAACCAGCTCCCCCCAGGACGGAAATCTATCTCGCAGATGGGCAAAGCCCAGCCTTCGGGTCCCCACCAATGGCGCAAATGTTCGGCCGTTGTCCACATTTGCCAGACCAGATCGCGCGGCCCGTTAAAAGTGCGGGTAATGCGAATTTCCTGATCAGAAGGCAAGGTAAGATAGGTCTTTGTATCTTTATTCATCGTTGTTTTCTTTCTCCTGGGTTTGTAATTTTTGCAAATAGGCGTCAAGCCGGCCGTATCGCTCAGACCAAGATTCTCGGTAAGCCTCTAACCAGGTATCAACCTCTTGCAACGGTTCGGGGTCGAGGTGGTACCAGCGCAGCTGCGCTTGCTGCTGCACGTGGACCAGGCCCGACTCGCGCAGCAGCCGCAGCTGCTTAGAAACGCCGGGTTGGCTGATCTGCAGTTCATCCACCAACTCGCCCACCGAATGAGGACGTTGGCGCAGCAGGTCGAGAATGTGACGGCGCGTAGGATCGGCAATAACGTTAAAAATTGTTTGCATGGGGCATAATATACCACATTGGTTATATAACTGTTAAGTTATGTACAGGCTTCGGAACAACCTGGTGTTTGGCCTTTTTCAATTGGCTATAGAAAAAGGGATGTACTTGTTGCAATGTTTGTTTGGCAACAACAAATAAAAACAAGGACATCCCTAATGAACGATATCAGAGAAGAACAACCAGCGCTACGATTATTACCTGAGTGGGTGCGATCAATTTTGGTGTATAGAATTCTGCCGATTAGGGAAAATCCAATTATGATTTTGCCATGGCTGTCTTTTCTTCCCGCCAATACGGTCGGCCAATTTGGTCAAACGCTGACAATCTTCCTCGGTGACAGCCTTGGGCTCAATGGGCTGTTTCACATTCTGGTTCTGTTTGGCATAAATTGGATACCTTTCCTGACGCACCTGTGCTTCAATCTCACGCCACGTTGAATTCCAGGTTTGGTTACACAAAGCCACGCGCAGGGCGAGCATCGGATTTAAGCTTTCTTCTGCCCAGCGCATACCGGCCTGTTTCATCCGTTGTTGCATGACCACTTTGTGACCGCTTTCAACATTGCCCGAGCCAATCGGGATTTGGCGACGCCGGAAGCGCGGATAGTCAATCATCGGCAGGCGCTTTTCCAAATAGCGAATGGCCACTTCAATCGCCTCCCCCTCCGGATGGTCAAGATGCTGGCGGTACAACAACCACAATTCATTGATGGTGCGTTGTGGCGGTTGGCAACCTAACTGTTTAGACATGCGCGCAAACCATTGTCGGAAGGCTTCTGTCTCCGCTCCAAGAATAGCTCGTCCGACAGTAGCCACATACTCCAGAGCATGCGCGAAATCAAGCACCCGCACCGCCTGCGGGCAGTGATAATCGATGAAGGACTGAATCCACAGTGCGCCATCCTGAACGGCAACCATGGTGTGTGCATTCTCCCCGCCACGACGATGCCACTCTACCAGCGCCGAGCGACTGAAAGCCTCAGCCGTCTCCACCCGCGAAAAGTAGCTGATTTGCTCTGTTTTGGTGACCACCTTGTGCTCTTTGGCGTCCCAATGGGGTCGAAACTCACCGAAGGTGACCGTTTTTACCTCACGCCACTCCCCACTGGTCACCTGGACCATTGCCCCATCCGTGCACATCACCATCTGTTCCGGCTGCGCGGTAGGCACCGGCGCTGTTGCTTCCAAATAGGCGACCTTTTCCTGGATTAGCTTGTCGGCCACATGTCCATGACGCATCGTTACCTCCCGCATGCTCCCTTGGCTGATCCCCACCTTCCACAGCAACTCCAGCTCTTGACGTACTTCGCGATAACTCATTCGGCTGCTTAAGCGCGTGATGGCTTCCTGAACCTGCGGGCGTATACGCCCCCGCAGCAGTCCCAACAGCCTATCGAGGGGGAAAAAGCGTTGTCCCACATTCCAGACAACGCCACTGCTGCCGCTCAAACTCCAGCTCTTGCCCTTCTTTGCCTTTCAGCTTCCGCTTCCGCCGCCCATTCTTGACCATTTTCGCGCCACATTGGGGACAATCTGGCACTTCATCAATCGCTGCTTCTTTTTCCCGTACCATCCCTTCGACTAATCGTTTGCGCAATTGGGCCAATTCTGCTTCGACCGCCTCCTCTATATCGGTCAGTGTGGCTTGAGGATTAGCTTGCTGCCACTGGCTCATCTTACGACTCAACTCATCAGCGGGTTCTTGTTCTTCATTGGGGGTCTGTTTTTCGTCCATACCCCCTATTTTCGCGTATGCTCGCTTTTACACCAATTTTGATCGCACCCTACCTGAGTTGATGAGACTTGTTAGCAAGCACGAGACGATATTTAAGCAAGAGCGGGTATTCAATCGCGTATTGGGATTAGTCATGGCTGAACTGTTCACCTTTGCGCGCCACACGATCACCCAATTGCTGCTGGCGTTAGGCTTGACTGAAGAAGATTGAAGTGCGTGGTACCAGTTATTCAGTGCGGAGCGGTTTGATGCGCAAGCTGCCAATGCGGTGATGGTCCAGGAAATGATCCAGGAAGTAGCGGTCGGCGAGCCATTCACTATAGAGATTAATGGATTCCATGTGCCGCGAAGTAGCCAAAAGATGCCGGGGACGGGTTGGATGAGTGGCATGAACACAGCGCGATTCCGGCCTGGCTTGCAACGAGGACAACGATACGTAGAAGGGTCATGGCTCACGCCGCTGGCCGATGGTTATAGTCGGGCCATACCCATCCGTTGCATGACCGCCTTTACACAAAGTTCTGGACGCTGACCAAGTTCCCCATCCGGCGTCTGGACCTGGACATCAACGTCGCTTATAAAGAGGATATCGGCCGAATTCGCGATATCCTGATTAACGTGGCCGACAACAATCCCTTAAGTCTGGAAGAACCGCGGCCGCTGTTTGTCTTTCAAGGTTTTGGCGAGTCAGCGCAGCGAATTCAGTTTTCAGTCTGGGTCATGAAGGAAAATTACCTGCTCTTGATGAACAGTATTCGCGAAGAAATCAAGGAAGCTTTTGACGAGGCGGGCATTGAGATACCTTTCCCGCACCGGACGCTCTACGCCGGCAGCATGACCGAGCCCTTCCCAGTACGGGTGGTCAGCGAAACAGATTAACAGGATTCAGGCTGTCGCGAGCGGGGATTTAGGACGCGGACGAGATCGGACGATCACTGAAAACAGTTAAGCCAAGTTGCTACCTAAAACAGTTTGAGAAAGATTACGGTCATTAGATTGGTCCAATTTCAATCGCTTTATGATTATGGATATAGAATTTTAAAAATTGGACCAATCTCGATAAAGGCTTGCCCTAGATTCGATCATCGCGCCATGAACGGCCGTTTCCGATGGCGCCGTGGCAGGCTTTGAACTTCTTGCCGCTGCCGCAGGGACAGGGGTCATTACGGCCGCGCTTCTTATCCTCGGCGAGAACCCACTCCTTGACACGGGCCGCGGGTTGGCCGCGCTGCACCAGCCGGGCCATAATATTCATCGTCGGGCGCACATGATCAAAGAAGAAGAAGAGGCCGTCGCAGAGGTAATTGTGCCCCGGTTCCCCGTCACGGGAGAGGATAAAGCGATCCTTTGGGCAGCCGCCGTTACAGAGAGGACGTACTTCGCAGGCCTGGCACTGTTGGGTCAGTAAATCGCGCTTATTGTTGCCGAAGGTGCGCTGGAAATCGGAAGCGACCATCTGCAGCATATGCGTTTCGTGGATATTGCCCAGCTTATAGTCCGGTTCCACGTAATGATCGCAGGCATAGAAATCGCCGTTATGCTCCAGGGCCGGGCCGTAGCCGCAGGTGGGGGCATGGATGCAGAGCAGGTATTCGCCGAAATAAGCGTGCAGTGTCACGTCAAACAGCTGGACGTGAATATCGCCGACATCGTGGCGAATCCATTCTTCGTAAATGTCCACCAGAAAACGGCCGTATTGTTCACCGCCCACAGACCGTTCGGTGACCATATTTCCCGTCTGAGTATAGAGCAGTCTCTCTCCGCCGGGCCGCTCGCTCCAGCCTTGATTGGCAATGGGCAGCGTCTCCAGGGTGGCCCGCTCAACGATGGGGATAAACTGCATCCAGGTTGCGTCCAGTTCGTCGCGGAAGAAGCGGTACACTTTTCGGCCGTGGTGCTGGTTGGCGACATTGACGGTACAGAGGATATTAAACTCCACGCCGTGCTTGCGCAGGAAGCTGTGGCCGCGCATAACCTGTTGGAAGGTCCCCTCGCCTCCTTTATTGAGGCGGTAGGTATCGTGCATCTCCTGGGTGCCATCCACGCTCAGGCCGACCAGGAAATTATGTTCCTTCAAGAAGGCGCACCACTCATCATCAAGCAGCACGCCGTTGGTCTGAAACGTATATTCGATCTCCTGATCGGGGCGGCGGTATTTCTCGACGAACTCAATGGACTTGCGGTAGAAATCGAGGCCCATGAGCGTCGGCTCACCGCCCTGCCATGCCACGGTCGCCGTCGGCGTGCGCTGCGATTCCAGAAGCTGCTTGATATAAGCTTCCAGCGTGGCCTCCGACATGCGGATTTTGGCGTTGGGATAGAGCGCTTCCTTAGAGAGAAAGAAGCAGTAGGTACAGTCGAGGTTGCAGGTGGACCCGCTGGGTTTGGTCAGTAAATGAAAGCGTGGCGGCGTATTTTCGGCCGTCACGCTGTCCAGGCTGATGATGGGAGAAGTTGTCATAGGTCTGATTATAGCAAACATTCGACACACTTCCGCATTGACTTACGATATGCCCTCTGTTACGATCTTACAGCGTTTGTATTGGCTCAATTCATCCAAGGAGAAAAATATGGCAAATAAAAAACCCAATATACTCGTCCTCTGGGGCGATGATATCGGCTGGTACAACATCAGTCACAACAATCGTGGCGCAATGGGCTACCGCACGCCGAATATCGACCGCATCGCCCAGGAGGGCATCGAGTTCACCGATTATTACGGCCAACAGAGCTGTACCGCCGGACGTGCGGCCTTTATCACCGGCCAGAACCCGCTGCGCACCGGCCTGACCAAGGTTGGCGCTCCCGGTGTGCCGATCGGCCTGGAAGAGGAAGATCCGACGATCGCCGAGCTTTTGAAACCGTTGGGCTACGCCACGGGCCAGTTCGGCAAGAATCACCTGGGCGACAAGGATGAGTTCCTGCCCACCAATCATGGCTTCGACGAGTTTTTCGGCAATCTTTATCACCTGAATGCAGAAGAAGAGCCCGAAGATCCGGACTATCCTAGCAACCTGCCGGAGAGCATCCTGCCGCGACCGCGCGGGGTTTTACATACTTATGCGGACGGCCGTATTGAGGATACCGGCCCCTTGACCAAGAAACGCATGGAAACGATCGATGACGAGGTCACCGATCTGGCCCTGGACTTCATCGACCGTGCGGTTGAGAATGATCAGCCTTTCTTCTTGTGGTGGAATTCGACGCACATGCATTTCCGCACGCACATTCCCGAAGAGGCGGAGGGCATCAGCGGCCAGGGCTTTTACAACGACGCCATGGTCCTGCACGATCAGGCAGTCGGCCGTATGCTCGACAAACTCGATGAGCTGGGCATCGCCGCGGACACCATCGTGCTCTATTCAACGGACAACGGCCCGCACTACAACAGCTGGCCGGACGCGGCGATCACGCCCTGGCGCAGTGAGAAAAACTCGAACTGGGAAGGCGCTTTTCGCGTACCCTCCTTCGCCCGCTGGCCGGGCAAGTTCGAAGCGGGCAAGGTCCTCAACGGCATTGCGGCACACCAGGACTGGCTGCCCACCCTCCTGGCCGCGGCCGGCGATCCTGATGTCAGCGAGAAGTTATTAGACGGCTATACGATCGACGATATGACCTACAAGGTGCATGTTGACGGCCATAACCTGCTGCCCTATCTGCTGGGTGAAACGGACGAGAGCCCGCGGCAAGAATTCTTCTACGTCAGTGATGACGGGGCTTTGGTCGCTCTGCGCGGCGGTGACTGGAAGGTAGTCTTCGCCGAACAGCGCGCGCACACGATGCAGCTGTGGGCCGAACCCTTCGTGGAGCTGCGCCTGCCCAAGATATTCAATCTGCGCCGCGATCCCTTCGAACGCGCCGATACCGATTCGAATACCTATTGGGACTGGGTTCTGAACAAAGCCTTCGCGCTGTACATCGCCCAGAACCTGGTAGCCCTGCAAATGCAGAGCCTGGTGGATTACCCGCCGCGGCAAAAACCGGCCTCCTTCAATCTGGACATGATCTTTGAAACCTTACAAGACGCCACCGGCGGCGGTCTGCATTAACGTAATATTCACGCGACAAAAATAGGCATGGGCGATAGAATGAAAAATGAGAAGAACATAAGTTCTATTACAGATCATTCAGCTATCGCCTCATGCACCCTCAACCCACCCTAACCAACCGCCGGATCACGTCCTTCGTCCCACACAGCACAAAGAGGTGCCATCTTTCTAAAAGATGGCACCTCTATAGGATCTGATTACCAATCATGGGACGTACCGTCAAAACCGCCAACCAGATCATCCTCGACGAGCAGCAGGCTTTCACCAGCTTCCGCCGTGCGCTGCGCAAAGAGGATCAACGCATTTTCGACATGCTTTTTGCCGGCGCGCGCCGCAACACCGCGGCCATCAGCCAGGCTGCTCATGCCCTGCCTTTCGAAGCTATTCTTCTAGCCATGGTCCTTGAACAGGCAAAAGAAATCGAGCGCCTGAAGCGCCTGTTGGATGAATGAGGTACGCGGCTGGCTTCTCGATCTATACGCGGGCGAAGAACAGGGGCTCGTTCTGTGGATCATCACCGAAAGCGGCGAGCGCAAACGCTTCTTGCACGACTTTCCCATTACCTTCTACGCCGCAGGTCCTCCTGATCTCCTGCGCCAGGCATGGCGGTTCCTGCAAAACGATCCTATCCAAAAAACACTGTCCGGGAGTGAACAACTGGATCTGTTTAGCGGCCCGCAGAAAGTGCTCGCCGTAAGCGTGACCAATCCCGCCGAGCAGCCGCGCTGTTTTCACGACCTCTGGCGGCGCTTCCCTGCCCTTATCTATTACAACACCGATATACCTCTCACCGTGCGCTATGCCGCGGCCCTTGATCTCTTTCCACTGGCCCGCTGCCGCCTGATTGCTGACGAAGCAGATCACGTTCAGGCAATAGAGGCACTCGACTCACCCTGGGACCTGAACCCGCAGCTGCCGCCCCTACGCATCCTGCGCATCGAGCCTAATGTCGACCCACAGCACGACTCTCCACGCTTTGTGACCATCCACGGTGCGCGCGGCCCCATGCGCATTCCTATAGAGCCCTGGCGCGGGCTGATGCTGACCATCCGTGCTAATATCAACCGCTACGACCCCGATCTTATCCTCACCCGTTGGGGAGACACCTGGCTTTTCCCGCGGCTGATGGTTTTCTGCAAGCAGCAGGGCATCACCTATTTCAACCCCAATCGCGACAGCCACAAGCGCCCTTTGCAGCGCAAAGAAAACAGCTATTTCACCTACGGACAGATCGTTTACCGCGGCAGCCAGTTCCACCTCTACGGCCGTTGGCACATCGACCAGCAAAACGCGGTCATGGTTGGCGACTACGGCCTGCCCGGCGTGCTGGAACAGGCGCGCGTCACCGGCCTACCCGTGCAGGAAGTGGCCCGCAAGTCGCCCGGCGCCGGCGTCACGGCAATGCAGATGCAGATGGCCCTGCGGCGCGGCATCCTCGTCCCACATACCAAGCAGCAGGCGGAAGAGTTCAAAACGCTGAGCGAGCTCATCCACGCCGATCGCGGCGGCCTTGTCTACCAGCCGCTGATCGGGCTGCACCGCCACGTAGCCGAAATCGACTTCATCTCCATGTATCCCAGCCTCATGGTGCACTACAACGTCTCCCCGGAAACAGTCGGCCAAGGAGGAGATCTCGACAGCATTATTCCCGAACTGGATCGTCCCATCGACCAGAGCCGCGAAGGCGTTGTCCCGGCCACCTTACGCCCCTTAATCGCTAAACGCCTGGCGCTCAAGCAACAGATGGCGGATATGGACCCCCGCGACTGCCGCTACCAGCCGCTCAAAGCGCGCGCGGCCGGCCTTAAATGGCTGCTCGTCGTTTGCTTCGGATATCTGGGCTATAAGAATGCGCGTTTCGGCCGTATCGAAGCGCATGAAGCGGTCACCGCATGCAGCCGTGATGTCCTGCTCACGTCCAAAGAAACGGCCGAGGAAGCCGGCTACCAGGTGCTGCACATGTATGTCGACGCTCTATGGGTGAAGCGCCAGAGTTCCCAAGCAGCCGATAAGCCAGTCACGGAAGCCGAAGTGCGGCAGCTGCTAGACACCATTGCCGAACGCACAGGCCTGCCCATTGCTCTGGAAGGCATCTACCGCTGGGTCGCTTTTCTCCCTTCCTGCCTCGACGATCGCATACCCGTGCCCAACCGCTATTTCGGCATCTTCGCGGACGGCACGATCAAAACGCGCGGCATCGAACTCAACCGCGGCGATACCCCACCCTTCATCGCCGCCGCGCAGCGGGAGGCCCTGCAAATCCTGGCCGCCCTGCCGGAAGATCGGCCGCCGGCGGATGCCCTGCCGGAGATCATCAGCCATCTGCGCGGCGTCATTGCCGCGCTGCGCGGCGGACAGCTGTCCCCGGAAACGCTGCTCATCACCCACCGGGTCAGCCGCCTACCCGACGAATTCCGCGCCGCTTCCCCCGCTGCTCGCGCCTTACGCCAGCTGGCCGTGCACGGTTATGAGCGCCGTCCCGGGCAGCGCGTCCAGTTCATCTACACCCGCGGCAATCCCGGCGTCTATGCCTGGGATCTGCCCGAAGTTTTCAATCCCGCCGCCGTGGATATCGCCCGCTACAGCGACCTGCTCATCCGCGCCGCGCACACTATCCTGCAGTTATTCGGCATCGAAAAAGAGAAACTACGCACTCTGCTCCTCAGCCGCACAATCCAGCTGCAGCTACCGCTGACCCGTACATCATGAATCGATGTATAATCTGCGAGGCATCTGCCGGCTGCCTGGAACTCTGATAATTGAATGGCGCTAGGATAAGCCGGCAAGAAATAGAACAGCAGCCCGATCTCCTTGGGAAGCAATTTACTTGGAAGGAGTGAAAATCTTGATCTATCCCCCATTTATTGACGGCCTGAAAAATGAAAGTAAACAGCATCGCCAGGTTATCTCTTCACACAACCCAAAGACGGGAGAAAAGCTGGTCGACCAATATCCCGTATCAACCTTCGCCGATCTGGAAACGGCCGTGAACAATGCCCAATTCGCAGCGGGCCACCTGGGCACAAGTCTGCCGGAAAAGATTGCCCGCTTTTTAGAAACCTACGCGGAGAATATTGAAGCCAATGGGGATGAAATCTGCCGCATGGCTGCCCTGGAAACGGCTCTGCCCTATGAACCACGGTTGAAAACAATCGAATTAGCTCGCACAACCAATCAGCTGCGCCAGGCGGGAGCGGCCGTACGCGAACGTTCCTGGCGTATGGCGACCATTGACAGCGCGGCCAATATCCGTTCCATGTATGGTCCACTCAATGGGCCGGTGATCGTTTTTGGGCCTAATAATTTTCCCCTAGCTTTCAATGCCATCTCCGGCGGCGATTTTGCCGCGGCCATCGCCGCCGGCAATCCCGTGATCGCCAAGGCGCATCCGGGCCATTTGAGCACCAGCCGGCTGCTGGCCGAAGCGGCCTGGGAAGCTTTGGACGCCTACGGGCTGCCACGGGGAACGGTGCAAATGTTTTATCACTGCGCCCCGGAGGATGGCTTGAAACTCGTGGCCCATCCAAATGTAGCCGCCGCAGCTTTTACCGGCAGCCGTGGCGCGGGGCTGGCTTTGAAGCAGGCCGCAGATGCGGCCGGCAAACCTATCTATCTGGAAATGTCCAGCGTGAATCCTGTATATGTTTTACCAGGCGCGTTGGCAGAGCGCGGCGAAGCGATTGCCGCTGAGTTTTTTGGTTCTTGCACGATGGCCTCAGGCCAGTTCTGCACCAATCCCGGGTTAATCATCGTGCCCCAAGGACAAGATGGAGAAAAGTTCCTGCAAACAGCAGCGGCCCTTTTTCAAAACAACGCATCAGGCCCTTTGTTAAGTGAATTTGGCGCCGCGAATATCCAACGCAGCCTGTCTGTTTTACAAAAGGCCGGTGCCGAAATAGTCATCGGGGGAACAGGTGACGGCTTCCGGCATACGAATACCCTGCTGCGCGTTTCTGGCGAAGCATTCCTGGTAGATCCGGCAGGTCTGCAAACAGAGGCATTTGGTCCGGTATCGCTTGTTGTCATGGCCCGTGACGCCCAGGAAATGACAGCCACAGCCGCTTCTTTGGAAGGTAATCTAACAGGCACTATTTATTCTGACAGCCAGGGTTCCGATGATGACGCCTACGACCGGCTTGCGCCGGTGCTGGCTACAAAAGTCGGCCGTTTGCTCAACGATAAGATGCCTACCGGGGTAGCCGTCTCTCCGGCCATGGTCCACGGAGGCCCTTATCCGGCAACAGGGCATCCGGGCTTCACGGCCGTGGGCATTCCCGCCTCAATCCACCGTTTCGCCGCCCTGCGCTGCTACGACAATGTGCGACAGCATCGCCTGCCGCCGGAACTGCGCGATGAAAATCCGACAGGAGACATGTGGCGGCTGGTAGACGGCCGTTGGACGCAAGAAAATATCACCTCAGAGATTGCTAATTAGCCAGATTATAATTGAGCTGGGGAGCAAGCAAAGGGAGATTCTTGATGAACGAAGCTGATACGAGATCCTATTTGCCGGCGGATGGATTTGCGGGAACACTGATCGGCCGTGTTTGGATTCCTGCACAAATAACCGGTACAGTTGCCGGGCCCAGCCCGGTGCTGATCAGCGCAAACGGCGTCTTCGATCTCAGCCCGCTCGCGCCCACATCCGGCGATCTGCTCAACGCCAGGTTCTCCCGCGCCATGGCCGACCTCTCACAGCTTAAACGGTTAGGCAGTTATGACACGATCATGGCCAACACGCTGCGCGTACGGCGCGATAGCAGCGTGCCTTATTTCCTGTCGCCGGTAGACATTCAAAGCATCAAGGCTTGTGGCGTCACCTTCATGGTCAGCATGCTGGAACGCGTAATCGAAGAGCGCGCCGGTGGAGACGCCTTGAAAGCAAATGCCGTGCGCGAAAAGATTAAATCCCGGTTGGACGAGGATATAACCAATATCCAACCCGGCTCCACGGAAGCCGAGGCATTAAAAGAAGTTTTGCAATCTGAAGGACTCTGGTCGCAATATCTTGAAGTGGGCATAGGTCCTTATGCGGAAGTATTCACTAAGGCCCAGCCCCTGTCCACGGTTGGTACAGGCGATAAAGTCGGTATTTTGCCCATTTCCTCCTGGAACAATCCCGAACCGGAAGTGGTGCTCCTGGTCAATGCTGACGCGGAGGTCCTGGGTGCCTCCCTGGGCAACGATGTCAATCTACGCGATATTGAAGGCCGAAGCGCGCTGCTCCTGGGCAAAGCCAAGGACAACAACGCCTCCTGCGCCATCGGGCCCTTCATTCGCCTTTTTGACAATACTTTTTCGCTGGATGACGTTCGCCAAATGGCGGTAACGCTGACGGTAGAAGGGGAAGATGGCTTTAAGCTTGATGAGACGGTCTCTATGAGTCTAATCAGCCGCGATATCTTGGATCTGGTCCGGCAAACAATCGGCCCTTATCACCAATACCCGGACGGCCTGGCGCTGCTAACGGGGACTTTGTTTGCTCCAACCCAGGATCGCGATAATGGCGCTGCAGCTTATGGGAAAGGATTTACCCATAAGATCGGGGACATCGTGACGATCAGCGCGGACAAGCTGGGCGTGCTGCAAAACCGCGTGGATTACTGTGACCAAGCTCCACCCTGGGAATTCGGTATATCCGCGCTAATGGCGAATTTAAGCCGGCGCGGCCTGCTCTAACAGCCTCCTTGGACATCCCGCCAGGAAACCCGGAACGCAATGGCGTCGTCGCAATGGCGGCGGCGTCATAACATAAGTAACAGAAATGACGCATTCAACGACCTATCTCTTGACCTGGAATTCGCTGCGCTGGCCCTGGCCTGAAATGCCGCAGGAAGCGCGGCGCGTGGCCGCGGGCGAGATCGTGACCAGCCGCTGGGGCTGCGGCCGTAATAAGCATATTCAGCCCGGCGATCGACTCTTCATGCTCAAGCAGGGTACAGAACCGCGCGGCATTTTCGCCTCCGGCACGGCCGTCTCTCATCCCTTCGCCGCTCCCCATTGGGACGAAGAAAAAGCAGCCCTCGGCGTGCATACAAACTACGTCAAACTACAATACGATACGCTGCTCATCCCTGAAGAATTAATCCTGCCTCGCGATCTACTTAAAGGGCATCCAATCCTCGGCCGCCAGTATTGGGATACCCAGGTCTCGGGGACGGCCGTCAAGCAAGCCGTACTGGTTGAACTGGAAAAAATCTGGCAAACTATCTGACATGACCGAAGATAAAATCGACATTAATGCTGCCGCGGGAACGGCGATAGGACCTACAGTCATGGTCGCCATGGAACAAAACTTTCCCGCCGCGCAGCGCGTGATTCATGACGATCTTGCCCTAAAGGTACTACCCGCAAGTTATCAATTTACAGTCAAGGTGATGCGCACGCCTTTCTTGCGGGACTGGATGGTTACTTCAACAGAAAAACGCTTAAAAGGCGGCTGGAGCGGCATCATTTGCCGCAAACGTTACATCGATGAGCGCGTAGAAGAAGCTGTTACTGATGGATCAATCGACGCCATCGTCAATCTAGGCGCAGGTTTTGACACACGCCTCTACCGGCTGCCGGCTTTGGCGAATGTGCCAGCCTGGGAGGCTGACCAGCCTGCCAATATTGAAGCCAAGAAAGCCGCTTTAAAGAAAGCCTTGGGCCAGGTACCGGCAAATGTCACCCTTGTGCCAATCAACTTCATGGAAGAAGATATCGGGGCCGTGCTGGCTGCGCATGGGTATGACATTGGCAGCAGGACCTTCTTCATCTGGGAAGCGGTTTCGCAATACCTCACGGAAACGGCCGTGCGCCGGACCTTCGATTTCTTTGCCCAGGCCGGCGCAGGTAGCCAACTGGTATTTACCTATATTCTCAAAGATTTTATCGAGGGTAAAAACTATTACGTATTGGAAAAGACCTACAAGCAGCTGGTGGTCAAGAGTCACGTATGGCACTATGGGTTCGCGCCGCAGGAAATGGTTAATTTCTTAGGGGAATACGGCTGGCATCTAGTAGAAGATCTCGGCTATGATGATCTGAACGAACGGTACATGAAGCCAACCGGCCGAGACCTGCCTTCGATGGCCATCGAGCGTATGGTTTATGCCGAGAAAAGCTAATCGCACCATACCCACCAATTAACTCATTTATTCAACCACCCACAAACTTCGTTTTATAGCCTAATTTCTGCAGTTCCGCGGCCACGACGTCGCGCTGATCGCCCTGAATCTCAATAGTATCCTCTTTCACTGCCCCCCCCGTGCCGCACTTTTTCTTCAACTGCTTGCTAAGCGCCTTCATATCCTGCGGCGTGAGCTGCAGTTCCATAATCACCGTCACCGTCTTGCCACCACGTCCTTTCTTCTCGCGGCGAATGCAGGCTGTTTGCTGCTCCGGAGGCAGGCTCTTCGGTTTGGGACAGCGGCAGGGATAACTGCCACAGCGCGGGCAGCGCTTCGCCGCGGCCGAATCTGTGGAGTAAACAACATTTCGTTTATTTCGCGCCATTACGTCTTAATCCATATTTTTGAGCTTCATATGCCGTAAGAAAAGACACCGCGAAGCACTTTGGGTGATAACAAAAGCATAAGTGTCCGGCTAAAAGCTGTCAATTTTTAGTTCACCCCTCCTTCACCAATGATTAACAACATCTTAACTAAAAATGCAAGATGCACCAGTATACTTTTTATGTAGAAGGCGATGTCGACAGAAATGTCCTCTTTATTCCCAACAAACCCCGGCATTTAATGTTGCGTATTGATTGGTAAACTCGATGATGTCGATTCTCCTCATGAAAAACAGCAAGCAAAAAGCCTTCTCGTAGTTCAATAAAATACGCTTGATTTAGAGCATTCAGAGTAGCACATTCGACAGCATCGATTCCTGTTTTTATTTAATACAACCCACGTAACTTTGGAGGTATTCGTATGGGTAAAGCAACTGGCGTTTCAAAGTGGTTTAGCCGGCTGAAAGGGTATGGCTACATCAATCCGGATGATGATGGATTTGATGGCTCCGACCGCGATCTAGATTTCAATGACGACGATCACCTGACTACACCTTATTCCAAGGCTTTGGTCTCTAAGGATGACCAACCCCGTGATCGCAAAGCCAAGAGCAGCAGTTCACGCCGCAAGTAAAAGCTTCTTACGCCGCAAATAAAAGCTTCATTTATTGGAGCAGCATCCTGACGAAACAATATACCAGAGTCTAACACCCTTGTAGACAACGCAGCTCTTTCATTATCAACAAAAGAATATAATCACTCTAAAATTGATTTGGGCTGCCAGGTAGCAGATGCCGGCTAACGGCCGTTTGCCAGGGGGCGATTATGTCTTCGCAGGCCACAAACATCGCAAATTGAAATCGCGTGCTCGGTATTATAAGGTGGGATTTAAAATAAAATATCCGGCAAACAAAACAATGGACACTATCGTGTACAACGTCAGCACATTATTCACATAGCGCTTCTCTTCCAGCAGTTCCGGGCGCATGAAGAGCGGAATAATAAAGGGTGGCGGCAGCACTAACAGCGTGAACAAGGCCGTCTCATACGCCTGGTTCAGTCCCAGCAGGTTGCGGATCAAAAAGATGTTCAAGAGGAAGGCCAGCGGCAGCAGGATCGCCAGGCGGATGATCACCAGGCGTGAAGCATCGCCCAGTCCTTTGCGATCGAGCATAATGCCATAACCGACGATAATCAGGATCAGGGGGATAGTCAGGTTGGCCAAAAAGCCCAACGTGGCCATGATCCCGCCCGTAATCGGCCAGGAAACCAGCGCTTCCTGCCAACCCAGCATATTAAACAGGAGGCTCAGCAAGATGGCGATGATCACGGGCGAACTCAAAAAAGAGCGCAGCAAATCTGAAACCTTTTGAATGCCATCGCGCTCGCGCAGCAGCAGGGGCAGAAAAACAAACCAGATAAAGAGTTCATGCCCCAGGTCGACTACGGCGAAAATACCAATATTAACCAAACCATAGGCGCTGCCGAAGAGGCTCACGCCCAACATACCGTATTCGAAACCGGTCATCGGAAATTTAAAATAAGGATGGTCCGGCTGAACACGCGGTCCCAGAAAACGGCCCAGGATATACAACGCCACACATAGGCTAAATATGAGGACCGCCAGGGCGAGGAAAGAGGATTTCAATTCGACCGTCAAAAAGGAAACAAAAAGCACCGCGGGCAAAGCGATATTGACCACGATCTTGCGCAGCCCGTCCACCAATTCGTCATTCAAGAATCCGGTACGCCGTGTCCAGTGACCCAGAAGTAACAAAAGCAAAATAGGTAGTACACGGTTGATAATTTCTACGGTCTGATTGTCCATAAACCCTTTCCAGATTGGACCAATTATCGGTGAGCGCCCCCCGCTGGGCAACTAAACGCGACCAAACCTCCGAGGTCTGCAAATCGCTTCTCCGGCAAATCAGACACCGGGGGGGTATTCAATCCAGATTGGTCCAATTTTAAAAATCTATATCCGTAAGCATCTATTGATTGAAATTGGACCAATCTAATGACAAGATCAACCTGGGTTAATTAACAAATCCGCAATCCGACCTCTGACATTAACTGTGGTGGAGCTTCTGCGCGGCGACAAAGGAGAGGCCGTTTTCGGTCAACGCCCAGGCCGTGCGGTTCGTGGCCTCGAATTTATCCATGAAGTTAAGCGCCAGTGCTTCCCAATCACCCGATTCGATTACTTCGGCTTTGTCGCGGAAATAATCAAGGATATCGGAAGGATGTTCGCGCGCCTCTTCGGCCGTCTGATCGCCGCCTTCGTGCTTGGCTGAGATATTGGCCACGTGATCGGCTATCTCAATCAACTCCTCGCGGCGGTTGTAGGGCTGGCGCACAATGCTCTTCCAGGTCTCGGTGATATGATGCTCAAAGCGCACGACGTCTTCAAAGCCCAGATCCTTGCGAAATTCGGCCGTGATCTCCATCGTTTCATTGTTGATCGAGTTGCTCCAATTGAAACCGATCAGGGGCGACGTACCGTCGTCGCGCGCGAAGAGCTTAGCCCCGATCAGTGTCCACAGCCCGGCGTAGGGATTATCATTGCCCATAAAGACGGAGATTTTGAACTCGATATCCACGCCCAGGCGGTAGAGTAGATAACCCAGGAGCACCGTACCCGGATTGATATTCAACACCTGGCGCACACCGTAGGTTGTATAGTAATACAGGAATTCATCCAGCCACTTCAAGGCATAATCATTGGGCTGGCCCACGCCGCCAAAGTAGCCCGTGATCGTCTCCGGCCCGCCTAAATGGATATTCGAGCCATCCGTACCCTTAGTATCCAACGTCTCCACGTAGCTGGCGCCGATGATCTCCATCGCCGCGGCGAAGGCAGGTAGGTCGCCATCCCCTTCTTGTTCTTTCATCTTGCGCACGCGGATAAAACGGCCGGGCATCAACTCTCCCTGCGCGATAGCCCGCTCGGCAATCACCTTTAGCCAGGGAAAGTACTGCGCGGCGCTGATCTCCAGGGTTACGGCCATGTCTTCGGCAAAGGTCATACTGTCAGCGCGGGTACCGAGCACCTTGCGCCGGTATTCGGGTATACTAATAAATGCGCCCCTATCCCGCTGTTCAACCAGCCAGTCCAGATCATCCAGGTAGGCGGGATTGATTTCCCGCACCCGCTCGCGCAGCGCCGTTAACTGGCGCGCGGCCTGGGCTTTGGCGTTAATCTCTTCCGGCATGCCGTATTTGGCCACCACCGCCAGAAAATCCTCCATGACGCGCATATCGGGATTGAGCAAAATGGCGTTTAACGCCTCCACCCGATCGGGTGAAATCTGCAATCGCTTTAATAAGTTCTTGTCCATCATTTTCTCCTGGTATAGCTATCAGCTGACGGCTGATGGCTGACGGCTTTTACTCTCCATCCAACATCGCCAGCAGCTCTTCATACTCCTCACGCTTCATGCCAAAATAGCGCTCACGTTCCGGAAACTCCTTATCCGTTACCTCTTGCACATACTGCTTCAAGCCATTGAGGATGACTTCACCCGCGTTGCCATAGACCTTGGCCATGCGCGGGGTGAACTTAGGATAAAGGCCGAACAGATCATGATAAATGAGCAGCTGGCCGTGAGCGTGCGGGCCGGAGCCCAGGCTCATGATGATGCAGTTCTCGGCGCGCTCGGTGATGATGCCGCACAATTCGTCCGGTACCAGTTCTAGCAGGATACAAAAAGCCCCGGCCTGTTCTAAGGCTTTGGCATCGTCGACGATCTTTTTGGCCTGCAAGGCGCCCTTACCTTGCAGGCGAAAGCCGCCCAGGGCGCTGGCGCTCTGCGGCGTCAATCCCAGATGGCCCATGGCCGGAATACCGGCCCGCACAATACCGGCGATGCGGTCGGCCATCTCCGCCCCACCTTCCAGCTTGATCGCGTCGCAGCCTGTTTCAGCCATGAAACGGCCGGCATTGCGAATCGCCGTCTCTACGCTGGGCTGGTAACTCATATAAGGCATGTCGCCAATCACAAAGGCCGTCGGTGCGCCGCGGCGCACGGCCGCCGTATGGCGGATCATGTCGTCCATGGTCACCGGCAGCGTGCTGTCATAACCGAGCATGGTCATGCCCAGGCTGTCACCAACGAGGATCATGTCCAGGCCGGCCTGCTCTTGCAGATACGCCGTTGGATAATCGTAACAGGTCAACCAGGTGATCGGCTCACCCCTGGCTACCTTTTCAAACAAAACCGGTAAAGTTACTTTTTTTCGTTCAGACATGTATTCCTCCAAGAAAGATAGAGAGCGGAGATAGAGATAGAGGCTCTATCTCTATCTCTCGCCTCTATCTTTAATCACTACCCCTGCGCCTGTAATAAACGATACAACGTCCCCTGGGCCAGGGTATCGCTGCTGATCACACCCATAACGCCGCCGCCATTAACCACGGGCACGGCCGAAATTTCATAATGCTCCAGCTTGCGCAGCACGTCCAGGATACTGTTTTCCGGCGCGGCGCTGATCACCTCACGACTCATAATTTCTGACACCGGAACCTCAACGCCACAGCCGGTGGCCGTGGCACGCGTGATATCCCAGTCGGTCATCACACCGCATAGTTCTCCATCTGCGGAAACAACAGCTAACAGGTCGCCAGTACTCTCCACCAGGATCTGCGCCGCCTCGCGCACGGTATGCGAAGCCAGAATCGTGGGAATAGGCTTCATGATATCCGCCGCGGTGCGATCGCTCTCGCTGCTGGCGATACGGCCGATGGCAATCTCTTCCGCCGCCTCACAGGGCAGCATGTCCGGGTCATTGACCAGGAGTTCGATCAGTTCCTGCATATTGCGGCGCACGACCTCCCTGATCTGCTGCTCGCCGGCAAGCCGCCGCTCTTCGGCCAGAGCAGCAAACTCCTCGCTGTGCGCGTCAAGCCAGCCATCGACCGCCGCCCGGTCGCCCAGCATCTCCTGTGGAATCTGTAAGTGCGCCGGGGCCTTAATCAGGTGCTCCTGCGCAGCGAGAATCACGCCGCCTGAATTGACCAGGAAATCAGTGGCGATCAACACGCCTTTCTGCCAATAGACGCTGCGCTCCATACGGCTGCGCGCCGCCTTGCGCCGCGGATCGGGAGAGTAGGTATTCGCTCCCTCGACAATCAACGACCAGTCACCCATGCGATCCACGGTCATCGAACAGCCCGACGCCGCGTCTACGTCGAGGTAATTGGCGATAGGCGCCGCCGGGACCAGGCAAAAAGCGGACTCGCGCAGCAGGTCATCACTGTGCGTCGCATATTTGACGGACATACGGCCGTCCTTGTTGAATTTTTCCTGAAAATATGGCAGAGCCATCACACCCTGATCCGCCTGCATTTGCAGCAGTTCGGCTACAGGCAGTCCACCTTCGTCATAGATATAGCCGCTGATATCGCTGATTCCCACGATACGCGGCCGTTCTGATTCTTCTACATCGTCCAGCAGCCGCGCCACATGCGTGCCTACGGCGCCAAAACCCTGGATGAGCACCGTGAGATCGCGGCCCGATGGCAGTTCCAGGTCAGCGAACTGCGGTAGTACTTTCATGCGCTCGATCTCTTCCAGAACAGTGCGAACAGCCACGACGACGCTCTGCGCCGCACCGCCTAACTGGTCAATGCGATTGCCACCCATATCGGCCGTTTTCGAAAGCGCGCCTTCCAGCCCATTCACAATGGCGATCGTCTTCATATCCTCGTCGTTTGTGCCTACGTCAGGGCCGGGCAGGTAGATGTCCTGGTAGCGGCGAATGAGGCGCGCCCATCCGCGAATAATTGTTTCGCGATCCGCAGGATCGAGTTTCCGCGGGGCTACAATGCCGCTCTTGCCGCCGCCATAAGGCAGGTTCGCCGCCGCGTTCTTCAGCGTCATACCCCGCGCCAGGTTGTGAATGGCTGCCGGGGTGACATCAGGCAGCATGCGGATACCGCCCATCGACGGCCGTCCCATGGCCAGGTTATCGACCACCAGGTAGCCGCCAAGCTCCAGCGGGCTCTCTTCATCCCATAGGCAAACCACCAGCCGCGGCCCCAGGCTGTCTACTTCAATGCCCAGGCGTTTCAAACGGTCGACATCCAGCGGGCCAAACTCCATAAATGCCAGCGGACCTTCCCGCCGCAGGCGATTTTGCCAGGTGCGCTCCGGCAGCGCCTCGCGCAAAAATTGGTTCATGTAACGTGGGATCATGGTTTTGTGCTCCTCCGAGAAGAGTTGTTCAATGGCTTACTATTGTATATGGTCAGTGTCGAAGTCCCGATAGGAAGATGCTAACATTTTTTGAACCCTGAAGTCAATCATCATTCGTCAAAATGCTCAATATTACGAATAATAATATGCAAAGCTTCCTATTCCACTTCAATCATTCATCAAGAACGATAACGCTTATTTATTCATTCGCGGAATTCAGGCCACACTTATTTCCCCGGAAACTCCAAGTTTCCGGGGAAGTCAATAACTTCATATCCTCGTTTCTTCGTGGTAAAACTAACATGGTATTCAATTTATTCACGCATAGCTTAAAAGGTTAGGAAGATTTATAAATGGAAACCTCCTTAGACCCCCATACAACCGTTGAAATCCTTCGCGAGGAAGTACGCGAGTTCGTCGCCGAACGGGATTGGGAGAAATATCATTCACCCAAAAGCCTGTCCATGAGCATAGCCATTGAAGCGGCGGAAATCATGGAGCACTTTCAATGGTATTCAACTGAGGCGAGCCGGGATCTGGTCAAGGATGAAGAGACGCGCACCTTAGTAGCTGAAGAAGTAGCGGATGTGATCATCTACTGCCTTGCCTTAGCCAACCAGGCAGAGTTTGATATCAGCACGGCCGTCAGATCAAAGCTAGAAAGCGGCCGTCGCCGCTACCCCATCGGTTATATGCCCACCCCCAGTGATGAATCCATGTAGAACCTAACAGGCTTACGGCCAGCTTACACGCCGGAAGGAACCGTCTCCCTGATTGAGCCACAGCCGGTAATTGTGGTCATATTCAGCGGCAAAGATATCCAGGTTCCCGTCGCCGTTGAAGTCGCCGGGGATCAGGCCGTGCCGCTTGCTGATACGCAGCTGTTGGCCATCCTCCGTAAATTCGCCTGGCCCATCATTCCACCAAATTGTCGCCAGTTTCTGCCAGCCTATGAGCGCATCTAAATCACTATCCCCATCAAAGTCAGCCAGGAAAACAGATCGGACCTGGTCGCCAGGAATCGCCTGCTCCAATAGAGCGAATACACCTTCCTCACCGCCTTGCGTCCTACCCTGATTGATCCACCATGCCGCGCCCTTATCAGCGCCGACAAGAGCATCCAGATCGCCATCGCCATCCACGTCCCCCAGGACGACGGCCATGCTGTCCACGCTTCCCAACTGCTGGCCTGAATCGCTGAAATTGCCCGCGCCATCATTAAGCATGACGCGGTCAGCCGGATTCCTATTGCGACTCTCGCTCGGCGCGGCGACAGCGGCAAAGAGATCGAGATCGCCATCGCCATCTACGTCGCCCAGAGCACCTCCAGGCACGGCCAGCCCATCCAGAGCGGAAAGAACGGCCATTTCGCCCAAACGGCCCTCGTTGTTGAGCCATACACCGGATACGTTCGGCGCATCATCCTCTGGGTCCACTGTGAATAAACGGCCGCAGCAGCCAATGATAATACCATCCAACCAGCCATCACCGTTCAAGTCGCCCAAGAGGATCGTTCCGTACTGGCCGTTCCTCTCCGGACCCTGGATAAGCTGACTGTTTTCGAATTTGCCTTCTCGCCCGCCCTGATCGCCGCCCTGGTTAAGCAGCAGGCGCAGTTCATAGCCCATGAAGAGGAGCAGATCGATATCCCCATCCCCGTCTATATCGCCGGCAGCGGAATCCCAGCCGCCTCCTTCCGTGCCCTGCTCAAAGCCCGCGGCGACAAATTCTCCGCCGCCTTCATTAAACCAGGGCAGCGTGCCGCTAAACGAGGTGAATTCCGATTCCTGGCGCCTGTTATGGACAACGACATCCTGATCGCCGTCACCATCCAAATCGGCCGCATCTCCGGTAACAAAAAATATCCCGCTGTTATCCAGCGACAAAATCATAAAATAAAAAACGGCGAGGGAGCAGAAAATTACTACTAGGGCAGCCGGCAGCAGCCACAACAGCCAGGAGGCCCGTGGCTTCCCGGGCGATGTAACAAGATCAAGACTCTCTGTGCTGTTCATCTATCTGCTGTAAGTGAAGCGGGGACATCTGCGTAATCTACGCTATCTGCGGTCGCGGTCACGGTTCCATTCATTATAATATAGATGACTACCTTTTTTGCTGAATTTTGTTTAAATTAAAAACCTGCCTTAATTTTTCAACAGGCCACGGGAGAGACATTATGACCCATGACAAAACTATTGTTTATCCGTACATTCCAAACTCAGCGCCGCAGACGAAGGCCGAGATGCTGCGGGCAACCGGTGCGAAAGGTACGGATGACTTTTATGAAGATGTACCGGAGAAGCTGCGCCTGCGGCGTAAATTGAACCTGCCCAATCCGCTGCTTTCTGAGGCGGCGCTGGAACGGCACGTGCGCGAACTGCTGGATAAGAACGAGACGGCCGTGACTCACCTCAATTTCCTTGGCGCCGGCTGCTACCAGCACCACGTACCCGCCGTTTGCGACGAGGTCAACCAGCGTGGCGAGTTCTTGACCGCTTATGCCGGGGAACCCTATGACGATCACGGCCGTTTCCAGGCCCTCTTTGAGTACTGCAGCATGATGGGCGACCTGCTCAACATGGACGTGGTCAACGTGCCTATCTATGACGGATTCCAGGCCGCGGCTACGGCCGTGCGTATGGCTTCTCGCCTCACCGGGCGGTATGAAGCCCTGCTGCCGCGCACGATCATGCCCGGCAAGCTGTCCAAAATCCGCGACTACTGCAAAACGGACACGACGATCCGGCTGGTGGATACGGACACGAAGACCGGCCAGATGGATCTGGAATCCCTACAGGAACTCATATCGGAGGAAACGGGAACGGTTTACTTCGACAATCCCTCCTACTTCGGCATCATCGAGACCCAAGGTCAGGCCATCAGCGACATTGCCCATGAACACGGCGCACTCTGCGTCGTCGGCGCAGATCCCATCTCCTTGGGCGTGCTCACTCCACCTGCCGATTACGGCGCCGATATCGTCTGCGGCGACATCCAACCGCTGGGCATACCCATGAACTACGGCGGCGGGCTGGCCGGATTCATCGCCAGCCACGACGACGAACGGGTGGTGATGGAATATCCCTCGCGCCTCTTCGGTATCGCCCCCACCAGGGTGCCCGGCGAGTATGGCTTCGGCGATGTAGCCTACGAGCGCACTTCCTTCGCCATTCGTGAAGAAGGCAAGGAATGGGTGGGCACGGCGGCCGCACTGTGGGGCATCACCGCCGGCGTTTACCTGGCCCTGATGGGACCGCAGGGTATGGCCGACATCGGCCAAAGTATCATGGCCCGCGCCCGCTATGCCGCGATGCAGCTGAATAAAATCCCCGGCGTGCAAGCGCCGCTGTTTGAGGCGCCGCACTTCAAGGAATTTGTGGTCAATTTTGACCAGGCGGGAATAAGCGTGGCCGAAATCAATGAGGCCCTGTTGGCGCGGGGTATTTTCGGTGGCAAAGATCTTAGCCATGAATTCCCGCATTTAGCCCAGAGCGCCCTCTACTGCGTCACCGAAATCCATACCCAGGCCGACATCGATCACCTAGCGCGGACAATCCAGGAGGTACTCGAGCGATGAACAGCACCATTACCCAACAACGCTACACAAATGGGAAACCTAATTTGCGTCGTTTTCACCAGGCGCGCTGGGACGAAGAGATTATTTACGAATTAAACCGTCCCGGGCAGCGCGGACTGCTCGTTCCTGAAGTGGAAGAAGGCATCGAGGCTGAAGTGGGCGATATACTGGCCACATTGCCGCCGGCCATGCGCCGCGAGGAACCACCCGCCCTGCCGGAGATTGCTCAGCCGCAGGTCGTGCGCCATTACTTCCGCCTATCGCAGGAAAATCTGGGCGCTGATTTGAATATCGACGTCGGGCAGGGTACCTGCACTATGAAACACAGCCCTAAGATCAACGAGCGCCTCATCCGCTCGCCGCAGGTCACGGCCGTTCATCCCCTGCAAGATGAATCCACCACGCAGGGCATCCTGGAACTAATGTATCGCTTTGAGCAGATATTGAAAGAAATCTCGGGCATGGATCGCTTCTCCTTGCAGCCCGCGGCCGGTTCGGCGGCCATTTACACCAACGTGGCCATCATCCGCGCCTACCACGCCGCGCGCGGCGAACTGGATCAGCGCGACGAGGTGATCACGACCATCTTCTCCCACCCCTCCAACGCCGCCTGCGCCAAGACGGCCGGATTCAAAGTGATCACGCTCTATCCGGACGAGAACGGTTATCCTGATCTCGAGGCGCTGAAAGCGGCCGTTTCCCAGCGCACCGCCGCCTTGCTGATCACCAACCCCGAGGATATAGGTGTCTTCAACCCGCACATCGAGGAGTTTGTGCGCATCGTGCACGAGGCGGGCGGGCTGTGCAGCTATGATCAGGCCAACGCCAACGGCATCCTGGGCATTACCCGTGCCCGCGACGCCGGCTTCGACCTCTGCCATTTTAACCTGCACAAAACCTTCTCCACGCCGCACGGCTGCGGCGGGCCGGCAGCCGGAGCCAGCGGCGTCAGCGCCGAACTGGCGCGCTTCCTGCCCACACCAACGGTTGAATTCGACGGTGAGCGTTATTATCTCGATCACGACCGGCCCGATTCCATCGGCAAGATGTCGCCCTTCTACGGCGTTACGCCCAATATCGTGCGCGCCTACGCCTGGGTCATGGCTCTAGGCGCGGATGGGCTGCGCGAAGTGGCCGAAACAGCGGTGCTCAACAACAATTACCTGCTGCACAAGATGCTACAAATCCCCGGCATCAGCGCACCTTATGCTCCGGGCAAACGGCGCATTGAGCAGGTGCGCTACAGCTGGCAGGAGCTCTATGAAGAAACAGGGGTTCATTCGGAGGAACTGGGCATTCGCGCGGCCGATTTCGGTCTTCACTACTGGACCAGCCATCATCCCTTTGTCGTACCCGAGCCAAACACCTTAGAGCCTACCGAAAGCTATACCAAAGAGGATCTGGACGAGTATGCCGCTGTTCTGGCGCATATCGCCGAGGAAGCACGCAGCAATCCCGAGAGGGTGAAAACTGCGCCACATAACAGCACTGTGCACAGTATCGACCACGAGCCTTTGGACGATCCCGCGCAGTGGGCTGTCACCTGGCGCGCTTACCTGCGTAAGCATAGGATTGAATCATGAAAAAACAGGGCCTAATTAAATTAGGCCTGATCGTCAATCCGGCTGCCGGATTAGGCGGAGCTGTGGGTTTAAAAGGAAGTGATGGTCCGGCGATTCAGGCCGAAGCGCGCGCCTTAGGCGCCAGACCTAAGGCCCAGGCACGGACCCGCGAAGCCTTGCAGGAACTGCTTCCACTGCGAGAAACGCTGGAACTGGTCACCTATCCTGGTGAGATGGGTGAAGACATCGCCCGAGAATGTGGCTTCGCACCGCTAGTCATCGGCAGCATCCAAGCAGGGCAGACAACGGGAACCGATACACAAGAAGCCGCGCGAGCAATGAGTGAACTGAGCGTTTCCCTGATTCTTTTCGCCGGGGGCGACGGCACGGCGCGTGATATCTATGAAGCAGTAGGACCATCGACGGCCGTTCCCGTACTGGGCATACCCGCGGGGGTGAAGATTCATTCCGCAGTCTACGCCACCCACCCGCGCAGTGCGGGAGAACTGGCGCGACTCTTATTAGAGGGTCGCATCTCTCGGTTTCGCGAGGCGGAAGTCGTGGATATCGATGAAGCGGCGCTGCGCCAGGGCGTTGTCTCGGCCAATCTGTATGGCTATCTAAAAATCCCCTTCCACCGCCGCCTGGTGCAGAATATGAAAAGCGGCAGCCCGACCGGCGAGCAGACGGCTCTGCACGCCATTGCCCAACAGGTCATCGATCAGATGCAGCCCGGCCGCATGCTTATCCTCGGACCGGGTACGACGACGCGAGCCATCAGCGATCGCCTGGGTCTGACCAAGACCCTGATCGGCGTGGACGTCCTCCTGGACAGGGAATTAATAGCCGCCGATGCCAATGAACAACAACTGCTGGCTCTGCTCGATCACCACCCGGCCCAGATCGTGATCACGCCCATCGGCGGCCAGGGTTATCTCTTCGGCCGTGGCAACCAACAGATCAGCCCCGCCGTCATCCGCCGCACCGGCATCGAAAACATTCTCGTCATCAGCACGCCGCAGAAGATAGTCACCCTGGGCGGACGGCCGTTCTTAGTCGACAGCGGCGATACGGCCGTGGATCAGCTGCTCGCCGGTTATATAAGAGTCATTACTGGGTATAATGAGCAGGTGATTTATAAGGTTAATTTTTTAGCACTTCAGCATTTCAGCTAGTCAGCATTTCAGCAAATCCAGCAGCTGATTGCCTGACCAGCTGACTGGCTGACTAGCTCTATAAAAGGAATCAATATGGGTAATTTGCAAGGTAAAACCGCCATCGTCACCGGAGGGGCTTCCGGAATCGGTAGGGCGACGGCGCGGCTGCTGGCGCGAGAGGGTGCGGCCGTGGCCGTGGCCGATCTGAATGAGATAGGCGGGCAAGCGGTGGTCAATGAAATTAAAGAAGCCGGGGGGCAGGCTGTCTTTGTATATTGCGATGTGTCGCAATCGGCCGACTGCCGGAAGGTGGTTGAAGAAACCATCGCCACATTCGGCGGGCTGGATATTTTGTTTAATAACGCGGGCATCATCCGCCGCGCCGATGTCCTGGAGACCACGGAAGCGGAATGGGACCAGGTCATGGGCGTCAATGTCAAATCCATCTTCCTGATGAGTAAATACGTCGTTCCACATATGGCCGCCGGGGGCGGCGGATCGATCATCAATACCGGCTCCGGCTGGGGATTGGTGGGTGGCGGGAACGCCGTCTCCTACTGCGCCTCCAAGGGCGCGGTGGTCAACATGACCCGGGCCATGGCCATCGATCACGGGCCGCAAAACATCCGCGTCAACTGCATCTGTCCCGGCGATACGGATACGGAAATGCTGCGCAATGAAGCGCGGCAGCTGGGTGAGCCGGACGAAGTATTTTTATCCGGAGCGGCTGAACGGCCGTTGCAGCGTATCGGCACCCCTGAAGACACCGCTCAGGCCGTGCTCTACTTCGCCGGCGATGCCTCATCCTGGACTACCGGCGCCGTTCTTGTCGTCGACGGCGGCGGGTTGGCGGGGTAGACTTACTGCCCAACTAGCTTTAACAAAAAGAGGCCAACTTTCTGGAATCAACCAGGCAGTTTCTCTAGGGGTAATTTGAAAAGTTGGCACCTTTCGAGCTTTACTGGAGAGAATCTTATGAAAGCAATACGCATACACCAGCATGGCGGTCCTGAAGTACTCGTTTATGAAGATGTCCCGATTCCGGAGCCCGGTCCGGCCGAGGTGCGTGTGCATCTACACGCAGCGGGAGTCAATTTTATCGACACCTACCATCGTCTTGGGCTCTATAAAGCGGCACTGCCATTCACACCGGGCATGGAAGGTGCCGGCGTTGTCGATGCCGTCGGCGAGGGCGTGACCTATGTCGCTCCCGGTGATCGGGTCGCTTATGCCATGCACATCGGCTCTTATGCCGAATATGCTATCGTCCCCGCCTGGCGCTTGGTCAAGGTACCGGATGACATTGATCTAGACACAGCAGCGTCTGTCATGCTGCAAGGTATGACGGCGCATTATTTGGTTCGCAGCACCTATCCGGTGCAGCGGGGCGACACGGTTCTGGTGCACGCCGCGGCCGGTGGGATGGGCCTGCTTCTTGTGCAGATTGCCAAGCTTTGGGGTGCGCGCGTTATCGGTACGACATCAACGGCCGAAAAAGCCGAGCTGGCGCTCAAATATGGCGCCGATCACGTTATTCGCTACACGGAAGACGACTTTGTTGAGGCAACTCTGGATCTAACTGATGGCAAAGGCGTTAATGCTGTTTATGACGGCGTTGGTAAAGATACTTTCCTAAAAGGACTCAACTGCCTGCGGCCACGCGGCTACATGGTCCTGTACGGCCAGGCCAGCGGTCCGGTAGAGCCGTTGGATCCGCAGGTCCTCAACCAGAAAGGATCTTTATTCTTAACCCGCCCCAGCCTGGGACATTACACGGCAACCGATGAGGAAATTCAAAGCCGGACAAAAGATCTGTTTAACTGGATAGAGTCGGGGGCGCTTCAAGTGCGTATCGATCGCATCTTCCCCCTAAGTGAAGCGGCTGAGGCACATCGCTATCTAGAAGATCGCCAGACGAAGGGGAAATTACTGCTCAATATGAGAGGGCTGAGCGAACCACAGGATCCTGCCGAGACAATCAACACCCAGGATCAAGTCGATGAGGCAGGCTGGGAATCCTTTCCGGCAAGCGATCCGCCGGCATACTAAATGAGCTATCAGCTATTAGTCATCAGCCGTCAGCCGTCAGCCGTCAGCTGTGAGCCGAGAGCTGAAAGCTGACTACCTGACCACCTGACTACCTAAAATGCTGCTCAGCCACTGCCGCGCTGCTTGCGAGGAAGGCAGCCAGCAATCGGCCGTACTGTCGCGCATTCTCTCTCCGACGCCGATGGCCAGGCCACCATGGGCATGGATCGCTTCGAAGGCCACTTCATCTTTGTCATCATCGCCGAGGTAAATCAACAGCGTATCATCACCCCGGGGGCCGGACGCCAGCAGGCGTTCGACCGTCTGCTTCTTATCCGCGACATGCGGTCCGCATTCTAAAAAGCGGTGCCCGCCCAGCAGCCGAAAAGTGCCGCCACCATCACCCTGATCGAGCAGCGCCTGTGCCAGGTCTTGCGCCTGCTCCAGGACAATTTGCGCCTCTTCCGCCGCCGCATCCTTGGCATGAATTGCCAGGGTCCAGCCCTTATCTTCTAAGTAGAAGCCTTGACGGCCGTCTAGGAGTTGCACCCAAAATTGCTTCAACCTATCCAATAGGGGCCTTGTCGTTTCATACTCAAGCGCATGAACGAGAGTGCCATCGGCCGAATCTATTTCCAGGCCATATGAACCGGCCTTGGTGATGCCGGATAGGGGCAGTAGGGCCTGGATGTGCCCCAGGCGGCGGCCGCTGATAATCGTGACACGTATGTTCGGCCGTGCGGCAAGATCGGCGATCAGGGCGATCAAGGCTTCGTCAGGCAGGATGACGTCCGGCGTAGGCGCAAAGTCAGCCAACGTGCCGTCGTAATCCAAAAAAAGCCACAAGGATTCTGCCTTGTCGATCTTCTGCCTGATTCGCTCATCGCTGCAAGGGATCATGATTGGACCTGTTTTTCCTCAGGCAAGAATAGCCTATAGCCTATTCGGATGTAAAAGCGGGGCAATCCTTTTTTTAAAAATCGCCTCCCAGGTGAAATTCTGCCGCGTCCGCCGCGCCAAACCCAATCGCTTATCCTCATCGGCGAGGTGTAATAGTTCTCCAGCCAGAGCTTCAGGCGGCTGATCAAGATTAAAGAGCAGAACATCCTCGGCGCCAATCTCCTGTGCAGCAGGAACGGTGTCGGAAGCGATGACGGGCAAGCCAACCAGGCCAGCTTCAAGGACGGGCATGCCAAACCCTTCTTGATAGCTGGGCATGAACATCAGATCGGCCACGCGGTAGAGGTCATAGACCATTTCCAAAGGAATCTGGTAGGGCTCACCGGCTTCGGGCCCGGATTCAAAGACAAAATGCATTTCTTCTTGCAAGCCCAAGGCGTCGCGCCGTTCTTGCAGGCCGCGAAAATAAGCCATGCTTTGCACATCATGAGGATCGGGCGGTCCGGTTAAGACGAGCTTCACCTTAACGCCTTCCTCCTTCAATGCCACGACCACGTCCAGAGCGTACTCGACGTTCTTGTTCTTGGTAACGCGCACGGGCATAAGCAGGATCAGATCGGCATCCAACAAGTCTAAGCGATCCACCAGCGCTGCTCCTTCGGCCGTCAGGCCCAACACCTGCGCCGCGTCGACGCCGTTGACAATTACCTGCACAGCCTCCTCGGGGCAGTTGTAGAGGCCGACCAATTCTTGCTTGCGCTGCTGTGAAATAGTTACCTGGGTCATGTCTGGGCGGTAGGTACGCAGTAAATCCCAGGGGTAGCCCTCGTGCACCTTCGAACGTGAGCGGGGACTGGTCCAGGTGAAGTCATGGTGCCAGGCGATGCAGTTGTTGATCGTCCCCTCGTCAAGCAGCGTCCACAAAGCGGCCGTCAGCGGCAAATTGAAGTGTTTTGTAAACACGTTATGGACGATCAGGTTATCGAAACGGGGTAGTAAGGAACCTAATGCCGCCAGCAAGCGCCCCATCAAGGAATCAAAATTTTCAGGAATCTTACCCTGCTCGAGAATCGCGCCGGCGGCCAAAATATCTGGATGCTGCGAATCCAGTTCCGGAATCAGAATAAACTCGCATCCCGACGGCAAGGCATCGGCCGATCCCTGACCGGCAATAATGGTGACCGGGCAGCCCTTCTCCAGGAAGATACGCGCGTGGGCATCCATCACGCCCTCGACGCCACCAATGACTGGCGGTGCGGAATAGTGCAGAATCGCTGTCGTCGGTTTAACTTTGCGCATCTCACAGACCCAGCTGTTCGGCCGTTTCAATCTGGCGGCACAGCCACCAATAGACATCTTCTTGTTCGATCAACCGGCGCAATTCCAGAGCTCGTTTTCGACGTTCGCTCTTGGACATGGTCAAGGTTCTGTGCATAGCGACGGCTGTAGCCGAGATATCGCAGGGCGAAATAACCAATGCCGCCGATTCGAGCTGTTCCCTGGCCCCGGTACGCTCAGACAGAACCAGCTGCCCGTAACGCTTATTGACAATTGGGCCTTCTTTGGCCACCAGATTCATGCCGTCGGCAATGGAGTTAACCAGCAGCACGTCATAACATTGCATCGCCGCTACCGCGCGCTCATATTTTTCGCCGACCAGGAGCCGTATCGGTTCCCACGTCCCGGTGGCATAAGCGGCATTGATATGCCCTACCGCGGCCATGACCTCTTCCAGATAATGACGGTATTCACCTAAGTCCAGGCGCGAGGGGACCAGAATGGCCAGAAATGTGACGCGCTCAATATATTCGGGATAAGTGATCAGCATTTCTTCAAAAGCCTGAAAGCCACGAATAATATTCTTGCTGGGCTCAATGCGCTCAACGCGTAAAATTAGCTGGCGATCGCCGATCATTTCCTCGATCTCGGCTCGCAGCTCACTCACCTCTTTAGAGCGGGCGACGCGGCGCAAGCCCCCCACATCGATTGATATGGGAAAAGCGCGCACGTGAGTGGCATGGTTGCGGTACCAGACGCGCTGCGCCTTGTACTTGGCGCCCACTCGGGAAAGGTACTGCTGGCAGGTGCGGATGAAGTTTAAAACGTCGTCGTGCGTTTGAAAGCCCAGAATATCTGCTCCCAACAACCCTTCCAAAATAGCCGTACGCATCACCGGGGGCAAGATAGACCAGTAATCGGGACCTGGCCAGGGGATATGGATGAAATGGGAAAGGGCCGGTCTTTCGGCAGGCCGCATCTGCGAACGGACCATGCGCGGCGTCAGGTAAAGATGATAATCATGGAGCATCACCAACGGCCGTTTCGCCGAGGCTTTTGCCTGCTCGACAATGGCATCGGCAAATAGCTGGTTAATGGCCACATATCCTTCGCTCCAGGCGGCCCAGGTCGAGCGATCGATGACCGGTTTGCGCGGTATATCCCACATGCTGTGCTGTAAAAACCAGAGCAAAGGGTTGGCGATGACATTATAGTAGCCCTCGTACGCCTGCGGATCGGGTGACAGGAGTTGAACGCTCAAGGTTTCGCTTCCTCTCCAAAGGGCGATATCCCCGCTTTCCCATTCCATATCCGCTTCCGTGCGTGCGCAGCCAATCCAGGTCGATTCAATCTGGCGGGCCAGGCCAACGAGGGCCGTAACCAGGCCACCGCTGCCGCGGGTGAAGGTGCGGCTGCCGTCTTCGGCCGTCTGAAACATAACCGGGCCGCGGTTGGCGGCGATGATCAGCGAACGATCGCTGAAGAACTCTTCACAATGTTTTTGATTGTCAATTTCGCTTTCACTCATGCATCGGGCTCCATCTCCCCAACTGTGTCGTTACTGGCTTGAATTGCCAGGTCAATAAAGACAGCGGCCGTCCAACCAAACACGTCAGCGGCCGTCGGCGGCGCTTCGCCGGTTAAGGCATTGTAATATTCAAAAATGCTGTCATGGCTCATGATCAGGTTTAATGTTTTATCGCGCAGTTGGCGTGCCAATTCCACTTCACCTATCTGTTGTAAGGCTTCAATCATGAAGTAATTGATATTTACCCAAACCGGACCGCGCCACATCGTCTGCGGATCAAAACTGGGGTCATCATAAGCTACCGAGGGCAGCGCATACTCTCCCCAGAATTCGTCGGGATTAGCTAGATGGCCCAGTAAGCGCGCGCGGATATCTTCGGGCAGCTGGCCGGTCCAAAGCGGGTAAAGATTAAAAGGCGTGACCACGGGGACCGGCTGTTCTTCGTGCAGGGCACGAAACAGGCCTCTCTCCGCATCCCACATATCGGCGATCATGCGGCCCACAATGGCTGAAGCGCGCTTGCGCCACATACGCGCCTCAAAATCAATGCCCAGGATCTCGGCGATAGTAGCCAGCGAACCCATCTGTACACAGAGATAGGTATTGAGATCGGGCGACTCGACGGGCATGCCCTGATCCCACAAGGGATTATCGTCCAGGCCGGAGGAATAGGGATGATTGTACTGGACAAGCCCATCGACATCGTCATCATTCATGGCGAACCACCAGGCATTCCAGCGTACGAGAGGCACGTAAATCTCTTGCAGAAAATCAGGATCCGGATCCAGCTCATGGAGCTTAAGTGCTGCCCAGGCTAAGATGGGCGGCTTGGTCACTTCAGCCATGATTGGATGATCAATGGTGGCAATCACGCCTTCGTCATAGATCGCATCAGGCAGCATGCCGTCGTCGAGCTGGTAGGCCAGCATAGCCCGGATCTGGTTGCGTGCCAGATCAGGATCGACATGCCGGTAGGCCAGGGTATGCATGGCGCTGTCCCACAACCAGAGGCCGACATAGGATAGTTTGGAGGGCATCATGGCCTCGTACGTGATCTGCCCCTGGGGCCCGATGAGGTTATTGGCCATGATCCACCAGGCGTAAGCGTAGGTTGTACGGTATTTTTCGTCTACCTGCGGCACCCGGGCAAACCAGTCTCGCCAACGTGTCTCAGCATTAGCCAATGAAGTGGAAAATGCCTGCGCCGGCGGAGAGGGATATTCCCCATCACTGACATTAATTGTGATCGCGCTATCTTTTTCAGCCTGTACGACGTACTCAACGCGATAACCTCCTTGTTCAGGCGTTATGCGGTTGATAACAGTTCGGCCGTTGCTAGTATAAATGAGATTACGCACAGCCTTGAATACACCGCCGCCTTCCGTTGTTTCCCAAAACTGGGGCTGCACATGAAAACGAATGCCGGCTTTCACCTGCGGCGGCAGGCCAAGGGCTAGTGTTTTATGGTCTTGAAATACGAGAGCAAAATCACCCAGATCGGTCGTCAGGTGAAGGATATGCGGGTGGGAAATAACTTCGAATTCGAGCGGTTCTCCTTGTTCATCGATCAGGGTGAAATCCTGGATGAAGGGCGGACGCCGCAAATAAGCTTCAATATCAGGTTCCAACTTGGTCAATCGTTCGGCCAGTTTAACATAGAGACTATGATCTTCGCTGTTCTGCAAGACAAGCAGTCGCGAGCCACGGTCACTGAAGGGCACTTTTTTGATGTTGATTTGTTTTCGTAAAAGAGAAAGAAGGGCTGAACTTTCGGGATTTGTCATAGATCTATTCAAATATTTCCGGTCACGAATTATTAACTGTTTTCATGAGTCACGAGAACTCTTTATCCACCTTGCCACAAGAACTGTGAATCGTTAGAAAACCTCATGAAGCTATTATCAGTATAATGGAATAGGGTTTCCTCGCAACAGCACCTGCCAACAAAACAAAAAGCCGGACTTTCCCCTGAAAGTCCGGCTCTTCCAGCGCTAACGGCCGTTAACAAAAAACAGTGGGAATCAGTGGGTCTCCAATTTTCTCTCTTCCCGCCCTTGAATCTGGGCGATGAGGTCATCCTTGTTGGGCAGGCCGTCCACGCGCTTGATCAGTTTTCCTTCATTGTCGAATAAAAGCGATGTAGGCACGACTTGAACGCCGTAACGGCCGCCTACTTCGTGGCCCACTACGCTCAGCATACTCAGGTGCACGACATCAACCCTACCTGTCATCTCTTCCTTAAACCCATTCACGATGGGTTCTGCAAGCATGCAGGCCGTTCACATCGGGGCGAACAGCTGGACCAGCGTGTACCGGCTGCCGGCGATGCGCGATTGTAAATCTGCGGCCGTTTGCACCGCTTTGGTGGCCTTAGGCCGGTGGCGAATTTGCAGGTAAAGGAAGGCCGCGCCCAAAAAGACGACGACAGCCCCCATTACCTGCGTCCAATCAAAGGGCATTCGTTAATGACTCGTTGTACCGTTGACTTTGCCGATGGCAATGCTTTCCGGCGTTTGTTCTGTACTTGTCGTGCTTGTGAAAACCTCAAACTGCGGCGGGTACTCGAAATGTTTCTTAACCGCGCATTGGTCGGCGGCGCGAATGACGGCCGCTTTATACTTCTCAGGGAATTCCGGAGGCAGCTGGATGTCCAGCAGTACCTTGCCGATCAGGCCTGTTCGTGGGTCCGATTGCAGGCTCTGCACAATACGGACACCGTCGGTAGGAATGCGGCGCTGCTGGCAAAAGCTCAAGACGTAAATGCCGGCGCAGGTGCCGATAGAGGCCAAAAATGTCGCAAAAGGCGTGGGAGCAGAACCACTGCCATAGGGGGCCGGCTGGTCCGTGGAAACTGTATAGGGTCCGAAGTTCGCATCAACACGCAACCCACCGGGAAAATCAATTACCATATCCATTATATATTCTCCAAATCTTCAAATTAAGGAGGCGCAACAACGCGCCAACCTTTTATTTAGATGCAGAAAATCAGGATTGGTGACATCGGGGATCGATAAGATAGAGAAAGAGATAGAGGTGGAGGAATGTTGAACCTTATAACAGCCTATGTTATAGGCGGCCTATGTTTTAGGCCTACGCTGCAGGCTGCGGCCGTCCTTTGGGCAGAAAGAAGACGGCGGGTACGCTGAGAAAGGCCAGGATAGCCACCGTTGTAAAGGCGGCGCTCAAGCCATAAGCATCAGAAAATCGGCCGACAACCCATATGCCGCCGGCACGCACCAGAAAATTAAGCGCCAAATAGGTGCCATTGGCCAAAGCGCGGTTGTCTGGGAACTGATCCTGAACAGATGCCAGGAGTACCGGCTGGGGCGAGATCGCTGCCAGGCCCAGCAGCAGCAGCAGGGGTAAGGCTAACCAGGCTGGACTGTAGATAAAGGCCAGCATCAACGCAGGCGCTGTCGTGAGGAGCACCAGCAGCACTTTATTACGGCCGAAACGATCGCTGAGCGTTCCCGAGAGCAAAGCACCGGCCACGCCGGCCGCCTCCAAAATGGTTAATGAAGCCGCTGCCAACCACACACTCCCTTCCCACTCATCACTGACGAAGAGGGGCAGGTAAATGGTCAAGGCAGCCATCATGAAGATCCGCCCGGCGAGCAGCCAGATTAACGGAGGAAAGACCCGCCGCGCCTGCGGCCAAAAATTCTCCAGCGTCACCGGCGGCTGTCCAGGCGCTCTTCCCGGCACATTACGCAAACTAAAATAGAGGAATAGAGACACCAGCCAGCCAAATATGGCCAGCCGCCAGATGCCGTCCATGCCAAACCAAACCACCCCCGCGGTCACAAACAGCGGGCCGACGGCCCGCGCGGTTTCGCCGGCGGCCATAAAAATACTCATTCCTGTACCCACGCGTGATCCCGACACCTTGGCAACCATCGCCGGAGCCGGGGCATGGAAGGCAGCGATACTAATTCCGGCCGCGAAGAGCAGCATAGCCAGCGCGAAATAACTGTTTACCAAGCCGATGGCGCTGAAGAGGGTAGCCGATACCGCCGGCGCCAGGATGACAAAATAGCGCACACTGGATCTATCGGCGATATAGCCGATAAAGGGGTTCAATAAGCTCGGGATTTGCGTAAAAATCGAGAGGGTGCCCGCCTCCGTGTAGGTCAGGCCCATACCACTGCGAATGGCCGGCAGGAGCGGCACCAGGAAGGCGCTGTAAACATCATGCGTGAAATGGCCGAGGGCAATTGAAGCGACCTGCCCGGTCTGGAAATCAGAAGCTTCTTGGTCGATTTCTACAGCAGGTTCATCTATTTTCGCCTGTTTTAATACGAGTGGCTGTTCGGACATATTCATTTATTGTATCAGAAGAGCGGTTAAGAGCGCGTCTCAGGCTCAAATTGGCTTAGTTTACTCAGAAACGCCCCACTCTATCTCCCCAATCCTTAAACCATGTCACCTTTTTTTCAAACCTGCATCTAATAAGGTGGATGCGGCCAATACGGCCGAATTTTTATGTATAAATGGAGAATAAGCAATGGCTTTATTAAGTGAACAAGACCAGGAACAACTACGGAATGAATTTGCCGGCATACAACAACCGGTGAAACTCATCGTTTTCACACAAGAATTTGAATGCCAATACTGCCGCGAAACGCGCCAGATCGCCGAAGAGGTCGCCGATCTATCCGACCAGATCTCTCTAGAAGTTTACGATTATGTCGCTGACAAAGAAATCGCCGAGCAATACAACATCGACAAAATCCCGGCCACCATCGTGATGGCCGGCGGCGAGGAACCGCTCGATTACGGCATCCGCTACTACGGCATTCCCTCCGGCTACGAGTTCAGCTCGCTCATCCACGATATCCTGATGGTTGGCGACGGCAGTGTTGAGCTGGCTGCGGAAACGGAGCAGTGGCTGGCTGATTTGACCGAACCGCTGCACTTCCAGGTATTCGTCACCCCCACCTGCCCTTACTGCCCGCAGGCGGTATTGATGGCCCATAAAATGGCTATGGCCAGCGAGCTGGTAACGGCCGATATGGTGGAAGCGAGTGAATTCCCGCACCTTTCCATGAAATATAACGTCATGGGCGTGCCGCGCACGGTGATCAATGAAGATTTCCATGTTGAAGGCGCCGTGCCGGAACACATGCTGCTAGCGAAGATGCAGGAAGCGGTTGCTCAGATATTAAAATTTTAATTTTTTTAGAAACTCGGTTTTTATCCTTAGATAATTAGAAACTCCATTGTCAAAAAACCGAGTTTCTACCCCTTGAAAGCTTATGATGGAATTAGATTTTAACTTCGGCATGCCCGATGAGGGCATGGAAAACGATTATGACGTGATCATCATCGGCGGTGGCCCTGGTGGCGCTTCGGCAGCCATCTATACGGCGCGCGCCGATTTACGCACGCTGGTCATTGATAAAGGCCTGACCGCCGGCGCGTTAGGCATCACGTCCAAAATTAGCAATTATCCCGGCGTACCCGGTCCGATCAGCGGCGCTGAGCTGGTGGAAATTATGCGCAGCCAGGCGGAAGCCTTCGGCGCAAAATTCCTGACCGATAAAGTCGTCGGCGTCGAGATATTCGGCGAAACAAAGAGCGTTATCGGCGGAACAGGCGTCTACAATGCCAAAGCGATTATTTTGGCTACCGGCTCCATGGGCCGCACAAGCACCGTACCCGGCGAAGCGGAATATCTGGGACGCGGCGTCAGCTACTGCGCGACTTGCGACGGGGCATTTTTCCGTGACCAGGATGTCGTTGTCATTGGCAATAACGACGAGGCCTTGGAAGAGGCACTTTTCTTGACCAAGTTCGCTTCCAACATCCACCTGGTGGTTCATACACCGGATTTGAAAGCACGAGAAAGCCTGGCTCAAGAAGCATTGGCCCATCCCAAGATCAATGTGCGCCTGGGAACGCATCTCAAGGAAATTACCGGTAACGGCAAGGTGGAAGGCGTACACATCCAGCCTCGCGGCCGGGAAAGGGAACATCTTCCCGTAAGCGGCGCCTTCGTCTATCTACAAGGTGGAAAACCAATCACCGATTACCTGATGGAACAACTAGAGACAACCGAACAGGGTTGTTTGATAGTCGATGAGAACATGCAAACAACCGTACCCGGCATTTATGCCATCGGTGACCTGCTTTGTGCGCATATCAAGCAGGCCGTGATCGCCGCTTCCGATGGGGTGATCGCTGCCGTGGCCATTGACAAATACATCAACCAGCGCAAAGCGCCGCGCAGCGACTGGAACTAAAACTGGAGAAACCTTATGGCAGAAGCAGAGAAAACCAGAACAGCAAAGAAAAAGAAGAATCGCGTCATTGTCTTCAGCACACCGACGTGCAGTTACTGCAACATGGCCAAGCAGTACTTCCGGCGCAATAAGATACGCTTCAAAGATGTAGATGTCAGCCGCGACGAAGCCGCAGCGCGCGATCTCGTGCGCCGCACCGGCCAGATGGGCGTGCCTGTCATCGATATCAATGGCAAGCTCATCGTCGGCTTCGATAAGCCGCAGATCAATCGTCTTTTAGATATCAAAGAAAATTAGCATTTCAGCGAGTCAGGAAGTCAGGTGGTCAGCTGACCACCTGACTTCCTGACCACCTTGTTATAGGAGAACAATACCATGCAAATTGAACCCCTGGGCGCGCGAGTCCTTATCCGGCCCTTAGATCAAGAAACTACGACCAGCAGCGGCATCATCCTGCCCGAAACAGCGAAAGAAAAACCACAGCAGGGTCTGATCGAAGCTGTTGGCAATGAAGAAGAAATGTTCAGCAGCCTCGCGGTCGGCGACAAAGTGCTCTTTCCAAAATACTCGGGCACTGAAATTAAAATGGACGGCATCGATTACTTAATCATGGAAGAGGGTGACGTCTTAGCGCGCATCAGCGAATAAACTACTCATTATTCCTGATGGGATACCACACTCTGAGGGGATAACAAAGAGGTCGTAAAACAAAAAAACTCCCGGCGGGTTTGCCAGGAGTTTTTTTGATTTTTCAGTAACTTTTGAAAGCTATTCGTTAAGAGCCTTAACCACACGCTGGAGTCGTTCTTGAGCCTCTTCAGCCACCGGCTGCAGCTGCGGATAATCGCCAACACTGAACATAACAAGTGGATCAATAATCGAAACTTCAATCGTATCGCCTTCCCCCTGTCCTATGGTTACATTGCACGGCAGCAGCAGACCGGCTTCAGACACGGCCGATAAGGCGCGGTAGGCCAGCGGCGGATTGCAGGCACCCAAAATTTTATACGGCCGAAAATCAACATCAAGCTTCTTCTTCAAGGTCTCGCGCACATTAATTTCAGTCAGGATGCCGAATCCTTCCTCCATTAACGCCTGGCGCACACGCGCCTCCACCTCGTCAAAGTCACCCTTTAGCTGCACTTTAAATCCTAATTCACTCATTTCCAATCCTCTATCTCTCCCCGTCTCACGCTGCAGCGGATTCGGATTCCACGATCTCGTATGTCAACTCCATAGCTACCTTTCCGGAAAGCATTCCCTGCGCCGGACAGTAAATCGTCTCCGAAAGTTCTATGGCTCGTTCCACCGATCTGGGATCGATATTATGTCCTTCAACAATATAATGAATATGAACATCAGTGAAAACACGCGGGTGTTGATTAGCCTGCTGGGCATCGGCCGTCACACGAAAACCGGTTACATCCTCCCGCTTCTTGAGCAAAATAGAAATGACGTCCATCGCCGTACAGCCAATCAAGCCGGTGAGAATCAGTTCCATGGGCCGGAACCCATCATCATCCCCACCAACAGCCGGACTGCCGCCTAAATTCACCGTAAAGCCAGAATCGGCCGTTCCTTCAAACGTTAAGCCATGATCCCAGGTAACTTCTGCTTTCATAAAAATTTACTCCTTATATAAGTTGGTCAGTTTTTCAGTTTGTCAGTAGGTCAGTTCATTGTATATCCTGAAATACTGAGCTACTGAATAACTGACTGACTTTTCGCGGAAGACACGCTTCCGTCATGATCCTATCAGGTAAATACGCCGCTCTCGGCAATATAGCCGCAGGCGGGACAGGTGAGCATGAACAACCCATCGTAAGCCAGGACACCTTCTCCACATTCCGGGCAGGTATGGCCGGGTTGATAACGAATGGCACAAGTATTTTTCGGCTCCTTGCCGTCGCGCCACCAGTATCGTTTTTCCTCAACTTTTTCAGCGGTTTGAACTGTCTCCATGCTGCACCTAATGTATTAGGCCCTAATATATTAGGCCTACTATATTAGATGCGCCTACCACTTAAAAGTGACAAGGGGTTTATCAGGTGTAACTTCGTTACCTATAAGTTTATCAGTTTGTCAGGTGGTCAGTTCCTGACTGCCTGACTCCCTGATTCCCTAACCAGCTGTTAAGGCTCCCAGCATGTGTGGTTGTCAAAACGTACACAGGACGTTGTGCCTGTCACTTTTTATGCCTAACGAGCATCTAATATAGTAGGCCTAATACATTAGGGCCTAATACATTAGGGCCTAATTCATTAGGTTTAACATA
>JBJYWP010000051.1:6055-34428 GCA_046259485.1 Promineifilaceae bacterium (SeqCode) | reverse complement strand
GGCCTAATACATTAGGGCCTAATACATTAGGGCCTAATTCATTAGGTTTAACATATCAGGTTTTATAAGACAATATCGCGCCACCGGCGGGTATTTTGCGGTCTTGGGTTATAATCTCACCCATGAGTGAGAACGATAACCCATCCGCAGACAACACCGATGCGCTTATTCTGGCCGGAATTCGCTCGGGCGACAAATCGGCTTGCGCGCTGTGTATAGAAACCTACGGCCCCAGCCTCTACCGGCTGGCGCTGCGCCTGATGCAAAATGAACGGGACGCCGAGGACGTTTTGCAGGAAACATTTATAAATGCTTTTAACTCAATCGATTCTTTTGAAGGACGATCCGGTCTGGGCACCTGGCTCTATCGCATCACCTATAACAATGCCATGATGCGCCTGCGCAAGCCGAATCCCGACATCGTCTCAGTAGAGGATAAATTGGAAGGAATGGAAGAGGGCTATTCCGTCCCTCAACAGTTTTTCGATTGGTGCTGCCTGCCCGAGGAAGATTTTGACAGTGAAGAAGTGCGCCTGGAATTAGAAAATGCAATCGGCGAGCTTTCACCCTCGCTCGGCAGCGTCTTCATCTTGCGCGAGCTGGAAGGGCTTTCAACACGCGAAACGGCCGATACCTTGGATGTTTCCGAAGATGTGGTTAAAACGCGCCTGCGCCGTGCTCGCCTGCAGCTGCGAGAGCAGCTTTCCACCTATTTCGCCGAACAAAATGAGGCGAACTGAGGAAAGATAACGCTGATGGACAAAGGAAAGTGCCATTTTATATTGGAAGATCTCTCCGATTATCTCGACGGCCAGGCATCTGATGCTGTTTGTGCGGAAATCGAGCGCCATATCAGCGAATGTGAAAACTGCCGCGTCGTTGTAGATACCCTAAACCAAACTCTCTACCTTTATCACACACTCCCCCAACCGGAGATGCCCGAAGACCTCCGCGCGCGCCTTTATAAATCCCTCGATCTGGAACCTTATTTCAAGCCGAAGGCGTGATCGGTTAGGATTTCAGCGAGTCAGGTGGTCAGTTAGTCAGGTAGGGGCGCTTCGCGAAGCGCCCCTGCTTTTGCACGCGTAACCTTGTTACGACGTACCCTAATGTCTTCGCCGCCAGTAACCACCAACGCCCACCATGCTCATTAGCAGCAATGGTAAAGCGAGTCCGGCGCTGCAGACCGGCAGACCGGCCGCCGGCTCCCTATCTTCCACAAACTCCTGATAGGATAGTTCTGCAGCAGGCGTTGTTTGTACGTTGCTTATTACCTCCAGCGTTTCCCCAGACCGGATTTCTTGCTCTGTTTGCGAGTCCAATACGGCCGTTTCCTCACCCCCGGCCGTAATCTGGTACGCCTGCCCACCCAATACAACCAGAATTTCCTCACCTAGAGCCAGATATTCACCCGCTTCCGGCCACATATTGAGTAAGTCAAAATAGGTATCAGATGCAAAGGGGACAATTTGCGGGTCGCCCATTTGCGCATCAAAGGCACTGTCCACCAGAATGCCGCTGCGTAGGAAGAAGGTTTTGCTGCCCGCGCTCACAACCGGCTGGCGGCTAAAAGAGCCGGCCTGTTCCAGCGGCGCCATCGTAGCCATCGCCAGCGGCGCTTCCGCCTTAGCCAGATCCGCCTCCATAGCCGCTCGGTCGACGGCCGATTCACCGAACACCTGAGCCGGCGCGGCCAGCATCTCCTCCGCTTCCATCACGGTTGCTTCATCAAGGAGAAGTTCAGGAATTTCCCCGCTCTGCTCCATAATGTCATCCTCTTCAATCAGGAAGCTGGTATAAGGCGTGATAATACCGTAGCGCGTGCTCAAATTGACAATGCTCTGAACCAGCTCCTCGTCTTCGCCATGCAGCCGGATTTGCTGCATCATGGAGCCGATCGCTCGCGTCGCCCACAACCGGGGAATAAAAGGATTTCCCCCAGCGGTCGCTGCCGGCACGTCCTGCAAAAATTGCTGGTCCTCAAAGCGGAATATCTGCTCCTGGCCATTAACCGTTCCACGCAGAGTAATTGTCTCCGTTCCCCCATCACGGTAACGTCCGGCCAGGACCAGCTGCGTACCCGCGAAGAGATCGGGCAGCTGCGCCGGATAAATCTGACTCGTGCGAATATCGCCCGTATCCAGGCTAATGTCAGTCAGCACCGGTGATCCTACCTTGGCGTAAAAACTGCTCACCGATTCGTCAATTGCCTGGCTTGGGCGCACGTAGGTTGTCACACCGCGATGATTTTGGGCCAGGGTGTCCAGCAGGGTTGTATCTACATCATTACCTACACCAAAAGCGAAGATGCGCGCGTTGTCCGGCATTTGCGCTTCAACGGTTTCCAGTAACAGCGGCGTATCGTCAATGCCTTCCGTAGCCAGGCCATCGGTCAGGAAAATGATCGTTGTCGGCCGTTCGCGGTCCACTAACGCCGCCGCTTCCAGCAGCGCCCCACTGATATTGGTCCCACCCACGGCGTTCAGGCTGTCAATGAACTGCTTGAACTGGCCTGGATTCTCCGCCGAGACCAACTCGCGTTCATACAGATCGGTGCCCGTGTTGAAGGAAACGATATTAAAGCGGTCTTCAGCATTCAAGTGATCCACTACGTACGCCGCCGCTTCCTGGGCCTGACTCAGCTTTACACCGTCCATACTGCCGGAAGTATCCAGCACCAGGATCACGTCCTTGGCTACTACAGTGCCTGCTGGTTCGATGCCCGGCGTCACCAGCATCAAGAAAAAGCCATCCTCACCCGGATCCTTATAAGTCAGCAGATTCAGGCCAATCGCCTCAGGGGAAACGGTGTAATAGAGTTCAAAATCCTGGTCAGGGGTGACATTATTCGCTTCATAACCCACCACGGCCTGGAACTCGCCTTCACGATTCACGGCAACACTGTGGCTCGGTGAATAAATGGTGCGGATCGGCTCCTCCGACAAAACCTGCACGCGAATGCTCTGCTCGCCCAGCGGGGCATTGGTGTAGAGGTCGGCCGTCTGCGGGTAGCGATAATGAATCAGGCCATTCTCAGCCGGCAGCAGGTAGGTATATTCGATCTCTACCAGCCGCTCCTCACCCGGCGGGATGGGAAATACATTGGCCTGGATGGCGTCCGTACCTACGTATTCCAACAGCGCCGGATCGCGCAGCTGGCGCACGATCGCGTCATAAATGTCCCGCGCCTCCTCTTTCTTCAGGATTTTAGCTTCGATCGGCTCGCCGTTGACCCACATCGTTAACTGCGATACGGCCGCTCTCGGCGGCAGCGGAAAGAAATAAGTCCCTTCCAGCAGCCAGTCGTTTTTGTTGCGGAACAACTGCTCGATATGCGTCGTCGCCACCTGCCCTTCAATCGACACATCCACATGCTGGTAAGGGATCTCAAGCCCTTCCATATGCCAGAAGGGCGGATCGATAACAACCGGCGGCCTGGGTTCTTGCGGCGTTGGGTCTTGGGCCAGAACGGCCGAAACCGGCAGTACGGCGGCCAATAGAACTAGTACGATCAAAATATAGGGGGTGCATTTCTTCATGTCTAGTATCCTCCACGAATGTTCCTATCCATTGCGAATAGAATTCATTCACTCTTGTACTAGAAATGACGACAGACTCCTCCAAAAAGTTCCACAACGATGATCTGGACCGGCATTCTACAAGCACACATATAGATGCTTTTTCCCAAAAGGCACACAATGTGTTAAAATGAGCTTATGAAATACTTCTCATGGAACATTGAAAAGAACGAAATGCTCAAACAAGAACGCAATGTTTCCTTTGAGGAAGTTATATTTCACATACAACGGGGCGATCTTCTGGCTATACTCGAACATCACAACAAGGATCGCTATCCAGGACAGAAAATATTTGTTGTAAACATTGATGACTATGCCTATCTTGTACCGTTCGTTGAAACGCAATCTGAAATTTTTCTTAAGACGATAATCCCTAGTTGGAAGGCACCTCGGGATTACCTGAGGTGAGAAGTAATGAATGAACTGAACAAAGAAGAAAAAGAGATACTTGAATCGTACGAACGAGATGAGTGGGCTCCTGTTGCTGATTTAGAGGACGAAGCCCTAAGATTCAAGTCATATGCGGAAGCAACCTTCAAAAAAGACAAGCGAATCAATATTCGAATCTCGCGTAAAGACCTGGAAGCAATTCAAAAGCGTGCTTTAGAAGAAGGAATCCCTTACCAAACACTCGTGTCCAGTGTTCTCCATAAATATATATCTGGCCGTCTGATCGAAAAACCTCGTTAACGACCTTTTTGGGCGACCGATCATTTTTCTCAACTCTGTGAACAGGTCGACCAAATGGAACAATCCAAGACATTCACTCATTGTGTTCTCTTCTTTCATTAACGGAACCCAGTTCAAACTTCTCCAAGCACTTTATCTAAAGTATCCACCAATAAATCGGCATCTTCCAGGGAAAAAACAAGCGGAGGCTTGAGCTTCAATACATTGTGCAGTAGGCCGTCGATGCTGAGCAAGATGCCCTCTTCCTTCATGCGCTCGATGATATAGCGCGCTTCCTCAGCTGCCGGCTCCAACGTTTTCCGGTCGCGCACAAACTCCACGCCGATAAAGAGGCCCAACCCGCGCACGTCGCCAATGAGCGCATGCCGATCCATCAATCCACGCAGCCCCTGCATGAGATGATCCCCTACGCGCAACGCGTTCTCCTGCAAATCTTCCTTCTCGATCACGTCCAATACGGCCGAACCTACGGCGCAAGAAACCGGGTTGCCGCCGAAGGTATTGAAATACTCCATGCCGTTGGCGAAGGCCTCGGCAATGGCGCGCGTCGTAGCCACCGCTGCCAGCGGGTGCCCGTTGCCTATCGGCTTGCCCATGGTCACAAGATCGGGCACAACTCCCTGTGTCTCAAAGCCCCAAAAATAGCTGCCTACACGGCCGAACCCCACCTGCACTTCATCGGCAATGCAAACGCCGCCCACGGCCCGCACTTGGGCGAGTGCTTCTTGCAGGTAACCCTCCGGAAAGACGATCTGTCCGCCGCAGCTCTGCAAGGGCTCGACTATAAACCCGGCCAACTTGCGCTCCGCATTCGTTATTTCCTCAACCAGTTCCTGCACATACACGGCATAGCGTAACCCCGTATCCCGACCGTATCCTTTATACGGTCCGCGATAGGGATCGGGCAGCATCGCCATATGAATAAAGTCCGGCGCGCCTTTTCCACCCGGACCATTGTGCTTATAGGGACTGGCATCAATCAAGGCCGCCGTATTGCCGTGGTAAGCACCGTCCAGGACAATCAAGTCCTGTGCATCCGTATAGGTACGCGCCAGGCGTAAAGCCAGCTCGTTGGCCTCGCTGCCCGAGCAAACAAAAAAGAGGACTTCCAGCGGCGCAGGCAGCTTGGCCAGCAGACGCTCCGCGTAGCGGACGATATTGGGGTGCAGGTAGCGCGTATTTGTATTTAGCAACGCCGCCTGTTCCGCCAGTGCGGCCACTACGTGCGGATGGCTGTGTCCCACGTGGCACACATTATTCACCCCATCCAGGTAACGACGGCCGCTTTCGTCGTACAGGTATTGGCCCATACCGCGCACGATCTGCAGCGGCTTTTCGTAGGAGAGACTTAAGGACGGTCCCAGAACTCTTTTCCGGCGGGCCAGGATCTCTTCCTTACTCATCGTGGGGGTTTCATACGCCGGAAGCAGATCAAAACCGCAGGCCGCGCGCAATGCATTATGCAGCACGCCCGGAGACATCTCCGCCAGTCGCGCCAGCATCTCCCAGGCCGGCCGTTCGCTAACCGAAAAATAAGCGTTATGGGGTTCCAGTGTCTGGCGGTAGGCGGAAAAGGAGACGCTGATACACAAACGAATGGCGATCAGCGCCGGCAGCAGGGCGATCTCCTGCTCCGTTAAGGGCAGGGCTCTGTGATAGCCGCCAATTACGGCCGCTGCCGCAGCAGCAGGATCCTCCTTATCCAACATCAGATAAGCGGTGAGAATCGCCGGTTCAAAAACGGTGCAGGTGTGGACCACATCGCCGAAATCAATGACCCCTACTACGTGGCGCGGCTTAGCATTCGCAGTCGAAACCAGGATATTATGGTCATTGCCGTCGCTGTGAATCACACTGCGCCGCAGCACCGGCAGCAAGGGCGTCACCTCGGCTGTAAAGCGTGCCAGAAAATAATCGACCAGTGCCCGCTTCTGCGGCTCTTTTATATATCCGGCGTAATGCGCCAGCGTTTCCGGTGCCTGATCTAAGTACCAGTGCAGGCGGCGCTCCATCGCCGGGTGTTTGAAATCCTGTAAAGCGGCATCCAAACGGCCGAACAGGTTTCCGCTTTCAGCCAGCAGCGCCACGGTCTGCGGCTTAACCGTAGCCAGAAGCTCGCCCGGCAGATGTATCAGTAGACGCACAAAATGCACCTGCCCACCCTCGCCAGGTATGACCTCCATGGATCGGCCAGCGGCCGTTTCTACCAGGCGTGGAACAGAACCTGCAAACTCTTCCTGCCCGGCAATATGCAGCAGAACCTTGTTCTGGAGATCGAGAATCGCCTCCTCGTCGGCCGAACTGGCTATTTTCAACACGTAAGCCGCCCCGCCCGCTTCCTCCAGATAAAAGTTCTGGTCGCGGTCGCCGGGCAGTTCGCGCGCGGACAGGGTCATGATCCCATAGAGCTTTTGTGCCAGTTTTACTGCTTCGTTTTCCGTAAATTTCGGCCGTTGGGCCGCTGCATCCAATGTCATAAGCTTCTCATTTGTAAGTAAGGGCGCTTCGCTAGGCAATTATGCACAATCGTTTTCCCACTGCTTCTATCTTGGCCCCTTATTGTACGCTAACCGTTATAAATCTAAATGTTAAACTCTTTTATGGCTATGCGAATCACATAATGCTTGAATTGTTAGTTCGCTAATAAGCCGTCAAATGGATCACCAGTTTCTGCTAAAATAGGCTCAACCACCAGTTAACGGATTTATCGTTTGTCACAAAAATCAGGAGTTCGTCGTTTAGAGGGGTAGAAATCGTGAGTAATGGAGACGATGTGGCCGCTTTAACTGACAGCTTATTGCTTGAGCGTATCCAGCAAGGGGATACGGATTCCTTCGAGACGCTCTTTCACCGCCATTATGACCGCGTGTACGGCCTGCTCTACCGATTGGTAGGGACACGTGCCGAAGCGGAGGATCTCGCCCAGGAAGTTTTCGTCAAATTGTACCGCCATACTTCTCGCAAGGGTTTATTTAGCTTGCGCAAGGAAAACAACATCGGCGCCTGGCTTTACCGCGTAGCCACGAATGCCGGCTATGATGCTTTAAAAACCAGGAAGCGGCGCTGGCAGCGCGACACGCTGCTGGTGCCTGATCCCGACGGCGCTCCCGGCGCGGAACAAACTGCAGCCCAAAAGGAAGAGCAGGCGCTGGTACGCTCAGCCCTTGGAAAACTGCCCCAACGGCAGGCGCAGCTCTTGATTCTGCGCCAGATGGGGCTCAGCTACGCTGAATGCGCCGCCGCCTGTGATGTCGCGCCGGGCTCCGTGGGCACCTTGCTCTCCCGCGCCGCGGCAGCATTTCGCAAGGAGTATGAGAAATTAGTCGATAGTCCATAGTCCGGCGACATGACTAACAGACCAAAGATAATGGACCAGCTAAAAGAGAGAAGATCATGACTCAAGAAGACAAAGAATTACAAGAAACTCTAGATCAATTATCTGTCCTGGCGCCGACCGAGACGCCATCTAAATCCGCGGCCTTCGCCCGTTTCCAGGCCACATCCGACATCCGACATCCGACATCCAATACTCAAAATGGGAGTTTAACCATGTTTAGAAAACGCACCTTCGCCATCGGTCTCACGGCCGTTTTATTCATTACTGTTCTATTCAGCTTCCCGGCTGTTCGCGCCGCGGCTAGTGATTTCCTGGGTCTTTTCCGTGTACAGAAATTCGCACCTATTTCGATCTCGCCGGAGCAGATGGCCACGCTCAACCAACTGGCCGATGAGGGCATGGCGCCCGGAGAATTAGAAATCATTCACGAGCCTGGCGCTATCACACCTGTTGGTTCGCTAAAAGAAGCAAGTTCGCAAACCGGCATGGCTGTGCGCGCTATCACCGAATTGGCTGATCCCGATGAAATCGCCGTGGTCGACGGCGGTGACGGGCGGCTGAAAATCGATCTCAAAGCCTCCCGGGCGCTCATGGAGGCGGCCGGCGCCGATCCCACATTGCTGCCCGACAACATCGATGGCGCAAACGTGCATGTTACCGTCTTCCCTGGGGTGCAGCAGTCCTGGGGTGAAAAATTCACTCTCACGCAGGCGCCCAGTCCTTGGGTTGAATATCCTGAAAATATTGACGCGCAGACCCTGGGCGAAGCAGTGCTGCAAGTCCTGGGCACCGAGCCGCGGGAAGCACGACGAATCGCCAAGAATATCGATTGGACCGGTACGCTGCTCATGCCCATCCCCGGTGAGATGGTTACCTATCACGAGGTCACGATCGACGGTGTTAGCGGCGTCGCTCTGGAACCGCTGGATGGCAGCGGCGGCGCACTCATGTGGCAGAAAGATGACATCATCTATCTCTTTCAAACAGAGGGCAGCACGGCCGAATTGCTAAAACTCGTAGCGTCAATAAATTAGTCAGATAGCCAAATGGTCGATAGTCTTGTAGTCTGGTAATCAAGAGGTCGTATGAACGATTATCAGGCTGCGGACTATCGATCCTGGGACTAACTGACGAACGATATGCAATCCGTCATCAAGACGCAGCGCCTGCGCAAAGAATTTGGCAGCAAAGTAGCCGTCGCCGACCTGACCATCGAGGTTCAGGCCGGCGAGATTTTTGGTTTTCTAGGGCCAAACGGCGCAGGCAAGACGACATCGGTCAAAATGCTGCTCTCGCTGACCCATCCCACTTCAGGCTCGGCCACCCTGCTCGACCAGCCGTTAGGCGACCGCTTATCTCGCGCACGTGTCGGCTACCTACCGGAACATTTTCGCTTCCATGAATGGCTGACCGCGGCCGAGTTCCTCGATCTGCATGGAAAACTGTATGGGATGAGTAAATCCGAGCGCGACGAGGCAGTTTCCCGTCTTCTGGCTCTCGTCGGCCTGGCTGACCGCGCCAATACCAGATTGAGCGCCTTCTCCAAAGGTATGCTGCAGCGCATCGGCCTGGCCCAGGCTCTAATCAATGATCCCGATCTTGTTTTTCTCGATGAACCCACTTCCGGTCTTGATCCCCTGGGCCGGCGGCTGGTGCGCGATATCATTAAAGGCTTGCGCGAGCGCGGCACGGCCGTTTTTCTGAACTCTCATCTACTCAGCGAAGTTGAAAAAACCTGCGATCGCGTATCTTTTATTCGAGACGGCCGCATCCTACACTCGTCAACCATTGAAGCATTCGAGCAAGAATCTTTGCAGGTAAATCTACGTGTCGGCGATCCCACGCCACAGCTGATTGCGGATCTCGCCCGCTTTGATCCCAATGCGATATTGGAACGTGCCGGCGGATCCATCACACTCCACCTGGACGACGAGGGGCAGCTGCCGCAGCTTGCCAAGTGGATCGTGGATCAGGGGCATGCCCTTTATGAACTCACGCCCATACACCTATCTCTTGAAGACCGCTTTTTACAAATCGTCGGCGAGGACGCCAGTGAAGGTTAACAAGTGCAAATGAGCTTCTTCATCTTTAGTGAACTAACTTTCCGTGAGGCACAGCGCCGCCGTATTCTCAGTGTGGCCCTAATCATGGGTCTGGCTTTTCTGCTGCTCTTCGCCTTGGGGTTTCACTATGTCTATTTGCAAATGGAAAAAGATCAGGTCATCAGTGAACAAGGGCAGATTATCACCGCTTTTCTGCTCACGGCCGGGCTTTACGCCGCCAATCTACTGATCATGGTCATAGCCGTACTCGTCTCGGTAACCACCATCTCCGGCGAGATCGACTCCCACACCATCGATGCCTTGCTCACCAAGCCTATCCGGCGCTGGGAAGTCGTATTGGGAAAATGGCTGGCCTTCGCCGCTTTACTGGCTATTTACACGCTCTTTCTCGCCGGGGGCCTGATGCTCATCGTCTACGCGCGCACCGGATACATACAAGATAATATTCCTGCCGGTTTGGCCCTGATGGTCTTACAGGCGATGATCATTCTTTCCATCACCATCGCCGGCGGCACACGCCTCTCCACTCTGGCCAATGGCGTCCTGGCTTTCACCCTCTACGCCATCGCCTTTCTTGGCGGCTGGGTAGAGCAGATCGGCGCCCTCTTTCGCAATGAAGCGGCCGTAAATATCGGCATCATCACCAGCCTGATCATGCCCACCGAAATCCTTTGGAAAAAAGCACAGTCCCTCTTCCAACCGCGGCTCACCTCCAACCCCTATACCGCAGGTCCATTCGCCATTGCATCGCAGCCCAGCAACCTCATGATCCTCTACGGCATTCTCTACATGCTTTTCTTTCTGGCATTCGCCATGTGGAGTTTCAGCAAGCGAGATCTCTAGCAAACGTCTGAAAAATACAAAGCTCATCACTCCGAGAAGCCAGGCAAACCCTAATAAAATCTGCCGCAATAATAAAGACCTTAATATTGCTGCCACTCTCAAACTTGTAGGTGAGATTCGGCTATTTCATGGTATAATACGCTTTAGTCTCGGAAATACGGCAAACAACGGTAGATTTATACCCTGCTCCCGTCCCACACAAGACCGGTTTTTATAATCGAATCATCAAATTTATATGAGGAGTATCCTTTGACAGAAAATCTCAGCGCCTACATACCCCTCGATCGCCAAATTGCTTTAGCCACAAAAACATCATTGCCCGATCGGACTGAAGGCGCGGCCCTCTTTGCTGATATATCAGGTTTTACACCACTGACAGAAGCCTTAACCCAAACGCATGGGCCCAGACGTGGCGCAGAAGAGCTCACAAAACATCTAAATGAAGTTTATGATGCATCCATTGCCCAAGTAGAACGCTATGGCGGGAGCGTGATTGGTTTCAGCGGCGACGCAATGACCTGCTGGTTCGACAAAGATGACGGCACACGGGCACTTACCACAGCCTTCAACATTCAAAAAGTGCTGCAAGAATTGGGCAAAATCGCTGTCTCTTCAAAAGAACAGGTCGCACTGACCGTTAAGATTGCTGTGGTCGTTGGCCCGGTACGTCGCTTTCTGGTCGGTGACCCAAACATCCGCTATATCGATGTGACTGCGGGGGCTACTATGGACCGCCTGGCTACCAGCGAGCATCACGCAAAAAGCGGCGAAGTCATCATCGATGAGTTAACGGCCGAAAAATTGCAAGGGAAAGTTCAGATCGACGAATGGAGAGAAGATGACTCCGAACGTTTTGCTATCATCGGAGACATTATTACACAGGCGCAACCACAACCCGATCAAGACTCTAAAGTACCGCAGTTGACGGAGGAAGAAGCCTGCCGCTGGCTCATCCCAACCGTCTACGAACGCCTAAGTTGGGGACTGGGTGAATATATCGCTGAACTGCGGTCGGCCGTTTCCGTCTTCGTCAAATTTAGCGGAATTGACTACGATGATGATGAAGAGGCGGGAGTCAAACTTGACGCCTACGTGCGTTGGGTACAAGGTGTTCTGGCTAAATATGGGGGAACACTTCTCGATCTGACCATCGGTGATAAAGGCAGTTATCTCCATGGTGCATTTGGCGCCCCGATCTCCCATGATGACGATACATATCGTGCCATGTCGGCCGTCCAGGAACTGCGAACACCACCTCCTGATCTATCCTTCATTACCGGCAGTCAAATCGGCGTCAGTCGCGGCCGCATGCGCAGCGGACCCTATGGGGGAACAAGGCGGCGTGCCTACAGCATTGTCGGCGATGAGGCAAACGTTGCCGCACGATTGATGGAAAAAGCCGCCCCCGGACAAGTCATTGTTAGCGACCACATCGCTGATGCCGTGGGAGATCATTACCACTTGGATTCTTTAGGCGATCTCTCGCTTAAAGGAAAAGCGGAACCTGTCAAAGCATTCAGTCTTGGAGGGACCAAGGTAAAAGACGGCGCCGGAAGCAGCCCAGATGCAGCAGTAGAACTAACCCCAATCATACCAATCATAGGCCGTCTCAGTGAAAGAGCCATCTTAAAAGACAAACTGGATCAATTAGTAAACGATCGTCGCGGGGGAACAGTTATTATCGAAGGCGACGCCGGTATAGGTAAATCGCGACTGGTCGAGGAGATAATCGACCAAGCAGGCAGAGCTGGAGCAGTCTGCGCCGCCGGCGCGGGTGATGCAATTGAACAGGCGACGTTGTATCACGGATGGAAACCCATTTTCTACAAATTACTCGGTTTTAATGACATCTCCGACGATGCCGCTGCACAGCGCGACCAGTTAATATCCTGGCTTGCTGATGCGGGAGACGAACTAATCAAGTTTGCACCGCTTTTCACAGCCATAGCGCCATTAGAAATCCCAGACAACGAAACCACCTCTCCTTTAAGCAGTCAAGTCCGTGCCGAGACAACGCGTGAATTTCTGGCTCAAATAATTGAGCACTATGCTCAAACCAACGATCTGCTCATTGTGCTAGATGATGCCTTCTGGCTCGATTCCTCATCCTGGGCATTGGCACAGCGGGTAGCAGCTCTCAGTGACAATTTTTTGTTCGCCCTGGTCACAAGACCCTTTGGTGATCGTACACCGCAGGAGTACCCCAAAATCGCGGCTATGCCAAACACGCAAACTCTTACGCTTGATCCTCTTGGGTCGGAGGATGTCATAGAACTTGTCAAGCAAAGATTAGGGGTCAATGAGCTGCCGGATCCAGTGAAAACGCTGATCCACACAAAGGCGGAAGGAAACCCTTTCTTTAGTGAAGAGATAGCCTACGCCTTGCGCGATGCGCAGTTAATCATCATTCATGACGGGCGATGCAAGCTCGCCCCAGGCGTGCAGGACTTACTGCAAATGGACTTCCCTGACAAGGTAGAAGATGTCATCATCAGTCGTATTGACTTGCTGGCGCCGCAGCAGGAGATCACACTTAAAGTAGCCAGTGTGATCGGCCGAATATTTGCTTATAGGACATTGAGAGACATTCATCCGGTGCAGGATGATGTACCTTACCTGATAGATTACCTGAATGCCCTCGCGAAAGTGGATTTAACGCCGCTAAAAACCCCTGATCCTGATCTTGCTTATATGTTCAAACATATCATCACCGAGGAAGTCGCCTACAATCTCATGTTGTTTGAACAGAGGCGCAATCTCCACCAGGCAATTGGCGAATGGTTTGAGAAGAACCATTCGGATGCTCTACCCAACTACTATTCAACTCTAGCCTATCACTGGCAAAAAGTAGCGGAAGGCGCAGACGCCGACCCGGCCATTATCGCCAAAGCTGTCAACTATCTCTATAAAGCTGGTGAACAAGCCGTACAAAACTATGCCAATCCCGAAGCAAGCAGCCATCTAAAAGACGCCTTATCTCTATTAAAACGCCTGCCACCTTCCTCAGAGCGCGATCTACAGGAACTGGGAATGAAAACGATGCTTGCTTACAGCCTGGTTACCCAACGCGGCTATGGCGATCCCGAAGTCGAAGCTGCTTATCATCGGGCGCGCGCCCTCTCCGAAAAGGTAGAGGTGAGTGAGCAGTTGAGTTTCATTCTTTACGGAATTTTTTCCTTCCACGCCTCGCGGGCTGAATATGAAACGGCCGATCAACTCGCCAACCGGCTTATGGAAATCGGCAAAGAATTAGATGACAAGCCAATTTTGGCTGTGGCCCACCAAAGCAAAGGAATTGTGGCCTTCTGTAGAGGGGACCTACCGGAGGCATTGGTCCATGTGCAAACGAGCTACGATATTGCCCAACCATTGGATAGTGCAGCCTTCTTCCAGTTCGGCGGCGATTTTCAAGCCTACACCAGCTCCTGGCTTGCCCTGACACACCTTCTTCTAGGCTACCCTGACAAGGCACAGGCGGTGTATGAGAACGCACTAATCCTGACCGAAAAACAGCCTTACCCACACAGCTTTGTACTAGGCTTCGCCTTTATCCCCCAGCTGAAAAACAATATTCCGGAAACAATAAAACGAGCCCAAGAACTGATAGGATTGTCGGAACGGTATGCTTTCGTCCTGCTCGGACTGCAAGGTAATATCTTCAATGCCTGGGTCATGGCCACCGCCCAGGAAAATCCTCTAGGTGTTCAAATACTCGAAAGCATTACGCCCGTTCCTAAAATGGTCAAGCTGGATTCTTTCGTACCCTGGTACCTTGCTCTGCTGGGTCAGGCTCAAAGCGTTCATGGGAAACAAGAATCGGCCGTTCAAAGCATCGACGAAGCACTGACTTATGCTGAAAGTGCAGGCGGAAATTTCTATCAGGCTGAACTACACCGTGTCAAAGGAGATATTCTGAAAGCGCAAGGTTCACCTTCAGATACGGTCGAGCAGCAATACCGCGAGGCGCTGGCTCTGGCGCGTTCACAAAGCGCCAGGTGGTGGGAGCTTCGTGCCGCAACCAGTCTGGCGGAACTGCTCATCGAGCAAGAGCAATCTCGTGCAGCATATGATTTACTGGCGCCGGTCTTCAACTGGTTTACGGAAGGTTTTGATTCGCCTGACCTGATCAAAGCCCAGTCATTATTATCAAATTTGCAATAAAACGCCAAAGGAGACGATATGTCGTACACATTTCCCAAGCCCCCCGAAGTGCTCCCCTGCGCATCCTCTGCGCCGCCTCAACTGCCGGCACAATTCCACGCCGTCGCCTTACTCACTCCCTTTGATGACAGCCAGTTAGTTGTCGCCGATATCCTATATGACTGGTCCGTACAGGCCATGCGCATCACGACCTATGGCCTGGAGAGCGGTTACGCCGATCTCCTTTATACACCGAGCGGCTATTACATCCTTGATTCTGATAACGGTGGTCCGCCAAGCCATTACTTTGGCCCCATCACCACGGACGAACAGGTACCGGAGCCCACATGGCTGGCCAAGGCCAAGGTGACCTGCAATGGCATACAAGATGTGCTTAACGTTTCTACAGAATGGTGGTGCGGCCTGACGGAAAATAAAAATGGTCTGGCTCCCATCTCACCGGTACAGAAATGCCAATTCAAATCAGCCAATTGGTTTTGGCTGCGTACTGACAACAAGTACCCCTGGCGGATGATGTTCATCAATACAACCAACGACTACAAACTGCCCTTTATCGGCTGTTTTTCCTTCGTCCACTTTCCAGCCTTTGAAGCAGTGGCCAGCACCAATCTTCCCGATATTGTGCAAGGCTGCGCTGCTTCGAGTCAAAAAATCGATCCCAAGACCGCTGCAAAGTTGGCGATCAGAGAACCGCAAGACAGCTATAACCTGCTGAACCTAAGCAGCCAATTTGCCGGTACTGCTGCTGACCGGCCGCATCTATTGGACAAGATTCAAGAGTTAATTCCTGGGTTAGTTCCGCCAGACAATAACCCGCTGCCCTCCTGGCCATCCACGCTCTTCATGACAGCACTTACAACCCCGACATTTGAACCTCACGACTTTCCCAACCAGCCATACCCGACGCAAATCTACTATGACTGGCCAAAAAAACGGCAGCTTACGCGCTTTTTCATGCCGGATGACTCTATAGAAGATGCTATCCTGACCGGCAGCAAGTCCTATCTGGTTATCCGCCAGAGCGACGGCTCACATAAATGTTCACCTCCCCTTCCCGTCGGTCTTCCTTACCCTGATTGGACCACTCGCGATGGCGGCCGCTGCAAAGGGGTCATCACCAATAACCCGCAGCTCAGTCCAAACAAAACAACCGGAATCTATGTTTTGAATTCCCAACCGCCGCGCGTCTTTTGGATTTGGTACACGACGAACAATGAGGCAATCATGTTTGCCGAAGTTCCTCAATCCTGCAACGTGGAGCTAATTCTGACCGATTACTTCGAGTATATGGCCGACCCGCCCGCTTTTGATCCCACACTCTTTGACATACCGCAGGATTGCCTTGAGCCTTCACCGCCCCCCAGTAAGGGAGGCTAGCAAGGAAACAAGTCCAGCCGCACATGACCCAATGAGTTGAAATTACTGACAAGCGTTTTTCCAGGAGCAATATTATGCCAATAAATACCAATGAACTGAAACGCCTAAAAGAAGCCCGTATTGCCAATTGGCCCCATCCCGACGATGATCTGTACAAAAAGATGGGGGCCACACATGAGGAACTGGCACAGCTTGAGCTCGCCTTTCAAGGAAAAATCGTCCTTCCAACCGACCCGGATTATGATAAAGATCGCCAGGGGAATCCCCTGTACCCTGCCAATCCCAAAATCATTGCCTATTGTCAAGTCTTCAGCGATGTCGGCCTCGCGCTGAGCTGGGCGCATGAAAAGGAGGACTGGGCAGTAACCTGCCGCTCCGGCGGGCACAGCACCGCCGGCTTTTCGGTCAACAACGGCATGGTTCTCGATGTAAGCCAGATCAACCATGTCTTGATAGACAAAAATAAGATGCAGGCGCGGGTTGGCTCCGGTGCAAACTGGGGACAGGTCATCGCCGAGCTAACTGCCAACCAGGTACATACCGTTACCGGCGGTTGTCCAGGCGTCGGCGTCGCCGGCTATACCATGGGCGGTGGGTATGGTTTCACTTCTCGGGAGTTTGGTATGAGTTCCGATACCGTCCTAGAAATGACGGTCATGCTGGCCAATGGCAATATCGTTGTTGCCAACAAAACCAATGAATATGCCGATTTATTCTGGGCTTTACGCGGTGGAACGGGCAATAATTTTGGTGTGCTGCTGGAAATTGTATTCCAGCTTTATGACGCGCACCTATTCTGGGGTTTCGGCATTCGCTGGTCGCTCGATGATGCGCCACAAGCGCTCACAATCATGCAAAGCGAATTCATGAAATCAGGAGCGCCAAAAGAGCTCGGGTACCAGACAGTCGTCGCTACAATGAAGGACGACTCCAAAGCCCTGGCGATGTTAGGCATGTTCAACGGGTCGCCTGAGACGGGCAAGGCCGTTCTAAAACCATTATTGGCCACTCCAGGGGCAACGCTTTTCTTTGATGCCGTCGACACGTATGCCAACCTCAATCGCAGCTTACTTGACGACAACCTGCATCCCCCTGCAGCTGATCTGGTCGAATTTAAACATGCCGGTTATATTGCCAGGCCTATCTCCACGTCCGAGTGGGCGCAGGTCATCCAATATTTTCAGACCGCGCCTAACTTATACAACATTATGGTCATCGAGCCGTATGGAGGAGCGATCAACGCCGTCCCTGCTTCAAACAGTGCCTTTATCCATCGCAATGTCTATATGGATTTCTTCGCCGATTCATTTTTTAACGAGAAAGGGAATATCACAACGCGCAAAGAAGCGGAACAATGGTTGCAGGGCTTTATGAACCTGACGGCCACATTTTTCAACGGCCGTAGGTATCAAAACTACCCGGTTCGTGGTTTTGCGGGCTACCGGCAAGCTTTTTGGGGCGACGCTTTCAATGATTTGCTGCGCATCAAAAATAAATATGATCCCCAAAATTTCTTCCATTTTGAGCAAAGCATCTCGCCCTACCCAGCTGATAATGAGGGTTACAACTAAAAACCGGTTCTCTATCTACGTATTCGCTTTGGGTTTAAGCCGGAAGCGCTAAGACAACCCGTGTATATTGACCAGGGATACTGGAAAGGGACAGTGTCCCGCCAATGATAGCCATCATGGTGCTGTGCAGCGCCAAGCCCTGGCCGCCATTATCAGCGGAACGCTCGTGGGAAAGCAATCCCCGACCATTATCTTCGATGAGGATCTGTAATTCCCCCTCCTCTGCGGACAAAATACGATCCGCCTCAGACGGCCGGCCGGCGGTGATCGTCAAAATATAAGGGGACCGCGAATCAGGGTCACGGCCGTGTCTGGCAGCGTTGCGCACCGCCTCACGCGCCGCATAATAAATTACACCACCTGAAAGGGCGTCTACATTTTGGCCAATCCCTTCCTCTACCTGCCAGTTGACGGTGTCAAAAGCAGCTGCATATTCTTGCTCTACGGTTCGTCGCAGGGCTGAAAGCGGACCCAGGCGTTCGACTTCCGGTGTACTTGCTGCCGGGAGCTCGCGCAGCAAATCTGAGATCTGGCGATGCGTACCTGCCAGCAGTGCCAGCAGCGCTTCACTATCCCCCGCACCATCTGCCTGCCCGGCGCTCAAGCTGATCAATGCGGCATGCAAATCAGGCAGGATCTCATCGTGCAGGACGCGGCGCGTTTGTTGATCAACAACTTGGGTTTGGGCCATGCGCCGGCGCTGTAAATCCAGCAACCGCTGCGACAGCTCTACACCCGCCCGTGTATCAATCAGGCGCTCCCCAGTAGTAGCCGCGATCTCCATTTCTTCCTTTGTATACAACCCTCTTCCCTGCTTCTCGCCCAGCAGTAAAATACCTGTCAGGCCTCGCCCACTCCACAAAGGGATTGCCCACGAAGCACCACCATACAGCGCGGGATCGATCGCTAGCGGCTCCAGCTGCGTGGTATCAAATTGTTCCACAATAGGATGCAGCGCCGGTAAAACAGGCACTTCCCCGGGAGGATAGACGAGTGGTTGGTCAATCAAGGCAGCTAAAGGGCCGGCAGCCGTCAGGTACGCGCGTTCGGTATCCAGCACATCATGGCAGAGAGCATAAAATGGCGTGGCGAGATCAACCCCTACGGGGCTGGTTCCCGCGGGGCTTGTTCCCGTGGGATTGGATCCCACAGGATTGGTGGGCGTGATCAGGCTGTCATAAAGACCCTGACTGCTCACAAACGGCCGTAAACTATCCATCAGACGTTCCCGCTCCTCGTACGATCGCCAGCTGACCAGGGCATAGAAGAGCGTCATCATTAAAACCGCCAGCAGAAAACCATAGATAGGCTCAACGGGCAGGGTTACAGCAGTGGCTACCAGGATGCTCCCGCCCGCTGCCAGGATAAGCGCCCGCTGCCATTGGCGGCTCAACCCCCTTCGCGGCAAACTCTTTCCGGTAAAAACCTCGTAGGAGACGATAGCCTGTCCCAGCAGCACAATGACTACGGCAATCAACAACAAAACAAGCAGATCGAGCAGGGCCAACGCCGGGCCTAAATGCTCATAGACCTGGTGAAGTAAAAATTCCTGTGATTGTTGTCCAACCCAAAATAAGACCGCGATGACGATCAAGGCGACGATAAGAAGCCCGACCGCCGCACCAACCAGCCATGGCCGTGCACGGCGCCGCGCCAGGCGGCCCATCACGCGTGCCGATGGGCCTGGGTTGCGCAGGGCATCAATGGATAAGGCAATACAGATCAACATGTAGACCGAAAATCCAACTACGAGCAAGGGAATGCCCCAATCAGAGAAACGCAGGGTTAAGAACAAACGGTCGAAACGCGGCGAACCAATGCCCAGGGAAACGGCCGCACTGATGATGCCCATGACACCTAGCAACAACAAGGCTCCCGTGATTGCCAGCCACGGCCGGTGGCGTTTATGGAACGGCGAAGCACGGTCTTCCCAATAGCCGGCATACCAGAGCATGATCACGTACCATAGAAAAGGCAAGGTAATCGCTGAAAGCAAGCCTACTGACCACCAGAAAACAAGGGCGTCCCAGCTCAGATCGATAACGCCTAATCCTAACAACGCCGAATGGCTGATAAAAAAAGCGGCGCCCAGGAGCATGCCTCCACCAGCCACCCAGATACCCCAGCGGCGGCGGTCGGAGTTCAGCAGTACAGTCAAGCCCAGCCAGACCAACAGGATGGCATTAAAAAGGGAAATGGCCTGGATGGCCCAGTAGAGGTAAGGATTGCCGGTCATACCGCGGACGGCAGCTGCCACTCCTGCCACTCACCGCGATCATCTAAGGCCTTGACCGTGCCATCGTTATCCCAGGCCAGCAGACGACCGTGCACGACGATGATGGCCGCCCGGGTACGCGCCACTTTCTCATCCCCCACTGTTTGATTCAAGTTCCAGGCGCTGTAAATCTGGCCGTTGACGCGGCTGATGGTGCGCTTATCGCGAAAACCCATGCGCTCAGCGATCTGCTGGTTGCTCAATCCCTGCGCCAGCATCAAAGCCACCTGGCGCTCGTTCGGCTCCAGGAGATCCAGCGGCGCGTTTTCGTCCTTATGGCGCACTTCCTGCACCCGCGCCTCAATATCCGGATCGATATAGCTGCGACCGGCCACGGCGTCCTGCAGCAGAGGCAGGACCATTTGCGGCAGCAAGAAATTAGATTTGCGCACATATGCGTAATGACTGAGGATGCCCGCCTGGCGAAAAGCGCGGTAGTAGGCGTCGTCATCCTGGATAGAATAAAAGACAACGGGCAGGCGGGGATATTCGCGGCGGATAGCCACGGCCGTTTCAATGCCGTTCATCTCTCCCGCCAGCTGCACATCCATCAGGATTACGTCCGGCGCCTGCTCCAGGCAAAGCTCGACGGCCGTTTCGCCCGCCTCACAATCAGCAATGACAATAATTTGCTCCGTGTTTTCCAACCCGGCGCACATCGCCAGCCGCAGTTTCTCATTATCTTCAACGACTAAACAGGTCAACATACGTTAATTCTACCACCACGAAAAGATAAAAAGATGGCATCTTTCTTCAAACTTTTCCGGCATACCTCCTACGAATAAAAAGATGCCATCTTTTCTTACCTAAGAGCAGCTCCCCCTGTCAAGCACCTGAGTGCTCAAAGATCGTGCCTCAATACGTCGCGAATCCAACAGCTGCCGGCTAAATTAACAGGGTACAAAGAATTTATTACAAGCCGCATGGCGGCAAATGACAACCCATTGATGCCTATGGATATAAAAAAGTCTCTCCTACATCAACACAAACTAACCTTTCTATTGCCGCTTGGATTGGCCTTGGGCCTATTGGCGCAGTGGCTATTTATCGGCCGTCCGCTGGGCATCTCCTGGCTGATTTTCAGCACCATCCTCCTGGTCTCGCTGATCCTGGCCGCGCGCCGCAGCGGGCTGCCCAATGAACGCAGCAATATCTGGTTGTGGCCGGCCTTGATCTTCTTCGCGGCCATGGTTTTCCTACGCGCCAATCCCTTCTTGACCTTTCTCAATGTCTCGGCCACGATGGTGTTACTTTCCTTCATCTTCTATTTTTACGCCGCGGGAACAATCACCGACCTGCCGCTTTCCGGTATTGTTGTACAACCCCTGCACATGGCCGGGCAATCTCTGGCGAATGCAGCTGCGGCCGTTCACACGAGCATTGAACCGCTGGCAGATGCCCGTGGCTCGCACCAGGAACTGGCGCCTGTACTGCGTGGCGGACTTCTGGCTCTGCCCGTCTTACTCGTCTTCACCCCGCTCCTGGCCTCGGCCGATCTGGTGTTCAGCGCCCAACTGCAGCGGCTGCTGATCATCAATCCTGAAACCCTCATGTCCGCTATAGGGCGTGGGATTTTTGCCGGACTGGTCGCCCTGGCAGTATGCGGGGCCACGGCAACTGCCGTGCTGCGCGGACTGTCTCAGGCCGGTGATCATGAATCCTGGATCGAGCGCCAGGCGCGCGTGCTGCCCATGCGTTTTTCTCTCGGCGCGACGGAAACAACGACTATTCTCATCCTGATCAGTGCGCTCTTCCTCGCTTTTATCATCCTCCAATTCAAATATTTATTTGGCGGCGAAGCCAATATCACCCAGGCCGGCTTCACCTATGCCGAGTACGCGCGGCGCGGCTTCTTTGAGCTTATATTGGTCGCCTTCCTTTCGCTGGGGCTAATCCTCTTCCTCAATTGGCTCACGCGACGCGAATCCAAGGGCCAGATCAAATGGTTTAACACGCTCAGCAACATCTTGATCGGGCTTGTCCTCCTACTGTTGTTCACCGCATTCTGGCGCATGCGTCTTTACGAACTGGCCTACGGCTACACCGAGCTACGCCTGATCGTCCTCGTGTTCGATCTGTGGCTGGGTTTGCTGTTGGTCTGGTTCCTGATCACCCTCTGGCGCGCGCCGCAGCGCTTCGCTCCCGGCCTGATCATCGCCGCCATCGGCTTTGTGACCACACTCAATTTGATCAATCCCGATGCCCTGATCGTGCGTCACAACTTGCAGCGCTACCATGAGACGGCTGATTTGGACATCTTCTACCTCAGCTGGCTGTCTGATGATGCGGTGCCCGCCCTGTCTGCCGCGTGGCCGGAGATCAACGAGGATGAGCAGATCGTCATTGACTGTGCGGCCGACGATCTCACCTGCGATCCGCTAACAATGGGTGATATCCTGGGCCGCAGACTGCACGCCAGATATGAGATCTTTTCAGAAAACGAGGGATGGCAAAGCTGGCCTGCCTATCACCTTGCCCGCTATCGTGCCGCCCAGGCCCTCATCCGCTTCGCAGCGTCAGACGTAAAGCCCGATTGATGCCCATTTTGGCCGCGTAATTGATTATTGATATGAAAGTAAAACTTATCTTATCTCCTATGCAAAAATACTCAGTTCTTTTTACCCTCATCTTGATAACACTCTTCGCATTAGGAATGATCGGCATACGGTTCGTTTACAGTAAGCAACTCCTCTATGCCTTTCTATTGTGGAATCTGTTCCTGGCCTGGCTGCCAGTGGCTTTCGCTTTCCTAGCCCTGCGCACGCACAAAAGGCCGCTGCCAACTCTGGCCGCCTCCTTTATGTGGCTTCTTTTCTTCCCCAACGCTCCCTATCTGGTCACCGATCTGATCCACCTGCACGCCTATCCTCCCGTACCCCTGTGGTATGACCTGATTCTCCTATTTACCTTCGCCGTCTTGGGCCTGTTTCTGGGTCTTGTTTCCCTGTACATGATGCACGGCTTGATCGACGGCTATTTCGGCCGTCTTTCCGGATGGCTGTTCGTCCTGGCCGCGCTGGGCGCAGGCGGGTTGGGCGTCTTCATCGGCCGTTTCCTGCGCTGGAACAGTTGGGATCTATTCACTCAACCGCTAACTATAGTCAATGATATCCTGGCCAATTTGAGCGAGCCGCGCACGCTGGTCATCTCCGGCTTACTGGCGCTGCTTCTTCTCTTCGCTTACCTGATTTTTACCATAGGACCCAAGGCTTACTAAGAGCTTTTCCGCTAAACACATCCCTTAAGCGGGTCCTTATAACGCGTTGTTCTGCCAAAGCAACAGGTGGTATTATTTACAAGGAAACAATCAATCACCCACACACTTGGAGCTAGAATAACCATGAACTATAGAAACTTTGGACGAACAGGCTGGCAGGTATCGGAAATCAGCTTTGGCGCCTGGGCTTTAGGGGCTGACTGGGGCTATGTCAGCGAAGAAGATGCGCTGGACGCCTTGAATACCGCCCTCGATGAAGGGATCAATTTTATTGATACGGCCGATGTCTACGGCGACGGCCGCAGCGAACGGCTCATCGCCCAGCTGCTTAAAGAACGACCGGAAGAGGTCCACGTGGCTACAAAAGCGGGACGGCGCCTCGACCCGCATGTCGCTCCCGGCTACAACCGTGAAAACCTGACCGCTTTCGTAGAGCGCAGTTTGCGCAATCTAGACACCGAAATCTTAGACCTGGTGCAGCTGCACTGCCCACCCACGGAGGTCTATTACATGCCGGAGACCTTCGGCGTGCTTGATGACCTGGTACAGGCGGGTAAGATTCAATATTATGGCGTTTCCGTGGAAAAGGTGGAGGAAGCGCTCAAGGCCATGGAATATCCCAACGTACAGAGTGTGCAGATCATCTTCAACATCTTCCGCCAGCGCCCGGCGGAGCGTTTCTTCGAATTGGCTCAGGAAAATCAGGTCGGCATCCTGGCCCGCGTCCCCCTGGCCAGCGGCCTGCTCACGGGTAAAATGACGCCGCAGACCACCTTCACAGACGATGACCACCGCAAGTATAACCGTCATGGTGAGGCGTTTGACGTCGGCGAAACATTCTCCGGAGTTGATTACAATACCGGGCTGGAAGCGGTAGAGCAGCTGCGGCCGTTGGTGCCCGAAGGAGAAACGATGGCTCAATTCGCCCTGCGCTGGATCCTTATGTTCGACGCTTTGAGCTGTGCTATTCCCGGGGCTAAGAACCGGCAGCAGGCCTTGGATAACGCCCGCGCCTCAGATATACCCGCCCTCTCAGCGCAGACGATGGCCCAGGTAAAGGCTATTTACGATGAGTTGATTAGAGAGCAGGTTCACCAGCGCTGGTAAGAACCTCACTTGACAAAAATCCCAATCCATATATAACGGTATTGCGGTCGCAAGACCGTAGAACATGGCCCATGTTGTCCTCCCTACTGCCCGGCCATGTTCTTTTTTAGCAAGTGGTTTTTAACCCCGATTCAATGCTGGCCAAAAACAAACCTGATAATCATCAAGCAAACGATTGGGAAAACCCGCAAGTGGTGGCCATTAACAAACGGCCCGGCCACACACGGACGATCCCCTACCAGACGGCCGAAGATGCCCTCTCAGGCCGCTGTTCCGAATCTCCCTACTACCAACTTTTGAACGGGACCTGGCAGTTCCACTATCTGCCCAGTCCCGATGCAGTTCCCGATTCCTTTTTTAATGGGGATCTCGATCATTTGGACTGGGAACCCATCGTCGTACCGGGCAACTGGACTCTCCAGGGGTATGACAAACCGATTTATACCAATATCAAAATGCCCATTCCCCTCGACCCGCCTCATGTACCGCAGGACGACAACCCCACCGGGCTTTACCGCAGGTCGTTCACCATTCCTGATGCTTGGGACGGACGGCGCATTTTCATCAACTTCGACGGCGTTGAATCCGCTTTTTATCTCTGGGTCAACAATCTCTTTGTGGGTTACAGCCAGGACTCGCGCCTGCCGGCCAAATTCGATCTTACCGATTTTGTTACTGCGGGAGAGAACCAGCTTGCGCTGATGGTCATCCGCTGGTCTGACGGCTCCTACCTCGAAGACCAGGACCATTGGTGGATGGCCGGCATCTTCCGGGATGTCTACTTGTACGCTACACCCCAGGTACATATCCTCGATTACGCGGTGCGAACTATTCTGGATAAAGAATACACAAACGGGATGCTAGAGGTGCAGGTCGATTTAGAGGCCTTTGGGCAGCGCAAGCCGGATGGCTGTCAAGTGGACATGCAGCTTTACGATGCGCAGCATAACATGGTATTCGAGTCTCCTATCTCGAAGGCGCTGCGCAGAAACCCGAGCGAACCTGCCTCCGTAATCTTGAGGCAAGAGGTTAGCAACCCGCTTAAATGGACGGCCGAAACGCCCAACCTCTATACTCTGGTACTCACGCTCAGCGATCCCGCCGGCAGTGAATTAGAGCACCTCAGCTGCAAGGTTGGTTTTCGACAGGTAGAGATTAAAGATTCCCAACTGCTGCTCAACGGCCGTTCTCTGCTGATCAAAGGCGTCAACCGGCATGAGCATGACGATGTCCGCGGCAAAGCAGTCACCGAAGCCGGCATGATCGCCGACATCCGCCTCATGAAACAGTTCAATATCAATGCCGTGCGCAACAGTCACTATCCCATGCACCCGCGCTGGTACGAACTGTGCGATGAGTACGGCCTTTACCTGATCGACGAAGCCAATATCGAAGCCCACGCCCTTGAGCGGAGCCTCTGCCGTGATCCGCAGTGGGCGAACGCCTTTTTACAACGCGGCATGCGCATGGTACAGCGAGACAAAAATCACCCCAGCATCCTTCTCTGGTCCCTGGGCAATGAGAGCGGATACGGTCCTAACCACGACGCTCTGGCCGGCTGGATTCGCGGCGCGGACCCAACACGGCCGCTCCATTATGAAGGGGCGATCAGCCACCGCGACGGCCGTGCCTGGAGCGGAGGAGAACGGGCCACCGATATTGTTTGCCCGATGTACCCTCCTGTGCAGGAGATTGAGGAGTACGGCCGTTTTCCCACCAGCGATCGCCCGCTGATCATGTGTGAGTACGCTCATGCCATGGGCAACGGGCCGGGAGCGTTATACGAATACTGGCAGGCTATCCGCGCCTATGACAATCTACAAGGCGGCTTTATCTGGGATTGGGTCGACCAGGGTCTGCTAAAAACAGACGACTGGGGCAATAACTATTGGGCCTACGGCGGCGATTTCGGCGATAAGATCAACGACGTCAATTTCTGCATCAACGGCCTCGTCTGGCCCGATCGCACACCCCATCCCGCGCTCTATGAAGTGAAAAGCGTCTACCAACCGGTACAGGTTAGCGCAGACGTTTCCGATACATCAGGGAGCGGTCTGCGCATCTCTATCCGCAATGAGTATGCTTTCCTTACCTTGGAGCACCTGATCCCCACCTGGGAAATAGCCGCCGATGGACAGGTGTTGCAAAGTGGCACCTTAACGACGCTCGCTGTCCCGACCGGCCAAAGCGAAAACATCACCCTTCCCTTGGAAATTCCCGACCTTCAGCCGGGCGTCGAGACCTTCTTCACCCTGCGCTTCACCACCCGAGAAGATACGTCGTGGTGCGCAGCCGGTCATGAAGTAGCCGCGGCGCAGTTCCTACTACCCACTTCCGAGACCGTAGAAGCAAAATCACCTGCGCTGCACGACCTGCCCCCACTCACGCTGCTGCAAGAGGACCAATCGGCCATCATCAGCGGACAGGGTTTCCAAATCATATACGACGAACTCAACGGCCGGATCATTTCCTGGCAAAAAGAGGACGTTGACCTGCTCGTTTCCAGTCCCGTGCTGAACCTTTGGCGTGCGCCGACCGACAATGATGGGATCAAGCTCGACGACGAGCGTTATTACATCCTCAACGAGTGGCTCAAAGCCGGAGTACATGAGCTGGATTATAAAATAGATGCCGTAAGCATCGAGCAGCCCGCACCACAAAAAATAATCATCCAAATGCGTGCGCATGGCGGTGCGGGAAGTAAACGCGATCTCGTACAGCACACGCAAACGCTCACCATTTTCGGCAGCGGCGAGCTGCTGCTGGACAACCAGGTTATCACCCATCACGGCCTGCCACCCCTGCCGCGCATCGGCCTGACAATGGTTCTACCCGCCGGTTTTGAGAAGCTTTCCTGGTTCGGCCGTGGTCCGTTTGAAAATTACCGCGACCGTAACAGTGGGGCGCTTGTCGGCCGTTATCACAGCACGGTCAGCGAACAGTACGTACCCTATATCGTCCCCCAGGAACATGGCAATAAAACCGATGTGCGCTGGCTGGCCCTAACCAACGACAGCGGTGCCGGCTTGCTGGCTATTGGTGTGCCGATCATGGAAATTAGCGCGGGCCATTATACGGCCGGTGACTTATACGCCGCCGCGCACACGAAGGAGCTAGTGCCGCGCGCGGAAACGATCCTCAATCTCGATCTGATGCAGATGGGCTTAGGCAGCGCGAGCTGTGGGCCGGCCACCCTGCCCGCCTACCTCATTCTCCCTGGCACCTACTCCTTTAGTGTCCGCTTACGGCCGTTTACCAAAGCCGATGCCGATCCAGGCCAACTGGCCCGCATGCCCCTGCCCACCGATTCATCATGACCAACACCGCAATCCGCAGTCTGCAATCCGCAATCCAACACCCTTTCGCAGCCTACATCTTCGACCTCGACGGCACCGTCTACCTGGGCGACGCGCTGCTGCCCACTGCCCTGGAAACCATCACCACCCTCCGTGAGCAGGGCAAACGCACGCTCTTCCTGTCCAATAATCCCACGCGCACGCGAGAAGAATACGCCGCCAAATTAACGCGGCTGGGTCTGCCCACGCCGCCTGAAGACGTGGTTAACTCCTCAACCGTCATGGTCGATTTTTTAAATCGCGAGATGCTCGGTGCACATCTATTCGTCGTGGGTGAGGAATCACTGCGCCAGGAGTTGGAACGCGCCGGTTTTGTTTTAACGGACGACGCCGGCCAGATAGACGCGGTGATTGCCAGCTTCGACCGCACGTTTGAGTACCAGAAGCTGCAAACCGCTTTTGACGCCATTCGCCGGGGCGCGCGCTTCTTTGCCACCAACAGCGATCGCTACTGCCCCGTGCCCGGCGGCGGCCAGCCCGACGCGGCGGCGGTAATCGCGGCCATCGAAGCCTGTACCAACACAAAAGTCGAGGCCGTGGTCGGTAAACCCTCCTCGCACATGGCCCAGGCCATCCTGCATCTTGCCGGAGCATCGCCCGCGGAATGTATCATGATCGGCGATCGCCTGGAAACAGATGTCCTGATGGCCCTCAACGCGGGTATGGCCGGAGTCCTTACCCTCACCGGCGCTACCAGCTCGGCCGATCTTGCCCGATCGGAGATCAAACCAACGTATGTGATCACGCAACTGGGAGAGTTGCTGGATATATAGCAATTCAGCATTTCAGCATTTCAGC
>JBJYWP010000051.1:0-5955 GCA_046259485.1 Promineifilaceae bacterium (SeqCode) | reverse complement strand
ACCTGACCATCTGACTCCCTTATCATTGCCAATCCTCTGCCATCAACCATATAATCCTGCAATCAATATCCAAAATCCGAAATCGCCAATCCGAAATCCCATGATGCCTTATTCCCACGTTCAAAATCTACAATCTCCCGACTGGATTAAAGACGCCATTTTTTATCAGATATTCCCCGACCGCTTCGCGCGCAGCCCGCGCATGCAGCATACGCGCGGCATTCGTCTCAAGCCGTGGGGCAGCCCGCCGGAGGAGCAGGGCTTTCAGGGCGGCGATCTATACGGCATCGTCGATAAGCTCGATTATTTGCAGTTCCTGGGGATCAATGCGCTCTATATCAATCCCATTTTCAGTTCTGCTTCCAATCATCGCTACCACACTTATGATTATTACCAGGTTGATCCCCTTCTGGGCGGCAACGACGCCCTACGCGAGCTGCTGGATGCCGCGCATAAAAACCAGATGCGCGTCATCCTTGATGGTGTTTTCAACCACGCCAGCCGCGGCTTCTGGCCCTTTCACCACATTCTAGAAAATGGCAGCAGCTCGCCTTATATGGATTGGTTCTTCATCAAAGACTGGCCATTACGGCCGTACAATCATGACAATGACAACCCGCACAACTACGAAAGCTGGTGGAACCTGCCCGCCCTACCTAAGTTCAATACCGACAATCCAGGCGTGCGCGATTACCTGCTGGGCGTCGCCCGCTACTGGATTGAATTCGGCATTGACGGCTGGCGCCTGGACGTGCCCGGCGAAATAGATGATGACCTTTTCTGGCGTGAATTTCGCCTGACGGTCAAAAGCGCCAATCCCGAGGCCTACATCGTCGGCGAAATATGGACCCCCGCCCGGCGCTGGCTGCAAGGAGACCAGTTCGACGCCGTGATGAACTACCAGTTTGCCGTCCCCGTGCTTAATTTCACCGCCGCGGATACCTTGCGCCTTGATTACATCAAAAACGAATATGACCTTGCCCCTTTTGACGCGACCCAATTCGATGCGGCTATCAACCGCATGTATGCCCTTTACGATTGGGACATTAACTACGCCCAGCTTAATCTGCTGGACAGTCACGACACCGCCCGTGCCTTATGGATCATGGGCGAGGACAAAAGCGCCCTGCGTCTGGCCGCCTTTTTACAGATGACCATGCTTGGCGCGCCCTGCATTTATTACGGCGACGAGATCGGCCTCTCCGCGGCCGACGATCCCTACTGCCGTGAGGCGTTCCCCTGGTATGACGAAGGGGCCTGGGACAATGATCTGCTGACCCATTACCGCCAGCTCACCACGCTGCGTCAGGGATTTCCTGCCCTGCGCCGCGGTGATTTTCAACCTCTCTATGCCCAGGGTCAGGTTTACGCCTTCCGCCGCCTTTTAGATGGCCCTGAATACAGCGCGCCGTACGAGGCGCTTGTCCTCGTCAACACCGGCAAAACGGCCGTGGCAATCGATCTTCCCCTCCCGGACGATTCCGCCGCTGCCTATATCCAGGTCTGGCCTGAGGCTGACACGGTTTACAGCGCCGAAAACCAATACCTACCGCTCACTTTACCCCCGCGCTCCGGCTTCGTCCTGGCCAACAGTTAGCGCAGCAGGGTTATGGTGCACTCAGATTGGACCAATCTTGGAGATTGGGTCTTTATCAAGTTAAAACAGGTATATGGTACAATCAAATCATGACGGATAAAAAACAACCCGCAGCACAGGGGCAAAGGCTTACTACAGAGGAAATATTTGGAATATTACGCCATCAATTACCAGAGCTAGCTTCTCGGTATGACATAGAATATCTAGGTGTATTTGGCTCATATGTAACCGGTCTCGTAGATCACGACAGCGATCTCGACATTCTCGTTGAATTTGAGAATCCACCAACCCTCTTCCAGTTCGTTCGATTGCAAAACGAACTCAGCGAGTTATTGAGTTTACCCGTCGACCTCGTCATGAAAACAACCCTTAAGCCCAAAATCGGCGAACAAATCTTATCCGAGGTCTTAGAGGTGTGAGTCGAGCTTAAAACTTCCTATCATTGCGTGAAGCGTTTGTAACTATAGTCTCCTAGTAGAATCTAAAAACCAAAAGACAATTCACTAATTTGTCCCTACAATCATAATAGCGATGCTTACAGGCGGAATACAGCCGCTGACAGCGCAAATAACGACTACCAGACTAAAGACGAAAGGACTAATTTATGGACGGCATCCACCATATCACGGCCATTGCCAGCAATCCACAGGCCAATCTCGATTTCTACCAAAAGATGTTGGGCCAACGCTTGATAAAGAAGACGGTTAATTTTGACGATCCCGGCACCTATCATTTCTACTTCGGCGACGGAACAGGTACACCAGGAACAATCCTGACCTTTTTCCCCTGGCCCGGCGCAGTGCGCGGCCGTCGCGGGAACGGCGAGGTCGCGGCCACGGCTTATACGATTCATCCGGAATCCGTCGATTACTGGCAAAAACGACTGACCGATCATGGCGTCATATCCGGCGAGCGCCAGACACGATTTGGCATAGACGTGATTCCCTTTCAGGACCCGGACGGCATGATCATCGAACTGATCGTCAACGACAACCCGGCGCCGATTCAAACCTGGGAAGAAGGGCCTATTCCCGGGGAACACATTCTGCGCGGCTTTCATTCGGCTACGCTCTGGGTAGGTGAGGCGCAGCCCACGGCCGATCTACTTACCAACTCCTTGGGCTTTACCTTCGCCGGGCAAGAAGGCCGGCGCTATCGCTTCCAGGCTCCCGGAGAAGCTGCCGGTCATATACTTGATCTTCTGGAACGACCCGGTGAGCTCTACGGCCGTCTCGGCGCGGGTTCCGTGCATCACATCGCCTTCCGAGCCAAAGATGATGCCGAACAGATTGAATATCTCAGCGCCCTACGAGGAAAAGGCTACAACGTCACTCCGGTCAAGGATCGCCAATATTTCCATTCCATCTATTTTCGTGCACCTTCCGGCGTTCTTTTTGAGGTCGCTACCGATCCGCCAGGCTTTCTCACCGATGAAACCGTCGCTGAACTAGGCTCCGGCCTCAAACTACCGCCCTGGCTTGAATCACAGCGACCGCGCATCAGCAGGATATTGCCTGAAGTGAAAACTTCGGAGGTTTAGGTGAACGAATATATCCTGACCGGTGGCAAACCATTAACGGAAGCAACAGCGGCCATGATCCTCATTCACGGCCGTGGCGCGTCCGCCGCTAGTATCATGGAGTTGGGCACCCTCTTAGCGGGCGATCAGTTTGCCCTCCTGGCCCCACAAGCCGCTAACAACACCTGGTATCCTTACAGCTTCCTGGCACCCCTGGCCAACAATGAGCCTTATCTTTCCACCGCCCTACAAACAGTCGCCGATCTTGTTACACAGGTCGAAGCGGCTGGAATCCCGGCCTCAAGTATCATCCTCGCCGGCTTTTCACAGGGCGCCTGTCTCGTTTCCGAATTCGCCGCGCGCAACGCCCGCTGCTATGGCGGTTTGCTGATCTTCAGCGGTGGTCTCATCGGTCCCCCCGGAACGCCGCGCGATTATCCCGGTTCTCTTGAGGGCACGGCTGTTTTTATCGGCTGCAGCGATGTAGACCCACACATCCCCCTAGCTCGCGTGCATGAAACAACAGAGGTTCTCACGGCCCTCGGCGCGCAGGTTAACGAGAAGATCTATCCCGGTATGGCGCATACCATCATCCAGGATGAGCTTGACCAGGCACAGAAGATCGTCGATGCCGGCGGAAATTGATTTCGGATATGGGATTTGGAAAACTATCCCGGAAACTGGCAGTTTCCGGGATAGTCTAAACCTGAAGAAACCCGGTTTTTGAATCGTTTTTACGAACGATATCACAACTAAAAACCGGGTTTCTAAATTTCTACAGGTTATCGATCGGCACCGGCTCGATTTCATCCGCCGGATCAAAGCCAAACACACGGCCGTAAAAATAGAGCTCTCCCTCATACATGCGCTTGATATTCTCCGCGCGCCGGAAGCCATGCTGTTCGCCGGGAAAGGCCAGATAGGCTACCGGAATCCCTTTCGCTTTCACCGCCTCATACATCATTTCTGATTGGCTGGGCAGCACAACCGGATCATCCAGGCCCTGGAAGAGGATCAGAGGGCAGTTGATCTGATCGACATAGTAAATGGGCGACCGCTCATGATATAACTCGCGCTGTTCCGGATAAGGGCCAATTAAGCTTTGGTCGTAATGAGACTCGAACTTGTGCGTCTCCTTGGCCAGCGCCTCGATATCGCTTACGCCGAAATAGCTGGCTCCGGCATCAAAGACATCATGAAAAGCTAAGGCGCAAAGCGTGGTATAGCCCCCTGCGCTGCCGCCATGAATCGCCAGGCGATCACCGTCGACCAGCCCTTGCCGGGCAAGGTAGCGCGCGCCGTTGATACAATCTTCAACATCAACAATGCCCCATTGGCCGTTAAGGCGCTCCCGGTAAGCACGGCCGTATCCCGTACTGCCGCCATAATTCACATCCAGTAAAGCAAAACCGCGGCTCGTCCAATATTGTTTCTCCAGGCCAAAGACATCAGAGGTTGCGCTGGTCGGCCCGCCATGGCTCTCCACGATTAACGGCGGCAGTTCTCCTTCAGGCGCTTGATAGTCGCCACTGTTTGGCGGGTAGTAAAAGGCATGGGCTGTCAATCCATTCGCTGTCGGAAATTCAATCGCCTGAGCCTGAGAGAGATAAGCATCATCCAGGGCGAGATCGCTGGCGCGGCGCAGCACCGTAATTTCCAAACTGTTTAAATCCAGATGGATGAAAGAGGCCGGCAGATCGGGCGCGCCGCCTTTGAAATAGGCATTGTTCCCGGCAATATGCAAATCGGCAGCCGCACTTATCGGCAGGTCGAGTGACGTCAGGCGGCTGCTTTCGATATCTAAAAAAGCCAGAAAACTGCTTCCATTCTGATTAATGATGCAAAGGATCCTGTTCCGGCCGGCAAATGCATACATGCGCCTGCCGAAGTTCCACTGCGGCATCCCGAACTCAGCTTCCATGGGATATAGTGCCTCCACTTCCCCACCCTTTAGGCGGTATAGATTCCACCAACCGCTGTGATCGGAGACGAAGTAAAGGACGCCGTCAGGCGACCATTCAGGTTGGAGAATCGATTCCTTCGGGCCTCCCGCTACTAACTGGTGGTTGGTCAGCGTGCCTTCGGCCGTAAAATCAGCAATCCACAATTCACAGCCATCCCATGGCATATTTGGGTGGTTCCAGGTGAGCCAGACCAGGCGTTTGCCGTCGGGGCTGATACGCGGCGAAGCGTAAAAATCATTGCCGGAGACCAATTCCGAACCGGTATCATCCCCATCCAGAGCCAGGGAAACGATCGTATTCACAGCCTCTTGTCCCTCAAGTCGATGGTCTTCGCGCACACAGATGAAACTCGCTGCTTCCGCCGGTGTGCCCGCGGGAGCAAATACGCCGTCGGCAAAACGCAGTTTCACATCCGGCGTAACCGGTTCGGGTTCGCTGCCCGGCTGCTGTTGGTAAAGGCGTTGGTCAGCAAAATTGGAAAAGGTAATAACTCCGTCATGGACGGTAAAGGCACCACCGCCATATTCATGGACACGCGTGCGCACGTTGAAGGGATCCGGCGTCAAATCTACACATCCGCTTTCGGCCGTCCAGCGCACAATCAACTCTCGGCCCCCGTCAGCCGGATGGCCTTCTGTCCAGTAAACAGCATCACGCCCGGAGGATAGCACGTCGTCTACAGCTATCTCCCCCAGGCGAATCACACCTGCAAGAATTAGATCGGTGCCGATAGGCGACTGCCATGCACCATAAGGCGCAACTTTTTTCTCTTTCATCCTATTCACTTAATCCTCTTTTGAAAGCCAGGCTGTATCTTCTTAACCTGAGTTCGAAGTTATATGAGAGCGGTAAGGAAACCAGGTTCTCATTTCCTA
>JBJYWP010000050.1:0-26167 GCA_046259485.1 Promineifilaceae bacterium (SeqCode) | reverse complement strand
TCGGTCAAGCGTTTCATCGGCCGTCACTTTGACGATGCAGAAACCACCGAGGATCGCACACGCCTGCCCTATCCCATCGAGCGTGGGCCGCACGATGACATATTAATTCGCGTACCAGTTAAAAATCGCACCTATACGCCACAAGAGATCTCTGCCATGATCTTGGGCAAACTGAAAAAAGATGCCGAGGATTATCTGGGTGAGTCTGTTGAAAAGGCTGTTATCACAGTACCGGCTTACTTCAACGACAGCCAGCGCCAGGCTACCAAAGATGCGGGGCGCATCGCCGGTCTTGATGTCTTGCGTATCATCAATGAGCCAACTGCTGCGGCATTGGCCTATGGATTGGACAGCAAAGGTGACGAGACCATCCTGGTTTTTGACCTTGGTGGTGGGACCTTCGACGTCTCCATCCTGGATGTTAGCGAAGGCTTAATCGAAGTTGTGGCCACAAATGGTGACACACACCTGGGTGGCGACGACTGGGATCTGGCGATTGTAGACTGGATTACGAGCGAGTTCTTGCGCGACCAGGGTATCGATCTGAAAGGCGATCGCCAGGCTTTACAGCGCGTTCGCGAAGCGGCCGAAAAAGCCAAGATCGAACTGTCCAGTGTGATGGAAACAGAGATCAATCTGCCGTTCATCACTGCCAATGCCGATGGACCCAAGCACTTACAGATGACACTTTCGCGGTCCAAGTTCGAACAGCTGACTGAAGGTCTGCTCGAGCGGGTCAAAGAACCTGTGAATCGGGTACTGCAAGACGCCAACTTGAAAGCTAGCGACTTGAATGAAGTCGTCCTGGTAGGCGGCTCTACACGTATGCCCATGGTTCAGGAACTTGTCGCGGAAATTACCGGCAAATTGCCTAATAAAACCGTGAACCCGGACGAGGTTGTAGCGATGGGCGCTGCTTTACAGGGCGGCGTTCTGGCCGGCGACGTCAGCGACGTCTTGCTGCTAGATGTGACGCCTCTAAGCCTTGGCCTGGAGACTTTGGGCGGCGTGATGACCACGCTTATCCCGCGCAACACGACCATCCCCACGCGCAAGTCTGAGGTTTTCAGCACCGCTGAAGACAACCAGACCGCGGTTGATGTACACGTCTTGCAGGGCGAGCGGCCAATGGCCACGGATAACAATACGCTGGGTGTATTCCGCTTGCAAGGTATTCCCATGGCGCCACGCGGTATCCCGCAAGTCGAAGTTACCTTCGACATTGATGCCAACGGTATCCTGAACGTAACAGCGCAGGATAAGGCGACGGGACAAAGTCAGGCGATTACGATTACCGCCAGCACGAATCTGAATGATTCAGATATCGATCGCATGGTCCGTGAGGCGGAGCAAAATGCGGCTCAGGACAGCCAGCGGCGCCAGCTGATTGAGGCGCGGAACATGGCTGACCAGGTTGTCTACCAGATTGAAAAGAGTCTGGCTAGCATGAACGGTCAGGTCGCGCCGCAGGATCGCCAGCAGGTAGAGTCCAAGATCGCTGACCTGAAGAATGCCGTCAACAGCGAAGATGTACAGCGCATCAAGCAGCTGACCGAAGAACTGCAGCAGGTTGCCATGACCCTTAATCAAGCGCAGCAGGCTGCCGCTCAGAACGGCGCATCCGCCAACGGCGCAGCTGCCAGCCATTCGGACAGCAGTGCGGATGAGGATGTGATTGAAGGCGAATTTGAAGCCGCATAATATGCCTTGAGCCAAGTAAGCGCAAGGCTTCAACAGAAGGAGTCGTAAAGACTATTCTTCTCCTTTTATGAAAAACGGCCGTTTCCGAATCGGAAACGGCCGTTTTGTTTATCTGATTTCAATAATGGGTCAGCCTAATGGAAAAGTTAGTTTTGGCGTACGGCTCTAAGTTATTCTACCATTCAGCATCTCTTTGAGATAATGGCCCGTGTAGGAAGCAGGGATTCCGGCAACGCTTTCCGGAGTGCCTTCAGCCACGATTTGCCCTCCTCGATCACCCCCTTCCGGGCCTAAATCGATGAGATGGTCGGCAACCTTAATGATGTCCAGGTTATGCTCGATAATAACAACGGTATTGCCTTTATCTACCAGGCGGTTCAAGGCCTGAATCAATTTGGCCACATCATGGGAGTGCAGGCCAACCGACGGTTCGTCAAGGATATAAATTGTGCGCCCGGTGGCAATCTTCGAGAGTTCACGGCTCAACTTAACGCGCTGTGCTTCTCCACCACTCAAAGTCGGTGCGGGTTGCCCCAGGTGAATGTACCCCAGGCCTACATCAACCATCGTCTTCAACTTACGGCGGATCTTGGGCACGTTGGCGAAAAACTCGAGCGCTTCATCAATCGTCAGGTCCAATACCTCGGCGATATTGAGCCCCTTATACGTGATCTGCAATGTCTCACGATTGTAGCGCGCGCCACCGCACACATCGCAAGGGACATAAATATCAGGAAGGAACTGCATCTCAATTCGATTTTGACCCTGCCCCTGGCAGGCCTCGCAGCGACCCCCTTTGACATTAAAGCTAAAGCGACCGGGTTTGTACCCGCGCACCTTGCTTTCCGGCATGCTGGCGAATAATTCGCGGATCGGGTTAAAAAGATTGGTATATGTGGCTGGGTTAGATCGCGGCGTACGGCCGATAGGACTTTGGTCAATTTCGATGACTTTATCCAGGTGTTCAAGCCCTTCTATGCGCTCATGCTTGCCGGGCGTCACCTTTGACCCGTAAAAGTATTGATTGAGCCGCTTGCTCAAAATTTCGATTAGAAACGAGCTTTTGCCGCTTCCGCTGACGCCGGTGATACATACAAACTTGCCTAAAGGTATGTGTAAGTCAAGCTGCTTTAAATTGTTTTCCTCTGCGCCGTAGATAACCAGCTCTTCGCCGGTCCCCTGACGTCGCTTTGACGGGATGGGAATTTTCATTCGCCCGCTCAAATAAGCGCCGGTCAGCGAGGCTTTATCCCCGGCAATAACAGCCGGCGGGCCTTCTGCAACCAACTCTCCCCCATGTTTTCCAGCGCCCGGACCAAGATCAATGATCCAATCGGCGGCGCGCATCGTATCTTCGTCGTGCTCCACGACCAGCACCGTATTACCCAGATCGCGCATCCCCTTTAGGGTATCGATGAGACGGCCGTTGTCACGTTGGTGAAGGCCGATACTTGGCTCATCGAGCACGTATAATACGCCCATTAACTGGCTGCCGATTTGCGTCGCCAGGCGAATGCGCTGTGCTTCTCCACCGCTTAATGATCCTGCCGAGCGATCTAGCGTCAAATAATCCAGGCCGACATTGATCATGAAAGAGAGACGTTCGCGAATCTCTTTCAGAATCGGTTTGGCGATTATCTGCTGGCGCGAAGTAAGCGGTGTGTTTTTTTCGTCCTCAAGATTTGCGGCCCAGAGCAAACTGTTACTAACCGGCTGTTTTGTAATTTCGGCGATATTGCAATCGCCGATCTTCACCGCCAGGGCGACCGGCTGCAGGCGCGTGCCTCCACAGGCACTACACGGCCTGTCGACCATGAAACCTTCCAATTTGTCACGCACATAATCAGAGGTGGATTCATTGTACCGCCGCCACAGATTAGGAATTACACCCTCGTAACGCGTCTTGTAGTGCCGTTCATGCCCTTCGCGATTGATATACGTCACCACAATTTGATCCTGGCCGCTGCCATAGAGCAATATACGCGCTTGGGCTGCTGAAAGTTCGCTAAAAGGAACATCAACAGGGATCTTAAAGTGATCGGCCGTCGCCTTCAGCAGCTGCCAGTAGTAGCCCGCCTTATCGTCTGTCGGCCATCCGGCAATCGCCCCACCGGCAAGTGTTAAATCTTTATTGGGGATGATCAGATCCGGATCCAGTTCTTTTTTCGTCCCTAAACCCTGGCACTCCACGCAAGCGCCGTGCGGGCTATTAAAGCTAAAAGTTCGTGGTTCAATGGGTGGGATACTCGTTCCATCATAGGGACAGTAAAGATGTTCGGAGTAGAGGTTATCGACGGGATTGTCTTTGTCGGTAACATCATTGACAATGACGATGCCCCCTCCAAGACGCAAGGCTGTTTCAATGGAATCTGTGAGGCGAGAGCGATCGGCCTGCGCATCTTCACTTTCATCGTGCGCGTCATGACGGATGATCAAGCGATCGACAACGGCTTCAATATCGTGGTTTTTATAACGATCCAGTTCTATCGAATCATCCACGTTATACACTTCGCCATTCACACGCACGCGCACAAAACCCGCCTTACGCACATCATCAATGACCCCTTGGTGCTGCCCCTTGCGACTTTGAACCAGGGGCGCCAGGATTTGAATGCGGCTGTCACGCGGCATATGCAGGATATCAGAGACGATCTGTTCGGCCGACTGCGGCATGACCGGACGGCCGCATTCCGGACAGTGCGGCACCCCGGCGCGAGCAAATAAGAGACGTAAATAATCGTAGATCTCGGTGACGGTACCGACTGTTGACCGCGGGTTATGGCTCACACCTTTTTGGTCGATGGATACCGCCGGACTTAGACCTTCTATCTGATCGACATCCGGTTTTTCCATCTGCCCTAAGAACTGCCGCGCGTAAGCCGATAAGGATTCAACATATCTACGCTGGCCTTCAGCAAAAATTGTATCGAAGGCCAGGGACGATTTTCCAGAACCGGAGAGCCCGGTAATCACGACCATTTTGTCGCGAGGGATCTCAACATCAATATCTTTAAGATTATGTTCGCGCGCACCGCGCACGATTATTTTATCGAGAGACATAGAATAGGAATCCTGCCTGTCCGGTGGCCTTTTCCCCTTCTCCATAAGAAGGGTACACTATCAATAAAAAATAGCTCATTTGTACTACAGCGACCCTTTATTCTACCACGTTCAAGACTGCTAATCCATGATCTGGGCGCCGGTTTTCGTATTTCTCATTTGACCTGAAGTAGGTTCGGGAGAATTTCTTTTTAACCCAAGTTTATCCCAAATTAAATTTGGGATAAACTTGGGATAAGTATGGCAAAGCACAAAATAATTTCATTATTGACGTTGCTTCTTTTAACATTGAGCAGCGCTTGCAGCGTTATTGGGGAAACTTTCTCTTTTGAGACCAGCCCGACGCCCACGGCCGTGCGCAATGTACTGGCCACCTACCAACCGCCCCGGAAAATCCCAACACCTCCCAATCTACCCGTTGTCACGCCGCAGCCGGAGCCCATAACGATTCCCACGACAATATTACCACCGGTCGTCCCCACACCTTCTTCAGCCGCGCCGATGGCGTCTGCCAATTTAGGGGATCGTTTTTGCTGCCTGCGTTTCACCGCCGGTCCTTATGCCCAGGAGGCGGAAACATTCCCGGCGGGCACGGAAATCGTTTATGCGATTTGGGACTATAAAGGGCTGTCACCAGGAGATCGGATCAGAAGGATATGGATCCGCGACAACCTGATCTGGATTACCCGCGAAGAGAAATGGGACTGGGAAAATTATGGTGCAGAGGGCACAGTTCGTGATTTATCAATCTTTGATTACGAGGGGAGTGGCCTAGAATCGGCCGAATATCGTTTGCAGCTCTATATCAATGACGAGCTTCAGCAGGACAGCAGCTTCGTTATCCCGCCTCCTTAAGACCATCCGCCAAGCTTACTTCATACGGCCGTACGCAGGACGAGCATTTCGACCGCTTGCGGCAACAAACCTTCGTTAGATCTGGGCCGCAGCGGTCGCTCAAATAATATCGTGCTCCTTGAGTACAGCTTGCTCGTCTCCGGAAACCCAACCAAAGATCTTCGGCGTCTCTTGAACCTGCTGCACTAAGTAATGGACATCGAAATCTATCGAGGTGTCGGGATAATCACCTCGATCATAAACCGCGGTCCAACTAACCCGAGCCAGGCAGTGCAGTTCGTCGATCGGCGTGATCTCAATGCTGCGAATGCGCAAATCTTTTGTTCCCATCTTGCGATAGGCTTTAAAGCCTTGCTGCAAGAATAGCCTGAACTGCTTATCATTCTGAGCAACCATAACCCCGGCGGGTGCGGCGCCGATGACCGCAGTCGCATAGAACGAAGCTCCTTGCTCCATGTCCACTTCGCCCTTAATCGCGTTGTGGAAGAACTCTTGATATTGCTGAAACAGCTCTTGAATGTCTTCTTTTGTCATGCTGACTTAAATGGCAGCAGCGAGTCGGATGCGATCGTCGCGTTAACAACCCTGGCTCAATGTCAAAAGTTTTTGAAAAACAGCTATCTGTTATTCATATGTATTAACGACGCTGTTGGTATCGCCAAACTCGTTTGGCCAATAAGCATCAGCGGCATCATCATTTGCCCAGTAGCTGCCGTCAACAAAATAACGGAACTGGAATTCACCATTCTTAGGTAAGCGAGCCTTCACCCGATAAGAGCTGCCGGCTTTCTTAGCTTTACTCATCGGCAGCGGTTCCCAACCGTTAAAGTCACCAACGAGGGTAACGTCAGATGCACTCTCGTTGTTATATTCGAATGTTACTTCACACTCATCCAATGTTTTAAAAAATTTCTTTGCGATCATTCCAATCTATCTCCTTGTAAATTTTTTGTGCCAGTTGGTTTCTTGCATTAATCAAAGTTCGGGCTCCGGACTACCGGAGTTAACGACCGGCATTCGCCGAATCCAGACGTACCAATACATGGATATATGACTGACACTGCAATTTGACCATCAATAATTATATATGAGGGTTCAGATCCAAGGAAAACGGAATCATATCCTATTCAGGTTTGTAAAAAGGGTTTGTGGGATTTGCTGTTTGGACAAAGTTATGTCCGGGGATGCAACGCACATCGTAAACATTAACCAGGGCACGAATCTGGTGCAGGATACGAACGGCCTGGCGGGGATGGAGTACTTCTAAACTCATGAAGATGCGCATCTCACCGGCTCTATTGGGCGGCGGTGTATAAATAAAAGGAATGTTGATCTGCTCATCCTGTAAAGGACGCGTAATGTCAAAGAGTAAACCGGCACGATCAAAGACATCGACCTGGACGTTTATCAAGCGCGCTTTACGCTGCGTGGCTTCTCCCCAACCCAACTTGAGCAACCGCCCAAGCGTACGATTAGCCCGTAAACTGTGGCAGCCTTCCTTATGGACTGTCACCAATCCATTCTTGCGTAAATAACCAATAATCGAATCTCGGGGGCGTGGATCACAGGTAGCGCAGAGGCGCAGTTGACGGCCGTCGGCATGGGTAATAACGTATTTTTCTCCGCTGCGTCCGGTCACCATATTATCCAGATTGCGAATTGGTTCGTCGGCCCACTTCGCATCAAGAACACTGGTGGCGACTACTGTGGGGAGTATCTCCGCGCGCGCCAATGCATAATACAGATCGTCACTGGTTTCATAACCTAACAGCCGCGCCGCGCTCTCGTGATCGAAGTGTGAAGCGCTTAACATCCGCAGCTCCCCCTGGAGCAGCTTCTTCCCCTGAGTTATCGCCACATCTGAAGGCAGCCGGCGGAACCAGCGTCGGGCGCGTGAGCGTGCGTAATTTGTCCCCAGATAACCAAGATCCTCATCGAGCCACTCGCGCTGTGGCTCCGCCCGGAAGCTTTTAATGACGCGCACCAAATCACCATCACGAAGCTTGCGATTCAGTGGGCTAAGCATCTCATTGACATAGGCAGCCTGACACTGATCGCCCAAATCGGAATGGATAGCGTATGCAAAGTCAACCGGTGTGGAACCCTTGGCCAGGTGAATCATATCGCCGCGCGGGGTATAAACTCGAATTTGATCGCTAAACAGATCCTCTACGACGCTTCTGACCGTCGCGCTGGCATCCTGGTAGCCAAAGGAAACTGTCTCACGAATACCTTCAGAAAGAGCGTCGATCTTCTCGGCGATCCCTTTTTCCCAAAGCTGTGAATCGGCGTAAAGCCACTGCGCAAGGACGCCGATTTGAGACACCTTATCCATGGCCTCTGTTCGCAGCCGGATTTTCATTGGCTGTCCATTTTCAGTGATAACTGTCGTATGCAGGGAACGATATAAGTTGTCCCGCGGCACCGAGATATAATCATCAAATCGATCCGGTACCGCCTGCCATAACTGGTGGAGATAACCAAGCGCGGTATAACAAGACATCCAGTCATCCAACAAAACAACAAGGCGCATCGTCCGGTCAATGTCATAGTAAGACGCGTCTTGAGATGTCAGATCTGTATAAACCGTATAGATATTCTCCGGAACCGGAACGACATTACGCACATCAAGATTCGCCGCCAGGAGATGATCCATTATTTGGCCGCTCACCAATTGATATGTTTCGTATTGATCTTCGTGTAAATCTTCTAAACCCTGTTTGATAATCTGGTAAGCACGATTATCCAGAACCTCGAGCGATAAAGCCTCCAGTTCGCTTTTTAGTGTCCAGATTCCCAGGCGGTTGGCCAGGGGAGCGAAGATATAGAGAGTCTCACGTGCCTTCCGCTCCTGGCCTTCCCGCGACATATGCTTGATCGTGCGCATATTGTGTAAACGATCGAAAAGTTTAACAATAACCACACGGACATCACTGCTCATCTCGCGGAACAGTTTTTGAGTACTCAAATCCTGGATTTCTTGTTTTGAGAGGTGCCTACCTTTGGCGACGCCCTCGGAAACATCCTTAAGCTTGGTAACGCCATCTACAAGGTAAGCCACTTCCGAACCGAACAAACCTTCGATTTCAGAAATGGGGACATTGACATCTTCGGCAACATCGTGAAGGAGGGCAGCCATCAAGGCGCTGCTGTCCAAATGGAACTGCGCCAAATAAAACGCAACGGTTAAGGGATGCGTTATGAAGGGCTCACCTGATTTGCGTGTCTGATCGCCATGCTTGTGATGAGCATAATCATAAGCCTCTTCTACGCGGCTCACTTCCCTATGGTCGAGGTAAGCTTCGATACACGCGAAAAACTGCTCGCGTGTAGCCGCTATGACTGGAGTCATGGTTGCTGCTTCTTAAAATCGGCAAAGCGATAGCCTACGCCTCTTTCGGTCAGGATATATTTGGGGTTAGCCGGATCCTGTTCTATCTTTTTGCGTAAATAATTGATATAGAGGCGTAGATAATGTGTTTCGTCCCGGTATTCATACCCCCAGACTTTGGCAAGCAGTGTTTCATGGGGAACAACCCAACCGGCATTTTGCAGCAGGACATAGAGCAAACGATATTCGGTTGGTCGTAAATCGATGCGCTCGCCATCAACAATGACCTGGTGGCGATTGAAATCCACGGCCAGATGGTCATCGATCTGGAGCACAGTCCTGGGTGGTGGAGAGGGCCAGCTCGCGCGGCGTAAAACGGCCGAGACGCGGCTGTTTAACTCCCGCGGGCTAAAAGGTTTGGTTATATAGTCATCAGCACCCAGGTTGAGGCCGCGCGTGATATCCTCCTCCTCACTGCGAACCGTTAAGAGGATGACCGGCACAGTCGATATCTCTCGCAGCATGCCCAGCGTCTCAAATCCATCCATTTCAGGCATCATAACATCCATGATTACCAGATCCGGCGTATATTTTCTGATTTGATCCAGCGCCTGGACGCCATTTTCTGCTTCCACGACCTGATAACCTTCCAGTTCCAGATTCATACGAATGAAGCGGCGCATACGCGCTTCATCATCGACTACGAGGATTATTTGGGGTGCGGTTGACTCAAATGAATCAGGGATTTTCTCGACCATAATTACTCACGTACGAAGCTTATCGGCATATCGCCCCCGGCCCCTGGCAAGAGCTGCACGAATAAAATCTGGTGCCAGGATACATATATCGTATTTACACCTTCCTCCACATTCTTCAAGCGTTTTCCATCCGTTTGGGTGGGGTTGTGGAGGATAATAAACCGATCGGCCTGATTGGGCAATGTCTCTACTTCACCCATAATTATCTCTTGATCGGCTAAATGTATTGCAATGGGCTGCCGCATATAAACCTCACTCCAAATAGATGAACACATTCAACCCGCCGAAGCGCAGTTTAGCGGAAGCCGGCAGCGGGTATTTTTGTTCCGGTTCCAACTGAATATCATCAAGCCAGGTTCCGTTAGCAGAGCCCTGGTCAACAATAACAAGATTTTGTGGCGTAAATAGAACCATGGCATGCTGTCTGGAAACGCCTTTTTCAAAACCTCCGTCATCGGTCAAGTCGAGCTGCGGCCAGTAACCCTTGTCTGGATCCGCCCGTCCAATCATAACTGGCTCCGAGCCGGATAGGGAAAGTTTTTGCCGCCGGCCGCTGTCCACAATTAAAAAGTGGGCGTAAGTCCACTGAATGGCGGCGCTTGCTTGTTCGGTTTCTAAAAGCGGTGCGCCACATTCAGTGCAAAACAGGGTACCGATAATAGATTCAAACCCGCAAGTTCCACACTTAATCATCCCATCCTAATTGTATCGTTTTTCGTGTTAACGCGCGCGTCCCATATTTCAGGGATTTGTGCCCTAATGGTGATAGCCTTCCCGTAAGACCCAACTGCCGTGCTTCAAAATCAGCTTGATTCGCCAGATCTGTTTCGCCTGCTTCTAACAGGCGGGTAGACAATCGACGCATGCGCATGACTGCCCGATCCGTTTTTCCCGCTTCGGCTTCTTGCCAGGCGAGCTCATGTAAATGGTAAAGGGTCATTAAACGAACTGCGCGAGTGACATCAGGGGGCGGATTGATCGCCGGAGGATCGGGCGTTAATGATAATTCAAGCTGCTCCTTTAATGTTTGCATGCCCGTATCCGGAAGTTCGGCCGAAATCGTAAGCGGGATCCGGATTCGCGTGGCGATAGGTTGGGGCTTAACGCTGAAAGCCAGTAAAAAGGAAAGCGCCCCACCACCTTCAATATCACCGAGCACGATCGACTCGCCGTTGGGCTGCAGTTGTTGGGCATAGGGTGTTAAGCGGAAACTATCGACAAGCTCAACCATTTGTGGCCAATCGGCGAGCAGGTTCACCTGGCGCGCATAGGTTTCACCCAAACCACGCAATCTTTTTTGCAGCGACGAAACAATTTTCTCTGCTGAATCAATATATTCGACCAGGCCGTTTGAGGGAGCCACTAAGGCATCCAAAAATTTGTCGTCCCAATTGCTTCCAATCCCAAAAGCATGAATCGAAATATTGGAGGACGCTGCGTCTCTCGCTAATTTCAAACACTCCGCTTCATCTCCGTAGGTACGGCCGTCGGTCAGTAGAATTAACTGGTTATTGTAGTCCTCAAGAGATATTTTACGCAGCTGCTTCACACCACTCAACAGCCCCTGATAAATCTCTGTACCCCCAGACGCCTCTATACGATCGATCCAATTCGTCGTTTTTTCACGCTCACCAATCAATTGCGAGGGCAGAAGCACCTCTGCGCGATCGCTAAAAGCGACAACCGACAGCATATCTCTTGAAGAGAACTGGGGCAGCAGAAGTTCCAAGGCATTCTTGATGCGTTGTAAGCGCTCGCCGCGCATGGATGTGCTGCGATCGATCACGAGACAAAGGTTTAAGGGCAAGAGCATTTGCTCATTTTCATCAGGAGGAAGCAGTTCGGCCAGCAAATAGACCATTTGTTGTTCATCCAGGATTGGCAGCTGCCGGCTGCTAACCTGGAGATTTAGGTCAAACGGCTTAGATACTTCGGTCAGAAGCGCATCATACCAGTCACGCCGTTTTGGATCGCGCAGAACTTCGTAAGCGCGGCGGATGTGTTCAACTTCAACAGGATTTGTCTGGTTGTCGCCCTGTTTATGAAGTGCCAGCACATGCAGATACGCGCTTTCTATATCGGCCGTAGTTGCGTCATGGTCCAGTTCTAGCAGTTCGTAGTAATTACGCTCTTCGAGGTTCATAATAAATTCGGGAAACGCGGAGGGAGGAGAGTCAGGCTTTTATGGCGCCCCCAAAGCAGAATTAGATCATAAATTCGGTAACAATGGCCGAGATATTGTCCCATCCGCCGGCCTCCAGGGCCGCGGCAATGAGCTGATCAGCGATTTGATCGGGCGGCAAGGGCTGGTTCATAATCGCCAAAATTTGCGCATCGGAAACCTCCCCACAAAGTCCATCGCTGCAGAGCAATAATTTACCCTGGGAGGGGAGATCGCGTACATCCACGTCGATTAATAATTCTTCATCTTGTCCCAACGCGCGGATCAGGATATTTCGAAATTGGAAATTCTCAGCTTCCTCAGGCGTTAATTTACCCTCGTCCTGTAGACGTTGGACCAGGGAATGGTCCTTGGTTAACTGCTGCAAACCTCCTTCAACGAGCCAATAAGCGCGCGAATCGCCCACATGCGCCAGATAAAGCTGCCGCCCTAATAAGAGCGTCATGGTTAATGTTGTTCCTCCATTTCCCAAGTAATCAGGGGAGAGAACAGCTTCATGAGCGGTGAGGACGGCCTCAGCCATCATTTGCTCAATTTGATCCTGGCTGGGAGGCTGCTCGCCATTAAGCGCAGGGAGGTATAGTCGTTCTAGGAGATAACTGGCAGCCGTGCGCGAGGCTATTTTGCTGGCGCGGTCGCCCCCTTCATATCCTCCCATTCCATCGGCAACGAGGCATAAGGCCATAGGAAATAAGGAAGAAGGGGCAGCGGAATCGCTGGTAAACAAAAAGCATGAATCTTCGTTGCGCTCCCTTGCTAAACCGACATCGCTGCGGAGCGCTCCATAGAAATGATAACCCTCGGTGCTGTCCTTCTTTGTAAATTCAGCATTTTGTTCTGGGTTGCTGCCGCTATACTCCTCGGTTTCTAAATCAGTGAAGTCTGGGTCTGTGGGAATTTTTTTCATATAGTTTTTCAAATAACACGGTCAAAATTTATCATGAACGTGCGGCCGGGACTTTATCCTCACCTCGCGGATCAGACCGGTAAAGCATAGAGTTTGCCGGAGGTTGTGCCGATATACATCACGCTCTCAATAATCGCGGGCGAGGCTATTACCTGGCTTTCTGTCTCGTAACGCCACTGCAAATCACCGCCTTCAACGGTCAGACCATAGATGGCTCCATCCGTAGAGCCAAAATAAACAGTCTCTTCCCATATAACAGGTGATGAGGCAACCTGCCCGTTCGTTTGGTAAGCCCAAACTCTTGAACCGGAATCAATATCAATGGCATGCAAAAATCCGTTTGCTGAGCCAATGTAGACAATACCTTTATGGACCACGGGCGAAGAGACAATCGCACCATGTGTCCGGTAGCGCCAGATACGCCAACCGGAACTGGCATCCAAAGCATAAATAGCGCCATCGAGAGAGCCGACAAAAACAATATCTTCAGCCATTGCCGGCGAAGAGATCACCGCATTGCCGGTCTGAACCTGCCAGAGCGTTTTACCGTTGCTCAAATCCTTGCAGTAAATCTCGCCTTCCTCAGTTCCGAAAATCACGCCTTCTTCTAAAATCAATGGCGTGGAACGAACGGCCGCATAGGCGTTGGCTCGCCAGGACATCGCTCCTCTAAACGCATTCACCGCATAAACATAGCCATCATCCGCCCCAAAAAAGATATTGTCGAAGCGGCCCGACGGGGAAGAGAAGATCGGCGCCTGGGCTTGAAATCGCCAGTTTTCACGGCCGTTTCGCAGCTGCAAGGAATAGAGATTATGATCGGCCGAGGCAACATAGACGGCATCTTCATAGACATAGGGGGAAGCACCGATACTATTCCCGGTTGGGAACTTCCACAGAAATTCGCCGCGATCGGCGGAAACGGCGTAAATGTTGTTGTCGTAGGCGGCAGCGAAAACAATGCCCTTGGCCTCCGTTACTTTTGAGCGGATTTCATCTTCACATTGAAAGAGCCATAAAGGCTGGACCTGACTGATCCCGACCCTGATTGATGGGAAGAGATCCCGGTCTTGTTCGCCAAACCTTTCCGGCTTACCTTCTTCCACATCTGTCTCAGCAATAGAGAGCAGCTCTTCCTTAAGAGCCATGGCATCAGGGAAGCGGTCCTTTGCATCATACTTCAGGCAGCGCGAAATAATGGCTTCGAATGCATAAGAGATCGATGGATTCGCGGCACGAATCGGCCGTTCATCAAATGTAAATGGCGTTTCCTGGCGGGGGTCCTGGCGCGTCAATAGATGGTGAAGCGTGGCCCCGAAAGCATAAATATCCGCTGCAGGAGTTGCCTCACCACGATACTGCTCAGGGGGCGTATAACCTTCTGTTCCGATCATCGTACCCCGCGCCTGATCCGCTTCGAATAGTTTAGCAATCCCAAAGTCAATCAGCCGGATATGTTTGTCTTTATCCAACATGATATTAGACGGCTTTAAATCACGGAAAATCACCGGCTGGGGTTTTTGCCTGTGTAGATGAACCAGGGCTTCACATATTTGCAGCGACCAATCCAGGGCCCGACCCTGGTCAAGGGGCTCCGTGGAATTTTCAAGCCACTGCTCCAAATTCTGGCCCTCGACCAGTTCAATAATCAAGTAACTGCGATCACCCTCGGTAAAATAGTCAGAAACGGGAGGAATCGCGGGATGGTTAAGAACAGCCAGCATGCTCGCTTCTTGTTCGAAGGACTGGATCGTTTGTTCGCGGAGGCTGGGATCGGCCGTGTGAATAACCATCTCTTTGACAGCACACAGCTTGTCAACCGAGGAGAAGCGCAGATCGCGTGCCTTGTAAACGGTACTGAATCCCCCTACGCCGAGAGTCGACATCACCCGATACCGTCCCTGGAGGACAGTACCGCTTTTCAGACCACCGGTTCGCAAATCATGCTCCTGTTCATTTTCTTTGGCAGGAAGTGGTTGTGTCGATAATTGAGTCATATGCATAGACCTGTTCTTTACTCAGCAATTATAGAGGTTCACCTTAACAATAATCAAGAACAATCATTAAGGAGAAAGCACCTGTCCTTGTTTCTAGTTTAATTCGTTTGCCTGAAAGCCGGTAAAAAAGAATTCAAACAGCATCAATGCGCTGCCAGATACGCTCCCCATGAACAGAGTTTGTAAAACGCCGGACAGCCGCCCCCATTTCCCCTCGATCACGATAAAAGGTACTTAACTGCGATTGGTAGGATGCGATGGCCTCAATTTTAGCCTCTATCGCCGCTTCCGAAAGGGGGATGGTTATCGCCCGCCAGGAATCCAGCAAACGTTCGGCCACCCACAAAGCCTGCGGGTCATCCGCGTACGGGTATTCCTCGTAATAATAAACGCCTGTCGAAGTGGATTTTTCTACAGCCTGGCGGGTAAGCTGGTGATCGACGTGGTTACCCACTCCGAGCGGTACAAGCAGACGGCCAAACGCGGGTAGATCCAGGATCTTCTTTGACAGGACCTCTATGAGATCGAACTCCGAGGGATCGACTTCACCAAAAATATCCTCATCCGAAATATAGAGCGGTTTGTTGGTACGCTCGTCAAAACGATAGATGCAGTCAGGGATTTCCCAATGGAGATAGTCGGCGCCAAGTATCCGGCACGCGTTGATATCTTCAGCCCGCCTCCCGGCCACAACATCCTCATCAAGCTGCCAGCGATCGTGCAGTTCATGAATGTAGTTTGAATCGGAAGTGCCGGGTTGGTCGCCGGCCATTACGGTCACGATGAGGACTGATTTTCCTTCCTCTGCCAGCATGAAGACCTGGCCGCCGCAAGAAAGGGCAGCATCATCGAGGTGGGGAGAAAGATAAATAGAATCATAGAAAGCGTTCATGATCATTTACGGCCGTTTAGTCCTGGTTTTAATGTACGATTGCTTCAATCGACAATTGCTTACTATAATACAACGCATATGGACAAGCAATTAACACATTTAGATGAAACCGGCCGGGTCAAAATGGTAGACGTCGGTAATAAACCTGAGACCGAGCGCATAGCCAAAGCGCGTGGGGCGGTGATCATGGCCCCCGAAACCTTACAGCTCATCATCGCCGGAACCCTAAAAAAAGGGGATGTACTGACCGTAGCTCAATTGGCCGGCATCATGGCTGCGAAACGCACCAGTGACCTGATCCCGCTTTGTCACCCACTGCAGTTGACGAAGATAGATGTGACCTGCAAACCGAATGTCGATGACTCACGGGTAGACATCGAAGCGATGGTCAAAACAACCGGTCAAACGGGTGTGGAAATGGAGGCGTTAACGGCCGTATCCACAGCAGCGCTAACGATTTACGATATGGCCAAAGCCGTCGATCGTGGAATGCGCCTTTCTGACATCCGCGTGACGTTTAAATCAGGCGGACGAAGCGGCACTTTCGAAGCAGAATAACTATTGCCCATCTCGCCCAATACCGCATAGAACAAGTAAATCATGAATATAGAAGTAAAGCTTTTTGCAACATTACGTGATCGCGCAGGTCACAATTCTGTGAGCTGCGCCCTGGAAGAACCCGCTTCGGTGCGGGATCTACTTGACGTCTTAGCCGCCACCCATGAGGAACTTGCCGCTTCCCTCCCTTCCGCGCTGGTGGCAGTCAACAAACAGTTTGCATTTCCGGACACCCTCTTACATGAAGACGATGAAATCGCGCTTTTTCCGCCGGTCAGCGGCGGCGAGAGCATGGCCCACCCGACCTATTTTGCCATATCCGCGGACGAAATAGATTTTGAGGCCATATACCAGCAGATCGGCGGTCCAGATGTTGGCGCAATCGTCAGCTTCACCGGTTTTGTCCGCGGCCAAACCAATCGCCAGGGTCTCCCGCCGCAAACCCTTTATCTCGAATATGAAGCTTACAGCGGTATGGCGGAAGAAAAAATGGCCCAAATTGCCCGGGAAATCTGGCAACAATGGCCGCTGGTTAAAGGGGTGGCCATCGTTCAACGCATAGGCCATCTGGAAATTCGAGACATAACAACTTTCATTGCCTGTGCAGCCGGGCACCGCGACCAGGGTGCTTTCGAAGCTGCACGTTACGGTATCGATCGCTTAAAAGAAATCGTACCCGTTTGGAAGAGAGAAGTAGGACCAAATAGCAGCACGTGGGTTGAAGGATCCTACAAGCCCACTGACTCTGACAATGAATAAGCAAGATATGGAGAAGATTTATGGAAAACGAACAGCAAAATGATCGACGCGTTGTAATAACCGGCATGGGCTTGATCACGCCGCTTGGCCACAACGTTCCAGATACCTGGGATAAAATCTTATCCGGCCAATCAGGACTGGGCCCTTTTACCCAAATAGAGAAAGGAGAGCACAGCTCCGGCGGCCTCTGTGAAGTAAAAGATTTCGATCCCGACGCTGTTCTGGGTGGGCGGGAAGCCCGCCGTCGTGACCGCTACCAGCAGTTTGCTACCGTGGCCGCGCAGGAAGCCATGAAACAGGCGGCTTTAGAGATTAATGACAGCAACCGCGATCGTATCGGCTTATCAATGGGAACCGGCGTGGGAGGCATACAGACGCTCGTCAACCAGGAGCATGAATATCTTGAAAAAGGGGTACGGCGGATCAGTCCTTTCGCCATAACCATGATCATGCCCAATGGGGCAGCGGGCATGTTGGCAATTGATTTCGGCATTCAAGGCCCGTCTAATACCATCGCCACGGCCTGCGCTTCAGGCAATGACGCCATCGGACATGCCTTCAGGGCGATCCGTATGGGATTGGTTGATGCTGTCTTAACCGGCGGATCGGAAGCGATCATCACCCATGTTTCCCTTGGCGGCTTTGAGCGTGCCGGGGCGACATCGGCGAGCAGCAGCAATACACCACGTCCTTTTGACAAAAACCGTGATGGATTGATCGTAGGCGAAGGGGCCGGCATGCTGGTCTTAGAAAGCCTCGAACATGCAAAAGCGCGCAAGGCAGCTATCTTGGGCGAGGTAGTTGGTTACGGCCAGTCTACCGATGCCTTTCATATTACCGCCCCCGCGGAAGGTGGAGCCGGAGCGGCGCGTGCTATTAGGCTGGCTTTGCAAGATGCCGGTTTACAGCCGGATGAAATCGATTATATCAGCGCTCATGGCACCGCCACGCAGCTCAATGACCTGTCAGAAACGGCCGCAATTAAAGCGGCCTTAGGGGAACACGCCTACAATACGCCAGTTAGCTCCACTAAATCGATGACCGGACATATCATGGGCGCGACAGGTGCGATCGAAAGTGTGTTTTGCGTGTTGGCAATCAGAGATCAAGTTTTGCCGCCGACGATCAATTATGAGACTCCCGACCCCATATGCGACCTTGATTACGTACCCAACGAAGCACGCCCGGGCAAAGTCGACGTCTGCCTCAACAATGCCTTCGGCTTTGGCGGACATAACGCTTCACTGGTCATCAGGGCATTTAAGGAGTAAATTGTAGCCCGGGTATACTATCTATTTAGGTCTATTTTTGTGAGTGATATTAACGATTTGAATGAAATTCGTCCGATTGAAAAGAATCTGAATATTACCTTCAGCGATTATTCTCTACTTGATCGCGCGCTGACCCATAGTTCCTTTCTCAACGAAAATCCGCAAAGCGTCTTGGAGGATAACGAACGACTTGAATTCCTGGGCGACGCCATACTGGATTTCATTGTCGGCGCCTATCTCTATAACCGCTTCCCGGAAATGAAGGAAGGCGAATTAACGAGCCTTCGCGCGGCGCTCGTGCGATCGAGCACCCTGGCCGATTTCTCCCGCCAGCTTGAAATCGGCAGCTATTTACACCTGGGATTCGGTGAAGAAGAAAATGGGGGGCGCGAACGCACGCCCCTGCTTTGTGCAGCTTTTGAAGCAGTCATCGGCGCGATTTACCTCGATCAAGGGTTAGAAGAAGTCAAAATTTTAGTGGAGCAGTTGATCGCCCCGAAATTAGCCGACATTCGCGAAAAATCACTCCACAAGGATGCTAAAAGCGAGTTCCAGGTCTGGTCCCAGGCCAAGTACAATATAACCCCGCATTACGAGGTCATCGACGAATCCGGCCCCGATCATGCCAAGACATTTACCGTCCGGGTGATGGTTGGCGAAGAGGATTGGGGTACGGGAAGCGGTACCAGCAAACAAGGGGCTGCTCAGACGGCCGCTAGAAACGCCCTGGAACGCGCCCAGGAAAACGATTCCTTCGATTAACCGGCCATGGCGCGCATCTTAATCACCGGTGGGAGCAGTTATCTTGGCCAACACCTGGTACCCCTGGCGTTATTGGGGCACGAAACCAGCTACACCTATCTTTCGCACAATCCATTACAGGATCCCTCCGGTTTCAGGCTTGATGTTCGTGACTGCACGGCCGTGCACGCGCTGGTAGCAAGTTTAAAGCCCGAGGCAATCATCCACACCGTCGGCTCCAATCGCCCGGCGGATATGGCCAATGTGATCATTGAAGGCACCCAAAATGTCGCTAAAGCCGCGCGGAAATCCGGCGCGCGCCTGATCCATATCTCCACCGATGCCCTATTCAACGGTCAAAACGCCCCATATACAGAGAATGACCGGCCCACACCCATCCACGCTTACGGCCGTGCCAAGGCAGAGGCGGAAACCATCGCCGGCCGCCATCCCGATCATGTCATTGTGCGCACATCGCTCATTTACGGTTTGCAAATCATGGATCAGGGGACAGCCTGGGTTGTCAATGCCTTACGAAAAGGGCAGCCGGTCACGCTGTTTACCGACCAATATCGCAACCCGGTATGGGCGCAGACCCTCTCCTTAGCTTGCCTGGAACTGGCCACAAACGACTATCAAGGGGTTTTAAATGTCGCCGGGGAGCAAATTCTTTCACGCGCCGAATTCGGTCTGCGCATGCTCGACTGGTGGGGAATCGAAGAGAGACTATCGCTGACGCTCGGCCCATCCGATCACGCCAGGTGGCCCGCGGACTGCACCTTAATCCTTGATCGCGCCAGGCAGGTCTTGAATACACCATTACCCGGCGTCGATGAAGTACTCAACTCACACCTTAAAAATAGTCTGTAAATTTTTAAGAATTGGGGGGTTGACGGGCAGAAAGCGCAGCCATTATAATGTTTTTATAAATTCACCATATTGCCCCGAACTTGCAGGGGATAACGTTAACAACTGAACGGTATTTGAAACCTCCACTAGCGCGCCCACACGTTTTCGACAAGTTAGTTACACGGGGTCGAGACCAACAAATGCAAATCGGCCGCAATGAGGTTCAGCAACATAAACTCCGTATCAGTGTTAACTTTATCACTATCTCCTTTACCAGGTTCGGGGTTCCTTTTTGCCCGGCGTACAGCAGCTGCTATTCATCCACCTCGATGATCTCAAAGGTTATGATTATGTTCGCACCGGACCGTTTGAACATGGCGCTGGCAGAGCAGTATTTTTCCTCTGATAATTCAATCGCGCGTTCTACTGCTCGCGGATCGATATCTTTTCCGAGCACAAGATAATTCACGGTCACATCCGTATAAACCATGGGGTAATCGTCGGCCCGCAGACCTACCGCTGCAACTTCCAGCCCTAGTACATTCTGGCGCTGTTTTTCTAGCATGCTTACAACGTCCACGGCCGTGCAGCCAACCAAACCAATCAATAGATACTCCATCGGGCTTCCGCCGATCTTATTACTGCCCCCGCCGACGTCAAACTCGTAACCGGATCCGACCTTACCCGTGAAATTGATGCCTTCCCCTTTCCAGACAACTTTCGCACTGTTCTGATGACTCATAAAATCTCCTAATTCTCCTTCTCCAGGATTTCTTTCATAATTGACACGCCGCTCGAAGCGCCGATACGATTCGCACCGGCTTCTACCATGGCCAGCGCATCCGCGGCTGTGCGTATACCCCCTGATGCTTTGACGCCCATATTGGACCCGACCGTCATACGCATCAAGGCGACATCTTCCACGGTTGCCCCACCGGTACTAAAACCGGTTGATGTTTTGACAAAATCAGCCCCGGCGCTTTTGGCCAGTTCACACGCCTGAACTTTTTCGGAGTCCGTCAGGAGCGCCGTCTCAATGATGACCTTGCATATTGCGCCTTCTTCGTGAGCCGCCTCCACAACCGCGGAGATGTCGTTTTCCACGAGCTCATAATTCCGATCCTTGAGCGCCCCGATATTGATGACCATATCAACTTCCTGCGCGCCTTCATAAACCGCCAGCTCCGCTTCAACCGCTTTCTGCAGCGACGTCGTCGCTCCGAGCGGGAATCCGACAACGGCACAGGTAAGCACGGCCGATCCGGCCAGTTTATCGGCTACAAATCCAACATGGGTGGGGTTGACACAGACAGAGGCAAAGTTGTACTGCAGTGCCTCATCGCACAACTTCTCAATTTCTTCCACTTGCGCATTGGCCCGCAGCAGCGTGTGGTCGATTAAACGGGCGATAAACGCGGGGTCCTCGGCGAGCATCTCCCGCAGTTCATCCTGGCTCGCATTGCCGGCCGTTACCACGATCTCGTCCATAAAGCTGTATCCTTGCGGCGGGGGAGCTACCTGGAAGATATCGGCAATGGTTGCCGCCAGGTCGGCAAAACTGTCGCGCACGCCAAAATTAACGCCTCCCCGCGCGGACTTCCCGCTGATAAGAACAGGCACATATTCCCGCGAATGGTCGGTGCTGGGCGTGACCGGATCATTGCCGTGATCGGCCGTAAGTACCAGGAGGTCGTCATCGGCGAGGGCGTCTATGATCTCAGGCAGCCGTTCATCAAACTCGGCCAGCGCATCGGCATAACCCTGCGGGTTGTTGCGGTGGCCATACTTGGCGTCAAAGTCAACGAGATTGGTGAAAATCAAACCCCGTTCGCGGCGATCCTTCATGGCGGCAATCGTCTCATCGACGCCGGCCATATTGTCCTTTGTGTAGACATAGCTGGTGATACCCTGGCCGACGAAAATATCATTGATCTTGCCGACGGCGTGGACCATCAAACCCGCCTCTTTGAGATTGTCCAGGAGCGTCGGCTCCGGGGGCACAATCGAATAATCGTGGCGGTTCGCCGTGCGCGTGAAATTGCCCGGTTCGCCAATGAAAGGCCGGGCGATGACGCGGCTGACCTCGTGCTGGCCGTGTAGGAGGTCTCTCGCTGTGTGGCATATTTCGTACAGTTCCTCAAGAGGAATCACGTCCTCGTGGGCGGCGATTTGGAAGACGCTGTCCCCGGAGGTATAGATGATCGGCTTACCCGTTTTCATATGCTCTTCGCCCAGTTCGTCGAGGATCACCGTGCCTGATGCCGGGTAATTACCCAGGGTGCCACGGCCGATTTTTTCCTCGAAGGGTTCCATGATTTCCGGCGGGAAGCCATCGGGATAGAGGGGAAACGGCCGTGTGAGATGCAGGCCCATCAATTCCCAGTGGCCGGTGGTCGTATCCTTACCCGCGGACACCTCGGCCATTTTGCCGTAGACGGCCGTTGGTTCAACCTGCGGCTCGACGCCTTCCAGAATGGCGATATTGCCCAGTCCCATGGCCTCCATATTCGGCATGTTCAGGCCGCCGACAGCAGCGGCCATATTGCCTAAGGTATTGCTGCCCACATCCCCATAAGCAGCGGCGTCCGGCGCTTCACCGATGCCGACGCTGTCCAAGACAATGACGATAACGCGGTTTACTTGCATGGCATGCTCCTATTGTGATTCGTCTCACACGTGCTCAGATCATTATTAACTGGCGATTTTGGTTCAATTTTAGCAGAAACCAGCGATCCGCCCTCGAATTATCTACCGGATTAATAGTATAAACAGATTCAGCTTAAGAAGCAGGTTGCGGACGGCTGTAAGATTGGAAATTGGTCCAATCTAGGATCACGGACTGCGACGATGATGGCGACAGTTGCGCTGCTAAAATATGACGACGCGCGGATGAGATTGAAAGCAATTGATATGATTTTGCGCTTAAAGGTGACGAAGACCAGAGGACAGACCACGCTGCCGTAGTACAATTCTTTATTGAATTCGATTAGCTCCTGTATGCAGGGTGATCAAAAATTAAAAATTTAACCAAAAAATGCAGAAAGAAAGTTTTCACCATCCTTGATTACGATCTGGATGAAGGAGAGTGTACTGTTTTATTGCTGATCATTGTGATGCTGTCGGCGTAGATTATGAGTAAGATTAGGGTACCGGTTTTGAGATGATTGGAGTAGACGGGGTTTCGAAAGTGGATGTAAGCTTATTAGATTTACTATTTATTCCTTGATTTTTGAATGAAATTTAAGACTTCTATTTGTTGCGGATTCGTTGAATTAGAAATTTGTATCGCTATCACTGAATCAGATAATGATACATAACTGTAATATTCTTTTACGCTGGAGATGGTTGGCAAGTCGTCTCTTAATTCCCAAAGTCTAATAATAGCCGCATCGACCACTAACTTAAGCATCTGAACTTCCAAGAATCCTGCATCACTTGGGAAAACACCCCTATGGACCAAATTATTTCGCGTTCTTGGGAGAATATTTAGGAGATCCTTGAGATATTCATTCCTGGCCAACAAAGTCTTAATCCTTTGCTTTGCTCTCTGATCGCCTGGTTGTGAAATTGATATTAATTCGAGGACCTGCCAGAGACTCAAGAACGTGATATGCCACTGGGTTGTGTCAAGCGCTACTCCATATCGTCGAATAGCATCTATCAAAAGTTGTCGAGTGCTTAATTTATCTGAAGATAAGGCCAAATCGTTCGAGAAACTTATGGCATTATCAATGTGCGTTACTTCGACAACGTTCTTGCGGATGTTGAGAGAAGGTCTATTCTCGATGTAAGTCAATTGTTCCAGTCCATCCTCGGAAAAAACTATCTGTATTGGACCAGCTAAGTATTTAGCTATAGGACGCGGTTGTCCAGCTTGGATAGTATATTTGCCAGACTGTGAAAGCAGATTCATTACACTACGAAAATTGTCGAAGGCTTCAAGTGTCTTCTCATATGCCTCGTACGGGTCACGTGCGCTAATTTCGATTAGGGTGGGCAAAAAGAAATTGAAGAGATCGTATTCAACCTCCCGTATTTTCACTCGCGGATCATTTAGAGCGTTATCTAGTGCATTTTCACTTTGGGTATTGCGCTAAGAATCAAGTTGAAAATGGAGCCCATAACAGATGAATTGTTTTTTATCCCCCTTTCCTAAATCTGTTAAATGCAAGGGAAATAAAACACGATAGGTATGAACCGGCCGGTTCATTCGTGAGCGCACTTCCGCAGCGAGTTCATGACGAAACATATAGATATCTTGTTTGTTGTATTTTTTGAGACGGAGAAATGCAGAGTGAAATAACAAACCCATCTTCGTCTCTAGATCGGTAATTTCGTGTAATTCTATGTACTCGCTCAATATGCGGCGATAAACGTCAAGGAGGATAGTTTCGGAGGTTTTAACCTGACCGTTTTCGACACGAAGTATCTCCATGTACTTTTGTACATATTTGGCAATGAGCGCTTCGTCATCATCTTTCCAGCGAACAAGTTGGTCGTCAGGATACTGCAGTTGATGCTTGGACTGTGTCATCGAGTAGAACTGGGCGGATAACTTACGTATTTCCTTCACTTGGATCCGCTTGTAACCATTTAGTTTAACATATTCGCTATCTATCCATGAAAAAATTCCGGAATGAAGAAGAAGGATGTTTCCTCAATGTTGTTTGTGCGGGAAATAAACATCATTGGCGTATAGGTCATCTGCGGTAACTTGTTGATCATGATTTTTAACTCATTAACCGTCCAACACTGTTGTCGATTCCCTGGCTGCGTAACCTCGTAGCTCGGTCAGGAGAACACCTCTCCGAGCCGAGAGACAGCCCGAATGGGGAGTAACCACGACGCTGTTGGGAAACTTCTGCATTAGCTATCCCAAGAACGAGTGTAAACAGGACCGATTTACGATTCTCTATGAAGTTCACTCCAGGCACCGGTTTAATTAATTTGAAAGGGGCCTTTGGTAGCCTGGGTCCCAGCCTTCAGGGGCGTTGTTTCTTCGATGTGAATGGCCGAATTGACTCAAAGATTGGACCAATCTCGATGATGTAACTCAATGGAGTTCGTTATCGGAGATTGGTCCAATCTGTTGTTAGTGGATCTGCACGGGGTCTTTGATCGCCCCGCGGTCGGTGAGCGGCTCTTGGTAGCCTGCATCCCAGCCTTCGGGGGGATCTGTTTTCTGAATGCGCACGGCCGTGTTTTTGTAATCCGGTATTTTGGCCCGCTTGTCGATGCGGTCGAGGGTCAGCTTGTTGGCCGCCGCTTCGGCGAAGTGGAAGGGGATGAAAACCGTTCCCTGCGGCGAACGGCCGGTGACCATGGCCCGCAGTTTGATGGAGCCACGCCGCGAACTGACTTCCAGCCAGTCGCCTGTTTCAATTCCTAACTCCTCCGCGTCGGCCGGATGAATCTCACAGATGGCCTCGGGGAATATTTCTTCGAGACGCGAACGGCCGGTCATGGTGCTGCCGTGCCAGTGGTAGAGCACGCGGCCGGTGCTGAGGTTGAAGGGATAGGCTTCGTCGGGCTGTTCCGAGTCGGTACCGAAATCAAGCTCCCAGAATTTACCGGCGCCGCGCGGGAAGCTGTCGCTGAATAAATAAGGCGTTCCCGGATGATCGAGCGCCGGGCAGGGCCAGTGCACGCCCCCTTCACGCTCCAGGCGTTCATAGGTGATGCCCCAGAAATCCGGAGTCACGCGGCGCATTTCTTCCCAAATCTCAGCAGGATGTTCGTAATCAAATCCGGCGGAGAGCTGCAAACCAAGCAGTTTCTCCACGCGACGGCCCAGTTCGCTGGTGATCCACCAGTCGGGGCGCGAATCGCCAACGGGTTCCACCGCCTTGCGGCAGCGCTGGACGCGGCGGTCGGTATTGGTGAAGGTGCCGTCTTTCTCGGCAAAGCTGGTCGCGGGCAAGATCACGTCGGCCATCTCGCCGGTTTCGTTGATGAAAATGTCCTGGCAGACTAGGAATTCGGCCTGTTCGAGCGCTTTGCGGGTGTGGTTCTGATTGGGCTCGCTGAGCATGGGATTCTCACCCACGATAAAGAGGGCACGTATCGCGCCTCGCAGCGACCCATCGATCATTTCCGTTGCCGTCAATCCTGGCTGGTCGTTCAAGGTTGTACCCCACACGGTCTCGAATTTCTGCTTGACAGCCGGGGCATTAACCAGCTGGTAGGCGGTGTAGACATTGGGCAGACCGCCGCTGTCGGAACAGCCCTGGACATTGTTTTGCCCGCGTAAGGGATTGAGGCCGGTGCCCGGTTTGCCGACATGGCCGCACATCAGGGCCAGATTGG
>JBJYWP010000049.1:0-2185 GCA_046259485.1 Promineifilaceae bacterium (SeqCode) | reverse complement strand
TCGAGGTGCCCTCGGGTGCGCTGGCCGACACGCTGGGCCGCCGGAATCTGTTGGTATTCACGGGTATTCTCATGGTGATGGAAATGGCGCTGCTGTGCTTCGTGCCACGGGGAAACCCGAACATTCTCTTCGGCGTCTTTCTGCTGAATCGCATTCTAAGCGGGGCGGCGGAAGCCGCTGCCAGCGGTGCCGACGAGGCGCTGGCTTATGATTCACTGCAAGAGGAAGGCTGTGAGAAAAAATGGGGGCAGGTGTTGGAGAAGCAGATGCGGATGCAGGCAGCCGCCTTCCTGATTGCAATGAGCCTGGGAGCAGCGGTTTACGACCCGGTCCTCATGCAACGGATTATCGACTTCTTTGGTCTCGATTTTACCGTGTCCCGGGAATTAACCCTGCGCTTACCGGTGTTCCTGACGCTTGGGATGGCAATTCTGACATTGCTCACCGCGCTTCTGATGCACGAGGTCCTTCCCGCCCCTTCCGGTCGGCCACTCAATATCGTGATCGGCAGCGGCAAGAGAGTCCTCCAGGCGTTCAAACTCACCCTTGAGGCCGGCAAATGGATATTGAAGACCCCTTTTGCGCTGGTGATCATCCTCATCGGTGTTGTTTTCGACAGCTGCCTCCGAATGGCCGCAACCCTGACGAGTGAGTATTACCGGCTCATCCATCTTCCGGAGGCATCTTTTGGCCTGATCGGATCGGCCATTGCTGTTATGGGGTTGTTCGTTCCACACCTGGCTCTGGTTTTGGTTGAAAAACGGACGCCGCTTTTCAACCTGATCGTAATGACGGTGCCGGCCCTCATCGGCCTGACCGGTATGGCACTGTTTTTGCCGACCCTGGTGGGTGTCATCCCGATTGTGCTGATTTCAAGCACCATGTATTTGCTCCGGTTTTTCCAAAGCCATTATCTGAACCAAATCACGACCTCTGCTCAACGCGCCACGGTGCTCAGCTTTAAAGGCCTCTCCATGAACCTTACCTATGGCATCGTCGGGGTACTCTACTCGCTCCTTGTGGGGCGTCTGCGGTCGACCATCGCTGCCACAGGAGCGACACCGGAAAAGCTCGAAGAAGCGGTATTCACGGCTGCTATGGGATGGTTCCCATGGGCCTTCGCCGCCGCACTTGCAGTTGTAATGGTATATGTTGTCTGGATGTTTCGGCGGTCCGCTGCATCGCAACAGCCTTCGTAATCGTCTCCATGTTTTCTGCATTCGACTGGGCAGAACTGCGCCGCGTGGCTCTGTTTTTCATGATTGCCTGCCCTGGCTGAAAAACACGCTTCTTGCCGGTTTATTCTACTACATATTGTATCGATTTACGCTTGACACACAATATGCGATGGCATAAGATGCCTGTCATTTATAACCGGCGTGGGAAAAATTGGACAAACGAATCTTGTCATCCGTGATGGGATGATGATCATGGCCAACTTACCGCTATCAGTTTAAATCGATCGAGAGCCACATACCAGTTTATGAAAGGCAGGATCGCCAATGCCCTTGCCACAGAACCCTTCCGGGCCGGATTCAGCGACAACAGGTCAATCCAACGGGAACCAGGAGATGAACGACCCTTACTTTGACAGCAACACAGAGAAGATTCCTGATGAGGAATATTTGGAAAATCAAGGCTATGGCAGTCTGAAAGAAAAAAAGCCGCTCCCGAGCGTGCGCTTCATTCTCCCCTTGCTTCTGGTCGGAATCGTGCTTGTGATCCTAATGGCGATATGGTTTAGGGGCACGCCCCAGAGCCCGCCGGTAAATCTGGTGGACCACGAGCTTCAGGACCGCGTCGCCGCCCTGGAGAAGCAATTGATGGAATTGAATGGCATCGAGGAACGGCTGCAGACACTCGAAAGAGACGGACAATCTTATCTTCAGGCTGTCGAAAAGCTGAACCGGATGGAAACGCGTCTGTCGCAGCGCGTGGATGAACTGGGAAAGACCCTTTCCGCCACGCCCCCAACGCCGGCCGCAGCGCGACCGTCGAAAAAACAAACCACGCAGAAGACCGTTAAGCAACCCAATGCCGTCACTTATGTCGTCAAGTCCGGCGACACACTCTACGCCATTAGCCGTCGCTATCAGGTCACCATCGATCAACTGCGCACGGACAACAACCTCGGCAAAAAAAGCATGCTTCGTCCAGGGCAGAAGTTAATCGTCAATCCGCCTAG
>JBJYWP010000048.1:0-36710 GCA_046259485.1 Promineifilaceae bacterium (SeqCode) | reverse complement strand
AACTAGCGCTTAGTTAGAATGACCCAGTTCATCGCGAATGGAGATTATCATGGCATCACAAGCACTTAGTTAGAATGACCCAGTTCATCGCGAATGGAGATTATCATGGCAGCACAAGCACCAACCGTTAAAACAATTCCTTCGAAAGCCAAATTTAGAGCACCAATCTTGGAGCAAATTTTTTTGGTAACCTGGCAAAACCTGGTGACCATATTCCGTCGCCCGGCAGCGCTTATACCGCCAATCGCCATCAGCCTCTTCTTTCTGGTCATATACAACTCAACACTGGGTGGGGCCGCAGCTTTCATTCCCAATCTTGGAGCTAATAGTTACCTAGGCTTCATCCTGCCACTTTCTATTGTTAGTGCTTCACTTTCCGGGGCAGGCATTGCTGCCCAGAATCTGGTACGCAATATCGAAAGCGGGTATTTTGACAAATTACTTTTGACGCCTATAAAGCGTTCCGCATTATTAACCGGTACCATTCTTTCTGGTGCGGTCATTCTAGGCTTGCAAGCTGCATTGGTCTTGGGCGTTGCCATGCTAATGGGGTTACGAATCGAGACAGGAATATTGGGGGCAGTGGCTGTAGTCGGCATGTCGGTTCTTCTTGGGCTGGGATTCGCCGGTTTTACGATGTCCGCCGCCTTGGGCAGCGGCAGTGCAGCCGTGACGCAGAGTGCCGGTTTTATCTTTTTTCCTCTTACTTTCTTGGCACCTACTTTCGTACCCCTAGAGCTGCTTTCCGGCTGGCTGCGCGTGGCGGCGCGCCTAAACCCCATAACATATGTGCTGCAAGCGATGCGCGCAATTATCAATGAAGGTTGGGTATGGCCGGAGATCTTTGCCGGCATCCTGGCCTGTGTGATTCTCGGCGGGGCAATGTATCTGCTGACACTCTTTGCCCTGCGTCGTCGAACAGCTCGAAGTTAGTTATTGGCGGAGATAGGATGCTTCCCCTTGTAGTTGCTGCGGGTCTTTTCCTGCTAACAGCCATGACCCTGCTCTGGCTTCTGAGCCTGAAGCTGCGCGACAGCAGCATCGTCGACGTATTCTGGGGCTTCGGTTTCGTTGCTGTCTATTGGGTAGGCTTCATACTTGTTCACTCGGGCATCATCGCGAGCCAGCCCATTTCGACCCGCCAACTTCTGGTTGGCCTCCTGCTGACGATCTGGGGTTTGCGCCTCACCTTACACATATTGCTTCGTAACTGGGGACATGGTGAGGATTTTCGCTACGCTCTCTGGCGAGGCAAGGCTGGGCGAACCTGGTGGTGGCGCAGCTACTTCAAGGTCTTCTTGCTGCAGGGATTTATATTGTGGTTGGTTTCCTGGCCGCTCTTGGCCGTCCTTGCTGGCCGTATTTCGCCATCTCTCGGGCTGCTTGATCTCCTTGCCGTTTTAGTTTTGGGTACCGGCTTTTTCTTCGAGGCTGTTGGCGACTACCAGCTGCGCCGTTTCAAGAAAGATCCCTCAAAAAAAGGGCAATTATTAACCAGTGGGTTGTGGCGCTACACGCGCCATCCCAATTACTTTGGTGATGCACTGGTCTGGTGGGGATTTTATCTATTTGGCGCAGCCTCAGGCGCTTGGTGGACGGTATTTAGTCCGCTCATTATGACTCTCTTGCTCCGTCACGTATCGGGCGTTGCTATGTTGGAACGCACGCTACGCGAGACAAAACCAGGATTTGCAAATTATATTGCACGCACAAATGCCTTTTTCCCTGGATGGCCGAAAGATATTAAAGATACGGAGATAGAGAATGAGGTACCAGCATAGTTTCACCGTAAAAGCGTCATTGTCGGCCGTGGCCCAGTTTCACAAGGATACGCGTGCTTTACGCGATTTAACACCACCGCCGATGACTGTAATATTCAACAATGTAGAACCCCTTGGCGAAGGATCCGTGGCTGATTTCACGATGCAGTTTGGACCTATTTCAGTGCGCTGGGTAGCAATACACAGTGAGGTAACAGAACAGAATGGCTTTATAGACACGCAGACGAAAGGTCCGTTTCAGTTTTGGCAGCACCATCATAAGTTCCGTGCTATAGATGGTCAGACAACAAAAGTAATCGACGAGATAGAGGCCGAATATGGCAGCACGATAAGCCGCTTCTTGTGGCTGAATCTACCGGTACTGTTCGCCTATCGTGCACGTCAGACCAAGAAAGCACTGGAAACGAATAATTAGAAAACAAAATAAAGAGCATACAGGATTGCGGGATATCTAGGTACAGCGGACGCGTTACGAGATGCATCATGCTGCATGCCCTTGATTCTGTTCTGAGAGGTTTAGATGAATAGCGAAGTCGTACAAAGAAGTGATTTAGCCCAGTTTGAAAACCAGGCTTATATGAATCTGGAAACTTACCGCAGGAATGGCGAGAGAGTGAGGACGCCAGTCTGGTTTGTGCAATTTGGCAATACATTCTACGTGCGCACGGGTGAGGATTCATGGAAAGTTAAGCGGCTGCGAAGCAATCCGCAGGCGAGTATTGTGCCCTCTACCAGCACGGGAAACCCTCTTGGGGAATGGGTCACCGTGACGGCCGAACTAGTCGAGGATGAAACAATGACGCAGGAAGTGAACCAGATGTTCAACCGCAAATACGGATTTCAGAAACGGTTCTTCGATTTTATGGGCCGCATTCGCGGCTACAACCTGGCCACCCTTGCGATTTCAGCAAACCAATGATGGAGTTCAATAGAGCCAAATGAAACTAAATGTTAATGGCGAAGAGAAAACGGTAAAAGATAATCCATCTATGCCTTTGCTATGGACATTGCGGGACGAGTTGGGGCTGACGGGCACTAAATTTGGCTGCGGTGTGGGCATTTGTGGTGCGTGCACGGTCCATGTGGATGGTCAAGCTGTCCGTTCTTGTATCACACCACTTGCTACTGTTGAAGGCAAAGAGATTCACACAATCGAAGGTTTGGCGAGAATCGACGCGACCGGTTCGATCGCCTTGCATGTTGTTCAACAAGCCTTCATAGATGAACAAGTTCCGCAATGTGGTTGGTGTATGAGTGGTCAGATCATGACTGCAGCAGCTTTCCTGGAAGAGAATCCAACTCCCAACAGCGATGAAATTGTAGAAGCACTGGGCCAAAACTACTGCCGTTGTGGCTGTTATACGCGCATATTTACTGCCGTTGAAAAAGCGGCCAGAGAATCAGCCGTACAGCAGCCTATGGAGAGCGCGACATGACGGAGAAAAACACGGCTGAATCAGCCAACTCGGAAGAGAAGCAACGATGGCATCTTTCAAGGCGCCGGTTCCTGATTGGCGCCGGGTTGGCTGGCGGTGGATTGGCGCTGGGTTATTTATTTGGCGTACCGGCTGCACGACTGCGTATTGCCGAAAGCACCGATGAAGGGGGCGGTGGCTTCTTTAGCCAGAGTAATGAGCCCCTGGCCTGGTTTGAAGTGAAACCTGACAGCAGCATTACGCTCTATGTACCTAAGGTCGAGATGGGGCAAGGGGTGCACACGGCATTGAAACAGATCGCCGTTGAAGAACTCGGCGCTCCCTGGGATACCGTCACGGTGATGCAGGGTACGACCTCGCTAGGTCCACAGGATAGCAGTGGCACCCAGGGCAGCACCTCCGTTTCTTCTTCATTTACACCTTTACGGGAGGCAGCGGCAACGCTACGTGAAATGCTTCGATTGGAAGCAGTTGTGCAATTGAAAACACCTTCAGGATCGCTGCTATCCCAGGGTGCAGGCTTCACCACTACCGGTGGGAAATCAATCACATTTGGCGAAATCGTATCCAACAAAGTTGATGCCTGGGAAGTTCCCGAGGGACCGGCTCCGTTGAAATCGGTTAGTGAATATGAGACAGTGGGCCAGTCAATCACCCGTGGGGACATTCCTGGAAAAGTGACCGGTGAGGCTGTCTATGGCTACGACGTGAAACTGCCGGGAATGAAATTTGGCGCGGTGCTGCGACCGCCGACGATTGAAGGGCAACTCAAAAGCGTGGATGCCACGACAGCCGAGCAGATGCCGGGCGTGGTGAAGGTGGTAGTAGCAGATGATTTCGCAGGCCTTGTCGCCAATTCGCGCATTGAGGCATGGGCAGCCCTTAATGAATTGCAAGCCGAATGGGATGAGGGTAAGCTCTGGCAACAAGAGGAACTGGAAGAATTAGTCACCGCCGGTGGTCCGGGCGGGGTGACAATCCAAAAAAAGGGTAACGCAAATCGAGCCTTAAATGGCGGAAATGTTGTCGCGGCCGAGTACCGCACACCATTGATGGTACAGACCCCACTCGAAGCACAGGCAGCGCTGGCTGATGTGCGTGAAGATGGCGCACGAATCTGGGCCTCAACACAGGCGCAATCAAGGGTACAAGAACTGGTAAGCAAGGCCACGGGTCTGGACCAGGAAACGATTGAGGTAGTGCCTACCTTATTAGGCGGGGGCTTCGGCCGCAAGTTAGGCGATGTGGCAGTTGAAGCAGCACGTCTCTCAAAGGGATCGGGTGTGCCCGTGCATTTGGGCTGGAACCGTCCTGAAGAGCTAAGACATGGTTTTTTCGCGCCGCTGTCGCACCATCGATTACAGGCAACTTTAGACCCAAACGGCCGTATCCAGGCTATAAAACATGAGTTAGGGAGCGGCGATATTCTCTTTGCCTTCTTTTCACCGCTGCTGACAGCTGTCTTTGGCGCCGATATCGGCGTGTCCCGCGGCGCGCGCATCGAGTACGACGTACCTGATGTTGAAACAGTAATCTGGCGGCGAAAGCTGCCTGTAAAAACGGGGTCCTGGCGTGGGCTTGGGTTCTTGCCCAATGTCTTTGCCGTTGAAAGCTTTATTGACGAACTGGCCAACGAAGCGGATATAGACCCGTTGCAATTCCGTCTTATGAATCTTCCAGGTACGGAACGTGGGCGCAAGATGGGTATGGTACTCGAGGCAGCAACCAACGGTGCAAACTGGGGCGGATCGCTGCCAGATGGGCGCGCCCAAGGGTTGGCCTGCGCCCATGATTTCGGCACTTCTGTGGCTGCCGTAGCTGAGGTGTCCGTCGATGAAGCAACGGGGAAAATTCGCGTACACCACATTACCTCGGCAATGGATTGCGGGCTTGTAATTAATCCAGATGGCGCAAAAGCCCAGATGGAAGGGAACGCGATGTGGGGTGTAAGTGCGACCTTAACGGAAGAGGTGCGTATTGAAAACGGCCGTGTAGCCCTTAACAATTTTGAAACCTACCCGCTTTTGACTTTGAAGGAAGCGCCGACGGTAGAAGCTATCCTGGTGAATACAGGCGGGCAGGAACCAACAGGTGTAGGCGAACCACCTATTGGTCCGGTTGGGGCAGCGATCGCTAATGCCGTTTTTTCTCTGACCGGTCAACGGCTGAGAAATATGCCTTTGAGCCTGGCGTAAATGTTTGGATGGTAAAGAAAGATCCGAAAATAGTTGTCATTGGTGCGGGCGTCGGAGGATTGACGGCCGCTTCATTATTGTTGAAGGCAGGTTTCCCCGTTACTGTTTTGGAGGCGCATGTCTATGCAGGGGGCAGCGCGGGCACATTTTTTCACAAAGGGTATCGTTTCGATGCTGGGGCGACCCTAGCCGGCGGTTTCTCGCCGGGTGGGCCTCATGCGCAGGTAGCCGAAATTCTCGATTTGTCTTGGCCGGTGAAACCCGTGGACCCGGCATGGGTCGTACATCTACCGGACAAGGATATCACGCAGTGGGCAAATCAGGCGCGTTGGGAGGAAGAACGCCGGGAGAAACTACCGGGCACCGAGGATTTCTGGCGTCTACAGGAAAAGCTTGCGACCGTCTCATGGGATATCTCGGCACGGCCGTTTCCCTGGCCACCTCAAACAATGGGCGATTTATGGACATTGGGACGCGCGATAAAACCCTCAACGATGGCGGCGGCGCCGTACTTGGCGCGAACGATAGATAGCCTGGCGCGCTCGCGCTTTTCAGCAAATGGTAGTTCCTTTGACGACTTCCGCAATTTTCTGGATGCGCAGCTGTTGATATCGGCACAAACGACGGCCGCGCGTGCCAATGCATTATATGGAAGTGCGGCTTTAGACCTACCAAGGCGCGGCGTGAATCACGTGCACGGAGGTATCGGTAATCTGGCGACGACGTTGGCGGAATGGTTTAGCCACCATGGAGGTGAACTCCAATTTCGTCAGCAGGTAAACGAACTGGTGATTCGCGGCGACGGCAAGAAGCTAGTGCGCACAAATAAAGGCATGGAAGTCGAGGCAGACATTGTGTTGGCTAATCTGACGCCATGGGGATTAGCCAAGTTGGTGACTGACAAGGCGCCCCCTTTTTTGGAGCAAACCGTGCGTCAAACACCGCCAACCTGGGGTGCATTTACATTGTATCTTGGGCTCAACGCCGGAAAGTTACCTGGAGGAATAGCTGACCATCATCAGGTTTTGGTCGATCCAGGAAAGCCATTGGGAGAGGGAAATTCCGTTTTTATATCGCTTTCAGAGGCAACTGATGAATCGCGCGCGCCGGCAGGCCATAGGGCGGCGACGCTGTCGACACACACCTCGATCGCGCCCTGGTGGCAGCTCAAGGAGAAAGATTTCGTGGCTTATGAAGAACGCAAGGCAGAATATGTGAATCGAATGCTTACAGCGGCCGAGCGGGCTATTCCCGGTCTTCAGAAGGCTGTTCGCCTTTGTTTGCCAGGCACGCCAGTGACTTTTGAGCGATTTACCAGACGGCCGAAGGGTATGGTAGGCGGCTTCGCTCAAGAGTCGCTCTTCTCGGCGCGTGGTCCGGCAACCGGATTACCGAATGTTTGGTTGGTTGGCGACTCTATTTTCCCCGGCCAATCAACAGCCGGTGTGACCCTAGGGGCAATGCGGGTTGTAACCTCAATAACCCAGAACGCTTACTCTTAAACATCGCTTTATTCAACCTGACCCATATAGATTCAGAAAACAAAATAGACATGACAAATCTCACTACCAAATAGGCCTTGAATTGGCTAAAATACTATTGCGTAGTGAGCAAGCATGTTTGGACGAAATTAAAAACAAAGCATTAAGACGAGCCCCAAAATAGCCAGCTCTTCAGCTCACTTACCGTTGTTATTTCATCCAGGATTTTTTCGTCTAAGACGAGTAAAGGTTGACACGCCAATAATCAACGAAGCTGATAATGAAGATGCAGTTGGAAGCCTGGGAGAATCACCTGATAACACTCGCTTATGCTCCTCTTGAGGATTGGACGGCTGAGCATACCCATTCTCCAGAGGAAAGCCCCACACTCGATCTTGCATATTGTACCTGCGAGGAGATCACCAGGGAACACAGCGCTACCTTTTATCTCGCATCCTCCTTGCTGGCCGGCGAGCAAAAACGCGCCATGCGCGCGCTCTACGCCTTTTGCCGCGTAAGTGACGACCTGATTGACAAGTCACAAGGACGTTTTGATCCTAACATAGCAGACGTAACCCGCTTCGAGTTATGGCGGCGGCTCGCTCTGAGCGACAACCCATCGCGGGATAATCTGGTAGCCACTGCCTGGACCGACACGCGTCTGCGCTTCAACATCCCGCGCCAATACGCGGAGCAGTTGCTGGATGGTGTAGCCCGCGACCTGAAGGTCAGCCGCTATGACACCTTTTCCGACCTGGCCAGTTACTGCTACAGCGTAGCTTCGACAGTTGGTTTGATGTCGATGCACATCGTCGGTTATAAAGATGAAAGCGCAATACCCTATGCTGTGAAGCTGGGTGTTGCTCTACAGCTGACAAATATCCTGCGCGACGTGGCTGAGGATTGGCAAAACGGCCGTTTATACTTACCTCAGGAAGAATTGGACGCCTTCAACATCACGGAAGCAGACATCGCCGCGGGACATAACGATCATCGTTGGCAAGCATTCATGTCCTTCCAGATCACCCGCGCGCGCCAGCTCTATAACCAGGCCATGCCCGGCCTGTCCCTGCTCGAAAGGCGCGGGCGTGTGGCCGTTGCTGCAGCGGCCGAGCTGTACCGTGCCATCCTCGACGATATCGAAGCTCACAACTACGATGTTTTCAGACGCCGGGCGTACATCAGCAACCGGCGCAAGGTTTTGCGCATTCCTAGCATTTGGTGGCGTTCTGCGACGATGAATTTCTGACTAATAAACTGGAGTGAAGAATATTGAAGGCAGAAAACGTAATGGTCATAGGTAGCGGCTTTGGCGGTCTGGGTGCCGCGATTCGCTTGGCGGCGCGAGGCTATGACGTACAGGTATTTGAGAAACTGGATAAGCCGGGTGGCCGCGGCTACACCTTCAAGAAGGACGGCTTTTCCTTTGACGCTGGTCCAACAGTTATCACGGCGCCATTCATGTTCGACGATCTATTCGAGCTGGCCGGACGCCGGCGCAAAGACTACGTCGAATTCGTGCAGCTCGACCCCTTCTACCGCATCTTCGACCATACGGGGAAGGCTTTCGACTATAACGACGACGCGGACTTCATCGCCGGACAGATCGAGCGCTGGAATCCGACCGACGTAGCGGGTTACCAGGCCTTCATGGATACCACACAGGACATTTTCGAAAAGGGTTTTGTGGAACTGGCTGACAAGCCGTTTTTACATGTGAGCGACATGCTGCGCGTGGCTCCTAATCTTGTTAGACTCGGTTCCTACCGGAGTGTTTACGGGTACGTATCAAAATTCATCCAGGATCCCTTCCTGCGTAGCGTGTTTTCGTTCCATCCTTTACTCATCGGCGGCAATCCTTTCAACGCTCCTTCGATCTACGCCTTGATCCATTACTTGGAACGGGAGTGGGGTGTGCACTTCGCTATGGGTGGAACAGGAGCCCTGATAGACGCCCTGGCCCAACTCTTTGTGGAGATTGGCGGCCGAATCCACTTCAATACAGAGGTGGCGGAGATTCTGGTGGAGGGGAAACGAGCAACGGGTGTGCAGCTTGCGGATGGATCTGTGCATCGCGCGGACCACGTCATCTCCAACGCCGACGTGGCCTGGACTTACATGAACATGATCCCCTCCAAAGCGCGTGGTTTACGTAACAGCGATACACGCTACAAGCGCTTCACTCGCCACAGCATGTCCCTCTTCGTCATTTACTTCGGCACAAAGCAACGCTATTCGGACAGCGCGCTGGCCCACCACAACATCATCCTTGGAGAACGCTACAAGGGCTTACTGACCGACATTTTCAGGAAAAAAATTCTGGCCGAAGACTTTTCGCTCTACCTCCATATGCCCACCATGACTGATCCCTCTCTCGCTCCCGATGGCTGTGAGACATTTTACGTCTTGTCGCCTGTACCGCATTTGGGAGCGGACATTGACTGGCGGCAGGCAGCAAAATCCTACCGCAATGCCATTATGCAGTTCTTGGAAGACAACTATCTGCCCAACCTACAGGAGAATATTGTCGTCGAGCGCATGATTGATCCGCTCTATTTCGAAAGCAAGCTGAACACCTACTTGGGTACAGGCTTTTCCGTAGAGCCGATCCTGTTGCAATCGGCATGGTTCCGTCCCCATAACCGTTCGGAGGATATCGAGAATCTATACTTTGTAGGTGCAGGTACACACCCTGGAGCCGGTCTGCCAGGCGTCCTGTCTTCCTCCATCATCGCCGAATCACTGATTGCAGGTGAAAGAGTCAGAGATGGATCTTTAGACAAAGCATTTAAGGTATAACAGGCCACAGTGTCGGGCTATGATGAAAATTCAAGATAATTCTTCGCCTGAAAGGAATCCGGTACCAACGGCCGATGGAGAGGCAGGTCTTTCGATTCTAAAAGGTCTGGCGCGCGATAGATCTTTGCTGACGGCGATGAAAGCAATGCAAGATGAATTGGGCAATATATTCCAGATCACGATGCCCCGCTTTCAGCCCATCGTGGTAGCCGGTCCCGATTTCAATCGACCGGTGCTGGTAAAAGATCGCGAGAAGTTCAACTGGCGTGGCAAAAATGATCCGGTAGTAAAACTGCTTCGCCATGGTGTTCTGGTTGAGGACGGTGAAGAGCACGACCGCTTGCGCGCCTGTATGGAACCATCGCTGACCCACACGCCATCGCTGAAACACATCCCGCAAATGCTCCACTATACAGACCAGGTGCTGGATAGTTGGCCAGATGGTGGAGAAGTGGACATGCTGGTCGAGATGCGCAAGGTCGCACTGCTCATTTTCCTCGGCACGCTATGCGGCACTGATTTCACGGAGGACATGATGGCATTATGGGATCCGATCTTGAAAACAATAAAATATATATCTCCCGGCCCTTGGATTCTATGGCCGGACATGCCACGACCGGGTTACAAAAAGGATCTGCAAAAGCTGGATGATTTCTTATATGACCTGATTCTCCAACGGCGTAAAGATGGCGGCTCAAATGACGATCTATTGGGTCGACTAGTGGCTGATCCAAGGCTGGACGACGAAATAATTCGCGACCAGCTGTTGACAATGCTCATCGCAGGTCACGATACCAGCACGGCTATGCTGTCATGGGCACTCTATCTGATGGGTAAACACCCACAGGTGATGATGGAGGCGGAGCGTGAAGTGTTGGAGGTATGGAAAAATGACGAGTCAAGCACTAGTTCCGCTTGGGGGGAACAAACACTTCACCGAATGATTTATCTTGATCAAGTCATTAAAGAGACATTGCGACTATATCCACCAATCCATGTGGGAAATCGCTTTGCAAAGGAAGAAGTAAATCTTAACGGCTATACTGTTCCTGAAAATTCGCGGCTGATGGTTTCCATTTTTCTAACGCACCGAGATAAGACGGTATGGGATGCGCCGGAAAGCTTTTGCCCTCATCGTTTCGACAGGTCACAGCAGTCAGGACCAACGGAGAGAAAGCCATCATTGGCATATATTCCATTTGGAGGCGGGCCACGAAATTGCATTGGAGCCACCTTTGCCCAAATTGAGGGGAAGGTCGTTCTATCCCAAATTTTGCAGCAGTTTGAGGTTAAGTTGTCTCCTGATCAAGAAATTCGCCCATACATGGGGGCAACATTGGAACCTAGACCCGGCGTCAGAATGAATGTAAAACGTAGAAACTAGAATTGAGAACGCTTCGCGTGAATGTGAAACAAGAAATTAAAAACCAGAAGAATGGAGATAATGAATCTTTATACTCTTCGAGTCCTAGTCCGCAAGCAGTATGGACGCTGGGTTTTTCCTTAGCAGCACTGCCATTATTGGCGCAAGCAGAACGCATCTACGGTGATCTGCCGCAATTGACAAAGCAACATTGTCCGCCTGATTTACCATCTTTGTCCATCATTGTTCCTGCGCGCAACGAAGAACACAATTTACGTCGTTTACTGCCGTCACTTGAATCCCAGAATTACCCTGGTGAAATGGAGATTATCGTCGTTGATGATCATTCAAATGATGGAACGGCGGGAATGGTCAAATGCGGATTGCGCGATTCAGGGTATGTGGTGAAACTTATCTGTGCGGGTGAGCTACCTGCGGGATGGTTGGGTAAACCGCATGCCAGCCACATTGGGGCCAAGGAGGCCCGTGGAAATTGGTTGCTTTTTACCGACGCTGATACAGAACATGAACCATTTAGCGCCGCTAGCGCGGTGGCTTTCGCCGAAAAATATGGACTAGATGGCTTAAGCGTTTTCCCACGCCAGGAGATGCGTGGTTTCCTCGATGGCGCAGTCTTAACCGTGGCTTTTACTGGGTTGTTTGCCGGTCTGAGACGTTCAACAACAATGCTTAATGGACAATATGTATTGGTGCGGCGTGATGCATATGAAGCCAGTGGCGGATTTGCGGCTGTACGATCAGAAATGATGGAGGATCTGGCTTACGGGAGATTATTGGCTGACCAAGGTTACCATGCACCGATCATGCGTGCAGAGTCGTTAGTTAGCGTGCATATGTACGACAATTGGCATCAGATGTGGAATGGTCTAACAAGGTTGGGTTCCGGATCATTACGCTATAACGGTCCAATGGCATTAATACCGGCAATATTTGTCACGGCCGTTTTGATGCCCCTTTGGACTCTCCTCTTCAATCGCTATCAGTTACGCGAGATCCCCAGCTTGAAGTTTATCTGGTTCATGACCATCATGGGGCTTGTTCCTTGGGAGAAAAGATTTTACAGAAAAGATAAGAGTGAAAGCGGGCTCTTGAACGCAATGCTTGGGGCGATTTTGGCGCCGGCGGCAGCTATTTTCATACAGGGCGCCGCGCTATGGGGAATGCTATCTCGACTCGTGGGTCGCGGCGTCTCTTGGAAAAATCGTAGGGTATAAGGTCTTCCCCGAATAGCGGCAGCCAATTCGGACGTATATCCAACTATGACGTATTTTAGTTTTTTGGGAATTTTCTTGCTGATTCCTATCGGCCTACTGATAATCTTGATATTTTGGGATCGAAATCAGGGTCGCGAAATACCAGCTGCATTACACGCCTGGCCGCTTGCAGCAGCCATATTCCTACATGTCGTAATCGCCGTCTTGTATACAACGATTTGGGATAACTATCTGATTGCTACCCGAGTCTGGTGGTACGACCCCGCTTTGGTGACAGGGGTAACTATCGACTATGTACCCATTGAAGAATACACCTTCTTTATATTTCAACCGATCCTGGCTGGACTATGGCTACTCTTCTTAATGCAGCGGATTCGCTTGCCAGTTGCGCAAACCCAAGAACCAGAATTGAACGGGGTATCCACCTCAAGAGGTGTTTGGTTGCGAGTTGGATCCGTAGTAGTCACGACGGCTATTTGGCTTGGATCTATTATTCTGTTAGCTAGCGGCTGGCAGCATGGTATCTACATGGGACTAGAGCTAGTCTGGGCTATTCCACCGATTGCATTGCAGCTTGCCTTTGGAGCTGACATACTCTGGTGTTACCGTCGATTGGTAGCGGTGGTGATAATTCCACTGACCCTCTATCTGAGCGCGGCCGATGCTATTGCTATAAACTCCGGTATCTGGACAATTAACCCAGAGAAATCAATAGATTTATTGTTGGGCAGTACCTTACCTTTCGAGGAATTTCTCTTCTTCTTGCTGACAAACACCCTGGTGATGTTTGGCATCGTACTTGTTCTGGCACAGGCCAGCCACGAACGAATCCGCACACTGAAGAATAGGCTGCATAGTACGAAGCAAGTAACAAACAAACAATCTTTCGACAGAACGGGCAACTAATGGATTCGACCTTATTTCTTATTACTTTTACGGGTACTTCTTTTCTGCTCGGTTCTTTACCCTTTGCTGTGTGGATTGGCCGGCTGACGACCGGAGAGGATATCCGCAAATACGGCGACCATAATCCCGGTGCGACAAATGTTCTGCACACCGGAAGCCGCGGCAGCTTTCTTTTAGCGATGATCCTGGACATTAGCAAAGCCGCGCTACCAGTGGGGCTGGCGTATCAACAGTGGGAGATTCAAGATTGGCGCATTGTGCCCATAGCGCTAGCTCCAGTCGCCGGACATGCCTTTTCACCTTTTTTAGGAGGCAAAGGCGGTAAAGCATTAGCCACCGCATTTGGCGTGTGGATTGGCCTCACGATCTGGACCCTTTCTTCGATATCCCTGGCGCTGCTCGTAGGATGGCTTCAGATCATTCGACCTTCCGGTTGGGCGCTTTTGCTCGCTTTCTCCTGCCTGGCGCTGATCATCCTAATCTGGTTTCCAGATCCGGTATTTATGGCCGTACTGGCCGGCCAGGCATTGATATTGCTCTACAAACACCGCACTGATTTGCAGCAACGGCCGTGTCTTCGTTGGCGTGAGTCACAAGCATGAAGAGATATGTGCGACATTGACGAAAAAGCATTAAACCGGGATATATGGAGTAATCGATGGACTTAAGCAAGACGGTTGATACAGATGTAAAACGCTTGGACGTGGTTGTTCTGTTGGGTGGCATTCTGTTCAGTTTCGCTTTTCTGGCCATGATCTGGTGGACCGGGCCACGGCTTGATGCCATAGAATTGCTGCCCGACGAGGGCGCCTCCTGGTATTACTGGAAACTTCCAAAGCCAACTTTCTGGAGCCGGGCAACGGCCTGGGGCTTTTACCTGGCACACCAGATCATTTTCTGGTGGCTGATCTATTATTCCCAGAAGCACATCAAGCGCTACAGCACCAGTCTGTACATGGTCAATATTGCTACCCTGGCAATGAATACCTTCTTCATTGGACTGCACTTTTTACAAACGCATGTATGGTAAGACGGGCTGGCGCAGGATGTTTCCATTTGGAGTTCGCAGGTGTCCGTGATCATTATGCTGGTATGGATTCTGCTTATGGAGAATTCGCGGCGGGGCCTGTTCTTTGGCAAGAAAGCGCCGATTTCAAAGGAGATTACTCGCTTTGCCCGCAAGTATCATGGTTACTATTTCGCCTGGGCAACGGTCTATACCTTCTGGTATCATTCCATGATCAGCACAAGTGGGCATTTGTTTGGCTTCACATATATATGTTCTTCCTGTTCCTGCAGGGCAGCCTCTTTTTACCCGCGTGCATGTGAATCGCTGGTGGACATTTGCGCTGGAGTTCACTGTGCTCTTGCACGGCACCTTTGTTGCCGTCCAACAGGGAAATGACCTGTGGCCAATGTTCGCCTTTGGCTTCGGCGGCATTTTTATCATTACGCAGATGTACGGGTTGGGCCTGTCGCGAAACGGGCGCATCTTTTTCTTACTGGTTTACACTGGGTTGGCCTTGTATGTATACAGCGGCAGCGGACTGCAGAACATTCACCAGGTGACGTGGATACTGTTTATTGAATTTCTAGCCGTCCTGGTTATGGCCTTACTCTTTGGCAGTGGATTGTGGCTGGCGAGCCGGATCAAAGGGCAATCAGTAATGACTGGGAACTGAGATAGTTATGCATAAACCTTCTGTCTGGATACCTGGCGACCAGCTACTAGCAGACCATCCTGCCCTTTCGGCCGTTGAAGACAAGGACAATGTTCAGGTTGTAATCGTTGAATCCCAGCGGCGAATACAAAAACAACCATACCAGCGCAAAAAGCTAGTCCTGTTGCTCAGCGCCATGCGCCATTTTGCTGAGGATCTACGCCATCAGGGGTATGTCGTGGACTACGTTAAGGCAGATACCTTCAGGACCGGTCTGAAGAAGCATATTAATCAGAATAATTCAACTGGACTCATTACGATGGCGGCAGCCACTTATGAAGGGCGCCGTTTCCAGAAGGGATTGGAGAAGGAACTGGAAGTTCCAATATCCATCTTGCCAAACACCCAATTCCTTGTGGGTAGTTACAATCCTATTCCCGATCCCGAACCCGAAAAACGCTATGTGATGGAATCGTTCTACCGCGAAATGCGCCGCCATTTTGGCTTATTGATGGACGGAAAAGAACCGGCCGGTGGAAAGTGGAATTTCGACGCTGAAAACCGTAAAAAGCTGCCTAAGAATCAGAAGCCACCATTGCCATTACCATTTTCACCGGATGCTATCACGGAGGAAGTTATAACTGAGGTGGCAGCGATGCCAAATGGCGTGGGCACAGTAGATGGATTTGACTATGCAGTTACACGAACCCAGGCGCTGTCGGCTTTAGAGGATTTCCTGGATCATCGCCTGCGGCTGTTTGGCGATTATGAGGATGCTCTGACCAGTCAAAGTCACATCGTCTACCACTCTCTACTCTCCCCTTACCTAAATCTAGGTCTTCTGGAGCCGCTGGAATTGGCTACGGCCGTCGAACAAGCCTATGACGCAGGACTAGTGCCACTCAATTCAGCGGAAGGTTTTATCCGCCAGATCATAGGTTGGCGAGAGTTCATGTATTGGCAATATTGGCGTCAGATGCCTGGGCTAATGGAAAAGAATTCTTGGGATGCGCAACGGGAACTGCCAAGCTTCGTATGGACCGGTGAAACGGATATGGCCTGTTTGGGCTTCGCAATCAAACGCGCCCTGAACACCGGCTACAACCACCATATTGAGCGCTTGATGCTCCTTTGTAACTTCTTTATGTTGTCCGGCATCAATCCCAGAAAGGTAAATGATTGGTTTCTTTCCCTCTTCGTTGATGCATTCGAATGGGTCATGCCGCCAAACGTCATCGGCATGGGCCTGAACGCAGATGGCGGTCTCACGTCGATAAAGCCCTACATCGCAAGCGCCAACTATATCAACAAAATGGGCGATCATTGCGCCGCGTGCCGGTACAATCCCAAACAGCGTCTTGGGGAGGATGCTTGCCCATTCAATGCCCTCTACTGGAACTTTGTCTTGAAGCATGAAGATCGTCTTCGGTCCAATCCACGCACCACTCGCAGCGTCTGGGGTTTGCGTCACTTCGATCCCACCGAGCGAGAGCATGTTCGACACCAGGCCGCGGCCTTATTAGATTCCCTCATATAAACCAGATAATCACCCTATGATCGAGAGGAAAGCTATGTTACCTAAGTGGATCAAGCGCATCGTACTCGCCATTCTGGCTATTTTGCTACTCGTCGTACTGCTGTTTGCCGGCACAATCATCTTTGGTAGTTTGTTCGGCAGCGACACGGCCGATTATGCTAATGTGACATACACCGATGCAGCAGGCCAGGAACTGCTCGGCTATCTCGCTGAGCCGGATGGGCCAGGTCCACATCCAGCCATCTTACTCATCCACGAATGGTGGGGATTGAATGAAGGCATGACCATTTTAGCCAATGCGCTTGCCGAAGAGGGATATGTAGTATTTGCTCCAGATGGCTATCGTGGCAATGTTACGTCCGCGATCCCCCGTGCGCTGTGGCTGCGAATAACGACGCCTACAGATCAGGTAGAGCGAGATATGGACAGCGCGCTGGTTTACCTGCGAAGCCTGGAAAATGTGGATACGGAGCACGTGGCCTCGATGGGCTTTTGCTTCGGTGGCGGTCATTCCCTGCAGTTGGGTCTGCGCCAATCCGAGAACCTGGCTCTAACCATCATCTACTACGGCGCGGTAGTGACAGATCCCAACTTGCTTGCGCCGTTAACGGATGGCCAGCCGGTTTTGGGTATCTTTGCTGAAAAAGATAACACGATTTTCCCGGAAGAAGTGATCGAATTTGAAGCGGCCTTAAACAGCCTGGATATTGAAAATGAGATAACCATCTATCCCGGCGTTGGCCATGCCTTTGTTAACGAAGATAACTACAACGAGCCAGGACCTGCGGGAGATGCCTGGAACCAGACACTTCAATTTCTCGAGGAAAACCTGAGAGACAGTAATTAGAATTATGGAAGGGTCTGCTTTTTCATAGATGCAGACTGCACTCTCTGTAACTGTCACCGAAACCAGACTGGTGGAGATCACTATCAATAATTCTGGCTCCGGCGCCAGTCCCACAAAGGAGTGTGTCCTGAACTCCTTACGCCGTGAAATTCCTCTCTTTGATTGCCTTACGAACGTCCCGTAGTGTAACCTGCACAGTCCCCAACCGCGCCAAAACCGGAAGCGGAAGATGCGATACCTGCGCCGGCTGCAAAGCTATTGGTGGAAATAATTCGCGCATTCCAATACTTGCTGGCCAAACGACGAATGTGATCCAAATGACGAGAAGCACGTGCAACTGCTGCCCCATCAGCAAGCTGGCCGTTGATTGTCAGTTGATCAGCAGGCAAGTCTGGGTGGAATTCAACGGTTGTTATTGTATGTGCGGCATCCAGGGTTATGGAGATGCTGCCATACATGGGAATATTCCGTGATCGTCGAGGTTGCCCCAATATTTAACAAAAGCGATGTTCGAGCCAGCAATTGCCGTGGCTCGTGGGTGCGTGACTAACGTTGTGTATATGACCAATTATCTATCCTTTGCAGCAAGCAAAGCTCAGCCATTCCCGCGCCAATTATGAGGACAGGGTATGCATTGCTTTCATTCATTACCAACTGAGCCATTCTGTTGGCTCTAAGTTTACAACGCGAGAATTCCTCGTTGCCTATTCTCATACTGAGTGACTATGACCTGTGCAACAATGTCCGGCGATTTGGCGTTGGTGGGCATCCTAAAGGGCGCATTTTTCCAGAAGTCGGTCGCAACAGCGCCTGGTTTTACGAGCGTGAAGTTAACCTTTCGATTCTCTTTTTGCAGCACACTTATCATGGGCTCTAAACCAGCCTTGGCAACCGCGTAAGAACCCATTTTGGGCATGATCAAATGATCGACGTACGCACCAATGAATGCTGCTTGCCCACCGTCCTTGATCAAATGGACAGTTTGGCTGATGGTCAGAAACGCGCCGTTAAGGTTTGAGTCAAGAACCGCCGACCAATCATCCGGGCTCATCCTACTAAGTAAATCTGCCTGCAGCTCACCGGCGGCATAGACCCACAGATCAAGACCGCTCGTTTGATGGGCAAGATCGATCGCTATATCCCTGATAGCGCTATAATCTGTGGCACTAAACCGGTAGCGCTCATAAACGCCATCCGGAATGGCTTCCTTATCTCGCGAGGCAGCAAACACGCGCCAGCCGGCATTATTAAGGTGGTGGACGAGCGCTTGGCCCATTCCTCCAGCCGCCCCCCAAATTAAGGCATCAAGCATTTCATAACTCCAAGTTAGTAACTTCCAATTCGGTGTTTATCTCATCGAGCAAGCCGACAATTTCATCCGTAGCCGGTATATCGCTCATCGATTTTCCATAATGAACGAAGCGAGCGCTCCCCTGTTTGTCTACCAGCACTTGGGCCGGCATACGGCCGAATTTGAACAACTTTATTTCTTGGCCATATTGTTTGAGGACCGTATGGTTCGGATCAGGCAAGCCAATAAAGGGTAAGTCATTCTCGGCAAAATACTTGGCGAACTTCTGCGCATTTTCCGGGCCGATAACTAGAATGACTGTGTCTCGTTTAATAAATTGATCAATGTCCTGGCGCAACTGCGCCATGTGCGCGCGACAGAATGGTCACATAAACCCACGGTTGAACACAAGTAGAACATTCTGTTTTTGCTTAAAGTGTGAAAGGCTGACCAAATTGCCACGATAATCCTGCAATGTGAAATCTGGCGCCGGGGTATTGATTTCGACTTTTGACATTTTCTTGACTCCTTGCCTCTTTGAGGACCCTCTGGAGGTTCCTCACAGCTTAGTAATGGTCAAATATATATACAACTATAGCCCATTTCTGGCGAATTGTCAATATAATGTCTAGATATTGTATACTTTTTAATAGCGTGTGAAGCTTGCGCAGAAAACCGTCAATCCTCACTATGACAAGTTATATGGATTCTTTGACACTCTATCCTCAGAAAGCGAGCCAGCGTTACGCTCAATGATTAGCTCTATAGCATCTGCCAGATGCTCCTCGGCAATGTTATAGTCGCCGCGTTGAGTACGCAGTATATGCGCTTCATAGAGCACCTCGGCATGGCTGGAGCCGGGCGGTGGGTCGAATTTGTAGCTAGAAAGCTCATAGAGTTGACCCAGCGGATCGCGAAAGTAAAGAGAGTCCATGAAACCACGGTCAACCTCACCGGAATGATCAACGCCACGCTCAGCCAGTCGCTTCGCGGCCTGCATAAAGCTGGCACGGGATACGCTAAAAGCGATGTGGTGCAGGTTCCCAATTCCCTGGGGACTGGGTGTTGGGTCGGGCATCCAGCTCTCATTCGTAAAGATGGTGATCAATCGACCGTCCCCCGGATCAAAGTACAGGTGGTTCTGCTCAGGAACATCCAAATTTGGTTGCTCAAAGACAAATGGCATACCTAGCACGCCTTCCCAGAAATCAATGGAGGTCTGCCGGTCGGCCCCGATAAGGGTTATATGATGGACACCTTGGGATTGAATCTTTTTCATTGTAGCTTCTCCTTGTTTACTTGGAACTTGTTCTTGTCTATTATGCTATTTCGTGAAACTGCAGCAGTTCCAGCCGCCTACATCCCAGATGATAGAGAAGAATGTCGGTTCACTCATTAACGAACTCTGGCTCAACGGGCATATCGGATGCGACTACAAACCCCTGCTGTTCATCTTCAATAAGCCGGTTCGGCAAGATAAGACGAAGCATTCGTTCAAAAGTAAAGTAGCTCCAGGCCCAGTTGACTAGAACCAACAGGCGATTCCGATAGCCAATAAGCTGCGTGATGTGTACCAACAGCCAGATCAGCCACGCTGCAAAGCCGGTAAAAGCTCTTCCTACAATGTAGGCCACAGCCGAATTGCGGCCGATAACCGCCATCGACCCCTTGTCCTGATAACGAAAAGATTGCAGTTCTTCTCCGCCCATCTGGCGCAGAATATTGCGCGCGGCTGCTTCACCTTGCTGCATCGCCATCTGGGCAACCATTGGGAGAAACGCATCGTCTTGTTCAAACGCGGCCAGGTCTCCTGCAACAAAGACATTTGGTTCGTCCGGCATCTGCAAGGTCGGCAGCACGGATACTGTGTTATTTGATCTGGTGTCCATACCTGAACGAGCCGCGGTTCCTTCGCCGCCCACACCTGCTGTCCAAACGGCCGTCTCCGCCGCAATCTCCGAACCCTCGGTGAGGAGCAAGAACTCAGGCGTTACCTCTGCAACAGCCGTGTCCAGCAACACCTCAACGCCCATTTTCTGCTCTTGTTTGTTCAGACCGTTTTGAATACATATCAATTCTTACTTTTTTGGTTGGTTTTCCAATATATACATTATTATACAAAACCTATACAAATATGCTATATTTTCTCATATAGCTTGGTTAAATTCTAGCCGGAAGGTCCTTATTAGCACTTAGTTCGCTGTATCACATGCCACTACACACACTACTCGTTACTTCTGATGAAGGTAACTGATGATTTTTTCAACCATAGGGGTGTTGGGCGAACTGGAATAATTCTGCAACTTACTTTCCTACATCACGAAAACAAGTAGAATCAGTTCAGCTTCTTGGTCCATAGACCTTTGTTTTCTTTGACACTCGTCAGCCAAAGAAGTTGACAGGACCGTAAACAATGCAAAGTCATTGATGTCGAAATAACTTGAAGCCATCAGAAGTTGGTTTCGGGTTCACGGAGAACTTGATGTCTCAAGATAAATCTATCATCATCATTGGTGGTGGAATTGCAGGGCTATCGGCGGGTTGTTATGCCCAAATGAATGGCTATAAGAGCCAGATCTTCGAAATGCACCATCTTCCTGGTGGTTTATGCACAGCATGGGAACGTAAGGAATATATCTTCGATGGCTGCATACATTACCTGTTTGGTTCGGGAGATGGTTTACCTTTCAACGATATGTGGCAGCAGCTGGGTGCCGTACAGGGGCGTGAATTTATAAACCACGACGAGTACCAGCGCGTCACCGATTTTCAAAACACCTTAATCGTCTATACAAATCCTGATCAGCTTCAAGCGCATATGACTGATCTCAGCCCTAGCGACGAAAAGCTGATACGAGCCTTGTGTGATGGCGTTCGCGACTTTATGCGCTTTGATATGTCGGCCATGTACGATATTCCCAAGCCGATGATGGGTCCTCTAGACTGGCTGAAATTGGGCACAAAAATGATGCCTTATGTTCCCGCCTTAGCTAGGTGGGCGCGCCAATCCTCACGCCAATTTGCCCAAAAATTCAAAGATCCTTTCTTACAAAAAGCTGTGGCACAGATGTTTTCCTGGGAGGAAGCGCCGGTGATGATGGGCATGATGCTCTTGGCCTATCAACATTTAGGCAATGCCGGGTTCCCTGTAGGCGCCTCATTGGAATTCGCTCGCGCAGTGGAAAAGCGCTACCTCGCTTTAGGTGGGCGGATCCACTACAAGACCCAGGTGGAGAAAATCTTAACTGCAAACGGCCGTGCCATGGGCGTGCGCCTCTACAATGACGAAATCAATAATGCCGACTGGATCATTTCTGCCGCCGACGGGCATGGTACTATCTTCGATATGCTTGAAGGAGAATATACTAATCGCAAGATCCGCAAAATGTATGACGGCAGTTTGCCAACGCATCAAATGTGCCAGGTTTCTATGGGCGTCAATCGCGATCTATCGGCAGAACCCCATTGGCTGACTGTGTTGCTAGATGAGCCCATTCTTCTTGCGGGTGAAGAACGCCACGAACTCGGCATAAAGCATTATTGCTTTGATCCCTCACTGGCGCCTCAAGGCAAATCCGTGGTCGAATTAATCGTACGCACCAACTATGCCTATTGGCATCGTATCTATGGGCGGCGCATCTATGATACAGAGCAAAGCCAGGTATCAGATATCATCATTGAGCATCTGGAGAAATTGCACTTAGGCATCGAATCCGATATCGAGTTCGTCGACGAGGCGACACCAATGAGCTATGAGCGCTACACAGGCAACTGGATGGGCGCCACATCAGGCTGGCTGTTAACCGGCAAGACTATGCCTATGATGATTATGGGCGTGCCCAAGCAGTTGCCCGGCCTCAGCAATTTTTACATGGCCGGGCACTGGGTCGAACCGGGCGGAACAGTTACCTTAGCTGCCGCATCAGGTAAGAATACCATGCAGTTGATTTGCAACGCGGACGGAAAACCTTTCGAAACTAGTTTACCTTGAAAAGGTATAGCTACTAAGAGTAGGCTAGACTTTCGCGAACGCTGATCCGCGCCGCTCCACGGGCGGGCAAGGCGCTGGCGACAATGGCCAATATAGCGATGATCACCAGCCAGAGAATTGCACCAGTAGGCGTAAACTGATAGACCAGCTGCTGGTTCAAGGCAAAAGAAAGACCCTGCGTCGTGAAAACATAAGCGGTAGGAATGCTCAAGGGAAGCGCTATCACCCAGCTTAGCAATCCAAGCAGTAAACCTTCGCCTATGAAGAGGCGAATAACCTGCCACGAGGAGGCGCCGACTGCGCGCATTACGCCGATCTCGCGCCGCCGCTCCAGGACACTGAGTGAAAGAATGCCACTAAGACCAACACCACCAACCAGGGCGATAACGATCGCCATAACTGCGAGAAGGTTTAAGATAATTGCATACCCTTCGCCTGCCCCCTCGGTAATGCCGGCTATTGTTTTCTCTCCAAAGGTACTCGATGGCCTGACTTTGATACCTTTCTGTTCCAGGGTCGCTTCCAACACTTGAGCCACGGCCGTCTGGTTCTCTGCACCAGTCAGTGTTGTCTGAACCCAAAGCGTATTGGCTAAGCCAGTGTAACGTAGTCCACGCTGCATTGTACCGAGAGGTAAATAGATTGAAGAGTTTATGGCTGGATCAAATAACGTACCTACAATCTCGACCATTAATTCTCGCCCGTTTCCATCCTCCAGCGTAATTACATCCCCAAGGCGCCAGCTTTCTTCTTCGGCGACCGACTTGCTGACCACTGCGGCATTCGTGTCATCGGCGTTCAGCCAGCGGCCTTCTTCAATCTGTGGCTTGTAATGGACCGTATCTGGCGGGATTCCAAAAAGGCTTACCCGCTGATCAGTTACAGTTGACTCATCTTTTGTCATTGGACGGGCTGTAGCCGGCAGCACCAACCAGGAATCCGTGGCCTCAACACCACTTATGCTCTGGGCAATGATCTTAACCGCCTGCGCACGTTCCGGTTCCTCTAAGGCCAATGTGACCTGATAATTGTGGATTTCTGCCAGTCGGTTGCCAAATGTGAATTGTGTTGCGTCATTGACGCCAATGACCATCATAAAAATGGCGCCGGCGACGACCAACGCGATTTCAATGATGACAACGCGGCGTTTGTTGCGAAAAGTATTGCCGATAGTCAAGAGAATTGTATACGGAAAACGGACCGCGCTGGCTACCAAACGATCGAGCGCACTGGCCGAACCGTCGAGGCCATAGGTACTGATCGCTTCACGTACGGTTATGCGCACACCCGACAGCAAGGGGAACAATGCCGCCAGCATGGGTGCAATTATGGAGATAGCAACCTGGACAAATACGGCAGTCGTATCGACGCGAACTTCAAAAATCTCCATATTGAGGAAGTCGGCGAAAAAGCTTTGCAACCCTAACGCCGCCGCTGCACCGATAGGGATGGAGATGAATGCCGCTAAAATTCCGTATGTGAACACCAGCAGAAGATAACTCACAAGCACCTGGCGAGAATTTGCCCCGATTGCCTTCATCACGCCAATCTGATTAACCTGCTGCGAAACGATGGCGCTGATACTATTATAAACAAGAAATATACCTAGGATGACGACAATCACACCTAAGATGCCTAAAAGGAGGAACAGGGCGTTTAGAATCGATTCCGCCGGCGGGACATCAGGTGATTGGACACGAACCGGAAATGGGAATCCGAGACCTACTGAGTCAACGCCGATATCTTCAAAGTACTTTTGAATTAGCAAATCAGTTGCTTCGGCCCGCTCTTGATCGAACTCGACATCGCGAGTCTGGATCAAACTGTAAGAATCGATACCGGTGATACGTTCGAAGGTACGGCCGTCAGCATAGAATGTTTCACCAAAAACAGGTGTAGGGCCGACGGGATCCATTGTCGCAACCACATCTACCGTACGAACTCTTTCACCAAAGCGCAGCTCGATGGTATCCCCCTCTTTAACAATGCTCGGTCCGACCGAGATTTGGCCGACGCCAATGGTGTCTCGTCCTGGCCATTCGCCGCTCACGAGGCCCACCAGGGTCATCTTTTGTTCGGTATAATCATCACGGCCGTTAAGCACACCCGTTTGCCAATCTTCGTCACCAATATAGCGCCACTCTACAGGCGCTGTTTGTAGCCCCTCAGCTTCGGCCACACCATCAATCCGCTCGACCCTATCTAATTGATCTTTGGTTAGGGGTGGGGAAACGCTGAGCCTAATATGAGGTGGCTCAGCGGCTTGCGACCCCGTAAGCACAGAATCAGCGATCAGATTGCGACCGCCTATCACCAGGCCAATGGCAATCGCTCCCAAGGCGATTACGAGCACTACCTGCAATGTACGCGATTTATCTTTCCACAGATCAAACCACACTTTGTTCAGCAACGTAATCATTCCATTTCTCCGCGCCCTTAGGCGGACAAGCTATTTGGTACCAAGCGGCGACCAAAGATTCCTCTTAAGCCGTTTGATGGTGTATCGACAACGATTTCCCCATTGGACGGGACTCGAACGGTTTCTATTGGTTGTGGTTTGCTGTCGTGAGTGATAACGCCGTTCACGATCTCAACCTTACGCGGAATTTGATTAGCCAGTTCCTGGTCATGGGTAACCATAAGCATAGTCTTGCCTTGTTCTTCGATAAGATGGACGAAGAGATCGAATACTTGACCCGCCGTCTTAGCATCCAGGTTGCCGGTTGGTTCATCAGCGATGAGCAGAGCCGGGTCAGTCGCCAGTGCACGAGCGATGGCTGCTCGCTGTTGCTGTCCGCCAGATACCATACTAGGCAGCTTATTCGCCTGGTCAGCCAAACCAACCATTTTTAAGAGTTCCATTGCTCTCTCGCGCCGCTGTGCGCGCTTGTATTTATTGGCAAATTCCATCGGCAAAACTACGTTTTGCAGCAAACTGAGCGAGGGCAGCATCTGGAAGAACTGGAAGATGATTCCAACTTCTTGCCCGCGCCATTTAGCCAGTTCATTTTCACTCATAGCGTGAACTGGTCGACCGGAAACGATCACTTCTCCACTTGAAGGGCGATCAATGCCGGTCACCATATTCAGCAGAGTTGACTTGCCATTACCGGAAGGTCCAACGATTGAAACAAACTCTCCTTGCTCGATGTTAAGTGAGATGCCATGCAAAACCTTCACTTCGTCATCGCCAACTGGAAAGGATTTAACAATATCCTTCAATTCGATAATGTTCATTTTGTTGCCATTCCCATTTCTAGAATTCATCAGTTTCCTTAAGCCTTTTCGTTTAGTGCTGCTTATACGGTTTTTCATTCGGAACCATGAATAGTATAGACGTTTGTATGTACTTTGTCAATATTTTGTATATATATTGTTAGGTATAATAGTTTTCTGTTAATGTTCAGAATCAGGAAGTGCAAGCACACTCAGCAAGAACTTGATCTTGGCTAATTTTCCCTTGCATGACCTCTTAAGTGCGCGAACCCTGCAAAACCCATAATATGCAAAAAACCAGGATTCGACCTTTCTACCCCAGAGACAAGCTAACTAAACACCATAATACCCCGATTCAATTCTGCTTCACTCTTCTTGGAGTAGGATTTCTTTGAAATTTTGGTTAGCCCTTTCACACATATTCTCCCCTTTTCTCGAGTTGATCCAAATCGGCCGTTTGTCTTATAAAGACTAAGACTTAGATGCCCGCTCGTTATTACTTTAGGAATTGCTCCCGCGATCAAGAAACAGTGCACCCCCCCAAAAAAAAGAACTCCCAAGATTACTTGGGAGTTCTTAATCCTATAATTAAACACTATAGGCCGTCGGGAGCGACGGGAGTGGACCACTCACGTGTAAAAACCTAACAATTATGTTTTTGCCCTACTATGAGTATTTATTGAATAATCCATCACATACCGACGTTATATCAGATAGTCAGCAGCCGTATAAAGCTTCGATTTCAAGTCGATATGGCGAAGTTCAAAACACTTGCCTAACAAAATTCTATTGTCATTCTCCAAATTTACTCGCTTAACCTCTGCCTCAATGAGGACGTTACACTCTCGGGCGTGAAGGCATTCCTTTTCAAATACCCATCAGCACCTGTACCTGATGCTCTTGACCATCGTCTACAAGTGTAATCAGCCCGTCAGATATAGTCTGCCCGTCCAAATAAACTTCTTTCACGCCACGGTTCCGCCGCTCCGGGTTCAACACCTCGATCTGGTAAACGGCTTCACCAACCTGGTATTGGATTCGAAACGACGGCCACAGTTCAGGAATACAGGGGGCAAGGTGCAGAAGCTGCCCTTCGCGGCGCAGTCCGAGTATGGCCTCGAGACCCAAGCGGTAGAGCCAGCCTGCCGAGCCGGTATACCATGTCCAGCCGCCTTGCCCGGTGTGTGGGGGGAAACTATAAATGTCGGCGGCGACAACGTATGGCTCAACGCGGTACAGCTGCGCCTTGGCAGCTGTATCGGCGTGAGAAATGGGATTAAGCATTTGAAATATGCGATAAGCGTCACTACCTCGGCCCAGGCACGCGCTGGCCCATCCGGCCCAAGAAGCGGCATGCGTATATTGCCCACCGTTTTCCCTGATCCCCGGCGGGTAACCTTTGATGTATCCGGGGTCACGGTTGTTCTGGTCGAAAGGTGGAGTAAACAGCAACACAAGTTGTTCTTCGGGCCGCACCAGATGACGCCAAAGAGCATTGATCGCCTGCTGCGCTCTCTGCCCGTCGCTGGCTCCTGAAAGCACTGACCATGATTGCGCGATAGAGGAAATTCGATATTCTTGGTTCCGTCGCGAGCCAAGGGAGTGGCCGTCATCATAATACCCTCGGAGGTACCATTCCCCATCCCAACCATGCTCCTCTATAGCCATACGCAGCTCGGCCATGCGCCGATAATATTGTTCCACCCGACCTTGATCATCCAAACGGCGGCATATAGGTAAAAAACGGGCCAGTGTGGCGTAGATGAACCAGCCCAGCCAAACACTTTCACCTCGTCCGGCGATTCCCACCCGGTTCAGGCCATCATTCCAATCCCCGGCTCCAATCAAGGGCAAGCCATGATCGCCATACCTGCATGCATGCTCGATAGCCCGGCAGCAGTGATCATACAGGCTGGTTCTCTCTTCAACAGGTTTATAATGACCATAACGCTCCTCTTCACCTTCAGCCAGTATTGGCCCCTGCAGAAATGAGAGCGGTTCATGCAAAATAGCCTCATCCTGGGTGCAGGAGACGTATTCAGCGGTCACATAGGGTAGCCAGAGCAAGTCGTCGCTGATACGGGTTCGTACACCTCTTCCGGATGGCGGGTGCCACCAGTGTAATACGTCGCCATCCTCAAACTGGCGGCCACCGGCGCGCAATATCTGCTGCCGGGCTATCTCTGGTGCGGCATGGAGCGTGGCCATTACATCCTGCAGCTGGTCTCGAAATCCAAACGCGCCGCTGGATTGGTAAAAGCCCGACCGGCCCCAAATACGGCAAGAAAGGTTTTGATAGAGCAGCCAACGGTTGAGCATCAAGTCCATCTGTTCGTCAGGTGTTTCCACCTGGACAACACCCAGTAATTTATCCCATTTCACCTGAACTGCTTTCCAAGCAGCCTTTACCTGGGCGCGATCCTGGAAACGTTTGATTAAGGCTAGGGCCTCTTGCCGATCAGTTCCCTGGCCCAGCATGAAGTAGATCTCCTTGGTCTCGCCTGCTTCCAGATCGACATACAGCTTCAGTGCGGCGCATGGATCTGCACCAGCCTCCACATGACCTGTCAAACCAACCCTTTTCAACGCCGCCGGCCTTGATAGATCGCCCAACCGGCCTAAGAACTCGGTGCGATCGGCGGTCAAACCATCGGGGTGTTGGCTGGCGGCTAGGAAGGCTTCTCTACTGCCAAATTCGGCTTGATAAGGCTGGCGCGCCAGCAGCGCACCGGTCTGGCTGTCATACTCCGGGATCAGATATTGCTGTGTCTGATCCCGATTTACGCCCAGCACCCATTCGCAGTAGTAAGTTACAGACAACATCCGGGACTGGCTCAAAGTGTTTTCCAAGCGCAGGCAGATTAGCTTCACCGGCGCATCGGCATCCACAAACATCCGCAATTCTTGTTTAAGCCCATGGCTGTGATGTTCAAATTTAGTGTAGCCAGCCCCATGACGCACCAGATAAGGCGAATTTGCCGGCAACGGTTGTGGTGTAGGTGACCAGAGCGTGTTAGTCACTCTATCGCGCACATACAATGCTTCGCCTGATGGGTCACATACCGGGTCGTTGTACCAGGGCGTGAGCCGGTTTTCACCACTGTTCAAAGCCCAAGAAAAACTGCTGCCCATTTCCGAAACCAGAAAGCCAAAGCCGGGGTTGCTGATTACATTGACCCACGGTGCCGGCGTTCGTTCGCCTGTCCGCAGGTAGATACAATACTCACGGCCATCGGTGCTGAAGCCACCCCAGCCATTATCGTTGAGTAAATGTTCCGGGCGCAGTAACGGTGGTACTGGTTCCAAGGGCTGACTAATTCGTGGCGGTACAAAAACCGGAGGCCGGGTGGCCGGACGATATATATCAGAAAGTTGTTGCGGCAGACTGCCCGCGCGTCCGTGCAACATGACCCGGGCAGCAGCGGCGAACAAGGACTTTTCATCATTACTCAAGCGGTCAGCCTGTACCACGAAGATACCGCCACGGCGATTGAGCCAGTTATCGCAATGCATGCGCCGCAGCATGCGATAAAGCTGATTCTGGAGTGTCGCATCATAACTTATCCCTTGTTCATTAAGCACAATCAGGTCGATTTGCAGGCCTTGATGGCGCCAGTAGCGATGGGCCTGCAGTAACTCGGCCAGCAATCCCAGCTCTGCATCGTTCGCCAACGATATCAGTAGGATCGGCAAGTCTCCAGATATGGCGTAGGGCCATAAGGCTGATTGGCCCAAGCGGTTTTGGGCCAATATTTGCGGGCTTTGCCGTAAACTTGCATGGGGAAAGGTGAGTAAAGAAAACAGCTCCTGGAAATGTTCCAGTTCCTCTGAACTGAGATTGAGCTGGCGAAGGTACAGCTCGCTCTTGGCAAGTGCCCGGCCGAATGCAGAGTGTACATGGCCAGGGGCCAGGTATCGCGCCACGATAGAGAGAAGATCCTCGCGTGATGTGCCGGCTAAGGTTAGGAAAGTAACCTCTCTGGTGCTATTCGGTTCGATCTCCAGCCTTACCTGCAAGCACATGATGGCATCCAGGACAGCCCCTGACGCTCCACTTAACCCGCCACCGATCGCCCTTAGGGCAGCCGGTTGCCTGGGGCTACCGCCGCGACCCAGGAAGTAAGCCCGGTCTGTTTCATATTCAACCTGGAACTGTTTGTCTGGCTCGAGGATCAAGCTATGAGCCAAATAGCGCGCCTGTTCCTCAGCTGTGCGTGGCCGGCGGCGAAACAGTAGTGTTCGATTGTCAGGGTGGTATTCGCTTTCGATAAAAAGCTTGTTAAAGGCTGGATGGCGTCGGTCGCTATCTTGCCCGCCAAGGACCACCTCCCCATAGCTGGTTATGGCTAGGCGACGGCGGTGGCGGCTGTGGTTTGTCACCCGCAATCGTCTAATCTCCAGATCGTCGTCCGGGGGAACAGTGATCTGCAAGTGTGTGGAGATACCCAACCCTGTACAGTGAAAATCTGCCTGCTGGGGTGAATAATTTATTTCCCAATGATGCTTGGGACTGTTTGTAGGTTGGGGTGTTGCGGACCACAATTGGCCGCTGTCGGCATCTTGAATGTAGATCCAGGTTCCCCAATCATCCCTGGTAGTGTCCGCGCGCCAACGGGTTAAGTCAATGTCCTTCCAGCGGCTGTAGCCGCCTCCTGCATTGGTGATCAGTACTCCAAAACGACCGTTGGCCAGGTAGTGAGCCACAGGAAAAGCTGTGTTCTCAGGTACTCTCCAGGCCATGGACGCTATTTTCGGTTGTTCCAGGCGGGCCAGGGTTTCTTCCTCCTGAGAAATAATGGTTTCTGGAGCACCAACCGGAAGCCGTTCCTGCAACAGCAACTCAACACTGCGCACCTGGGGATCGGCATGAAAACGCCGTACCATGGGCTTGTCCTGCAGCGTATTAACCAGTGACAGCATGATCATTCCCTGATGGTGGACCATGAAGGAACGAACTACAGCCCACTCCTGACCAAGTGTCAACCGGGAACGGGTGAAATCAACGGCCTCATAGAATCCATAGTCCCCTAACATATCCATCTCAATCAGGCGGGCGATATTGTCCATCACAGCCTTTGGCTGGAAGGGCAATGCCAGCACTGTAGAGTAAGGACTGACAACCAGATCATCTTCCAGTCCTCGTTTGAAACCTAAACCTGGCGTACCAAAGGCTCGGTATTGGTAATTCAAGCTTGCGTCAAAAGCATAATAACCTGATTCAGAGTTACCCCAGGGTACCCCCTTCCGACGACCGTAAGTGATCTGTTGTTCAATACAGCCATAAATGCTCTGGTTCAACAATGTTTCACTAGTCTGCCGTGTCAACAGGCTAGGCATCAAGTATTCAAACATGGTGCCGCTCCAGGAAAGGAGGAGTGGCCTGCCTTCTACCTGTTTCAATGGCCGGCCCAGACAAAGCCAATGCCGCTCCGGTACATCTCCTTTAGCAATGGCCAGCAGGCTGGCCAATCGCGCTTCTGAGGCCAACAAATCGTAATAATTGGCATCCTGCGATTCGATATCAACATTGTAGCCGATGTGAAATACGCCTCGATCCGGGTCGTACAAGAAAGCAAAATGCATCTCGGTGATCAACTCTTCAATTCGGTGGCTGATATCTTCAAAGGCAGAAATTATCTTGGAGATTTCAGCTTCCGCCGCGACAAGCGCCTGCTTGAAATCCTTACACCATTGACGTGCCTGCTGCACCTGTTCCGGCATTCCCAGTTCTTTGGGCAGCAATAGAAGGAGTTGGTCCAGTTGGTTTTGCGCATTGAGGCAGATGGCTGGTATCTCACGGCATGCGATTCCGGTCAAGGGCAATTCCTCGATCAATGATTGCCAGGCGGCGGCAAGTGAAGGATCGATTTGCGGGGCCTGCAACAGGGAAGGCGCTTCAGGTATAAAGACCAGCCAGGGGATCAACATATGAAACTTACGCTGCACATCGAACAATTGATGATGTGCCCGGTCAGACCAGACTCGTACGCTGTGGATCGCTGCCCGCTTCGAGGTTTCGCCGCCCAGAAGATTTACCAGATCCTGATCGACCGTGGGCCAAACATCGTTCTGCAATCGTTTCATCAATGCCGACCAATGGAGCGGATCATCGCCCACTGTTTGCACTTGTTCCGCAATACCTTCCAGCCGCTGCTGAAGAGCACGCACTGAATCCGGCGCCGATTTAACCAACCCCGCCAAGGTTTCGCTCAGCACGGCAAGTGTATCGATGACGCCCTGGCGCTGCTCTCTCCTGGGCAGGCAGTTATCGGGCAGCGCCAGGCATCCCTGACGCAAAGCCACCAGGCAACAGGCCAGGTTCCCGCTATCCACAGTAGAAATATAGCGAGGTGGCAGCGGCATCAGAGTCCTGGTATCGTACCAGTTGAGAAAATGTCCGCGGTACTTCTCGAGCTGATCCATGCCATCTAACGTGCTTGTCAAGCGAACCTGCAACTCAGGCAAGCCAATGTAGCCCAAGTCATAGGCGGCCAACGTAGTTAAGAGCGTCAGGCCGATGTTGGTAGGCGAAGTACGATGTGCAATAAGGCCCCGCGGATCTTCTTGAAAATGATCAGGGGCCAACCAATGATCTTCCGGGCCGATAAACTGCTCGTAGAAGAACCAGGTACGCCGGGCTAGACAGTGTAGCTGTTTTTTTTGATCTGGCGATAAAGGTTGCCCAGCTTTCCGCAAAGGCTTATTAATCCACATAATAATCAGCGGCCCTGCGAGCCAGATTAACAGTAATGGCGCTGCCACCAGCAGAGCAGTTGGGTTAAGCAGACCAATCAGCAAGGCCAACATCACGGCCAGCACAGAGGTGGCTGACATTTCTCGCCAGACGACGGCGATTGACTGGTTCTTACCGAGCAATTGAACGGTGTGAGCGGCAGTGGTCCATTGTAGGAGTCGCTTGTGGGTAACATACATACGCACAAAAGCCGTGAGAATGGCATCGCCCTCTATAAGGGACTCATGAGGAAGGGTTATCAGCTCAAAGAGCCAGCGCGACAAAGGTCGCTGAACAGTCTCGCCGAAATGGAACTGAACCTTGTTTTTTTGACTGTGCACGAGGACATCAATCAGGCTGATGAAGACGTCGCTGGCCAGGATCAGGCAGACCACCAGAGTCCAAACTAGCGGCGAACCAGGCAGCCATAACCAACCAGCTACAAGGAGAAGCATCAGTGTAGGCCGTAGCAGGCTGCGCCGCAGGTTGTCCACAATCTTCCAACGATCGATTATGGATAACTCATTTTGAATTTTGCCGGCCTGTAAATGGGGTACTTTGGGCATTAGCCAGGGCAACAGCTGCCAATCCCCACGGATCCAGCGGTGTTTACGCCGAGTATGTACCTGGTAAATGGGGGGATACTCTTCGTAGACAATCACATCAGAAACCAGCGCAGCACGGCCGTATATTCCTTCAAACAGATCATGGCTCACTAGCCAATTCTTCGGCGCCCGACCAGCCAGGCACTTGTCAAAGGTAGATACTTCGTAAATCCCCTTGCCCATATAAATGCCTTCGCCAAACAGATCCTGGTACATATCAGACACGGCTTGGCAGTAGAGATCCAGGCCGCTATTACCACCGAACAGCCGAGAAAACAATGTCTGGTTGGAGCTGGAAGGCTTGATTTCTACGCGAGGTTGCAACACAGTATAACCCCTGGTTATGGTACCCGTTTGCGGATCTAAGCGGGCTTGATTCAAGGGGTGGGCCAGCGTACCGATGAGGACCGGCGCCTGGTTTTGGGGCAAGGTATTGTCGACATCCAGGGTAATGACGTAGCGGATCTGAGGGAGTATATCCATATGACCAATCTGGACCGTGTATGAAGTTGTGCCTTTACCCAGCAGCAACCGGTTGAATTCTTCAAGCTTGCCCCGCTTTCGCTCCCAGCCCATCCAACATCCTTCCTCAGGATTCCACAGCCGCTGGCGATGAAAGAGGTAAAAGGGCCCTTTGTCTGGTGGATGGCCGTATTTCTGGTTAAGACGCTGGATGCCCTGGACAACCAGGGTGAGAAACAGTTCGTCTGTGGGCATTTTCTGCTGCGGCGCATCACAGAAATCCGTCAGTAGCGCGAAGGTGATATTGGCGTCATTATTACTTAAGTAGTGCAGTTCCACTTGCTGTAATAACGTACTTACTTCAGCCTCATCACCCAATAGAGAAGGCACCACTATCATGGTACGACAGCTATCTGGTATGCCATCCTCAAATGCTATCTTGGGTAAAACACGTGGTTTAACCAGCTGAGTCATTAGCCAGGTGGCCTGGCTAATCGCTACGGAAAAGAGGGGGATTAATAGCAGAACGCCGGCGACCCAAAAAGCCTGGGGTGAGGAATTCACGTACCAAAGATAGACCCATAAGAAAAGAAACGAAAACAGCGTAAGACAGGTTACACTTCCCAGATATAAAAAAGCAGGATGGCTTTGCAGGAACCAGCGACGAAGCCGGATCTGTCTTGGCGGTTGGTAAGCTAGCTTTTGCTCCAATTGGCATAAGCCATCTCCAACAAGGTAGTACCCGACATGGTTTTCGCATGCAGTACCAGGTGTCATTCCATCAGTCCGCGTCCGGCCGGCCAGCTGTACTGCCTGCCCGGCGACCGCTACCTCTTCCAGAGAGGTGGCCCATGATAGCCTCTCGACCACCTTACGATACGAATCCCGGGTGGCAAAATCCATATCTAGGTAGGCGCCTGCCGGATCCTGGCCAAGCACCCGGTCCACGAGGCTGACTTTTTCAAAGAAACGATACCAATTCTGGGTATCCAGTAATCGTAGGCCTAATATGCACCAGGCTACATTCGTATCGTCTATATTGTTTCCTGCCTCTATTACAATCGCTGGACCCTTTCCAGCCTGGTCGGAAAGGGGTTCCAGTGTCTGGATTAACTTTTCAATGAACCCATAGCGCAGCATGGTAGGCAACGCCCAAAGCTCGCCCATAGTAAGTGGTGTAATTTCCTGGTAGGTAGTGACGAATTGCCGCACCCAGTCCAGGTCTACATGTTGCGTTTGACAAGCCAGCAGCTCCCGCGCAAGCAGATAGACGCGCGGGTAATCCCGCCACTCTCCAACTTCAAGACGGGGGAGCTGGCGATAAAATTCCCGGGGCATGTCCTGTTCAATTTGTTGCAGTGCACTGCTCACAACATAATAATTATCAAGAAGCCACTCACCCGCCTGCATAAACAAGAGATCATCCTGGGCTTGCTGTCGGAAATGCGAATAGGCCTGATCCAGGCTCTTTTTCTGTGATTCGAGTTGGTCGAGTGATTGGCGATCAACAGCCTGCAACGTCACCTGGCGATGATCACTGGCCAACTGGTGAGCGAAACGTTTCAGAGACTCTGGCGAGCCTTCATCCGGGCACGCATCTGCAGTAACCGTCGAGATTTCGATCGCCGGCATTTTCTAATGTCCTTTGACTTCTTGGGCAGCAGCCTCTGCCTCGGACAAGGTGACTTCGCCGGGCGCTAAATCTTGAACGATGAGCAAGGGGGTGTTTCCATAATCAATGAAACTGGTGGTCAGGCTACCATACGGCCATTTCGCATGGCCGGAGTACCCGTGAGCGCTGATCACAACCAGATCTACCGCTTCATTTTCAACCAGTTGATGTAGGCTGATAGCAATATTTTCACTCACCAACAAGCGAGGCACAAAATCAACTCCCAGGTGAGTTTGTAATCGTTTGAAGTAATCGTTGGCAGCGCGCAAGTTACGATCTACGAAGCGCTGGATGAGTTCTAAATCATCCTGATTCAGCGGAGTCTGCCGGGGCATTTCCGGCTTGACCACAACATGAGCTAACATCAAGTTAGCCTGATGTTCTTTGGTCAGTGTTACCACTACGGGAAGCACGCACTCCGAACGAAGCGAACCGTCCAAAGGTGCAAGGATTCGCTGATATACAAACCCATGCAGTCTTTCGACAACCGGATTGTAGGCGCGTATTACCATGGTGGAGATCATGGATTCCTGAATGATCTTGCGCACCACACTATTGACATTCCAGCGGCTCATGCCCGTTTGGCCATGGCTGCTCATCATGATCAGATTAATCGCATTGCTTTGTGCGTACTCAATAATGGTGTGCGCAGGTTGGCCTTCTAAGAGAACAGGCTCAGGTTCCAACTCGGCCTCAGACAAACGATTGACCACATCATTCAGATAAGCCTCCGCCTCTGATTTACATAGCTGCCACGATAAGGGATCAATGGGCGGTAGTTGATTGGCAGCTGTCGGGCATTCCATGATGTGAATGAGAGTCACGTGGGCATCATAGACCTTAGCAAAGGCAACCAGATGCGGCAGAACACATTCAGCGATAGGAGATTGATCGAGTGGCACCAGGATTCTATTGAACATTGCTCCGTTCCCTCTTGGGCGGTACGGCAGCCGGGTGCAGGACCTCGCCTTTAAAAGAAAGGGTGCCAAGTTTGCGGCATCGCCCATAGAGCAATCAGGGAAAGATTGCTCGTGCGGGTTGTGTGTGGTGGATGGCTGTGATCAGCATTGGTGCAATGCCAGCTACCCCATCAACCCCAGCTATAGCGTGGTTATGGCTTCCCTACTTTATAATATAAACCTTACCGTTAAAATAGGTCAAGGAAGTTTTATGTAACACACAGAGCCTTGCCAATTGACAATTTGAAAATTGCTTCCCATAGCCGGATTCATTGTCTCGCGTGGTTCAAATAGTTCATTGATCAGAAATTTGCAGGCGTAGTATGCAAAAACTAGGATCCAATCCTCCTACTCGAGAGAAAAGCTAACTGAACGCCATTCTCGAATAGTTTGATAGAACCCTGCTCCAATATTCTTGAAGCAGGACTTTTTATGTTTTGGTTGGCAATCACACACATTTTCTCCACTATTCTAGAGTTGGTTCATATCGGCCGTTTGTCTGAAAAAGACAAAGACCTGGAAATCATGATCTTGCGTCAC
>JBJYWP010000047.1:9198-42822 GCA_046259485.1 Promineifilaceae bacterium (SeqCode) | reverse complement strand
CGTTACCAAACGAGTCGATGCGCTTCTGGATCAAATGAGTCTCGCCGAGAAAGTGGCTCAGCTGGCCCAAATCGGCGGCGCGGAATGGAATGAAGGTCCCAAACCTGAAGAGATTATTCGCGAGAAAGGGGCCGGCTCGGTACTTTGGCTCAATGACACAAAACAGTTCAACGAACTACAAAAAATCGCCATCGAAGAAAGCCCTTCAGGGATTCCCGTTCTTTTTGCCCTGGACGTCATCCACGGTTACCGCACGATCTTTCCCGTGCCGCTGGCGATGGCTGCCTCTTGGGACCCGGCGGTGCCTGAGCAAGCTCAGGCCATCGCTGCCAAAGAAGCTCGCGCCGCCGGAATCCATTGGACTTTCGGCCCGATGCTGGATATCGCCCGCGACGCCCGCTGGGGGCGTATCGTCGAAGGCGCGGGTGAAGATCCTTATCTAGGCGCAGCCATGGCCGCCGCCCAGGTGCGCGGCTTTCAAGGCCAGGAGATATCAGACCCGGAACGAGTCGTGGCCTGCGCCAAGCACTTCGCCGGCTACGGCGCCGCGGACGGCGGGCGCGATTACGATCCCGTTTTCCTGTCCGAAGCTCAACTGCGCAACGTATATCTTCCCCCATTCCAGGCTGCTGTAAACGCAGGCGTGGGCACCTTCATGAGCGCCTATATGGACCTAAACAACGTCCCCGCCGGCGCTAACCGCTGGCTTCTGCGCGACGTCCTCAGGGGAGAATGGGGCTTTGAGGGATTTTTAGTCAGTGATGCATTTGGGGTTGGCAACCTGGTTATTCAGGGATTTGCCCGCGACAAACAAGATGCCGCCCTACGCTCCCTCAAGGCAGGCTTGAACATGGACATGGCCTCCAACACCTACCTGGAAAACCTGGAAGGTTTAGTGGAAGACGGTTCGCTCGCCATGAGCGAGATCGATAAGATGGTACGGCCGATCCTGGCCCTCAAGGTACAAATGGGGCTGTTTGAAAATCCCTATGTCGATGAAACCTTGCTGGAAAAGGTAACTACTTTGCCGGAACACCGGGAGGCCGCGCGCCTTGCTGCCCAACGCTCGATGGTCCTGTTACGCAACGAAGACGGATTGCTGCCGCTATCGAAAGACCTGAAAAGCATCGCCGTAATTGGCCCGTTGGCGGACTCGATGGAGGCCACCGAAGGATCGTGGATGGTCTTCGGACACGAGCCGGAGGCGGTCACAGTCCTGCAAGGTGTTCGCGCTAAACTGCCGGAAGCCAATGTTACCTACGCGCCGGGGCCGGAGATTTACCGCGATATTCCCCACCCCTTTGGTGAATTCGATGCGGTGGCCAAGAAACCGCGCCAGACGGCCGTAGAAGCAAAAGCGGCTTTCCAGACCGCTGTTGAGACGGCGCAAGCCTCAGACCTAGTGATCATGGTCCTCGGTGAAACGGCCGATATGGCCGGGGAATTTGCCTCTCGCGGTTCGCTCGATCTACCCGGGCAGCAGGAAGAACTGCTCAAGGCTGTCAGCTCGTTGGGCAAGCCGGTTGTCTTGGTACTGTTGAACGGCCGTCCCCTGAGCATCAACTGGGCCGCCGAAAACATCCCCGCCATTCTTGAAGCCTGGGAACCTGGCAGCGAAGGCGGTAATGCCGTGGCCGACATCCTCTTCGGCGATGTCAATCCGGGCGGCAAATTACCCGTGTGTTTCCCGCGCAGTGGGGACCATGCGCCGCTCTATTACGCGCGAACGCTGACCCATTTACCGGAGAACAGCAAACACTACCGTTCGCGTTATTGGGATAACCCCACCACGCCGCTTTATCCCTTTGGCTTCGGTTTAAGCTACACAACATTCGCCATTGACAATCTCAAGCTCTCTGATGCAACGGTAAAAATAGGCCAATCACTAACCGTCTCGGTGGACGTGACCAATACAGGCCCGGTTGCCGGTGATGAGGTGGTTCAACTCTATATCCACCAAAAATGGGGCAGCGATTCGCGCCCGATGCGCGAGTTAAAGGGCTTCGAGCGCATTACGCTCCAGCCCGGCGAGCAAAAAACCGTCACCTTCTCTCTCGGGCCCGATAAATTAGCCTACTGGAGCACAAGCGCCGGAGCCCGGATCCAGGATATGGCCGTCTTCGATATTTGGGTTGGCTCTGATTCCTTGGCCGAACTCCACGCAAATTTCGAGGTGATTTAGGCCTGAGGTTTCATAGGGGTGAAACGGCGCTGATCTGGTAAATATGGAAAGCAAAACTAAAAACAAGAAGACGCGGAAGCAGATTGAAAACATGGCTGCCCGCGCCTTTCATGGTCTGGGCTTGGCGGACGGCGAAGGTGCCGTGCTTGAATTAAAAGATGGCTGGTTTAATGCCTCTTATGCAGTCCGCCTGGCCGACGGCCGTGAAACCGTTCTTAAAATCGCCCCGCTACCTGGGGTAGAAGTCATGCTCTACGAACAAAACATCATGGACACCGAAGTAGCGACCATGCGCCTGGTCAAACAAAATCCGGCCGTTCCCGTGCCCGAAATCTATTTTTTCGATGGCGATCATGACCTCTGCGACGCAGATTATTTCTTCATGGAAAAGGTCGATGGGCATTGTCTTGAACATGTGAAAGCAGCCCTGCCGGCCGCAACACAGGAAGCACTAGAACTGCAAATCGGCGAGATCGTGCGCGAGATCAACCGCTTTCCAGGCTCCTATTTTGGTTATGATGGAAATCCGGACCTGCGCGCGGATACCTGGAAAGAGGCTTTCATCAAGATCCTGGAATCGCTGCTGGAAGACGCCGCCCGTAAAAACGTAGCCTTCGACTTTAGCTATGACGAACTGCGCACCGCGGTGATGAAACATGCCCCCACCCTGGAGGAGGTTATCACGCCCTGCCTGGTACATTGGGATGCATGGAATCCCAACTTCTTTGTCAAAGACGGCCGTATCAGCGGCATCATTGACTTTGAACGAGCGCTGTGGGCTGATCCGCTGATGGAAGCCCAGTTTAGAGGATTTAGTGCCGGGGATGCCAACAGTCTGCGCGGTTACGGCAAAACCACCTTCACCTCCGCCGAGGAGCAGCGCAAGCATCTCTACGCCCTGCACCTCGCCCTGGTCATGCACATAGAGTGTTATTACCGCAATTACGACACGGATGACGTCTTCAACTTCTCCAGACAGTACATCGGCGCAAACATGGAGTGGCTGAAAGCGAACTGAGTTTAAGGACGCAGAGAACCCAGAGAATACACAAAGGCCTAAACTCCGTTTAGGGCACAGAGAATTTTTAATATTTTCCTCTGTGCCTCCTCCGTGCCCTCTGTGTCCACAAGACCTTGCTAAGCTCTTACCTCAGCTGGTAATCCCAGCCAAAATTAACCGGATACGCCTGATCGAGCCCTAGCAGCGTGATCTCCTGGTACCAGATGCCGTTGGCCGGGAACGTCCAGTCGCCCGGCAGCAGTTGAGACGCATTCTGCGGTGATGCGGCATCGACGTAAACGCAGAAGGTATCTACCTGTAAACCATTAAAGGCATACCTGCCGCCGGCATCAGTAACAGCGAACACCGGAACGGTATTGTCGGCCGCACACGACCCCAGTCGCAGCAAGACAGTCACACCGGCGATATATCCTTCATTGGGTTCGATCATGCCATCGGCGCGGTATCCCCCGCTTCCGTCAGGCACGCAATTGCCATCAACCGGCTCTCCATTTTTATCAACTAGGCAGACGTCATCCCACACAAAGCCGCTGATGCTGCCGGCCGGCACAGGGTAACGTAAATTAATATCCCGCATTGCCTGTCCGGCGGCGATGGCAATACCGTAAACATCATCCAGCCCATTTGTCCCAGGCAGCCCCACGCAGAAGCTGCCTTCGTACAGCCCTTCAAAAGTATAACGGCCGCTGCCATCCGAATAAGCTGTGGCAATTGCCTGCGCCGCGACTTGACAGGCCGGGCCGGCGAACAGCCTTACTTCGCGGCTGCCCATCAAGATCTCGCCGTTGTTATAAATACCGTCCTCGTTCGCGTCCTGGTAAACAACTCCGGAGATAATTGTCGCTGATTCCTCAGGCACCACGATTTTCACCCAAAATGGACTGCTGCTGCGGCCGACGCCAAATGGCCGTCCCAGAGGATCTTGCAGCATCCAGTCACTTTGGTAGGTGCCCGAGACCGCCGGGCTGACCAGGCTCAGCGTGATATCGATTGTCTGTCCCGGCGCTGTCCTGGCCGGTAAAGGCAGGCTTTTGGTGATAGCCCCCAGCATGCTGCCCCCGTGATGGATCAGCCGGTAACGGCCGTCCCAGGTGCAGGTCCCTGTATTCTTGATCCGCCAGGTTTTATTAAACCCGGTGTTAGGTGCGAATTCCGTGCTGTCGGGTACTGTCACGTCGGCAATCAGGGCGGCGCTGTTGGTACAAACAAACGCGGTCGCGGTTGGCGGGACAGGGATTGGCGTGGCTGTAGGCGTCCTCGTGGCTGGAACGACCGTAGCCGCAGCCGTCGGTGCTGCTGTAGCCGGCACAATCGTAGCCGCAGGGATCGGACTTGCAGTCGCTGTAGCAGGATTACCTGTGCTGAAAAAGCCTACCGGTTTATTCACATCCGGATCAGAGATCACCCAGCAGTTGACGCCGATGTGACGCGGGCAGACGATATTTAGCCAGTCGCCGCCGGCATCCGTCCCCACCAGTTCGGCCACTTCACCAACCCGCAGGCTGCCCAGGAACGCCCCCTTCTCGTCGGGCGCGGCGAAGACCACATTTTCCACAAGTGCTTGAACTTGCACAACCTGCCCATCTACCAAAGGAATAGGTGTACTTAGCGCCATGTCGCCGGTATCGATAAGTTGCAGCACATCGCCGGGCAGCCAGCAGTTTCCGGTCGCCCCATCCGCACAAAGGATGCGCCGGTAAAGCCCGTCGCTGCTGCTGCCGTTCACAACCACGGCGTCTCCGACGGCAAGAACATCGAGACTTGCGCCGCCACCGGGGGATGAGATAACAATACTATCGGTCGTAAGCTGCGCATTTCGCGGTCCATCAGCCAGCACCCGCAGATTGAGTGGGGTTGGGGCGACAGTTAGAGACTGCACCAATGCATCCAGTTGGGAGAGCTGCGGGCTAAAATCGCCGTCGCTCAGGTCATTCAACTGCTCCGTAACGGCCGTCATTTCCACATCATAATTTTCGTTAAAAGTTGCCATCTCCTGATCACTTAACGAGGGCATCGTATCCGGCAGTGAGGAGGCTGCGAGGGGAAATAAAGCCGTCACCCCGTACTGCCCATCATCCGTCAATCCATAATAGATATAGACAAGGCGGTCATTAGCGATTGGCGCTACTTCCTGCGTGAATGAAGTGATGAAGCGCATGCCCGATCTCCCGGTAAAGTCCAGCCAGCGCACCTGCGCCTGAATGGTCTGGACGGCATTGATCAGCGGCAGGATCGGCACCTCCCCGTCGAAGGAAGACGGCCGTTCCGCTAAAAGCTGCTCAAAAGCGCCAATTTTTTCTCGCGCCATCCCATCTCCCAACGCAAAGCTGCCGAAATCATTGCGGTTGAAAACAATGATTTGCGGCTCGCGGAACTGCATCCAATGGTTCGCGGCTTCGTTCTGTCCGCTCTCTCCCACAAAGCCGATCCAGGTATACCCTGGAGTCGGTTGTCCGAACAGCCCCTGATCGGCCGTAGCCGCTACGTCTTCAATCGTAACCTCACTAAAAAGCGCCGGGTCGTACGTCAAACCGATACCCTTGTGATCGACCTGGCCACTGCCGTCGGCGGAGCTGCTCTCCATATCTTCAGAGACCGGTTGATCACCGGGCGTTGGTTCAGAGTGAACCACGGGAATAACAGTCGGTGCGGCTTCGCTTGTTGGCAGAACAATATTACCGGCCACGTTGTCGAACACTGCGCAGCCGGCCAGCAGCCAGCCAACCGTGAATAAACAAACAAATAGAATGCGCTTCTGCAACATATATAATCTCCCTTGGATGGGTTTGTTTAATTTTGGGTATAGGATAAAAGAAAGGCCGTTTGGCAGCCGTTTGATCAATCGTTTGTATGATAAATTTATTGGTGAAATTGGTAGACGCGGCATCCTTGCCGCGCGTGTGCCCTCAGTGCCTCCTCCGTGCCCTCCGCGTCTACCTAATTGCCAGGCACCAACCTAAACTAAAAAGCGCTACAGGTTCACAACCGCATCCAAGACACTCTCGAAAGATTGGGATTCCGCCTGCTGTCGGCCGTCGGCGATCTGCTGCGGAGTCAACCAGCTCTCCAGTTCAGCATACAGTGTTTGCCCCCGCTGCCTTGCTTCCCAATCAATACCCCGGTGCTGTAAAACGGCCGTCGTCCACACCAAAGCCGTGAAAAAGTCACCGGAGAGCGCGCGAACAGAAGCCATGCCCAGCACGACCGCCAGAACATAGCGAATCGAATGCGTTCGTTCTTTAGCCTTCAAGAAAGACAGGAAACGATCCCGCGCCGCTCCCAAGTCATCAGCAGCAAGCTCCAGAAAGCCCATCGTTACCCAGGCTCGTTCCAGCCCCACCAGGTCGTTAAATTTGGCGTACAAAGCCATACTTTGTTCCATCAACTGCCGCGCCGCCGGCAAATCCCCCTGCGCCTGCTTAACCATGCCTAGATAGAGCAGCGCATAAGTGATGCTGTTGGGATCACGTGTTTCCTGGCTCATTTCCAAGCATTCCGCCAGAGATTGTTCGGCCTCATCCAAACGGCCGAGCAACAAATTGATCCGCCCGAAAATAAGCGCGGCGTTGGCCAGCAAACGCGGATCGCCCACCGAGTTAGCTGCGGGCTGCGCCTCTATTAGCAGTCGTCGCGCCTCAGCCAACAAGCCCTGGTCCAGCCTGACCATGCCCAGATAAACCTGATCCATGACCGCTTCCCACTGCGCCTGCTGCCGGCCGGCTGCGACCAGCGAGTTTTGCAAACAGCCCACGGCTTCTTCAAAACGGCCGAAAGCCCATTCCAGGACGCCTAAATACAACATGGCGTGACTCTGTACAACCTCAAAACTTGAGGCTTCAAGCGCAAACGTGGCCGCCAGCGCTTCGGCTTCACTGACGGCCGAACGCAGCAAAGCCTCGGCCCCAGCCACCTTACCCTGCCGGAAACCTAAAAACGCCTGGTAGATGTTCAGCGCACAAATCGTCCTCCGGGCAGCGCGATCGCCACTGGTATCCATCCCCTGCTGCAAGGCTTCGGACGCCGTTCGTAAAACAGCTTCCCCTTCGGACAGCAAGCCGCGCAATTCAAAAAAGTAGAACAGGGGAAAAGCAGCATCGCCTAACAGATCGGTCTGCCGGTTCACCAGCGCATACTGCCAGGCTGCGCGGATATTGGCCAACTCTGCGGAAACGGCAGTTAAGGCCCCCTTCTGCCCCGCCCCACGCAGCGCACTATCCTGCTCAGCCAACCACCGCAAAAAGAAATCACTATGCCGCTGCCTCGTTTGCCCGTAAGCATTTTCGGCAGCATCCGCGTCTGTGTCCGCAGCCGCGCCGGCCTCAGCGGCATATTGGCGAATGACATTGTGCAGGTTGTAGCGCCCGGACCCTGTACGCTGAACAAGCGAGCGGTCCACCAGGGCTGACAGCTGCGGCAGATCGGCCATCGCTACCTGCCTGGCCGCCTCCCGCGTGAACCCACCCTGAAAAACCGACAGGCGCAGCAAAATTTGTTGTTCGTCAGGGCTCAGCAAAGACCAAGAATAATCGAACACAGCGCGCAGGCTGCGATGCCGGGGTGGGAGATGGCCCTGTGCAGTCGTCAGAAAATCGAGACTGTTCTCAATCTCACGCGCGATTTCGGCCGGGGAAAGCAGCCGCAGCCACGAAGCCGCCAGCTCAATACCCAGGGGCATGCCACCCACCAGCCGGCAAATATTGGCGATGGCCAGATAATCATTTTCGGTTGGCGAAAAAGAACCCGCGGCGCGACGGCCGCTCTGCACGAACAGCTGCACGGCGCTGTTTCCTTCCGCGAAGCCATCAGCCTCTTCTTCCGGCAGAGGCAGTGCACCCAGGTCAAAGCGCCATTCCTGCGGCAGGCCCAGCGCTTGCCGCGAAGTGACCAGCAGCTTCACCGCCGTTGACTGTTCCAGCAGTCGTGATAAGAAGCCGGTCGACGGCAGTAAATGTTCGGATCGGCTGCCGAAGGCTTCCGCATTATCGAGGACGATCAGCAGTTCCTTGTTCGCCAGCAGCGGAAATAATTCCTTCTCTGCGCCGGCTACCCCGCGCAGGCGTTGGTTTAGCGCTCCGGCCACCGCGGCCGCCAGCTGTTCTCCTGTTTGCAGGGCATTCAGGGCTACCCAGGCTGAACCATCGTTAAACAGCGGCTGTAGGTTAACGGCCGTTTGCAAGGCCAGGCGTGTTTTGCCGATGCCTCCCGGCCCAACAATAGTCAGCAGACGGCAAGCCGGGTCCGCCAGCCGGTCGGCAGTTTGCGCCAGCTCCAGCTCACGGCCGATAAAGTGCGTCGCCGGCACGGGCAAGGGCAGCGGCCTGATCTGACCGACGTCCGGCAGCAGTTCCAAGGCCGGAGTAGAGGGAGCGGCAGCGATCGGTAGACGCAAAAGTTCTTCATAAGCAGCTTGCGTTGCCGGGCTGGGCTCTAAATTCAATTCGCGGCCCAACGCCGAGACACATGCTTCATAAACGCGGCGCACCCCGGCGCGATCGCCGTTAAGTGCGTGCAGGCGCATCAACTGCACATAGGCCGGCTCATCCAAGGGATCGTGTTGAATAAGGCGCTGCGCGACGCGCATGGCCGATCGATACTGCCCCTCCTGCTCCAACAGCCCCACCAACTGCTGCAAAGCATCGACGAATGCCTGCCGCAGCTCCTCGCGCAGCGGCATGATCCAATCATCATAACTGCCGGGCAGCAGGTCGCCCTTGTAAAGCTCGGCCGCCTGCTCTAAAAACGTGATCTTTTCTTGCGCTGAAACGGCCGTCTTCGTCGCTGCCAGCGCCTTATCAAATTCAGCCACATCCAACATAACATCCGTATCAGATCGCCACTGCAAGGTCATCGAGTCGGCGGCTATGTATTGATCCGCATCAGGTAAGGTTTTGCGCAGGGTGTAGTAAAGATTGCGCAGGTTGGTCCGCGCCTGGCTGTCAGATGAGTCAGGCCACAGCGTATAAGCCAGGTATTGGCGAGAAACAGGCGCCTGCCGGTGCAGCAGCAGGTAGGCCAGGAGCGAGATCGGGCGATCGCCACTAAAACTGGGGGTAAGGCCGCTTTCGTATTCGATACGAAACTCGCCTAAAAGTGAAATATGGATACAGGAACCGCTCACAATCCATCCAGCCCACGCAAAAATAAATTGCTCTTCCGAACAGCCCAGCACCCCGTTTCTTAAAGTCTAGCGATTGCCAAAGTTTTGACAAGCATTTTGTCACCTTGTCATTTCTTCAATCGAGATTGGTCCAATTTTTAAATTTCTATATCCATAATCATATAGTGATTGAAATTGGACCAATCTAATGTCACAAGAAGTACTATCCCCTCGCCACCTGTTCTGGTGCTTAATTTATTATTTATTCAAATTATTGCAATTGCAAATCTTTGCATTATACTATCTTCAAGAGGTGCAATATGCGATCATCGTCCACCAACCAATTGATTCTAAAGACCCTCTCACAGAGTGGGGCCCTCTCACAGAGTGGGCTCCACCTAACTGCCAAACAAATTTACGAACGGATCCAGGTAAATCTACCGGCGGTCAACCCGTCGACTGTTTATCGCGCACTGGAACGGCTGGCTGATGCCGGCCAGGTATCGGTTTCCGATATGGGCGTAGGCGCGGCCGTTTACGAATTAGTCGCAGAGGAACCGCACCATCACCTGGTCTGCCAGAACTGCGGCAAAGTGGCGACCGTAGACCACGAAACGGTGCAAAACTTGTTCGACGCCATCGCCGAAAGCCATGATTTCCAGGTCGTGACCAATCACCTTATCCTGTTTGGCACCTGCACGGAGTGTCAAGCCTGCTCGGAGTGCCAGGAACGACCGCAAGAATGACCACATCACCACAGCCCTGGAAAACGGTATTTAAGGGGAACACGATCGTGAAGGAGCCGTCGATCGTTCCCGCTACCATTGATCTAGCGGCCGCTTTTCAACGGCAGGTGAGGCGCAAAAAGGGCATCATCTGGGGTCTGCTGCTGCTGACTTTGCTGCTGGCGCTGCTGGCGATCAATGCCGGGGCGGCCGATACGCAGCCCTGGCAGGTATTGCGAGCACTGCTGAGACTAGAGAGCGTCGTTTCCAACGTCGTTGTCTGGAATATCCGCCTGCCGCGCGTGATAGCCGCGATAGTAGCCGGGGCCGGGCTGGCGGTGGCCGGCTGCGTGATGCAAACAGGCCTGCGTAATCCCCTGGCCTCGCCTTTTACCCTGGGCATTGCCAGCGCCGCCGCCTTTGGCGCCAATCTGGCAATTGTGTTTTTAGGGGCAGGGACCCTGCATAGTAATACCCACGACGCAGTTTTCATCGCCAATCCTTATACTGTCCCCCTCAGCGCTTTTGTGTTTTCGTTGGCAGCGATGTTGTCGATTTTGCTCCTGGCGCGGCTGCGCGGCTTTTCGCCGGAATCGGTGGTGCTGGCGGGAGTGGCTTTTGGCAGCCTGTTTGCCGCCGGTACGACGCTGATCCAATACTTTGCCGAGGATGTCCAGGTTGCGGCGATGGTCTTCTGGACCTTTGGCGATTTGGGGCGTGTTTCCTGGCCGGAAGTGGGTATTTTGACAGCGGTTACGGCCGTCGCTTTCATCTACTTCTTGCTGCACCGCTGGGATTATAACGCGCTGGAAAGCGGCGAGGATGCCGCCCAGGGACTCGGAGTGCAGGTGCAGCAGATTCGCTTTCGCAGTATGCTGGCTGCATCGCTGGTCACGGCCGTCGCCGTGGCTTTCATGGGCATCATCGGCTTCATCGGTCTGATCGCCCCGCAGATGATGCGCCGCGTGATCGGCGTTGACCATCGTTTCTTAATTCCGGCATCGGCCGCCAGCGGCGCAGCGCTGCTGCTGCTTGCCGACACGCTGGCCCGTACCCTAATTTCGCCGGTTGTGCTGCCGGTGGGGGCGATCACGGCCTTTTTCGGCGCGCCGCTCTTCCTATTTATCTTAACCAAAGGATACTCCCGGGCATAACATGATTCTGAACGTGCAGGGCCTCCGCTTCTCTTATCCAGGGCGGCCTGTGCTGGATGAGGCCAGCTTCGCCGTAGAAAAGGGCGAGATTCTGGCCATTCTGGGCACCAACGGCACAGGCAAAACCACCCTGCTCAAATGCATCAACCGTATCCTCGCCCCGGCAGCGGGGGCGGTATGGTTGGACGAGGAGGCGGTTCACACCCTCAGTCCCAGGGCCCTGGCGCAAAAGATGGGCTATGTGGAGCAGCAGCGCAGCGGCTCGCAGACTACCGTCTTCAACACCGTGCTTTTGGGACGCAAGCCCTATATCCGCTGGGACGTAACCCAACAAGATATGGCAATTGCCGGCCAGGCGCTGGAGACCCTGGGCTTGACCGATTACGCCCTACGCCGTCTGGATGAATTGAGCGGCGGTGAACTGCAAAAGGTGATCATTGCCCGCGCCCTGGCCCAGCAGCCACAAATCCTGCTCATGGATGAACCAACCAGCAGCCTGGATTTGAAAAATCAACTGGAAGTGCTGGCCCTGATCCGGCAGATCAGCCGCGAGCGAGGCATTGCCGCCGTGGTCGCCATGCATGACCTGAACCTGGCGCTGCGATTTGCCGACCGCTTTATCCTGCTCAAAGACAGAACCATTTATGCCGCCGGTGGCCAGGAGGTGATGACGCCGGAAAATATCGAAGCGGTGTATGCCGTCCCGGTGACGATCGCCTCCCACAACGGCAGCCGGGTGATTATTCCGCTGTAAGGGTCTAGCCTGAACAATCAGAGGCTTATTTGCTGGAGGAGCCGACCATGAAACAATATTCTATTCTCTTTTTGCTGTGCGCCATTCTGGTTCTGCCGGCGTTGAACGGGTGTGCTACACCTCAAGAGAGCAAAACCGAAACGGTCACGATTTCCGATTTATTAGGACGAGAAGTGGCGATTCCTGCGGACGTTGAACGTGTGATCGCCATTGGCCCTGGCGCGCTGCGCCTGCTCGCCTACGCCGGAAACCTAGACAGCGTCGTGGGCGTGGAACAAATGGAAACCGGCGATGTGAGCGCCAAGCCTTACATGCTGGCTAACCCGGCGCTGGCCGAACTACCCATTATCGGCCAGGGAGGCCCGAATAATGTCCCCGACCCGGAGAAAATTTTGACGGTGGCGCCGGACGTGATTTTTAGTACTTATGCAACGGAAACGGCTGCTGCTGACGAATTACAAAGCAAAACCGGCATCCCGGTCGTGGCCATCAGCTACGGCCCTGGTGGTTTTGGCAGTGCGGACATCTTTGATGAGGCGCTGCAAGATTCGCTGCTGCTGATCGGCCGAATTAGCGGGGAGAGCGGCAAGGCACAGGTAGCTGTAGACTTCATCCAGCAAACACGGCAGGATTTGGAAAGCTGCACGCAAAACATCGCCAATGCCGACAAACCCTCGGTCTATGTAGGCGGCTTGGGTTCCAGAGGGACGCATGGCATTGAAAGTACCCAGGGCCGCTACCCGCTCTTGGATATTATTCACGCCCGCAATGTGGTCGATGAAACTGGCTCAAGCGGCTCGATCATGATTGATAAGGAAAAACTGCTGGCCTGGGACCCTGACTTCATATTCATCGACCAGGGCGGCTACCCAGCCGTGGTTGAGGATTATCAAAAAAACCCAACTTTCTATGAATCGCTGTCGGCGGTGCAAAATGGACAGGTTTATTCTCAGCTGCCCTACAATTATTACAATACCAACATCGGCACAACCATTGCCGATGCCTATTTCCTGGGCAAGATTCTTTTCCCGCAGGCCTTCGCCGATGTAGATCCGGCCGCCAAAGCGGATGAAATTTACCAGGCTTTGCTGGGTCAGCCGGTTTACGCGCAGATGGCAGAGGCTTTTGGCGGGTTTGATCAACTTACATTGAGTGGTTAGGTCTAAAACTGCGTGTTAGGGCAGGAAAGCCCCCCATCAACACGAGGGAGTTTGTAGCATGAAATGCGATCGTTGTGGCGAACCAATCCCTGCCGAAGAAGAGATGATTTATGGCGGACAAACACTTTGCGAGGTTTGTTACATGCGCGCGTTGTCACCGGCTCGCGGCTGTGATCCCTGGGCTGTACGCAGCGCGCAGACGCTCTCTCAATTAGACGATTCTTTCTCGGTGTTAAGCGAGATGCAGGAAAAAATCTTGCAGGTTTTAGGGGAGACGGGTGGGCTGCCAGCAGAAGTTCTTGCCCAAAGAGTTGGGCTAAGCTTGTCCGATCTAGAAATAGAACTTGCCACACTTCGCCACATGGAAAAAACACGCGGCAAGATGCAGGCTGGGAAAAAGATCTTGTGTTTATGGGAGGCGTGAAACTCGCCGCATTCCTTCGGCAGCGCAATGAAATGATATGACGGTCGTAGGGCAGCAGCCTAACCCATCGGGTATTATAAAGACTATAAAGTCATAAATTTTCATGAGTGCACAAGAACCGGAGGGAATGGGTATGATGTCAGTTCAAGATACAGATTATCAGGATACGGTTGGCGCGCTCGCTCTAGATCCTGAGGGACTGGAGCAAGCTTATCAAGCAGCACTGAAAGCGGGGGAATCGGGGGCCTTCAAAGAAGCTATTGAAACCGGTCATGATACCGCCCCCGAAAATTTGCTCTACGCGGCTTGGTATTACCGCCTTCAGGAAACGGCCGTGCGCGCTAAGGAATATGCCGTGGCCTGGGCCTGGGTCATCCCCCTGGCCCTGATCAACGCTTTCCTCTTCTGGTGGTTCTCCGGCGACCAGTTCATGATCGCCTTAAAGAGCTTCCAGGGCCAAGAGCGTAACATATTACCCGCGCTCTTCTGGCTGGCCGCGCCGCTCACGGCCCTCTTTGTACTGATCTATTTTACGAAAGTCGGCCGTAAAGATTGGCGGTTGAGCGGCCTAATTAGCCTCCTGCTCCTGGCTGCAGCAGCCTATGTCCTCCTGATTTACCCCCAGCTGGGCACGGAATTTTTCCAGGAGCAGTACCTGATGCTGATGATCATGCACCTGCCCCTCCTGGCCTGGGCCGGCGTAGGTGCTTTCCTGGTCGCTAAACATCGCGATCCCGAAAACCGCTTCGCCTTCTTGATGAAATCGCTGGAAGTTTTTATCGTCGGCGGGCTGTTCGCCATTGCCGGCCTCCTCTTCACCGGCATCACGGCCAGTCTCTTTCAAGTGCTTGATGTACAGCTGCCCGATGAGGTGCTGCGCCTGTTTATTGGCGGCGGCCTGGGCTTTATCGTCGTTGTCGCCGTAACCGTGATCTATAATCCGGCCGTTCCCCCGGCCGAACAGGCTTTTGACGAAGGGTTGAGTAAACTCGTAGCCCTGCTGATGCGTGTCTTGCTGCCTTTGACTCTGCTGGTTGGCTTCGTCTATCTCATCTTCATCGCCTTTAATTTCCGCGCTCCCCTCGAAAACCGTGATGTGCTGATCATTTACAACATCATGCTCTTCGCCATCGTCGCCCTGCTGGTCGGCGCGACGCCTGTCAGCCTGGATGAACTCTCGCCGAAGATGGCTCGCTGGCTGCGTTGGAGCATCATCGCCGTGGCCGCCCTGGCTCTGCTGGTCAGCCTCTACGCCTTGGGAGCCATCATCTATCGCACCTCGATCGACCGCCTCACGCCTAACCGCCTGACCTTTATCGGATGGAATATTATCAATATCGGCCTGCTCATTGTTTTACTGTTTTTGCAGCTGCGAGGTGGTGAGAAAGGTTGGCTACACGAACTAAAGCGTGCATTCAGTATAGGCACCATGGCTTATGTTGCCTGGACCTTCATTGTCATTCTTTCCCTGCCCTGGCTCTTCGGCATCGATCAAGGGGCCATCGAGGAATTGCCCGTCAGCGTGCAAAGGGCCATTTACGAATATCCCGATCCGCTGCTTCTGAAATGCTACAACAGCCCGCATATTTACTTACTGGAAGATGGTCAGAAGCGCTGGGTTAACACCATCGATACATTCAACAATCAAGGATTCGTCTGGCGCGACGTCCATTTCATCACTTGTTCCGACCTGCGCGCCGTCCCCGACGGTGTCCCTATCCCAGCGGATGCCGGTCCACCCCCACAACCATGGGATTAGTAACGGCCGAAATTCAAGACATGTTACCTGCGAGGAATCATGGACTCCAACTCCTTTGACCTGGTGGAAATTTCTGACATAACAAATGATCTTCTTCTCCCCTGGCTGGATTTATACGAAACCGCTTTTCCTGCCAATGAACGAGGGTTGATTTCAGAGCAGCTAAGTCTTCTCAAAGCAAAAATGCGTGGTGATGGCCGGGATGTATTCATGCTCGCCGCAGTGAATGCGCAGCAAGAACTGCTTGGCATCATCGAATACGAGCTAAATGAGGCGTTATCAGCAGCCTTACTCTGCTACAATGCCGTGAACCCGCAGTATCGCGGTCAGGGCCTGGGATCGGCGATCTATCGCAAATTGATTTCCCGGCTGGACGCGGCCGGCATCAAGACCTTCATTTTTGAAGTAGAGTTACCTCAGGAAATGTTGTCAGACGAAGATAAGCGTCTCGCTGAAAGACGCATCGAATTCTACCGCCGGCTCGGTGCGAAGTTATTAACGGGAATTAGCTACTGGCAAGACGTTGGCGAGCACGTTCCGCCAACCCCGATGCATATCATGGTGCATTCTTTTCAACCGGCAGACACGCAGGAAATCTTCGATTTAACTAAGCAGTTATTCGGGGACGCCATCGAACAAACTGGGCCATTGGCACTATTGTAGATAGTGAAAAGAGTTGGAAAAAGAAATAATTTTTCCTTGTGGCTTTATAACATGATAGGTTTATGGTAACAGTTGCTCAATACGGCTTGAGCCAATCCAAACACGCGTACCGTTTTCTAATTCAATCAAATACCAGTTCAAATCGGAACTAATTTCCACGATTGGGTATTCAGCGCCATCTGGCACAATACCCACTTTATCAAAATCTATGCCTGGACCGGCACGAACATTGGAAGCCTCTTTGATACGCACACGTCCTAGCTTTGTTTCCTGCGTGGGTGGTGCATCCGCAGGCTCAGTAGCAGATGCGGTCGTAGGTTCAGCAGCAGGCGTGGCAGTCGGCCCGGTTTCTTCATCAGCATACGTTGGCGTTGAATCAGGAAGATCATCCATTGTTGGAGGCGGGTTGTTAAATTGGACCGGCTCAGTGGCAACAATTGCCGGGGATGAAAAATCAAAATTTAGCGGCAGAAGGTCCCCATCAATAAAAGAGATAGTTAGCAAACCACACAAAGTGATCGGCCATAACAGCGAGGCTGCAAGCGGCAGCAGTCCGGTCAGGCTCGTAAGGAATGCCATGGCGGTATAGGCTGCACCTGCAATTAAGGCGTAACCAATCGCCCACCACTTGCGGCTCAAGAGGACTAAAAGAATGAAACCGCTAAACAGCGCACTGGGCAGTGGCTCAAGGGAGTTACTCACCAACCGGTATGCGCCAAAGGCAAACAAGGCTGACAGCAGCAGCCATATCCAACCGCGCGTACGTCCTTGGGCAGGCGTTTCGTTTGGAGGTTCAGAACCCGGTCTGCGCGGCGGTTGGTATCCAGGTTCCTTTGGCGGATCAGGTCTTGCCCCGGTTTCCGGACTTGACTGTCTTTGGCTCTGAGGCGCTGTCAGGGCGATAACCGCTCGCGATTTTTGCTGCGGGGTCAAATTGTTGCCATTTCCGTCCTGAATAATTGTCAAAAAAGTATCTTGTATATCGCGTGACAGCAGTACGCGACCGGGAGAAAACTGCTGCGCGAACTCCGTGATTTCGTTCAAGCGAAAGATAAAAATTGGTGCTTTGAAATTTGCTGGATTACGCAGCTCAGCCATCACGTCCAGCTCGCTGGTGCTAGGAACAACCAGCATCGATTGGACGAAGATGGCCAGATCACCTCCTCCGAGGTTATCGACTATCAGGTCTTTTACTTTTTTCCACTGCGCGGCAGCTTGGGAAAAAGCGTCCTTGTGACGATCACTCAAATCGATCTCCTGGCCGAATCGATCGTAGAAATTTAGCGGCAAATTGGCGCTGAGCTTCTCCACGCGTACCCCGACATCTTTAGCTTCAATCGTTAAGATGCTCTTAGGCGTGATTAGCAGCCCGTCTATCTCAGTGCCGTCTATCCAAAATGGGCCGATGACCGTATAGTCCCCCGGAGCAGTCTGAAATTCCCGGCATAAAGTGTCAAAAATCCCTCGTTCAAAGTCATTGTCAATCAAACCGAATTTTTTGCATACTACCGGCATCGTGGTTCCCCTTCTTGTCAGAGCCAATCCGTCTTTCTTGTTCTTATTGAGCCGCCGTTCCTAATCCAGTCGGCAGGCGGTCTAAAGCAACTGAAACTGTTCACGGTCAAAATATTTATCACAAATATCATCCCCGCGCTAATTACCCAATGGCCTTGCTGGTCAATATGGCGAATCATGGGTTATGATCAAAGCTATCAGCTAAACAGTTTGTCAGTATATCAGTTGATCAGTTCATCAATTCCTGACCGCCTGACTATCTGACAAACTGAAAAACCGAAAAACTGAAAAACTAATTATGCCCATACCAACTCCCTTCCATACCCGTACGGCCGTTCTCTGCGAAAGTTACGAATGGCGCAGCTGGGCCGGCTACCTGGCTGCCGCCCTCTACGAACCCTCGCACGAACGCGAGTATTTCGCTATTCGCAACAGCGCGGCCATGATCGACGTCTCCCCGCTCTTTAAATATGAGATCAGCGGCCCTGACGCCGCACAGGTTGTCAACCGCATCATCACTCGCGACGTCCGCAAATGCCAGGTAGGCCAGGTGATGTATTCCCCCTGGTGCGATGAAGATGGCAAGGTGATCGACGACGGCAATATCGCCCGCCTGGAAGAAAACCTTTTTCGTATCACCGCCGCCGATCCCAATCTACGCTGGTTTCAAGACGTTGCCTATGGCTTTGACGCTCATGTCGCCGACGTTTCCACGGATATAGCCGCGCTCGCCCTGCAAGGCCCCAAAAGCCGGGCTATACTTAAAGAGGTTGTTTCCGGCATCGACTTTGACAGTCTCGCCTACTTTCATCTCGCCCACGGCCGTATTGATGACTTTTCGCTGACCGTCAGCCGCACCGGCTATACCAGCGACCTGGGCTATGAATTATGGCTGCGTCCGCAATACGCGGAGCCGCTCTGGGACCGCCTGGTCGAAGCAGGAAGCCGCTACGGCGTTCTACCCGCGGGCATGGTCGCCCTGGACATCGCGCGTATCGAAGCGGGGCTGCTACTGATCGAAATCGACTACATCTCCTCCCACCAGGCGCGCATTGAATCGCAAAAATCATCCCCTTTCGAACTAGGCTTAGGCTGGGCGGTAGCCCTGGATGGCGCTGACTTCATTGGCAAGAAAGCGTTACGCCCCGAAAAGGAGCGTGGTTCCCCCTGGGCATTTGTAGGCCTGCATATCGACTGGGTTGACCTGGAAAGGTTGTTCAACAAGGTCGATCTGCCTCCTCAAGTGACAGGCCGCGCCGCACGCGATCCGCTTCCTCTCTACAAAAACGGCCGTCAAATCGGCCAGCTCACCAGCCGGGCATTCTCGCCGCTGCTGAAAAAATACATCGGCCTGGGCACGGTACTCAGCCAATACGCGGCCGTGGGTACACCGGTCGACGTCGAGATCACTGTCGAATACGGCCGTCAACAGGCTAAAGCCACTGTTGTCAAGACGCCATTTTACAATCCGGCGCACAAGAGGGTATAAAGATAGAGAGAAGAGATAGAGATAGAGGGGAGAAGCAAAGGTGACCAAATAAGACGGGCTGCGTTGAGTGTTCCCACAAATATCGCCGAGGGCTCTGGCAGAGATCAGCTGAAGGAAAAGAAGTATTTTTACCGTATTGCAAAAGGCTCTGTATATGAGATTGTTAGTCTCCTCGTAATGACAGGAAAACGAGGGCTGTTAACACCCAATGAATATAAAACTCTTTATAACGAAGCAAACGAAATCGCTGCCATTTTGACAAAACTGGCAAGTACGTAACCCTCTATCTCTATCTCTGTACTCTATCTATCCGGAAGGATTTCCTATGAATAACAAGTACGACGCAATCATCATCGGTGCCGGGCACAACGGCCTTGTCGCCGCCGCCTATCTGGCCAAAGCCGGCAAGAAAGTGCTGGTGCTGGAGAGACGGCACCTGGTCGGTGGGGCCACGGTTACCGAAGAGCTTTATCCCGGTTTCAAGTTCACCGTTTTCTCCTATGTTGTCAGCTTGCTGCGTCCGGACATCATCCGCGATTTAAGGCTGCCCGAGCATGGCCTGACCGTGCTGCCGTTAGAAAGCACCCTCACCCCCCTGCCTGACGGCGACTATCTTTACCGCGATGGCGATCACTATCGCACTTTGCGCGATATCGCCCGCCACTCTGAACGCGACGCCGGGGCTTATGACGAATACAGCCGCAGCATGTACTTCATGGCCAAGGCGGTCAAGTATATCTTGAGCATAATCCCGCCCGATCCCACTTCCTGGAATCCCGGGCAATGGTTGGATTTATTGGACATGGCCCGCCATTTTTTGAACCTCGGCGAAGAGCAGTTCTACATGTTGGCCAAGCTGATGACCATGAGTTCGGCCGATTTCTTGCAGCAGTGGTTCGAGTCAGACCCTCTTCTGGGCACGATGTCCGCCAGCGGCATCATCGGCACCTTCCTCGGCCCGCGTTCGCCGGGCACGGCCTACGTGCTGCTGCACCATTACATGGGCGAGATTGACGGGGCTTTCCGCGCCTGGGGTTTCGCCAAGGGCGGCACGGGCGGCATCGCCAATGCCATTGCCCGCGCGGCCGAATCCTTCGGCGCTGAGATTCGCTGCGATGCGCCGGTGGCCCAAATTATTGTCAAAAACGGCCGTGCCGTGGGTGTGGCCCTGGAAAACGGGGACGAAATTTATGCCGATGCCGTCGCTTCCAGCCTCGATCCCAAGAAAACATTTTTACAACTGGTCGAAGCAGATGAGCTGCCCTCCGAGCTGGTGTCATCAATTCGCAAATTTGACGTTCGCGGTTCCTCAGGCAAAGTCAACCTCGCACTCGATGCCCTACCCGATTTGGCCTGTATGCCCGGCTCCTCGCAGTTTGGCATCAAGGCCCGCGCCCTGGCCGGGGCTATCTCCATCAGTCCCAGCGTGGACTATATCGAGCGCGCTTATGATGCCGCCAAATACGGCAAAATCCCCGAAAGGCCCTTTATCGACGCCATCATCCCCTCGCTCATCGATCCCGATATGGCCCCTCCTGGCAAACACGTCATGTCCTGCTTCGTCCAGTATGCGCCTTACCATCTTAACGGTGGCTGGACAGACGAAAAACGGGAGCAGTTCGGCGACGTCGTGGTGGATACCCTGGCCCAATACATGCCCAACATCAAGGACATCATCCTCCATCGCCAGGTGCTGACTCCTCCGGATATCGAGCGCATCGCCGGCATCACGGGAGGCAATATCTTCCACGGCGAATTGAGCTTATCGCAGCTCTTCTTCCTACGCCCGGCAGCCGGCTGGGCCAGGTATCGCACGCCAGTCAAGGGCTACTATCAATGTGGCTCGGGCACCCATCCCGGCGGCGGCATCATGGGCACCCCGGGGCAGTTTGGAGCGCGGGAGATATTGAAGGATTTGAGATAGAGAATGGAGATAGAGATAGAGGGTCTCTATCTCTCGTCTCTATCTCTATCTTCAAGGATGAACTATGACAGATAATCACGACGCAATTATTATCGGCGCGGGACACAACGGCTTGGTAACGGCCGCTTTGCTGGCTAAGGCGGGATTTAAAACGCTGGTGCTGGAAGCGCGGGAAGTATTAGGCGGCGCGGCGGCAACGGAAGAAGTTTTTCCCGGCTTTAAAGTAAACACCGGCGCCGATGATGCCGGTTTATTCAGTGACCCAATAGTCGCCGAGTTACAACTGGCAGATCATGGCCTGGAATTTTTGGAAAGCGATGTCGCGATGTTCGCGCCTCAGCCGGACGGATCGGCGCTGACACTTTGGCATGATGTATCTAGAAGCGCGGAAGAAATCGGCCGTATCAGTAAGCGCGATGCCGAACGCTATCCCGCCTTTGCCGCCGAAATGAAGCGCATGACAGCAGCTTTACGCGGCATGCTCCTGCTCACACCCCCCGATCTGATGGACCGCAAACTAAGCGATGGCACAGCCTGGGGCCCTTTCGCTCTCAGCATGCGGCGTATGGGCGGCCAGGAAATGATGGAACTTCTGCGCGTTCTACCCCTATCCGCCAATGACTACCTAAACGAATGGTTCGAGAGCGAAGCCTTGAAAGGAGCCCTGGCCGTACCCGCCCTATTGGGCAACCAGCTTGGCGTACGCGGCGCGGGTACGAACTTCATGCTTCTCTACGCACATATAAACGGCTTCATGCGCCGCCGCGCCGTCAAGGGCGGCATCGGCCGTCTGTCGGCCGCCCTGGCCGTTGCTGCTGAAGCGCGTGGTGCCGAAATACGTCTGGGGGCTCCTGTTGAAAAGGTGCTATTGGATGGCGATCGTGCCGTCGGTGTCCTTCTGTCAGATGGGCAGGAAATCCCAGCGCGGATTGTGATTTCTAACGCCGATCCGCGGCGCACCTTTTTCAGCCTGGTTGGCCCAACGAATCTGCAACCGCGCTTTATGCGCCAGGTGCGCAATATCATCTACCGCGGCGTGACAGCCAAAATGAACCTGGCCCTCAGCGATTTGCCGCAGTTCAACGGCCAGACCGATCCGGCCCAGCTGAACGGCCGAATCCGCATCAGTCCCAGTCTGGAACACCTGGAACGCGCCTATGACGCAGCTAAATATGGGGCTTATTCCCCCAATCCCATCCTCGTTATGGCCATCCCCACCCTCCTCGATCCCGCGCTAGCTCCTCAGGGGCAGCATATCCTGTCCATTACCATGCAGTATGCGCCGTATAAGTTGCAAAGCAGCAATGGGGAAAATGAAAACGGTTGGGAGGACCAGCGAGAACGACTTGGTGATGTTATCCTAGAAACGCTAAGTCGTTATATACCTGATTTGGAATCGTTGATCCTCCATCGTCAGGTCTTGACCCCACTCGATTGGCAGCGGGAGTATAGCTTGACCGAAGGCAGCATTCACCACGGCCAGATGAGCCTCGATCAACTGCTCGTCATGCGCCCCGTTTCCGGCTGGAGCCGCTACAGCACACCGGTTGAAAATCTCTTCCTTTGCGGTGCGGGAACACATCCCGGCGGCGGCGTCACTGGCGCACCGGGCTACAACGCGGCGCGCGAGGCGATCAAGGCTCTTAAAGGGAGTTAACTTATCAACTCAGGCCACTGCCCCACATACCGCGCCCGGGGTCTGATCAGCGTCCCCGCTGTGTACTGCTCCAGGGCGTGACCAATCCATCCCGCAGTACGGCCGAGTGCAAAGAGACCCAGCGCGCTGTTTGGCGGCAAATTGAGCGCCCGGGCCAATGTAACCAGAGCAAAATCTACATTCGGCCGTAATCCCAACAGATTTTCGGCCGCTTCAGCCACGGCCAGAGATAATCCTACCGCAAACCTTGCGCCTTCGCTTTGTCCATAATCTTTGACAGCAAGCTGCAAGAGCACCTGCGCCCGCGGATCGCCGTTCGGGTACAAAGGATGGCCGAAACCGGGCAGCGAATCACCCCGCCGCAGCCGGGCGGCGATCAGCCCAGCGGCCTCTCCTGGTTTTCCAGCCTCTCGCAGCAGCGCTTCAACACGTTCCATGTGCCCACCGTGTCGTATACCTTGCAGCGCCGCCAGCCCACCTTCAACCACTGCATAAGGCGTTGCCTCCGCCGAAGCAATGCATCTCGCTGTAAAAGTTGAGACGTTTAATTCATGATCGGCGCAGAGTACAAGCGCAGCATTCAAAAGTTCACTCGCTGCCGGGGGAAGTCCCCATCCTTCCTGAAGTGCGGCGGCAACGCCCCCGGTGGATGGTTGTCCACCGCTCAGTAGCATGGCAAAAAGGTGCATGATCCGCGCGCCGCTGCTCATAACGCCTTCCGGCCGTAAGTCATAGGCGGCGGGATCAGTCGCGGCGAGCGGTAGGGCGGCTAGAAAACGGCCGGTGGGACTTAATTTCCCCTGCCAATCTATCTCTTCCGACCACCGCAGCTGGGCGTTCTCGAAGGGTTCGGCCGTTAACTGCCCCGTCCACAGCAAACCGGCCACTTCTTCCAAACTGGATTCAAGAGCAAGACTGGCCGCATCGATTCCGCGGTAATAAAGACGGCCGTTTTCGATCAGCGCAATCGACGACTCCAGCACCGGCGCCCCCCAATTGAGCGCTTTCTCAATGGCTGCCGCCGGGTTGCGCTGCTGCTCGCGGCGTTGTCGTGCCGCCTCCACATCAGCGGCAGCGTAGCGATGCCGCCGCGTGCCATCCCCCGCCGGTTGTGAGCGAATAAGGCCACGGCTTACATAGGCATAGAGGGTCTCCCGGCTGACGCCTAAAATCGCCGCCGCTTCCTCGGCCGAAAAGGTATGCTGATCTACCATCTTTCACCTCACTGTAATACATTGATTATACAATCAATATTGACAATATTGCAACGGTCCCTTAAGATGAATCCAGATAATGTTTTTATACGAGGAAACAGGCTCTGTTTTCCTAAATACTCACCTAATGAGGACTTATTCATGAGCGAAAATAACGGTTATATCCCCGGCCTGGAAGGCGTGGTCGCCGCCGAAACAAAGTTGAGCCGCGTGAATGGACAGCGCGGTGAACTCACCATCGCCGGCTATCCGGTCGAGGTCCTGGCGGCCAATGCTTCATTTGAGGAAGTTATCTATCTACTGTGGAACGGCCGTCTGCCCTCGCCAACAGAACTGGCTTCGCTGCGTGACAGGCTCGCCGAGCAGCGTACGCTCCCTGCCCCAACCCTGGACCTGCTGCGGGAGGCAGCACGGCGAGATGTTCGCGCCATGGATGCCCTGCGCATGGGTGCGGGCACACTCGATCTGGATGCGGGCGAGGACCTGGCCCTCTCCGCCACGGCCAGGTTCCCCATGATGATTGCCGCCTACTGGCGAATGCGGCATGGCCAAGAACCGCTGGCCCCCGATCACCGGCTGGGTCACGCAGCCAATTACCTCTACGTTCTGTCCGGCGTCCAGCCCACGGCCGTTCAAACCCGGGCGCTAGAAACCTACCTCAATACAGTCAGTGACCACGGCCTGAACGCCTCCACCTTCACCGCGCGCACCATCATCTCTACCGGCTCCGATCTCGTCTCCGCTCTGGTAGGCGCAGTCGGTGCGCTCAAAGGGCCGCTGCATGGCGGCGCGCCCGGCCCGGCGCTGGATATGGTCTTTGAGATCGGGGACTTGCAGAATACCGAACCCTACCTGCGCGAGATGCTGCAAAGAGGAGAGCGAATCATGGGCTTCGGGCACCGCGTCTACAAAGTGCGCGATCCGCGCGCCGAGGTACTATCGGCCGCCGCCGAGAAACTATATACCAGCGGCAGCGCCATCCAGGGAGATATGGAGCTCTACAATCGCGCCAAACACGTAGAGAACACGGCCATCGCCCTGCTGGAGGAATACAAACCCGGGCGCAATCTGCAAACCAATGTGGAGTTCTACACCGCCCTTCTCTTGCACGGACTGGGACTGCACATCGATCTCTTCACGTCAACTTTCGCCGTAGGGCGCGTCGCCGGTTGGATAGGCCACTGCCTGGAACAGCAGCGCTACGGCCGTCTCATCCGTCCCGCAAGCAGGTACATTGGAAACGACGATAAAAGCTGGATACCGCTTGCGGATCGCGATCCAATCCCGGCATAACTCTGGCTCGATGCACTTCGTCCGGGCATAATCAGGAGCTTGTGAACCATCACTTTGGCGAACTAGGCGACGTCTGGAAGCATCTGCCGCTGGCGGAGATATTACGCTTGAATCCGCCGCGCCATTATTGGGAAACCCACGCCGGTTCAGCCTCCTACCCCCTGACTGCAAGCCCGGCAAGATTGCACGGCGTCCTGCGCTTTTTGGAATACGCGCCAGGTGACCCGCAGCTTGCGCATTGTGCTTATTTACAGGCGCTGCAAGAGCTCCTTGGCACCTATCCCGGATCTCCAACCCTGGCCATGCGCGCGCTCGGCGGAGAAGCCGGCTACATTTTTTGTGACATTGATCCACAGTCAGCATCCAGCTTACAAACGGCCGTCGCTGGTTACCAGGCTTGTATAATTGAAGCTGATGGCGTTTCGGCGATTAGTGACTACACGAATAGCACAAGCGTTGATCCGGCCACAGTGTTGGTCCATATCGACCCCTTCGATCCCCAAGAGCGCTATTTCCCGGATAGCAAAACATCTCTGGAACTTGCCGCCTGGCTCGCAGCCGAGGGTTACCGCGTCTTCTTTTGGTACTGCTACGATTCGGCCGAACAGCGCGGTTGGGCATTCGAGGAGATCGCCAAGCTCGCACCCTATGTCGATCTATGGTGTGGCGATATGCTTATGCCCGCCTCTTTTATCTATCCCCAAAGGTCAGGCGCATGGGGGTGCGGCATCCTGCTGGCCAATGCATCCAGACCTGAGCTTGAAGCCTGCCGGCGCCTCGGCCGTGCCCTCGAACGCATCAGCGCCGGCGACCTGCACGAGGGGAACGAACCAGCTCAACTAACCTTTCGAGTCGTATCCCCCAGAAGGTCTGATCATAGCTTCTGAACGATTTTCTGATCCGGCTCCAGATCGCCAGGATTAGCGGCTCTTATTCCTCACCAGGCGGTACGTCAGTCCAAAAAACAGCACAGCACCTGCATAACGGCCGATCCCACTGAGCATGAATATGAACTTATACCCAAATTGATCGGCCAGGAAACCGCCCAACAGCGGTCCGACTACGGCACTGCTAAAAACCGCCACCTGGTAAAGGGCCACTGCACGCGCGCGGTGATCTTTCGGCGTCAGCTCCAGCAGTAAGTTGAAATTGGCCAGGTTATAGCCCGCCCAGGCAAAGCCCACAAAGGCATTGATGATGCCCACCTGCCACGGCGCGCGCACGAGCATCCACGCCCAGGGCGCCAGAGGGATGAAAAGGCTGGTCATGCCCTGCACCCAATACGGCCCGCGCCGGTCGATTACGGAGGCAAAATAACGCTGGCCAAACAGGGCGGTTAGACTGGAAACACTGGCTAAGACCCCCACAACCGCCGCCGAAGCGCCCAACCCGTTCACCAGGTAGACGCTGAAGAAAGGCGCGGCCAGCTGTAAAGAAAAGTTCCAGACCAGTGCGCTGATGATCAGTCCCGTGAAAGCCGGATTTTGATGCAGCACCCGCCGCAGGTCGCCGCGCTGATGTGCTACGCGATCCGCTTCAGCCATCTGCGGCTCGCGAATTTGCCAGAAGGCGTAAGTGCTAACCATGCCCGTCGCGAAAGCAAAGAGAAAAACGAGCTGGTAGCCGACCACGGCCGAATCAAGCCGCGCATTCGTACGGCTGATCAGCCACCCAGCCAGCGTGGCTACCACCATCGCCGCCAGACCCATGGCGATATTGCGGCTGGAAAAGAAACGCGCGCGCATCCCTTCCGGCACCAAATCAGCAACCAGGGAAGTCCAGGCCGGATTGCCGAAATTGAACATGAAGGAACGCAGCCCATCTAAAACGATAATGGCCACGATCGCCGCCGTTGGAGAGGTGAACAGGAATGGCACGATCGCCAGGCCCAGCAAGGCCAGACGGCCGAATACGCCTCCACTCCAGACCGCAACCGCCTTGCGCTTGCCGCTGCGTTCTACGAGCTGCGCGCCGGGGAAAAGTGCCGCCGCGCCCAGCAAATTCGCCGATGCCGCCATCAACCCCACCTGGCTGTTCGTCGCCCCATAAGCCAGCGCAAATAAAGCCACAAAGCCCAGATAGAAATTCTCGCTAATCGCCGCAAACAGGCCGTCAATCCAGAAATAGCGCAGGTCGCGTAGGCGCTCGCGGGTAACCGGTATTTGTGCCTGCCGCTGCAAACTGACATCCAACGGCCGTACCAATGCATACCAGTTCCAACGCTGGGGTCGCAGGTGATCAACGACAGCGCTCACCCGGCGCTGAATCAAAAAACGGCGCCCTTCCGGCGCCTCTTGTTCCCTTTCCACTGAACTACACATAACCCCTCAATTATACCCGCTGGATCGACAATGCATAACTGTTAACCTGCGCGATCAATGCGATCAGCAACCGATTTTCTAGCTACCCGACACTTTGCCCAGGTAAGGGATTGAGGTCGCGGACTAAAACGGATTAAAGCGAACAAATAACTATTTTTTCAGTTCTAGTCCGCGCTAGTCAGCATCCTTTAATTAAAACTGTCGGCTAGCTTGACTGGTGTTTAAAGCTGGTAGTCGCGGCACCCTTGCCGCCCCGGAGTGCAAACGAGTGACTGGCCGTTAGATCTTCCCACGAATGATCTTGATTTCGCAGTCCACTGTGTTATGATGAACGCAGTAAACAGACCCGACACAAACAAGGAGCAACGATGCAAGTCACTGTTCGATTGAGTGGAGAATTAGCCGCCCAGGCCGGCTGTCCCCGTATCACTGTAACGCTGACGGACAGCGCGACGGTAGCTGAACTATCAACACTCCTGACCCAGGAGTACCCACAACTATCTTCTCTGCTGGACACGGCCGTTCCCATCATCGCCGGTAAACACGTCACCCAATCTGAACCGCTGGCAAATGGCCAAGAAGTAGCATTCCTCCTCCCCATCGCCGGTGGCCAGCACTAAATTTATCGTCCTAATTTTGTTTGCAGTGCTTCAGTCTGAAGCTGACCGCCTGACAACCTGACAACCTGATAACCTAATTATAAGGAGATAAACCATGGCACTCAATGTACAAAAGCAAGCCGAAGTAGAGCATCCGGGCAGCAATGGCCAGGGGCATGAAACAGTGTTTGTTGACCAGTTCATCAACGGCATTCTCGATCCCAACAAGCCGATGCTTGGCCCCGTGCGCGATGGTGGGCATATCGTGGCCAATACCGCGCCGGGCTGCTGGGGGCCGATGATCACGCCCGAAATTCGCGGCGGGCACGAAGTCACCGTACCTGTGGCCGTACTCGGCGCGGAAGTAGGCGATGCCATCGCCATTCGAATCAAGGACATTACGGTCACTTCCCTGGCTACCGCTTCGGGCAATGACGTCTTCATGGACGGCCGTTTTCTGGGCGATCCATATGTGGCCGGTAAATGCCCGGAGTGCGGCACGCTCTATCCCAAAACAGTTATCGAAGGCATCGGTCAAACGGCCGTGCGCTGCGCCAACTGCGGCGCCGACGCCGCACCCTTCAATTTCACAAACGGCTACACCATCGCCTTTGACGGCAACCGCCAGGTCGGCGTCACCCTACCCCAAGAAGCAGCGGAAGAGATCGCCTGGGAGGCTAAGAAATATGCCGCGCTGCCGGAAAAGTCAATCCAGAACCCCATCTTAACCTTTGCCCCCCATGACCTGGTCGGCGTAGTCGCCCGCCTGCGGCCTTTCATGGGCCAGTTGGGAACGACGCCTTCCCACCCTATTCCCGATTCGCACAACGCCGGCGACTTCGGCTCCTTCCTCATCGGCGCACCGCATGAGTATGCCGTCACGCCCGAACAATTAGCCCAACATCGCACCGACGGTCATCTGGACATCGACGCCGTGCGCGCCGGGGCCATTCTCATTTGCCCGGTCAAAACCCCAGGCGGCGGCGTTTACATGGGCGATATGCACGCCTTGCAAGGGGACGGCGAAATAGCCGGCCATACCTGTGATGTATCGGGCACGGTGACCTTGCAGGTGCACTTACTGAAAGGCCTAAACCTCGATGGACCGGTTCTCTTCCCCCTGGTAGAAGATTTACCCTTCACGGCCAAACCCTTGACTGAAGAAGAGCGGGTCCGCGCCCAGGCTATTGCCGAAGCATGGGGCACGGAGATTGAAGAATCGGCGCCAGTTTCCGTCGTTGGCACCGGCCCTGATCTCAACTCAGCCACTGACAACGGCCTGGCCCGTGCCGCCGAACTGCTGGACATGAGCCTGCCCGAAGTTAAAAACCGCGCCACGATTACCGGGGCAATTGAGATCGGCCGTAATCCCGGCGTGGTACAGGTAACATTCCGCGCCCCCCTGGAACGTCTGGAAGCCTGCGGGTTCCTGCCCTTCATCCAGGATCAGTACGGCATCGGCTAATAAAGATATATACTTCAATTATAGAAAGTCCCCGACTTCGACGGGGACTTTCTCTTTCCACAAATCTAAAGGTTATTTGCTTCCGAGAAAGAGGGCCGGTACAATATATTAGCTAAACATTTTAGCTAAGGTGGTATTTATGGCTACAAGGAAACTATCTGCAACCGAGGTAAAGAACCGTTTCGGAAGGGTACTACGTGAAATATCCCAAACAGGTGGGCCGATCATTGTCGAACGAGACGGCAAACCTGTCGCCGTTATCGTTAGTATAGGCGAATTTTTACGCTTGCAGCCACAGACAGCCCCAAATTCTGAACAGGCTGCCGCGCTAGAAGCCAGTTTCGGCCTTTGGAAAGGACGTACCGATATTGATGAGCAATGGCTGGTAGACGGCCGTTCTCGTTGGGAAAGCACTTGGGCCAATGAGTGACTCGCACGAACTATTATTTGACACCAACTGTTTGATTGATATTTATCTAGGCCGTAAACGTATTCGCCCTACATTTGAAGCCATACTAGCCGGCGAGTTGCTCCCCTTCATGTCAGTCATTACCGAAGCTGAGCTTTGGCGGGGATTGCGTGCTGGCGAGCTAGAAATTCATCAGGCGTTAGTCTCTCACTTTACAATATTGCCCCTGCGCTCCAATGCTGCGCGTCTAGCAGGAAATTGGATGCAGCAGTTCCAGTCTAACGGCTTAGGCTGGATGGATGCTCTAATCACGGCGACAGCGAATGTGAACGGCCTAACCGTTCTAACTCGCGACAAAAGGCTAGCACTGCTGTTGGCTGAGGATGCTGATTTTATCATTTACGAGTGATTGAATGGCTATTTAGTAAGTTAAAATAGAACCGTTACCCTAAACCGAAACCCATTTTACATACCTGACAGTACGAGTCTTACAATGACAACTATCCTTTTCAGTACCCTGGTCATGGCTTTATGCGTCTATTTATTGGCCATCATCACCGACGACTACTTCATCGTCAGCCTGGATCAGATTTCCAAGCGCTTCAACATTCCCAGCAATGTGGCCGGGGCATCGCTGATGGCTATGGGCTCCTCGGCGCCGGAACTATTTATCGCTCTGATGGCCTTGCTCATCGCCGGAGGGGTCCATGGAGACGTGGGCATCGGCACCATCGTCGGCTCCGCCATTTTCAACATCCTGGTCATCACCGGCGTTTCGGCCGTTGTTCGCTCCGCTTCGATCACCTGGCGCGTCGTCGTGCGCGACATCCTCATGTACACCCTCAGCCTGGCCCTGCTGATCGGCGCCTTCTATGACGGCCAGATCACGCTTTGGGAAGCGGTGATATTCCTGGCCCTCTACGCGGTCTATATTTTCATCCTCTTTAACTGGAATGCCTTTGCCCCGGATGGAGATCAGGATCCTATTGAAGTAGTCCACGATGAGATCGATCGCGAACGCCGCCAAACTGGCCTTTACTTTCGCATTAATGCCCTGGTCAGCCGCGTCATCGGCTTCTTCATGGGCGATCCGGCGCGCTCCTACTGGCGCGCCTTCGCCGTTTCCATCATTTTCATCGCCGCCCTGAGTTATTTTCTCGTCGAGTATGCACTCGTATTCTCTGAAGCGCTCAGTATTCCCCCAGTGATCGTCGCTCTGACCATCCTCGCCGCTGGGACATCCATTCCCGATCTATTCGCCTCAGCCGTCGTCGCCCGCCAGGGTCGCGGGGATATGGCCGTGGCCAACGCCGTTGGATCCAACGTCTTTGACATCCTCATCGGGCTGGGACTGCCCTGGCTGCTGGTACTGCTCGTCGAAGGAGGGACCATTCACGTGGGTACGGCCGATCTCTTTACCTCGACCCTGCTGCTGGTAGGAACCGTGATCTTACTCTTCGTTTTCCTCACCACCGGGCACAAGCTGTCGCGCACGGAAGGCATCATCCTCATCATAACCTATGTGCTTTATGCCATTTGGGTGTGGGTTGGAAATTAAACACCTACCGGGGCACGCCCCCGTGCTTGATCGGGATCGCGCATCTTCATCATCGGGATACCGATGCCGTAAGTGATGAAATCCTTTACCGGCGTCACCTCGATCAGGCAAGTCTCGGCCACCCGCTCATTATCCTCGGCCATACCGCGGTAAATCGCCTGTAAAATCTCCGGTGGGGTATCCTCGGGGTCAATAACTTTAGCCTCGCCGCAAAAGGTGATCGTCGCCGCCGGGATTTTGATAAAGGGCATCAAGGGAATGCCCTTATGCACGGGTATCGTCATCGACACATGCGGATTCTGCGCCACGTGGCGCACCTTCCAGGTATCCTTGCCGGTGCCGATATACAGCCGCCGGTCACGTACGACGTAGACGATGCCCACCGTCCGCGCCTCATTCTCCTTAGTCACCATGCCGATAACGCCAAATAAATTCTTTTCGATCACTTCCCATACTTGCTCAGGTGTCAGCTCAATAATCATTTCATGCTCCAAATTCAATCAGGTAGCTTTTCAGCGAATTAACTGAATAGCTGCTATACCTTATCAATGGCCCCTTTACTCTCTTTCGGGGCAAAGTCAGGATAATTTTGATAAAACACAATTTTCACATCCTCGGGAACGCGGTTGACCGGACAGGAGAGATGGTAGCAGCGCGTGCATTGCGTTCGCTGCACAGTCCAGACGGCCGTCAAAGTCGCCCAACCGCTAATGATCAAGAGCAGCCACTGTTGGCTCATAATAAAGAAAGGAATGAAGTAGAGAAAAAGGACAGCTACGTAAATTAACCAGGTTCCCTTTTCCCACCTGTTCAACGGCCGTGGATCGTAAGCCGGTATCTTGGGCAGTCCGGAATTGGCATGGCACTTCAACGTTGAACCCGATTCAGCATAATGAGGACAGTGGCGGCAGAGCACCAGCGCTTCGACATAGATAAAGAAGACGGCGGCCAGGCCAAACCAGATCGCCAGCCCCCACCAAAACTGCCCCATGATCATGCCCGTCAAAAAGGGAATAAGCCACATGATGAATAGAATGCCAAAATCCACCAGATCCCTTTTGGTATGGATGCAAAGCAGCCGCCCTTGAATCTCACAGCCTTCGCAGCTCTGCCGGATGCAGGCTGCGGCCGTCTTGTTAAGTGCCGGATCCATCATGCGTTTCTACCTACCTGATTAAACTCTCTCCAGAAAAATCACCTTGTCTGCTCTATGAATAGCGGCGGCAGTGAATCAGCCCAGGCACGGATAGCCTCCCAATCGCGGTGGTCCCCTTCAGACCAGACGCCAAACAGAACACTCAAGCGAAAACCCAGACGGTCGCTCAATTTAGGCACCTTGGCGATATCCAAAGCGCCGGCAAACATACCCTCGCTGACAGGCGTCACAATAGTCCGCACCGGAGCGAAAAAGGAAGCCACCTCATCGCGGTATTTTTCACCGTTCGATATCGCCAGGGTCATGCACACCAGGAAGACTGCGCAGGGAATGCGCCTCAATGCCGCCTGGTTCTTGCGCATGAAATCCAGCGCTTCCGGCAGCCACTGCTTTCCTTGAATGGCGCTTCCGGCGACTACCGCGTCATACTGAGCCAGATCGCTTACCTCAGCCATCGGCCGTACATCGACCACACAGCCCGCCTCGTTAAGCGTCTTCCCGATAAAATCGCCCACTCCGGCCGTTGATCCTGTGCACGTCGCGTAAGTAACAAGAACTTTTTGTGACATAGTTATGCCCTTTCCTTATAAGCCCAGGCCGGCGACTCCGTCCCGGTTAGCAGCGCTTTCCATTCCAAAAAACCCATGAATGGGATCATGCCCAGATGTGTCAAAAACATGATCGGTCCCCATCCCCGGTGCACCGCGCTCAAAGGGACGAAGTTAACCTTCCCCGGCTCGTGCTCCGCCCTTCCGGCACAAACGTCTTTGGTCTCACCGTCAACAGTAACACGCAGCCAGGTATGGCCCATGGTCCAATCCTCGTTATCAAAAAAGCGCACCTTGAGCGCGAAAACCGCCCCGGTTTCAAAACCAAGGCGATCTAGAATGCGTTTCAAGGCCAGGTTATACTGCGTGCAGTAGCCCGTGCCGAAAATAAAAGCGCGCCCGGGCGGGTCCCACAAATTAAGCGTAGAGTAGGTGGCGAACTTTTCGGTGACCAGTCGCTGCGCAAAGAGCACCAGATCCCACCCTTGCAGCCCCGACCGCCGGCACGCCTCCACGGCATCTTTTAGATTCACCACG
>JBJYWP010000047.1:0-9098 GCA_046259485.1 Promineifilaceae bacterium (SeqCode) | reverse complement strand
CACGTCATGCAATGACGCCTCATCCAACGACCTGCGCCGGTAACCCAATTTGCATAAACGCAGGCCGCCCGGCAGCATTAACAAGCCCATCGCGCTCAGGCCCAACAGAGGGCCAGCCAGCGCCTTTACAGCTTTATTTCCTTCAGCCATCAACAGTCCTATCAGTTAACACGAAAACGCCATACAGCCAGGCCCAAAAGCACGGCCGTATAAAGCAGCAAAACTAACAAATTCAAACTGATCGCTTCCATTCCCTGCCCGCGGATTAGGATATCCTTATACCCTTCCATCACCCAGGCCAGCGGTGTCAGCAAGGCGATCCGTTGAAAACTCTGTGGCGTGAACTCCATCGGCACCCACGCCCCGCCCAAGGCGGCCAGTAAAAACATGGGCACCAAAGAAAGCACGACAACCTGTTCTTCCGACTTGGCCGCAACGCCGATAAGCATGCCCAGTCCGGCCGTAAATAGAGCCGTCATAACCGTCAACAAGAACGTCGCTAAAGGTTGGCCCAGGTAAGGCAGATCGAGGAAGATCTGCCCGAAGAGGATCAGGACTGATAGCTGGATGAAGATCAGGATAAACATAGCCAGGAAATGGCCGGCCAAAATCTGTCCCGTAGACATATTGGTGGTCAACAACCGCTGCAAGGATTTTGTCTTTTTCTCCACCACCAGAATACCGGCCGCGCCCATCAGGCCGGCAATGGCGAATTGGGACATCATGCCCGGCGAAGTAACGGCAAAAACGCTGTAATTGGTATCCGTATCCTGCGCCTCTTCAGAAAGGGCGCTCGATTCATCCTGACGAATGATCACCGGCGGCGAGTCCCAGGCGGCCAATGCGGCGGCAAAAGAATCTTCCCAGTACGCCTGCTGATCGGCCGTCAGCACAAGCTCCTGATCCACGGCTGTTGCCAGGCTCAGATTCGCCGCCTGAACCGCGTTCTGCAAGCGCGCGGTGTATTTTTGCACCTCGCCATCCACCGTAAATCCGGCCTGACCGCCGCCCACCACCATCACCGCCATGGGGTTCCCCGCCAGTGAAGAATCACCATAACCGGGTGGGATAATCACCGCCGCGCTGATCGCTTCATCGGCAACCTGCTGCGATAAACCGGCCGCCCCACCCTCATTCTCAATACGCACCACCTCGGAAGCACCCAGCATCGCCGCCAGCCGCGCACTCAATTCGCTGCCGTCCTCGTCTGCCAGGCCAATCGGCAGCCGTGAATCGGCCGTGCTGTTCCCGCCAAAAGCAAATCCGAACAAGAGCGTGAAAGCAATCGGCATGATCAACAAAAAGATGAAAGATTTGCGATCGCGCGTGATCTGGCGCAGATCCTTGATCGCCAGATCAAGTATTCTCTTATTAGATGTTGCTGCTGAAGTTGTCATCTGCTCCCTCCGTCAATCAAAACGTTTGCGCAGCCGGTATTGACCGATAAGGAAAAAGGCGGCGCTCCACAATAATATAACAGCGAAGGTGAGCCCTATTTGAGGCAGCGTATCGCCATCCATCGCCTGCCGGAAAGGACGGATCGCCCATCCCTGGGGAACAAGCAGGGAAACTGTTTCCAGCGCCTGCGGTGTACCAGGTGCGCTGGCGGTAAAGACCGTGAATAAGCCTATCATCCCCGTCAGGGTCAGCAAGCCGCCAAAAATGATCCCCGCCTGGCGCGGGTCTTTCAGCAGCGATACCAAAAACAATCCTGTCGTGGAGGCGATAAGCACCAGTCCGGCGGCGGCAATGGCTACCGGCAGCGGATCGCCCCACTGGATGTGAAAAGCCAGACGGCCGAAAAGGAGCAAAACGCCGATCTGCACCGTGAGGATGATCATGGTGGCGATGAATTTGCCGCTGAATATCTCCATGTGGCTGGCCGGTGTAGTGAAAAGGCGCTGCAAAGTCCCCTTTTCCTGCTCAGTCAGGATGGAATTCAGGACATTGGCGCCGGTGAAAAAAGCATAAAAAACCATCATGCCGCCCAGGATCAGGGCCAGCAGCTGCGCCAGTTCATTACCCGACTCCTGGTCGGCCGACCCCTCAACGGACGGCTCCTGGCCTGGAGGCGCCTGCAAAGTGGTCAGCCCTCCATTCTGCTGCGCCGGAGCCGTTTCCATAGTGGTAGTAACAAGTTCTTGCACCATCTCCGGCGTGATTGCTCCGCCCGCTTCGGCCAGCTGCGCCAGGGTCACGCCCATGCCGATATTCCCGGCGCTCATGCCCTCTACAATCTGGCTGACGATGCTGCTCACAATCGACGGACCGATGGTCAGCGTGGGATCGCGGTACAGTTCAAGCTCGGCCGTTTCCCCCTCGCCCATAATCGCCCCCGTAAAACCTGCGGGGATGATCACGGCCACACCCGCTTCCTGGTTATCCACGGCCGATCGCGCCGCGGCCGCGTCAGCCATTTCGGTAACTCGAACCAGATCGGCTAGATCTTCCCCTTGCAGCGCATCGCCCAGAAAAGCGCCCATCGATCCAAATCCGGGCGCTTCCCCTTGATCTAAATTAACCAGCGCGACATCCGTCACCGGAAGCGTAAACTCCCCGTCCCCACCGGCGACATTACCGAACATAAAATAGAAAAGAACCGTGATCAAAATGGGGATCACGAACATAAACACAATCGCTCCCTTGTTGCGGAAGGATTGGCGCATATCTTTAATAGCGATATCGATCGCTTTCATACCAAACTTAATTTAGGCCTAAGACCTAATCCCGTAAAGCCCGTCCGGTGAGATGGAGGAAGACGCTCTCCAGATTCGGTTCTTGAATATCAACGGCCGTGATCCGTTCCTTATGCGCGTTAGCCTTTTCAAACAACAACGGCAGCACGAAATTACTGTCATCAGCCAGCACAGTGATCAAACCATCATCTGAAGCCACCTGACTTACACCGGGAATCTCTCGCCACTGTTCCAACAACTCGGCCGATGGCGCGCTGAGCTGTACGTCGATGCGGTCATGGCTGCCCACCAGCCGTACCAGCTCATCATGCGTGCCGTTGGCGATAATCCGTCCTTCATCCATGATTGCGATATGGTCCGACAGCTCCTGTGCCTCTTCCATATAGTGCGTGGTATAGAGAATAGTTGCTCCTGCCGCTTGCAGCTCTTTGACTTCATCCAGAATATGGCGCCTGCTCTGGGGGTCAATGCCCACGGTCGGCTCGTCCATAATGATCACCGCCGGCTTATGCAGCAAAGCCACGCCGATATTGACCCGCCGCTTCATGCCTCCCGAATACGTCTCGATGCGATCTTTCTGCCGTTCCGTCAGGCCGATCATGTCCAGCACTTCAGCCACGCGATCTTTCAATACCTGGCTGCGCAGTCCATACATCTTGCCCCAAAACTCCAGGTTCTCACGCGCCGTCAGGTCTTCATAAAGGGCGATCTCCTGCGGCACGACGCCGGTACAGGCTTTCGCTTCAGCCCCGTTTCGGGTAATCGAGTGACCCAGGATAAAAGCGTCTCCTGCATCGGGCGGCAGCAGCCCGGAGATCATCGAGATCGTCGTGCTCTTACCGGCACCGTTGGGTCCCAGGAGGCTAAAAACCTCCCCTTGCTGCACGGTAAAAGAAACGTCATTCACGGCATGAATCGCCTCAAACCGTTTATCCAGGTGTTCAACCCGAATCGCTGGTTCTTCCATGAGCGCTAATTTCCTTACTCGACTTGCAGCGTATCAGCAACGGCCGTCGCCCAATCGGCGATCATGTCCCAGTCACGGTAGTCGCCAGTAGGCACCTTGATATTCTTGATCATCGTGCGCTCGATGAAATTCATCTTCTCCGGATCAAGCTCGCCGTGAAAGATGGCGATGTCGTGCGGCTGAATGCGCCCGGCGACCGGCTCTAATTTCTCCGGCAGCGTCCACCCCTTCACCAGTTCCTCCGGGTCTCCTTCATCCGTCGGCCCGCTGGAAAAGATCCACACGTCGCGCTCAGCAAGCGCCTGCTCATTCTTTTCCATGAACTTAACCGCCTCTTTGCGCCAGTGGCCGATATATACCGCGCTGCCCAGGACAACGGCCGAATAGGGCCCCAGATCTTTCACTTTTTTCACCGGCAAAACATCCGTGGCCAGCCCCGCCTCTTGCAGAACCTCGCCAATCTTTTCAGCAATCTCCGCCGTCGCCCCATATTTCGTTGCGTAAGTCACCAATACTTTTTTATTCATAACAATACCTCCTAAATGAGCTGACAACGATCAGGTGCAACTGCGTTGCCTGCCAGTTTTCCAATTTCCGTTTTCTATTCTTTCCGTTTTCCATTTTCTGTTCTTTCTGTTTACCATTTGCCACCTGCCACCTGCCACCTGCCATCATTCCTCCCCCAGAATACCACGTATAAACAAACCGAGGGGAATGAAGCAAATCAGACCCATGCCCAACAGCACAAAAACATCGCTGAATGGGAACGGCACACCTTCTATCAATGCCTGTAAAAGAACAATGCCAATCACACCCACAAATAACATACTGGCATTGAACAACAGCCCCGTGCCGGCGACATAGCCTAAAGGCCTTCGCCGCCACAGCAGCACCCCACCAATCACCCAGGCTGGGGCAATAATAAAATCGGCCACAAACACGGCCAATTCCGACTGCGGCAGCGAAGCCTGGCCGCTCAGATTGCTGATCAACATACTCGAAGCCAGCAAAATATAGAGTCCGCCCAGCAGAATAAGTACGCTGCCTCCAAGCCGCTCAGGCACACGGCCGTTCAGTTGCTCCTTCACGCTCCCTCCGTCAATGGCGGCCACGAGGGCGATCAAGGTGTAGACGCTGAGCACAACTGTTATCAGGTAAAGAAAAAATAAACCCTGGAAAGGCATGCCGAAAAGGTAGGCCAGGTAATTATAAAGGCCGTAGAGCAGCGCCCCTGGCCAAAACAGCAGCCCGATCAGGCTGATCTTGGTTGGTTTCCCACGCCAGGTCAACCACATCGAAATAAGCAGGATGGGCAGGCCGAGCAGCAGTGTAAAAACATCATTGGCGAGGTAGGAGTGCTGCAGCTCCGGGGTTGGATAGAATGTGTCCGGGAACAGTAACCCGGCAAGGGAACATCCCACCATTAGGGCGGCGATCAGTAAAGAGAACCAATAGAGTGGTTTCAAATTACGTGCCATACAATGAGAAGCGCCTCCTTATGCTCTGCTCATGAACCTATACGCAAATTCCTGTGAAAAGTATCACAAACCCTCGTTCTCCGCACCCGGCTGTTCGCTGGTAACGGCCAAAATAACATAACCCAGATTGTGCAGGTGGCGCATCAGGCCAATCAGGCCGGATTGGTCGCTGTGCACGGCGAATTGAGTCACGGCCGTATCCCCACCCTCTCGCGCCATGTTTAGCGGACTCATGCGATTAATTTCAACTTCATCCACCCAACCGCGCAGCCGAATATGATAAATATTCATAACCACTCCGACCTAGGCCGAACCATCCCGGCTTAGTCGATAGAGATCACGGCCGAGCAAGGGGAACCAGACGAGATAAAAAACGCCGCCGATGGCCAAAATTGTGGCCGCCAGGCCCGGGGCGAAAAGAGTCAGGGGAACATGAATCAAATCAAGTCCGTTGGACAAGATCCCGCTGTAGGCCGTGAACTTACTAAACCCTCTGCTTCGCAGCATGACCAGCGAGATAAAAACAAAGCCGCCCTGCATAAAAAAGCCTGCCAGGAAACCGGCGGTGCTGTTCCACATATTCCCGGCCATCACCGCCTCACCCGCGGCGATCACCTGCTCCTGCCGAACGGCCGTTGTCGCCGCCGCATGCATTTTGCTGAGATAGATCATGGAAAATGCCGACTCATTTGCCAGGGACAACAGCGTGCCCGTGAGGATAAGCACCACCGCCAGCAGCGCATAGGCCTGCCTGGCCCGCCTCAACGCAGCATACAGCCCAACTGTGAGAATGGGGAAAAGCGCGAGGAGCACGATGGTCGCTATATCAAGGCGTAAGATACCCACCAATCCATCTTCTTGCAGCATCGTGTACGTGGCTTCGATGCTCTCCGGCGGACCTCCCACAAGAGGCATGATAATCATCATCGCCACCAGACTCAGGAACTGCAGCCAGGCGGCGACACCTCCTAAGCGGCGGAGGCGATCCCAATCCGAAAGGTTTCTTTTCTCAATTTCTTCAATGTGACTAATGGCTAATTGTGTCATGGTTTTCTCCTTTTTTAGCTGACCAGCTGACCACCTGATTACCTGACTCCCTGATCCCCTGACAACCACCACAGCCGCCGCGCGATCAACAGGTACCAGGCAAAATAAAAAAAGACCGAAAAAATAGAAATGGCAACGCCGATCACCGGCACGTAATACCCCAGGGTAATGACGTTAGCCCCGATGCCCACGTAGGCCGTTCTGCGGCTGAAAGCGTCGCTTTGCAGCATGACGAACGAGAAAATCAGCAGGCCAATCGTGCCCAGAAGGTAATGCGCGCTGAAGGCCATGCCATGATAAATCGCCATCAGCGCTTCCCCCGCGGCGAGATAAGTAAACTGTTCCAGTTCCGTTGCCGCCGCGGCATACTGGCCGCTGAGCGAAACCATCTCCAGAATCGGCCGTCCGGCAATGAGCGCCGCAAAGCTGATCAGGCCCAGCGTTATGGCCACGGCCGTCCATGATTCATTATCCCGCCGCAAAGCCACATAAAGTGCCAGCCAGGTCGGTATGAGCAGGAGGTTGCCAAACAGGTACAGCAAATCCATGCCCAGCAGACCGACAAACAAACTTTCCTGAATTTGCCTGAAATGTTCTACAACCGTAGCCGGCGGCGGCCAGATGAAGTAAACGGCGATCGTAATGGGAATTAACATCACCGAGGCCAATGCTGATGCGCTGCCCAGCTTATAAAGAGCGGACCAGGCTGGATCAACGGCCGTGTTGGCTGCCACTTTGTCATTTTGTAGCGAGTTCAAAACAGTTGAAGTCATGTTCACCTCTTAAGATTTATCCAAAAGATGAACACATTCTAGGGGGAAACGGCCGTCCGCACAGCAGGCGAAAGTATAATCTTGGGGACACTTAAGTGAAATAGGAATTACTCGAAAGAGTAACCTTACAACAACCGCAGTTCGCGCGCCCTGGCGACCGCCTGGGTGCGGTTGCGCACGCCCAGCTTGCCATAGATATTACTGCTATGCTTCTTCACCGTATGCAGCGTGATCGCCAGCCGCTCAGCGATCTCTTGGTTGGTGTAACCGTCCCCAATTAAGGCGAGAATCTCCAACTCACGCTCGCTCAAGGGCTCAATCAAGGACTCATTCGCACGGTCCGCGTCCGTTTCGGGAGACACGGCCGTTTCAGGAGGCACGGCCGTCAGCAAATTCCCAGCAAACGCGGCCAATATCTGCTGCACATAGGCGGAGTCGATCTTTTCGTCGCTTAAAAGCCCCGCCAGCAAATCGCCTACAGGCTGCCCGGCCTCCAAGAAAACAGTCACAAACCCTTCCGGTCCGCCCAGTTCCAGAGCGGCCTTTAGATCCTGCTGCGCGGCCTGGTTGTCGCCCGATTCGCCATGCAGCTGCGCGCGAATGAGCAGGGTTTCAATCACCGTGGGTAGCAGTTCGCTTGTACGCGCTTCGGCCAGCAAACGATCTGCCAGGTGGGCTGCCTGGTCCAGGATATCTGAATCTCTCGTCTGCCGCGCGCGGTAGAGAAGGATCCGCAAAGCGCTGATATAAAGAACGGCCGTTGGGCGGGTGAGGGCCTGGCCCGATGCAAATGGCGGGGCGATCAGGTCGGGGTGAAAAGCAAAACCGCGCCCTCTCAACAGCGCCTGCGCCCGATCGACCCGATCCTGGGCCAATGCGACGCATACCTGCTGGCCGATAACTTCTTCTCGCACCGCGGTCGGCGCCTGGATTTCCATCAGGGCCAGCGCTTTGTCGATCTCCGCAACGACCGTCTGCAAATTTCCCTTGATAAGCGCCAGCCGCGAGAGAACGACATGATAGAAAACCTCGGCATCGCTGTAGCCGCTCAATTTACTCACCTGGGCCGATCGCACAAGGTAGGCTTCCGCCTCTTCGAGCTCAAAGCGATCGTAATAAATAGCCGCCAGCTCGCCGAAAATCGCGCCGCTGATAGGCGGCATCGTGCCGGAGCGCTCGACGCTTTCCAATCCCTGCGTGGCCAGATCAAACGCCTCTTGCAGGCGTCCGCGCTCCATTAAAAACAAGCCCAGGCCGGTAGTGCCCATCAACTCCGATAAAAGACTGCCCGCCAAACGGCCGTATTGGATCAACTGCCGGTACGCTTCCTCTACGCGTGGCCCGTCATTCTTTTGAATATAAGCCGCTGCCAGCCCGCTGTAAATCAAGCTGCGCACATAGGCATCCTCTTCCGGCACGACCGCCAGCGCCTCTTCGGCCACGGCCAGACTCTGATCGGGTTGGCCCTGGCCGTTGAGCAGCATAGCCTGCAAAGCCAGCCATTCCGCCCGCAGTGCGGGATCCGCTTCCGCAAACGCCGGGCCGGAAAACATACGCTGCAAGCGTTCGATATAAACCATCGCCTGGGCGACATCATTGCTCATCAGGTACATCCAGGCGAACGCCAGATTGGTCTTAGGGCTTTGCGCCGCCAATTGCGCCGGTAACGCCAGCATCCAGCCCATCACCGTCTTCGCATGCCAACCCAGCAGCCGGTCCATGTAATGGGTCTCGATCAGCGCGATCGCCGTCTCATAGTCCTCCCCATCGATCGCCTGCTGAATCGCCTCGCTCGATAATCCCTGCAGTGCGTACCAGCCGCTAGCCCGCCGGTGCAGCTCCCGCGTGCCCTCCGGATCCACCGTTCGCTGGCGATCACGCAGCAGGTCGGCGAATAATTGGTGATAGCGATACCAGCGCTGCTCATCATCCAGCGGGATCAGAAAGAGATTGTCGTTATAGAGACGTTCAAGCAGCGAGCGAGAGTCCCTGCCGCCGGTCAGCGCATCACACAAATCGCCCGTTAACTTATCCAAAATCGAGGTCTGCAACAAAAAACGTTGGATCTCCGGCGGCTGCTGGTTGAGCACCTCTTCGGTGAGATAGCTCAAGATATGGCGGTGGCTGCCGCTCAGTT
>JBJYWP010000046.1:0-5387 GCA_046259485.1 Promineifilaceae bacterium (SeqCode) | reverse complement strand
ACCGGTGGGTTGCCGGTCCAGTTAGCGCCGTAAATATCATAATCCCCATCACTGCCAATGTCAGCCACGACGCCATTATGCAGTCCACCCGTGCCAACCAGCTGTTTCTCCCAGCTCGTCGCCTGGCCGTCCTTATTAAACATGATCATGATTTCTTTTTTGGCGGAGGTGTGCATCTGGCCAAGGACGACATCGATGTCTCCATCAAGGTCCATGTCGGCCGCCTGCAAAGTGTGCGCGCGCTCAAGGTTGGGCACGATAGTATGCTTCACCCATTCTCCGGTGGGATCGCCATTTTTCGGGGTCCACCAGTTCACATCGGCCGTGTTCTCAGAACTGGAGAAGAGCACATCATTTTGACCGTCTTTGTTCAGGTCAACGACCAGCGCTTTAAAGTCCGTATCGGCCTGGCCAATCACATATTGATTCCAGCTGCTTGCCGTCTGAGACGCACTGCCGCCGGGATTTCGCAGCCAGACGCCGTGCAGAATAAGGTCGACATAGCCGTTGCCATCCACATCGCCGCCGGCCATTCCTTCATGACCCATTTCGACACCGCTAAATGTCATTTTTTGCCAGGAATTGGCCCCGGTCTGGTAAAAAATCATGGCCTTGTTATCGCTCCGGGTCGCCACGTCAAGACGGCCGTTGTGATCGAAGTCGGCCAATTCAATATCCTTGCCCCAGCCTCCGATAGAACCGATCGCATGACGCTGCCACGACGCGCCATTTGCCGGGTCGCCGCCCGGTCGTGGGTTCTCGAACCAGAGCAAATTATTGCCGCTGCTGCCATCGGGCACGACGATGTCCAGGTCGCCGTCACCATCTACGTCGCCCAGCGCGCCATCCGTCGTAAATTCGGTGGCCGGCGTGGCGATGACCGTTTTGTCCCAATCCGGATAGCGGTACAAGTTCAGGTTTTCCCCAGGCATTCCGCCAATGACTAAATCAGCGTAGCCATCGCCATCCATGTCGCCTACCAGCTTGACATCGCCGGCAATATTCGGGTCGATCACGGTTAGCTCAAAAACAGGCTCCCGATTCTGGCTTTCTTTGCTGCTGATGATTGTTGGTAAGAAAATCGTTCCACTCAATTCTTCTAAGGTAGAAACGGCCGTTCCCGCCATCCGCTCGCTCAGATCTTCAGCTCGCCACATCAGCGGCGAATTCCAAAGCACGACGCCGCTGAGTATGATAACGGCCGTTCCCAGAACCAGGGAGAGTATCCCACGTAGAAATTTCACGATTAGTTTCATCTCCTTTCTTGTTCGGTATATGGTATTGGGTATTTTGTATTTGGTAAGGGGTATTTAGTATTTAGTAAGGAGTGGTCTAGCTACATATCACTTTGAACATTAAAAAGAAAAAGAAGGTTGGGCATCAACTCCGATACAATTGTTTTGCCGAACAAACATATCAAGGAGTTTACGATGCCAAACAACCTTCACACTTATCATATAACGTTGCAACAACTTCGCCAATGGTTGCCTCAAGAACGAATCACTCGACTGCGAAACATGGCCTTGTTGCTGTTGGGCTTGCAATTGAGTGGGACGATTCACTTGCCACTGATTGTGCGAAAGTGGCCGTTGCCGGGTACGATTCCAAGTTTGACAAACCGATTGCGCCGTTTTCTGAACAATCGACATGTATCGGTGCGGGATTGGTATCATCCGCCGGCACAACGGTTGGTACAGACGTTTGCCGGCAAGGAAATCCGCCTGATTATCGATTGTACAAAGGTGGGCTTCAGCTATCGGCTGAGGACGATTGCCATCGCTTACAAGAAACGTGCTTTGCCGCTTGTTTGGAGCGTTCACAAAGGCCGTAAAGGGCATGTGACTGTTGGTGAACAACTGAAGTTGTTTCGTTATGTTGCCACCCTAATGCCACAGGATAGTCAGGTGTGGGTCATGGGTGATGCTGGTTTTGAATCGGTTCATCTCCTGTGTTGGTTGCGCCGCCAGGGTTGGTCGTTTGTTATCCACCAGAATGGTCGCAACTTGGTTCGCTGTCCCTATCAGGATTGGGTCAAGCTTAATCGGTTGCCAATTTCTGAGGGACAGACACAGACGATTGGTTGGGTCCGATTGACTCAAAAGCATAATGCCGGTTGGTTCTTCTTGGTTGTTCACTGGGACAAAGGTGAAGAAGAACCCTGGTTTCTGGTTAGCAATCAGGCCGATACCCGTCTTTTGATTCGTCATTACCGCATCCGGATGTGGATTGAGGAAATGTATGGTGACTTGAAAGGAAATGGTTTTGACTTGGAGGCGACTCATTTGGCTGATGCCGACCGTATTGCCCATCTTGTGTTGGCCGCTTGTCTGACTTTCGTTTGGTTTATTACCCTCGGTAGTTGGGTGGTAAAACGTGGATTTCGTCATTTGCTGGATCATAAGAGTCGTCGTGATAAGAGTTATTTTCGATTAGGTAGTGACTGGATAAAACGTTGTTTAAAGTTGAATCAGCCTGTTCCTATCCGATTTTTACCTTGTTTTTGAAAAGTGATATGCAGCTAGAGGAGTGGTTAGTATTTTGCAGGAAATTTCAAGATTGAAATATATGGTCTGCTGCCACACATCCGCCGTAAGCGCAACGCATCCGATATTCCACATCCCACATCGTTTCACCCAAAGACCATGCGCATCAATGCCCCTCCGGTTAGCAGCTGCAGGCCGGTGAGGAAGAGGAAGAGATAGATGACGCGGTTGAACCACTGCTCGTCGAAATTGCGGTTGAGCTTGATGCCCAGCCAGACGCCGATGAAGGCCACGGGGGTCAGGAGCAAGACGGTGACCAGATTGCCCACGCGCAGCAGGCCCAGCGCGCCGTAGGGGATGAGCTTGATCAGGTTGACGACGAAGAAGAACCAAACGGCCGTTCCGGCGAAGATGCGGCGGGGCAGCTTTTGCGGCAGCAGGTACATCGTCGCCGGGGGACCGCCGGCGTGGGCCAGCGTCGAGCCGAATCCGGAGAGCACGCCCAGGAAGATGCCTACCGCCTGTCCCGGACGATGTCCTTCCAGCACACCCATCAAGGCTGAACGGCCGACCTGGTAAATGACGAAGAGCACGGCCAGCAGTCCCAAGGCGCGGCGCAGCAGCTCCTCGTTATCGCGCGAGGCGTTGAACACCAGCGCGCCCAGAAAGATGCCCAGGATGGCGCTGGGCAGCAGCAGTTTCAAGCTCGGTTTGTCATACACGCCGCGGTAATGGCGGATGGAGAGCAGGTCAATGATGATCAGGATCGGCAGCAGCAGCGCCGCCGCGTCGGCGACGGAGATGGTCAGGGCGATCAGCGGCGTAGCCACGAAGCCGATGCCGCCGCCGAAACCGGATTTAGCAATGCCCAGGATCAGAACGGCCGTGATCGCGGCCAGCCAGAAGGCGGCATTATAGTCGGGCAGCATGGGCATTCTTTTAAATTTCCCCGGAAACTGATCAATGAACCTTCCGGAGATGAAATGAAAGGTTTTCGGGGAAGTAGTTTACTTACGAGCCAATACTGAACAGGTGGCGAATATCCGGTTTAAGCAGGTAGATGGCGATGGCCACGGGAATGATCAGGCCGATGCCCGCGCACAATAAGGACATCAGGCCGCCGTTGAATAGTCCCAGCAGGCCTTCAACGATGTTAATACCGATGGCCAGAAAGGCCAGGTACCAGGCCCAGGGGTTCAGATTCAGCAGGCCTATGCCGGTGATGAAGTGAACGGCTCCGGCGGCCATGCCCAAAAGCCCGACCCAGAGGTTGCTGGAGAGCTGCGGGCTGAGGGTCATGACCGAGCCAAACAGCGAACTCATGCCGGCGAAGCCAAAAATCATGAAGCTCCAGAAAAAGTTGAGAATACCTAATACGATAAAGACGATGGCTATGACAGTGACGCCCGTGTGACGTGTGTTCATTTTACTTACTCCACTACTTGATATATTAGATTGGTCCAATTTCAATCGCTATCTACTTACAGAATTAGGTTTTTAAAAATTGGACCAATCTGGATTAATACTTACTTGGTGGAGCGCCTATGCCGAACAAATCGCGGATGCGCGGCTGGATCAAATAAATGACGATGGCTACGGGGATGATCAGACCCACGGTTCCGCAGAGGCAGGCTAAAATGCCGCCGCTGAAGAGGCCGAGGACGCCCAGGATGACGTTGAGGCCTATGGCCAGAAAGGCCAGGTACCAACCCCAGCGCTTGATTCCTAATAAGCCGATGCCCGTCGCCAGCTGCACGGCCCCACCAAGCATGCCCACAACGCCGGACCAGAGACCGCTCGATAACTGCGGGCTGAGGGTGAAAATGCTGCTGAAAAGGGAATTTAATCCACCGACGCCAAAAACAAGCAGGCTCCAGAGGAACGAGAGTAGACCCAATGCGATAAAGACGATGGCTAAGAGCGTAATACCTAAGGGACGAACTTTCATTTATTGACCTCCTATAATTAGCGGCTGGATTTTATCATAGATTCCAACAATGGGAATATGGTTATTTTGTGTAAGAAGTTCCTCCCGGGGCCAGCCACTTTGTAACTTGTATATTTTGCCGCTAGATTGATACAATAGCGGTAAATCACCACTTGGGGTGATTAGAATGCTTTTTGGCGAAGCAAATATTATTAAAACAGGAGTAAAATAATTATGTCTAGTGATTCGTTTAGTGGCGAAAATGCTGTTTGGGCCAATGTAAAGCTGCCGCCCTGGTGGCTGGTCCTGATTGAAGGCATTTTGTTCATCATTTTGGGTATTTTCTTCTTTACCAGCCCTTACCGCACGATGGTTACGGCCGTTTGGGCCTTGGGTATCTTCTGGATCGTTCAAGGTATTTTTGAACTGGTTTCCCTCATTTGGGACCGCTCGATGTGGGGCTGGAAAATTTTTGCCGGCATCCTGGGTCTCGTCGCCGGTTGGATTATCTTCCAACAGCCGCTGGCCGGTTCGCTGGTCCTTTCGGCCACGCTGGTCTTCTTCCTGGGCTTCATTGGCCTCTTCCAGGGTATCTCATCCCTAATCCAGGGCTTCAAGGGCGCGGGCTTAGGCGCGATCCTCGTCGGTATTTTCATCATCATTCTCTCGATCATCTTGTTGATGAACGTACAAGGCGCGGCGGCATGGATGCCCTGGGCATTAGGCTTCATGGCCATTTTCGCCGGCATTAGTGCGCTCTTCGGCGCTTTCCGCATCCGCAGCGTAGAGAAAGCCTTATAGCATCCACTCGCTAAATCAGTGAATCAGCGTGGTGAAGGTTTTATCCCCCTGCTGAATAACTGATTCTTTGAATATTAATTATATTATAGCCGCGGCCCCTTTCTGCATGTACACTATGAAGCAGGGGGTCGTGGTTTTTTATAGCTGATCAGGCAGTCAGGTGGTCAGGCAGTCAG
>JBJYWP010000045.1:0-2248 GCA_046259485.1 Promineifilaceae bacterium (SeqCode) | reverse complement strand
CGTCGTTGGGGATGGGCACGGCGAGCTGCTCGTACCAGCGCCAGAACTGCAGGTGCGACATCTGCGCCATGACCACTTTATTCATCGCGTCCACGGCCATGCCGGCGAGGGTGGAGGTGTCGGCGGAGGCGAACATTACCTTGTCGCGCCGGAAGACGCCGTGGAATTCGCTGTCACCCGTCATCGCCACGTAAAGCTGGTCCAGCTTGCGGTAGTTGGAGGGCGGCAGTGGCGCGTCGGGCACGCCGAAGAACCATTCCACGTGCGACCGGATCTGGTCGCGCGGTTCTTCGACGTAAATGTAAGGGCGCTGGCCCAGCTCGATAGTTTCTTCGGCTTCGAGTTCTTGCAGTTCTTCATGCGCATCCTGGATGGCGGCGCGGACTTCCTCGGGCGTATGGTAGGTTTTGCGCATGATCCGCCGCTTGATTACGTCGGGCAGGTCGGCATTGTCGAAGATGATTCGCAAACCTTCTTGTTTGATTTCCTCGAGCCACTGGTCACCGATTTGGTTTTGGAGCTCGACGAATTCGGGGGTAATAAGATTTTCCGGGTTGACGACAAATTCCGTTTTTTCTGATTTCGCCCCTTCGCTGACGCTGATCGTGGATTTCGGATTTGCGTCGGCAGCGGGCTTGGGATTGGGGGTTTTGGCCTGATCGGGCATGAATTGTTCTCCTTGGGTATTGTTAAGTGGTTTAGGCCGCGGTTTACGCTGATTTTGCAGATTACGCTGATGGCTGACCGCTGACGGCTGATTACGCTGACGGCTGACCGCTGACTGCTGATTACTGATAGCCGACAAAGCTTCGAGGATGCGCGATCCGGCCGAAGCGGGCATGAAGACGAGATCGGCCGATTCGATCTTGTGAAAACGGGTCAGGGATCGCCTTGAACCGCTCTCGCCCGCTGTTCCATCGGCTGTCCAGTCGCCGTAAAAGACGATGGAGACGCCGATGTCGGGCGAGGGCTGGTCGGGAGCCAGGGCCTGGGCGAAGATGGCCGCGATCTGGCCGTTGGCATCGCTATCGAAAATATTGAGGGTGCCGTCGACGCTTTGTTGGCCGGCGTTGTAGAAGATGCCGCTCCACACACCGAACAGGTTGCGCAGGCTGGGACCGTCGAGGATGCCCGCATGGTCGATGAAGCAGGCGAGATTGTTGAACTGGCCCAGGGCCACGGCCGTTTCCAGGGTGTGCGCGGGGATAAACAAGCCGGCCGGTTCATCCAGCACATTCCGTGCCTCCCCGGCCTGAATCAACCGTCCGCGAAACTTTAAACCGCCGCCGGCGCCCTCAACCGCCCGCAGCGCACACGTCGTCGCCGTTGACAATCGCTCGTTCGAAATCGAAAATCGCTCATCCATCTCCCCTGATTTTACTAGAACATGCGTGCCACAAAAAGCACCAATTCCACCACCATGCCCCTATGCAAATAACACAGCGAACTCCCCTCCGAGGCATGCCGCATACACGGCTCGCCCTTCTTCGTAGTCGCCACACACAGTGCCATCAGCTTTTCTCCGGAATATCGTTCAAAAAACCTTCTCGCACACGGCCGTTTTGGCGTATAGATTCGCCCGTCTCATCCATGATAGTTTGAAGCACATCCTCATCCTGCTGTTCCCCCGCGAATTTCAGCAGCACTTTCAGCAGCAGTTTGCGCAGGGTGTCGGAGTTGGGGTACTGCTCGTTGATCGATTGGAAGGCGGCGGCTAGCTGGTTGGTGGCCTGGGCCAGGACGTGGTTATCCGTCCGCGACACATCCGGCGCGGCGCTGTTGAACAGCACGTGATACCGGTTCTCCTCGATCCCCGGCCAGAGCTGCGGCCGCACCTGGTGCGCGCGCTGGTACGCCTGGTAGGTGATGTCCTGCAGCAGCCAGATGAAATAGTTCTGCCGCCGCGCCAGATGGCGTTCGGCCGGTTCCTGCATCGCCTGGGCGGTGGCCAGGTTGACATCGGTGGCTTCGCCGCGCCAGTGCGGAGGGTAGCCGCTGCCGCCGTCGATCATATTACGCACCGCTTTCAGATCCGGGGCTGCGTCCGCGCCGCGGATGACCGGGGTTTGCACGGACCACTCTTCCGATTCGTCGTGAACGATGATCGATCCCGCTTCGGGCGGCAGCCGGTACTGTTCAGCTTTTTCGGCGACGCGGTTGCGCGGCACGCGCACCATCCACAGGAAGAGGCGTGTGGCCCAGTGGAAGCGCACGCGGTCTTCGAGCATGCGCGAGTAGCGCTGCAGCC
>JBJYWP010000044.1:0-7500 GCA_046259485.1 Promineifilaceae bacterium (SeqCode) | reverse complement strand
GCCGGACGGCCGACCAGATCGTCATCGAAGTTTGCCGGCCTGGGAATGGCACCGAGATCATAACGATCGAAGTAGATACGGGGGGCGACGTAGGGATCATGCGGCGCTTCCGTACTGAGAAACAGCGCCCACGGCCGCTGCGGATCGGCGGCCGCTTTTTGCAGGAAAGCAATGCCGTCCGAATACATCTGGTACTCCGGCAGCGCTTCCAGCGGCCCGTCATTGACACCGCAAAGCAGAAAATCCTTATACCCTTTCTGGCGCACCATCCGCCGCTCTGACAGGTCTTCCTCTACCTCGACCAGGCCAATTTTTTGATGGTACTGCTTCACCTCGTAGATATCAAAACCGAAATTTTCCAGGCGATTGCTGCGCTCCACGTGCCACTTGCCGAAATAGGCCATTGCATAACCGGCGTTTTGCAGCAGCCGCGGCCAGACGGGCAGATTGGTATTAAAGCGCGCTCGATAATCTGGAACTGCATGGGTCACGTCAACCATGCCGTGAGTGTGCGGCAGCATACCGGTCATGAGGCTGGCCCTGGCCGGTGAGCAGATGGGATTGGTCGTATAGCAGCGGTTAAACCGCGCCCCCCCTTCTGCCAGCTTTTCCAGGTTTGGCGTGCGGCAGACCGTATGCGCTTCAATCGTGTCTGCGCGCTGTTGATCCGTCATCAAAAAAAGGAGATTGGCTTTCCTCAAGAGTCCGCCTCCTCTCGTGGTTCTCCAGCAGCCAGGCGCTCCAGACATTCCGTACAATAAATCAGCGACCGCGGCAGGTGGAAAGGATCCTTCACCGGTAGGGCGACCGTCTGGGTAAATTTCCGGCCGTAGCGATCCAATTTCTGTGTCCACTCCCCGTATACGGGCACCGGGTAATGGCTGTAGGCGTAGTCATGCGTCCGGCCGAACCATTCCAGCGCCCAATCCTCGCCGGATATTTCATAAGCGAGCAGGAGCGCGTAAAGGGCTTCCGTGTGCGGCCACCACAATTTGCTTCCGGGAAACGGCCACCAGGGATCACCGCCGGCCACGTCTCGCGACAGCAAAATCCCACCATAATCTTCATCCCAGCCATACTCAATATGGCGCTTAATGGCCGCCAAGGCTTCATCGATTCGCTGTTGGTTTTTCCAATATTTGTAAATGTGGATCATGAACCACATCGATTCGATAGCGTGGCCGGGCACAATCGCCCGTCCCTGAGCCGAATCGAACAATTGGTTATCCAGGGTCACGTATTCGCGAACGAGTCCTGATTCTGCCTGCAGGAAAGCCGTCATGACTTCATTCGCATGGTGCAAGCCCTCAGCCAGGATCGTTTCATCGTTCAGTAGAAGACCCAGTTCATGAAAGACCAGCGAAAAGATCATCGAAACGCCATGCGCTTTCACGCCTTCGGGAATTGGATAAGGATCTGTTTGATAAGACCCAGGCCGCGCCAACCTGCCTTGAACATTCTCATAGGTTTCCAGGGCCAGGGCGCGCGCTTCTTCATCGCCGCAGGCCCGCGCCAGTTCAGTCAGGCCATAGATGGCGAAGCCGTCGGCGTAAATGCTGGTCGCACCTTGAATGACCTTTCCGTTCTCATCGACGGTGAAAACCCATCGTCCCTCATCGTCACGGCCGTATCGCTTCGCGAAATTAAAAATATGCCGTGCTGCATCCAGCCATTCCTGCCGCGCTTCGACCTTGTTGTATAAAGTGCTAAAGGTCCAGATTGCGCGCAGCTGTGACCACATATATTTATCTGTACTCAACACCTGCCCTTCGTCAGAAATGCAGGTGAGAATTCCACCCTTTTTCCAGTCAATGGCGTGTCTCAACCAGAAGGGAACGGTTCGCTCCAGTAATTCAGCACGATAAATAGCTAACAAATCGGCAAAGCGAGCGTCAATCCGCATCTTGCTTCTCAAGAACTTCGCCGTAGTCCCACCCATTCTCCTGGCAAACGACTCGCACATGAGCATCCCAGGTGGGCTCAGCCTGTGGGCGGGCAGCGGGGAAGCAGTCTATGGCTAAATACCTCAAGTCATTCTCACCCGTATTGTGGATGGTATGCGGTGTGGCCACGGGAATGCGCACCACATCACCGGGTTTGACGGGGAATTGTTCTGTTTCCGTCCCGATTTCCAGTTCTCCCTGCCCCTCCAGCACGTAAAACACCTGCTCCGTGTCATTATGCCGGTGCAGCGGCGGCGCACCTCCAGATTCAATAACAACAATAAACACCTCGCTGGCCGTCGCCTGCGAGCGATCCATCACCAGGTCATTGATGTGCGTCGGAAAACGATAGCGTAACGGCCGTTCTGTGGAAAATACATACTCCATAATTACTCTTACTCCCTACATACTGGTTACTGTTCACTGACTCCCCAGCATCTGATCCATCACCCAGCTCGTCCTGGCCCCACTGACGCCATCACTGGGACAATGACCTTGGCCAAGCAGGCTGTCTACCACGGTCTGGATCAACGGCTGCTGGATGTGCTCCGGGTAACCGATGTAAAATTCTGTCGAGCCTTCGGCCGTGGTCAAGACGACAGGCTGATCATCAAACGTCGAATAGTTGATGCACCCTTTATCGCCCACGATCTCCGTGCGGTCCATCTCATCAAAGGTCGTGAAACACCATGTTCCCATACCCTGAACCCCGGACTCAAATTGAAAAGAGCCGCTGACAATATCCTCCGCCGGATAACGGTTGGCCTGGCTGCCGGCATAACCCTGCGCCGAACTGATGGGACCGAGGACATAATCTAAGAAGTCAAGCTGGTGTGAGGCTAAATCGACAAAAAGGCCGCCGCCGGCTGTTTCCGGCAGCACACGCCAGGGCAAGGTATCAGGATCTTCATGCTGCACTCTTAGTGGCTGGTAGAGCGTAATGGTAACAAAGCGCACATTGCCCACGGCGCCGCTGTCGACCAACTCCTTGATCTTTAAAAACCGCGCCAGTGCCCGGCGATAATAGGCCACGAAAAGAGGGACATCGGCCGTTTGGCAAGCAGCAATCATTTCCCGGCATTCGGCGAAATTCAAAGCCATCGGTTTTTCTACATAGACCGGCTTGCCCGCCCGCGCTGCTTGAATCGTATACTCTTTGTGTGATGAGGGCGGCGTCGCCACATAGACCGCATCTACATTGGGATCTTCTATCAAGGCCTGGGCATCATCATACCAGGCGGGGACACCATGCCGCTCAGCATAATCTCTGGCCAGGTTCCCATTACGGCGCATCACCGCCACAAGCTCTGATCCTCTTGCTTTTTGTAACGCGGGACCGCTCTTCACTTCAGTGACATCGCCGCAGCCGATAATGCCCCAACGGATATTTTTACTCAAGGAAGCACCCCCTTATCAAAAAATGTCATAACCTCGCCAAAGCCACGTCTCAGCCACGAGGGAATGCCCAAGGATGTAATTCCATCAACCGCAGCAGCCGGATAAATAGAATATTGGTCACTGATTTCTGACCACTGATTACTGATCCACTGGTTACTGGTCACTGGTTTCAGGTCACTGAATTTTTGAGGAGAGAATATCTTCTTCAACCCCTTGACGCATCCCGCCTATGCCCACCAGATTCAACTCCTCCGCGCGATGGCACCTGACAAAATGATCGGGCCGCAGCTCAACCAGGTCCGGCATTACCTGAGAGCATTTATCCACAGCATACTTACAACGTGGATGGAAATAACAGCCTGATGGGGGATTAGAGGGGCTGGGGACATCTCCTTCGAGCACGGTCATCGCCGACCGCACACGTGGATCGGCCACCGGAACAGCCTCCATTAAGGCTTCCGTGTAAGGGTGAAGAGGTTCGAAATAAAGATCGTCGGTCGGCGAAATTTCAACGATCTTGCCCACATACATCACGGCTACGCGGTCGGAAATATGCTTGACCACGCTGAGATCGTGCGCCACAAAAAGATAAGTCAATCCCAATTCCTGCTGCAATTCCAGCATCAGGTTCAAAACCTGAGCCTGGACGGAAACATCCAGAGCTGACACCGGCTCGTCAGCCACAATTAGGCTTGGGTTCAAAGCCAATGCCCGGGCAATAACAATGCGCTGCCTTTGACCACCACTGAATGCGTGGGGGAAGCGCTGCATGTATTCGGGGCGCAGACCAACCAGCTGCATCAGCTCCTCGACGCGCCCCTGCCTTTCCTCACGATTATTCATCTGTTCGATCACGAACAGCGGCTCACCGATAATATCGAAGATGTTCATGCGTGGGTTAAGGGAAGCATAGGGATCTTGAAAGATCATCTGCATATCGCTGCGCAGGAAGCGCATCTCTTCCTCAGAAAGGCCGGCGACATCAACGATCTCTCCCGATTCCTTGCGGAACAGGATTTCGCCGCTGGTCGGATATACCGCCCGCAAAATGCAGCGCGCCGTTGTTGTCTTCCCACACCCGCTCTCGCCTACCAGGCCCAGCGTTTCGCCTTCGTTGATGGTGAAACTGACATCATCAACTGCCTTCACCTGGCCAACCACCCGTTTAAGAAATCCTTTCTTAATCGGAAAGTATTTCTTTAAATTCTTCACTTCCAAAAGCACCGGCTTATTATTTTCCAATTCCGCCACAAGACCTGCCTGCTGATAACTGATTACTCATTACTGATCTCCGAAACCTGTTCACCATCCGGTGGATGGTGTAAAAAGCAGCTAACAGACTGCCTAATATTCACCGGCTGTAATATCGGCGTAAATTTATTACATGTACCGCGCATAAAAGACTCGCAACGCGGGTAAAAAGGGCAGCCAGGTGGGCGGTTGAAGGGATGGGGGATCGAGCCTTCAATTGTCGGCAATATTTCCTTGGAAGGCTGATGGATGGTGGGAATGGACTCCAGCAAGGCGATGGTATAGGGATGCTGCGGATTGTGAAAAATATCATCCACCGGGCCCGTCTCCACGATACGGCCGAGATACATCACCACCACGTAGTCCGCGATCTGGGCGATAACACCCAGGTCGTGAGTGATGAAAATGATCGACATTCCCAATTCATCCTGCAGGCGGCGCAGAAGGTTCAAAACCTGGGCCTGCGTCGTCACATCGATGGCCGTTGTCGGCTCATCGGCGATGAGCAGGCGCGGATTGCAAGATAGGGCCATGGCAATCATCGCCCGCTGCCGTAATCCGCCGCTCAATTCCCATGAATAGGCATCCATGCGCTGTTCCGGGCTGGGCATGCCAACTTCATGCAGGCGCTCGATGGCGATTTTCTCCGCCTCCTTCTTACTCACATCCATATGCAGGCGGATTGCTTCCACGATCTGGCTGCCTACTGTATGCACAGGGCTAAAGGCGGCCATTGGCTCCTGGGGGATCAAGGCGATCTCAGCACCTCTGATTGAGCGCATCTTTCTCCCATGCGGATCTAGCGTTACGATATTAGTAACCCCCTCATTACCATTTTCCTGTCCTTCTTCCCAGCGCCAAAATATATCACCGCCAACAATCTCCCCCGGTTTGGGCACGATTTGCAGTACGGATTTGATCGTCACACTCTTGCCGCAGCCACTCTCCCCAACCACGCCGACCACCTGACCAGGATAAACATCAAAACTAACGCCGTCAACAGCCATTGACGTGCCTTCATCCATCACAAAATAGGTCTTCAAATCCTGTATTGAAAGCAGAGGTTTTTTTTCGTTCTCCATTTTGCCTTTGAGATTTCTGACTCAATCCATTGACAATTGATAATTGGCTGTTAGTTATTGATAGTTATTAATGGCTATACGGATCCGATGCATCCCGCAGACCATCGCCCATCAGATTCATTGTCAGGACTGTAATAACTACAGCAAGCCCCGGAATTAATAGCCATGGCGCCAGGGCGATCGACTGCAAATTCTGCGCCTCCTGCAGGAGTACGCCCCAGCTGATTGCCGGGGGCCGCAAACCAAGTCCCAGAAAACTCAAAAAGGTTTCGCTGATAATCATCACCGGGATAGCCAGGGTTACCGAGGCGATGATGTGGCTGTACATCGTAGGCATCATATGGCGGAAAACCACGCGCGCTTCTTTTGCTCCGGACAATTTGGCGGCAACCACGTAATCTTCTTCACGCAAGGAAAGGAAGCGACTGCGCACTTCACGGGCCAAGGTCGTCCAGCCAATAAGTGCTAGGATAATCGTGATCGCAAAGTAAGTCTGTTCCACTGACCAGTCGCGCGGCATCGCCGCCGTTAAAGCCAGCCAGATTGGAATGGCCGGCAGAGATTGCAAGAGTTCAATCAGGCGCTGGATAATCATATCCAATGTGCCGCCATAATAACCTGATAGCCCACCCAGAATAATGCCCAGGATAGTACTGATGATCACGGCGACTAGACCAATTGATAGAGAGGTACGTGTCCCATAAATCAACCGTGACCATTGATCGCGCCCCAGCCTGTCCGTACCCAGGAAGTGAAATGTCTCATCAGACTCCGGATCAGCTAAACCAAAGAGATGGATTTCAGTTTCGATCAGACCCAGGACCTCATACGGATATCCCCGGGCAAAAAGTTGCAAATAAATCTTTTCCTCGTAATTGGTCTGCCACTCCATGCGTAACGTCTCCGGATTGCGTACGCCGTCGACAGCATAGACATAGAGTTTCAACGATCCATCATCAAAGAAGTGCAGGCGCTGCGGGGGGATGAACAATTCCTTGGCATCGGATTCATTCGGATCCTGCGTGCTGAAAAAACCCGGAAACATGGCCACGGTAGCGATCATCAACACAACAACCGTACTGAAAACGGCTAACTTATGCTTCTTAAATCGCCACCAGATCAGCTTCCAGTTAGGGGCGACATAAATCGACTGCACATCATCCTCATCAGGAATGAGAGGGGCAACCGAAACATCTTCAATATCATAGGGCGGTGGGTCGACCTCAGGTGGTGGAACGCTCGGATTTAGTTCGGGTGAAACAGACATGCGAAAGTACGCTCCAAAAATACTAGTCCATACGAATACGTGGATCGAGCCATGCCAACAAAATATCGGAAATCAAGGTACCGATGACGGCCAAAAAAAGATAGATCATAACAATGCTGCCTGCAAGGAACATGTCCTGGCTGATCAGCGAGCGCAGCAGCATCGGACCTATTGTCGGCAGGTTGAGTACCGTGGCCACAATCACACTACCGGAAAAAATCAGCGGCAAATACCAACCAATCGTGCTCACCAATGGGTTAATAGCCAGGCGCACCGGGTATTTTAAGACTAGGCGCCATTCGGACATCCCTTTTGCGCGCGCCATTTCCACGTAGGGTTTATTAAGTTCATCCAATAAATTGGCGCGCATGATACGCGCCAGCCGCGCTGTCCCGTCCAATCCAAGAATAACCATGGGCAGCCACATATGCCTAAGAAGATCCTGGACGCGTTCGATGGACCAGGGGGCGTCAATATATTCCGGCGAGAAAAGTCCGGTCACACTGACGCCAAATTTGGAGAAAGCGATCCACATCAGGATCAGGGCGGTCATGAAGGT
>JBJYWP010000043.1:0-44788 GCA_046259485.1 Promineifilaceae bacterium (SeqCode) | reverse complement strand
TTCAAATAATTATTTGTGATTTACTTAGTTCTAAATTTAGGAGAATAATTATGTCGTCATTAGAAGATTTATCCTCAGTTTTAACAAAAACAGTAGAAAACACAGGACCAGCCGTCGTACGAATTGATGCGCGGCGGCGATTTCCAGCCACAGGATTTGTGTGGTCGAAGGACGGCTTGATTGTCACGGCCAGCCATGTGATTAGGAGAGACGGCCGAATCGGGATTGGACTGGAAGATGGAAAAGAACTTGAAGGCCAGTTAATCGGCCGTGACCCCTCGACAGACCTGGCCCTTATTAAAGTCGATGCGACTGGTCTTGCAAAATTGGAAGAAGCTGTGGAAGAGAATGTCAAGGTGGGGAATCTGGTGCTCGCCCTTGGCCGTCCCGGCAAATCAGTTCAGGCGACGTTGGGCGTCATTAGTGCCCTGGGTTCAGCCTGGCGCACCAGGCATGGCGGACAGGCGGACAAATATATCCAGACTGATGTGCTGATGTATCCTGGATTCTCCGGTGGTCCCTTGGTGACAGCAAGCGGCGCGCTGGTTGGTCTCAACTCGTCGGCCCTGATGCACGGTGCAAGCATTACCCTGCCAACATCGACAATCACGCGAGTTATAAACGCCTTACAGCAATACGGCCGTGTACGGCGCGGTTATCTGGGCGTCAGTACACAAGTCGTGCACCTGCAAGAAGATGTTCGCGAGGAGTTAGGGCAAAAGAGTGGTCTTCTAATCGTTGCTGTGGAAACGGGCAGCCCGGCGGATGAAGGGGGATTAACGATCGGTGATACGATTGTACAAATGGGTTCAACAACAATTCGTCGACATGATGATCTATTAGCGGAACTCATGAGGTCGGAAATTGACGCAAAAGTGCCGGTAACGATTGTGCGCGGTGGCGAAGTACAAACGTTGAATGTGAAGATTGGGCAGCAGGATTAACAAATAAAAATTTGCAAAGATCAAAAAAGGCCGGTTGAACCGGCCTTTTTTGATCTTTATCAGCGATTTCTTGCAAAACGTTCCTCTTTCCAGGGATCTCCTTCGTTGTGGTAACCTGCTTTTTCCCAAAACCCCGCTAAATCCTGAGCGCGGAATTCCAGCGCTCGCAGCCATTTTCCCCCTTTCCAAAAGTAAGCCGTCTGGCTTTCACTGCGATCGGCGAATGAGCCGATGACAACACGCAGGGGATAGCCATGATCGGGAGTAAGCGGCTGGCCATTAAAGCGAGTAGCCAATAGCACGTTATCTTGCAGCATCACCTTGAGCGGTAGATTTGTGGTGAAATCGTAGTCGCAGTGCTGCAAGACAAAATTCGCATTGGGTTTTGGCCTGATAATTCCCTCATCAATGAGGGTTCTAAGTGAGACGCCTTCCCACTCAGTGTCAAATTTTGACCAACGAGTAACGCAGTGAATATCCATGCGCACAGTTGTCTTGGGCAAGCGGTTGAACTCCTCCCAAGACCAACTCATCTCCTCCTCGACTAAACCAGTGATTCGAAAATCCCAATTAGATAAATCGCTTTTATAGCGAGGAATGGAACCATAATGCAATACGGGAAATTTTTCCGTTAGCGACTGGCCGGGAGGAAGGCGGTTTTCGTCCCGGACCTGTTTTTCTTTTTCACGTCGACGGCGCATGCGATCAAACATGGCAGGTACCTCTACAAAATGCCAGGAGTGGATAATGCTTAGGATGAACTCAGCAAACCTGTTTTTGATATAAGAATGACTTTTAGTGTAGTAAAAAGCTCAGAAAATACAGTATTATTTTTGAAATTTATTCATTTTTGGCGCGTAGAGCAGTCTAACTAATATTTGTCGGTGATTATCTTAATCTATCTATGCGCATTTTTGGCAGCTAATCCGGCGGTTGTTATAATTCAACTTCCTGGAGAGGTCGCATAGTTGGTCTAGTGCGCACGATTGGAAATCGTGTACTCCGAAAGGGGTCGCGGGTTCGAATCCCGCCCTCTCCGCCTTGTTATCATTTTATGGGACTGGATGCGTCAAGGCGAAGCACCAAACCTAAATATGACAGAAACCGTCCAGAATATAACAATATCTGGACGGTTTTTCATTGAGCTGGGAGCAGTAGATCGAGATGTCCATGGAAATCGACACGATTAAAACGGCTACTTCTTTCAAACACCCCAATTGTGGAGGTTTGATCCTGATGGTCGAGGAAAAAGATCGCGTCTACTTCCAATGCGATACGTGCTTGGAAACGGCCGAACAGCTGGAACGTTTAGCTATGGGCAAGGTAGTTATTCTGCGCAGGCATAAGCGCAGTTGATAATTATATTAAATTCTGGATCGCCCAGATATTTGGTATGTCGATTTGCTTTATCCGGCAGAAAATCTGCCGGACCCCTCCAACAACCTACAAATTACAACCAATAGAGAGAAAACGGTTCTTCGTATCTACTATAAAATCCTTGTATAGCATCAGGAAGATTTTCTAAGGCAACCTGATTCTCATTAATTTCGAACCAAACCCAGGTTAACAAGGATTGAATGTAACGATGATGGTATTCCATCTCCGGCGCAGCCTTAAAAACATCCTCGAATTCTAAACTAGGTATTAGCGCAGCCGCTCGTTGGGCTTCTTTGAATATCTTTTTAGCCTGAACTTCAAAACTCGTGGTGCTAAGGTTGAGCTCTTCAACTTGCTCCCTTAATTTGATTCGCGTTGCCACAAAATCCTCCTTCTTGCTTGGCTTAGTAAAATAGATGCTCACCGTCTCCTATACGGTACTATAGTACCATGCGCATGATACCGTGTCCACACTAAATTTGAACTTTTAAACTAAGATCGGTTTTTTTGCCGGGCACGCAACTTGAACTTTTGTATTTAGACTGACGGGTTACCATTTGATTTCGGCCGTTCCTCCAGCCCATCTCGCTCAAGGCGCCAGATAGCAATTACCCCCAGGACAACAGTCACCAACCCTATAAAATACCCTTCTTGAATGGTAGCCTGGGTGATAAATACAGCAACCATCCCCAAAATTCCGGCAAATAAATAAAGGATCAAGACGGATTCTCGCTTTGTAAATCCACGATTTACCAGCCGGTGACTGATATGGTCATGCCCAGGCGTATTTGGGCTGACACCTCGGCGTAGGCGCGAGGTAACGACTAAAACCATGTCAAAAATGGGTAACCCGAGGATAAATATCGGTACCATCCAGGTGACAAAATTACTGTTCAGCGGAAAGCGAAGCTGCATGGCTAATACAGCGAGCATAAAACCAAGAAACAAGGACCCGGCATCGCCCATATATATCGTGGCTGGGTAAAAATTGTAGCGCAGAAAACCGACGCTAGCCCCCAGGAGAGCCGCTGCCAATGCCGCAACTAGAAATTGTCCTTCAAACGTGGCCAGGAGAAGAATAAACGAGGCGGCTACCGCGCTTATTCCAACACTTAAGCCATCCATATTATCAAGAAAGTTGATCGCATTGCTTATACCGACCAACCAGATGATGGTAATCCCATAATTGACAAACGTAGGCAGCGGCAGCTGGACATGGATACCAAAATAAATCAGAATTAACGAGCCACAGATTTGACCCGCTAATTTAACCCCGGCCGGAAGCTGCAGACGATCATCAATTAATCCAACAGCCGCGACCAGGCCGCTGGCCAACAATACACCGGCGACGGGGGATGGTATACGGCCGTAAATGAGGAAAAAAGCCAGGAATAATGCCAGCAGCATTCCGCCGATGATCGCCAGGCCGCCCAGAAGGGGGATCGGCCATTCCTGAGTCTTGCGCCCTTCTGGGGCATCAACAAAGCCCAGGTTCAAAGCCAGCCGCCGAATCTGCGGAGTTCCGACGGCCGTTGCGGCAAGGGAGACAAGAAAAATGGCGATAAAGGCACGCATCGTTAATTAACCTGAGTATCAAGAACAGGAGAAAACACTCGCCTTGAGTTACTCTAGTGAATTTAGGAACTCCTCTATTTGCTGGGCAATATCCGCCGGAGCGGTTTGTAATGCCTGCTCAGCTAAGGCGCGCGCCTTCGCTATATCCCCCATTTCTCGGTATACATCAGCTTCTAGATAGTCGAGATTCCAGGTTGCCGTTCCTGATGCTTCGTTCAGCATTCTTGCTTGTTCAAACGCTGCCAGCGCTTCTTCATAGCGGGAGAGCCGCTGGTTGATCTGGCCTGCCAACAACCAACCCCGTGCCTGATCCGGTTCAATACTCAAGCCTGCATCAAGGCTTTCAATCGCGTATTGATACAATTCTTGCGCCTCTGTCTCATCGCTTTGGGCGGCGGCACAAGTGGTGAGCACATCCGAGAAACTAAAAAAAGTATCAGCATAGAAAGGATCGCGGGCTATAGATTCTCTGAAAATATCTATGGCAGAATCACAGTCACGGCCCAAATCAAAAACGAGGCGGGCATATTCATTATGGACGACCGAGTTCGAGGGACTGATTTCCAGGGCCGCACGGTAGTAAGATTCTGCCCGCGCGAGTAAATCCGCTTTTTGATCAGAATCATCACTGGCAACAGCCCAGCGCGCATACAATCGCGCCAGATTGGCTGTGTGGTCGGTATTTAAAGGATTGATATCACGCGCTTCAAGTAAACGTTGCTCAGCTTCCTCTAAGAAGGTTAATTGTTCCTCTTTTGTCTCGGCAACTGTTGCCCGCTCAAGCAAAGCACGGCCGAGGAATAAATGATAATAATCCTCGAATGGCGCCATGTTCAACGCTTCTTCATAAATGGCGATGGCCACGTCCCAAAGCTGTGGGCTCTGATCCTGGGTGGCAGCAACATCAAACGGCCGTCCGCGTTTGAAAACCATATCTGCCTGGACCGGCCTTAAATTTGTCTGTCGAACAAGAAAAACAACCAGGATGATGGATACGAAAACCCCGGCGAAAGCCACCGACCGTCCTCTTGAACGCGCCAACGCGATAGATCGACGGGCAAACATATAACCGGCCAAGAGGAGCATGGAGAATAAAAAGAGATAATAAAAAGTGATCAGGCGAGTCGCCTGCTTCACCTCAAGGAGGCGCGCCTGATCGAGGGTTGTTACCTGAAAATTCGGACGGAATAGGAGTGTAAACAGCGTAGAGATCGGTTCAATTCCTTGCAAAAAGAGGAGATAGAGCGAGGCTTCTCGCAGCAGGAGGGCATGAAAATAGGTGTAGACTAGGCCAATCAATAGGGATGCCAACGCCAAAACAATAGGTGGTAGGAGAATCGGTTTAATTTTGGGATCCCAAAGCAGATACAGCAAGAAAGCACAAAGAACGGCCAGGACTAAGGCCGGCGCGAAGGCACCCATGATCAAGAGCGGTACAGCCAAAATCAATCCCACAACAGCTGCGACAAGCCCGGCTAAACGCCCGCCGTCATGGCGGCGAATCAGGTCCCAGGCCACCCAAAGGCTGATAACTCCAAACAAAAGGAACAGGCTTCGAATAAGCACGGCCGTAGAACCTGGAGAAGGTATAAACAAAATCCTTTGAGCCAGACCCAATAACCCAAGCGCGAGAAAACCAAAGGAAGCCATCTTGATTCGATTTGGTGGAAGGGGAGATAATGATGGGATTTCTATACCTTTTGGGGTCAGGCGAATCCTCTCGCTAAGAATTATTACTACTCCCAACGCCCAACTGAGAATGACCATAAGAAAAATAAACGGAGAATCCATGAAATCACGCTGGGCATTCAGTAAAAAAGACTGCTTGAGAATGTCCCAGGTTTTCAGATCCGCCCCTGTTTCGATGAGTTTGTCTGCTGGAAGGACATAATTCACAAAATCATAACCCATGGTCCCGATGAATAAGGCCAATAGGAACGTCCATCCCAGTACCGAGCCCCATACACTGTCTTGCAATGCTATCTTGCTCCCTGCCCGGCTTATCTTCTCAGGCCTCGGTTCTTCTGTGGCCGTTCTTTTTTGGGGGAGTTTATAGGCGATGACGAATATGAGGGCTATGTATAAGAAAAAGTGCAGCCGGGTGGCGGCGACAGCAATGCCGAAATGTACTTCCACATAATGGGCAAGAACGGCCGCCAGAAGGGCATTGACCAGTAAATGATCGGTTTGGAAGAGGGTAAATCTCGCCGATTCCGATCTATGCGAAATCTTTGGCCGGGCAAACAGTGCGTAATAAAAAAGATAGAGTATCAGTCCAAGAATAGTACCGGTGGGGATGGCAACACCCAGATAGATAGGATCAAACAATGTGACGCTAAGGAGCGCGCCTATCAAAGCTCCCCCCACCCAAGCGCCAATAAAGACCCACATATCCCGACGGGTTTGAATCACACCGAGATAACTGAATCCATAGTAGAAAACCATGAGATAAAGCAGCTGCCAGGCAAGCAAACCTGCCAATCCGGTTATTACCAGAGCATCGAAAGTTTCATTGTGGGAACGATCCGGAGAGGCATTGCGCGCTTCAACGGTTGCCAATTCGGCGGGGTAAAAGCTGTTGTAGGCAACATACATCGACTCCGGTCCATAACCGATTAATGGGCGCCAGAAATTGAATCTATCGGTTGTCCCGTCAGGAAATTCCAGGGGTGAATGCGGTGAGATCAGCTCCACGACGCCCTGCCAGATCAACACACGAACGCGATTGCTTCTTTCCCGGCCTACGTTCTGAGAGGGGTCAAGCATACGGCCGTATGAACCAATATGAGGAAGTTCTTTCCAGGCGATCTGTTCTTCAAACATGCCTCCGACAACGGGAAGTTCAGCCGCGCGTTCCAAGGAATTCGTCGGGATGTTAAAGATCAACAGCCAACCGGCCATTAAGGTCGTTAACAGCAGCCAGCTTAACCAAAGCCATGCCCACCCTTTTCGCAACACTACAAGGATTAACATCAGCGCCATTGAGAGAGCAGCAGCGCTGAGAAAAAAGATGAAGGAAAGCATCGGTGAGGTCATTTCTCCAATTAAGCCGCTGAACAGCAAGACAATAATTGGAGGAGCCACCGGCAGAAAGGCAAAAAGTGCATCGCTTTTGCTAAATGATGTTTCTTCATCAGCCAGATTGCGCAAAGAAACCAGCAAAACCAGGATAAATGCAAACAGAGCCACGGCAAGGCCGATCAAGGGTCCCCGGCTGCCGGACCAATAAATAGCCAGTAACTGGATGGCCAGAACAAATATATAAACGGCCGAACGCGTCACATCAGCATAGGATAAGTGTTCATCGCCCAGGATGTTGGTAAAAGCATCGATGATACGGCCCAGAGTCAGAGGTACAACCATGATCAAGTACGCGGCAATGAAAATCGCGTTGCCCATGTGCCCGGCGATGCGGGCAATTACATCGCCGCCCCAGGGAAGCGGATCGAGTCCAAAATGTTGGATGAGGCCATAAAAAGCGATAGGGATGCTGGTGATGATAACGGCCGTTGGAATGCGGCTTACTTGTAAACGGCCGTTCATTGTGGACACGACGGCGACAAAATAGACGATGTAAGCCAGCATCGTGTAGGTACCCTGCAGTCGTTGGTAGGATCCCAGCCAACTGATCCGCGGGGTGATCGAAAATAAGGATGAGATCAAATAAACAAGAACCAGGGCCACAATAGGCAGGAAAAAAGGCGTGCGCCAGATCGAATCTTCATGACGCCAGGATAACCTTTTCCAATCTTGCCAATCCCCCTGATCAATAAATCTAACTACCCAGGCAAACAACATCAAGACGGCGATGGAGCGTAAAACAGCTACTTTATCCGGCTCAAAAACCCGTTCGGAATTTATATTAAAAAAGAGAGGAACGCTGATTACAGCAACCAACCACCCGGCTTCGAGAATACCTGATAAGAAACGCGAAAGTTTTGTGGTCATTCAATGAAACTCATAGTCAGAATTCGAGCAGTTAATTTACGCACAAGAATAGCAGAAGTGGGCTGTCTTGCCACGGTCTCTCCTGTCTATCATCCCTTGATTTGTTCGTGAATTGCCTCTAGACGATCTTCTGCTGCCTGGGCTGAGAAACGGGCCTTTACAAAGGATTGCCCCATCTGTCCAATTCTCCGTCGAAGCATTTCATCGCCGGCCAACAATAAAACTTGTGCAGCAAAATCTTCGGCATTATCAGCAACAAGCAGATCGCGTTCAGGGCTTGTACCGAGGCCGGCATTGACAGCGCTCGTCGTTACTACAGGTAATCCAGCAGCCATTGATTCAACAACTTTTGTTTGCACGCCTGCCGAAAAACGTAATGGTGCTACGGTGATTACATTTTGACTATAAACAGTTTTCAAATCAGGGACATAACCTACAACCTGGACTCCTGGGAGATCATTTAAAGCCGTAACTTTCCTTGTATCACCAGCCCCAACAATTTGAAATTTTAAATTGGGGGCTTTTGATAAGATCAGGGGCATAATCTGCTCAGCCATATAGCGGACGGCATCGATATTATGTTGGACCTCCAGATTGCCTACAAAGAGTAATTTCAGCGGGTCTTTTAAATCATGACTCAGGGAGGTGTATTCTCCACCTATAGGATGTGGCACCACCTGCGTGTTTGAATGCTGCCCATCCTTCATGAACAAAGCCCGATCGCGCTGACTGATGAACCAAACTTCATCGAAAACCGAAGATATGCTTTTCTCATACTGGGCGATCCGGGGTAGTTCAAAGCGATAGATAAGGCGCCACGCGGCAGATTGATATGAAATCGAAGACCTGATTTCATATGAAATCAGGTCTGTGAGATCGAGGATTCGATAAATTTCAGGATGGTCGTTTATATATTGAGCCATCCGAAAGAGATGGACATAGACCACATCAAAGGCGACGGAAGACAGCAAATCATCAAGGAATCGTTTGAACTGCCCAGACCGGTAGTAGAGTGCCTGCAGAGGAATATCTCGCCAGGCATTGAAGACCACTGATTCTATGGATTTCCAGAATGGTAAAGGGAAAAGATGCATATCTTGGCAATACGGTGCCAGGTTCAGGGCATGCTGCCGATCTTGCTCGCCGGTTATGAATGAAAGCAGCGTAACCTCATGTTCACGCGCAAAAAGGCGCAAGAATTGATAGGTTCGTAATCTATCCCCGCGATCAGGTGGGTAAGGCAATCGAGAAGTTAAGAAAAGTATGCGCATAAAAAGTGAGCTACTAACTACCCATATACCCGTGACTGAACTTTCTTCATGTCACAGCCGGCCAACAATTCGATTGATAAAGCTTGAGAGATCTGCCGGTAGATAAATATATCGAGACCATGCATCATATAGAGGGCCAAATGCTCGTTGGCGAAATAGGTAGGTGCCGGGTATTGAATCACGCGGGAATGTGCCGCATTCCGCCTCTAGAGCAGTCAATATATGCATTAGTTCCGCGGAATTATGCACATAAAAATCCAAATGATCTTTGCTGAGCCAGGTCCGGGGATCGCCGATATGAAAGGTTAGATACTCGTCCCGGAATTCGCTGAATCTTTGCGAGAAGGCTTCTAGATTAGCGAGCATTGCAAGTCCGACCCGCCCCGCACCAACACAAACGTCAAACAACTTAAAATGAGGATAAAGCTGACGCGGGAATACAAAACAGTCCCACCCCCGATGCGCTTTGCCACGCTCGACATACATGAGATCGAGTTCTTCAACAGTCAAATAAGTAGCAGGGATCGTTCGCCGATTAATGACAAAACTATCATAACCTTGCTGGATAAATCCTTTCACCGCGCAATAAAATTGGGGTTGTAGTGCGATATCGACGTTTGTGTAAATGAAGTAATCGGCCGTAGAAGCAGCATATAAACGATCCAGGATATCTCTCAATAGGGGGAGTTTCCAGTCAACTTTAAATTCTGCTACGTCAAGAACGGAGTGTTCTAAATCCGTAGTCAAAATAAAATCGTCAGGAATGATCGACCTATCCTGCGGAAACTGTGCAGAAAAAAGCTCAACATCGATCTCATCAACCGCAAATTTTTGTGCTCGGCGCATCGTCTCAAAGGTAATGGGCTGAGCGATGAAAAGATCTGATGCTTGGTCAACAACAACAGGATTAATGATGTGCGCGAGTTTCACGGTCGAGGAAATTTAATCAAGCCAGGTTGTGCTGCTGCAGCATGACTTTAAGTCGAGAAACGACCATATCGATCGCGACCTGGTTCATTCCGCCGCCGGGAATAATGACATCGGCGAAGCGTTTGCTGGGCTCAACAAACTTGATATGCATCGGCCGTACTGTTTCAAGGTATTGAGTGACAACAGAATCAAGCGATCGGCTGCGTTCATCCATATCTCTTTTTAGGCGGCGAATGAAACGCACATCGGAGTCCGTATCGACAAACACTTTGATGTCCATGAGCTCGCGCAGGCGCCGTTTAGTTAAAATGAGAATCCCATCAACAAGGATAATCGGACTGGGTTCGACCAACACTTTTTCTTCTGTTCGCCGGTGATGTGAAAAGTCATAGACCGGAACCTGAACAGCCTTCCCTTTTAGAAGCTGCTTGATGTGTTTTTCAAGCAGCTTAGTCTCCAGCGAATTGGGGTGATCATAGTTGAGAAGGGCACGTTCCTCGAAGGTCAGATCGGGGCGATCTTTATAATAGGCATCGTGAGGTAGATAGGCAACTTGATGGGCACCTACGCCATCAAGTACGGTATGGGCAACTGTAGTCTTTCCGGAAGCGGTTCCCCCAGCAACTCCAAAAACGACCGGCATTTCATCTGTCATTATTGATAATTACCTCCGTATCTGGAATGGAAAAATACCACACAGTGATGAGACAAACAAAAAGGCTTTGACATTCCGCCAAAGCCTTATTGAGTAGAGCCGACGATCGGATTTGAACCGATGACCGCAGTATTACGAGTACTGTGCTCTACCAGCTGAGCTACGTCGGCAATTTTTGTAAAAACCATACCAATTGATTGTATGGTACATGAGGAAAAATTATATCAACGGCAAAGTAGGTTGACAAACCTGTTCATTCACCCAAAACAATCTGATTGCCAGGATTTCTACACCATTCGCTCCATGATCCGACATAGTGTTTTCCATCACCTAAACCGACATAAGCGAGAGCTAACAAATTATTGCAAGCGGTAACGCCAGAACCACAATAGAAAACAGCTTCCGCCGGGGGGACTTCACCCAATACCGTCTCAAATTGTTCTCGAATAACAGATGGCGATAAAAGACGGCCGTGTTCATCAAAGTTGTTTTTATAGAAAAAGTTTACTGCCCCTGGAATATGGCCGGCAACAGGATCTATCGGTTCAAATTCACCACGAAAACGCTCGGGTAAGCGCGAATCAACGATCAGGCGTTGATCCTCAACATCGTCCATCAATACCAACAATTCAGCACGCGGACGGCTGGAAAACTTTGCGAATTCTCTTTTCTCCACACCGGAATTAAGCGGAAGCCCGGCAGCCTTCCAAGCAGGCATCCCGCCGTTTAGCACGGCCGCTTCATCGTGACCCAGATAGCGAAGCATCCACCAAAATCGGGAGGCGGCAATGCCGCTGGTATCGTCATAGGCAACAACTTGTTTACCGGAGGAAATACCCAATCGGCTAAATAGATGGGTCATGGCTTCTATGGAAGGAAGTGGATGCCGCCCACTGGTGGGGGTTAAGGATCCGCACAAGTCCCGGTCTAAATGGACATATTGAGCAGTAGAGATATGCCCATTTTGGTAAGCCTGCCTCCCCGCGTCCTCATCAGCTAAGGAAAAACGGCAATCAACAATAATAACCTCGCTATCACCCAAGAGCCCGGCAAGAGCTTGCACTTCAATTATGTCGCTATAGTTACTCATCAACACGCTCCAAAAGATGTTTTTATTATTTAATTCAGCCTTGACTAAGAACACTTGTTCGTGTATAATCCAGAACAAATGAGCGGATTTTCTTATTTATTCCCGCCATTTCGAACCGAAGGAACCCGGAACCAGAAGGATCGATCCAATGAGTGAAGACGTAAAATTATCAACCAGACAGCAGAATATGCTGCGCTATATTCATGACAGCTTAACGCTCGAAAGCCGCCCTCCTACCATTCGCGAGATAGGAGGTGCTTTAGATATCAGCTCCACTTCTGTTGTGAATTATAATCTCAACCGCCTAACTGAAAAAGGGCTGCTTGAACGAGATAAGACAGTTTCGCGAGGACTGCGCTTAACAGATTCTGCCTATGAGTTGTTAGGTACAGCCGTTTCGACCGCCGGATCTATCATTAATCAACTGAGCAATTTTGTTCGTATTCCAATCCTGGGAAATATTGTCGCTGGTGAACCCATTGATGTGACCAGTGAGAATTTTAATGCCTATGACGACGAAGATTATGTGGAACTTAGCCTCTCCATGCTGCCTGGGAATAAAGACCAGATGTATGCGCTCCGTGTCGATGGATTTTCTATGATTGACGACATGATTAGTGATGGCGATATCGTGATCTTGCAGGCGCAAGAAACCGCTGATGATGGCGATGTCGTCGCCGTTTGGGTTGATACGGAAGGCACAACTTTGAAGCGCTTCTATCGCGAGCGTGGGCAACGGTTGATCCGCTTGCAGCCACGAAATCCTTCCATGGACCCCATTTATGTAGAGCCGGAGAATGTGAAGATTCAGGGCAAATTAATATTGACCCTCAGCCAGGCAGCTTAACAAGGAACACTGGAGGCGGCCGGTTAACGGCCGTCTCTTTTTTTTAAATTTAATTAGAACATATGTTCTTTTTTGAAAAATGTTAACAGCAGACCAGATCGACAAGAAAATCACAACACAGACTTCAGAAAACCTCCCAGATTTTCTCCTGGATGACCGGCATGATGCCCATTATTCAAATGGTTTTCATGACCAAGGAGTTCTTCCCCGATTAACTTCCGATTCCGCGATCTTCACGATTCCCAGCCAGATTCATCAAGGTTTGGATTGGGTTCGTGAGGCGGCACTGGAAATTAAGAAGAACCTGACCAGATCTTCGATTAGCTTTGAAACAAACAACCAGTGTAAAGCCGCAGATCCTCAAGCGGAAGAAGCTGCCGTTCCCTTAGTCGAATTGATGACTCGCCATGAACAGATCCCCAAATATGCCGCGGTCCTGGGTTACGCAGAGGATTGCAGCACAATCTTGCATGACTTCGAATCGCGAGAATCCCCTCATCTGTTAATCGTCGGTGGAGCGGATGCCGGTAAAACGGTCATGCTGCGATCGATTGCCTCCTCCCTGGCGCTAAATAATCGCCAAAGTGAAATTCAGCTGGCAGCGATTAGTCCCATCGCCGCAGAGGATGATAGAAGGCGGCGGCAGGCTGAGGAATGGTACGCACTGAATTACCTGCCACATATGCTCTGTGATATCGCCTTCAAGCATAGTGACATCCTCGAATTACTCACTTTTCTCAATAACGAGATCGCATACCGGGAGGAGCATACATTCAAACACCCTCATTTGATTGTATTAATCGATCAGGTCGATGTCCTTATTGACCGTGGTGGCCGGCGATGCGCCGAACCGATCCTGCGATTGGCCCAAAAAGGTGAAGATGTCGGTATACACCTCGTGCTCACTGCGCAGTCACTCGATTCCCAGGGACTAAGCACGCATCTTCTCAAAGAAATACCCACACGATTAATCGGCCGTCCAAGCATTACCACGCCAACTCAGAATCACCAACTCATGCGCGATGACGATGTTGAACAGTTACTAGGAGAAGGTGATTTCATATTTAAGCAAAATGGGCGAAGTTTAAGAATGCAAGGTGCATATATTGGAAATCAAGAGCTATTACCTAAGCTCATCGAAATGAACAGACATCGGGCGATTCTCCTTGCTGAACCCGTTGAATCAAGACTAAGACTAAAAGAATCCGGCCAAAAATCACGTATCAAATGGCCATCCAAAGTTGTCGACCAAGTCCCGGTTGAGACCAGTTAGCAAGCGGCTCAATGTTCACTTAGTAGTAGTTGTATGAGATTAGAATCTCAGAATTAGAGAGAACGGAAACGAAAATGAAAATTGGAATGATGTGGTTGGATACAGACAAACAACGGACCCTTGATGAAAAGGTGAAGAGAGCAGCGGAATATTATCGAGATAAATACGGCCGTTTTCCCGAACTTTGCCTTGTCAATGAACGACTTATCGAAGATGAAAAGAAAGTTGGACGCGTTGTCGTCCAACCTGCGAAAGCAGTGCTGCCCGGCCATTTCTGGCTGGGCATGGCAACCCCTAATTAAGACTGATAAATTTTCTAGCGCAAGCGGCGCAAGTGCACGAAGCGGCTTCCACCTTCCGTCTGAATCACCCTTGCCTGATACACATGCCCCCCAATATCCGTGAATTCTTGTTCACGCTCCAGTGATTCATTTTCCGTATCTGTTATAAAGGCGCTTAAAGCTTGATGATCGGTTAATTCTGAAATAGGCATACCGACAGCTTCCGCTTCACTATAGGCAAAAAGTTCCCCGGCTGAATTATTGATCATCATGACATTATCGTTTTCATCAATCAGAAGTACAGGATCCCTGTTCTGATTGACCATCGCGCTCAAGATATTTCGCTCCCGATCAAGATGGTTATACATATTGGCATTTCTGATAGCGATGGTTGCATATCCGGCCAAGGCTGCGAGCGCCCGTGTATCGTCTTTATCAAAAGCGCGTTGGTGCACATAATTCATCACCCCTAACACACCAATAGCCTGATCTTCTAAGACAAGGGGCACATAAATCAATGACTTCACCAAGAGTGCGGTATGAGTGCGTTCGGTCGGCGAGTCTTCGCCTATGGCAATGACCCGTTTTGTCTGCAAGGCCTGGCCTGCCAGACTGTCGGTAACTCTTTTCCGAACCGACTGCGCCTCCGAATCCATATTTTTTGAAGCTCGAATATACAGCTCACCCCGCTCCTCATCGAGCAGCATCAAAGACCCTTCTTCAGCCCCAACAACGTAAACCGCAGCCTCGACGACTCGATGTAATACTTCTTCTAGATCGAGAGATGAAGATACCGATTTCCCCACCTCGTAGAGCACATTCAATTCCTGCGCTCTTCTTTGGAGCTGTGAATTGCTATCCATCAATTGATCTACCAAAACATCATGCTCACGCTGTAAGCGGGTCTCACGCAATGCATCGTCGATTGAATCGCTTAACTCCTGCGGATCTATTGGTTTAATGATGTAATCGCGAATACCCAAGCGGAAGGCAGCGACGGCCGTTTCTTCCGATCCCTGACCGGTCATGAGAATTGTAGGGACATCGATATTGTGTTCTTGAAGCTTGGTCAGTAGTTCCAGTCCAGTCAACTGGGGCATTTGCTGATCGGTTATCATGAGATCGGGGCGTTCGGTCATCGCCATTTCCAATCCCATCAAACCATTGGAAGCAGTAAGTACCTGGAAACCTTTTGGTTCCAGGACATATTCGGTTAGAAAATCCCGGATATCTTTTGAGTCATCAACAACCAATACACGTTCAGTCACTATTTTATTCCTCAATCAAAATTAGGAAGGCCAGAATAGTTTACTCTCTGAGAATCACTCTCGCAACTCCATACAAATTATAGACCTGCATTATGATGAACGCATTATACTTGTCTCCATGCTAAGCCTGGGCTAGCATGATTAAGTATGAAAGATTTCACCCTTCATCGCGGCGTTTTACTGCTTATCATAACGCTGGCGTCATTTTTAATCCTGACGGCTTGCACACCGACCGAGCCCGAAATGGTCGTTGTGACTGAAGTAGTGCACCTAGGTGACGAACAGATCATTATTACCCGCCTGGTTGAGCTCGTACCCACAGCCACCCCAACCGCACCGCCTCCGGCGAAGGAACCGGAACCTGTCACCTTAGACATTGCTTATGAATCAGCGCTCCCAAATCTTGATCCCCAGCATGTTTCTGAAAAGGCGAGCCTTGATCTTGCCGAAAGTATGTTCGCCGGGTTGACAAACTTTAATCATGAGACCAACCAGGTGGAGCCTGAGTTAGCAGCCTCATGGGTGATAGGGACGGACGGCCGTACCTGGACATTCAATTTACGGGATGATATGTACTGGGTAAAACCCCTGTCCACGATTGGGGATCAGGATAGCAAGAGCGGTCAGGAAATTTACCGCGCGGTCGATGCCCATGATGTTGTCTATGCTTTCCAACGAGCCTGTACAGCAGAAAATGGCGTTACGGATGCATTTTTACTTTTTAATATCGAAGGATGCGAAGCGCTCTATTCAACTATCGATCCTTCCGAATCAGAGTTAAGCCAATTAGGAGTTACGGCAGTTGACGAACACACGGTACAAATCACGTTAACTGAACCGTCTGCGGATTTCCTGACGATCACGACTCTACCCCAATTCCGGCCGGTCCCTCGGGAACTTGTTGAAGAATTTGGAGATGAGTGGCGTAATGCAATTGACGAAATATCGAACGGCTGGCAAGCACCAAAAAATCTTGTCGTTAGTGGGCCGTTCGTGCCGAGCGCGGACCCCTTTTCAGATGAAGAATTAATCTTAAATCGTAATGCGTCCTGGCCTCTGCCCATGAAGGGAAATGTGGATATTATCAATATCCAACTTGAGCTCGATGAAATGGAAATGTTTGAACTTTGGCAAAAACGGCAGCTCGATATCAGCATCTTACCGGCCGAAGAAAGGGATTCAGTTCTCGAATCGTCTCCCGAAAAAGTTCACCTCATTACGAATCAAACAGTCTTTTATCTTGGTTACAATTTTGACAGTCCGGTATTTCAAGAAGCTGAGGTACGACGAGCATTCAGCGCCGCTATCGATCGAGATAGTCTCATTGACAGCATGTTTGACGGCCGTGCGCAAGGTCTTCGCCACTTCGCCCCGCCCGGCGTATTTGGCGCACCGCCTGAAGATCAAGTTGGCGTCGGCTACAGCCCCGATTTTGCTCTCTTACAGATGGATAAGAGCAGCGTTCGCAGCTGCAAATTGATCCCACCCATAACGATGCTTGTCAGCACGGCCGATCTATCACTGCTGCAAGCGGAGTTGATCCGCGATATATGGATCGACGAACTCGACTGTGATGAACAACTCATCCAGGTGGAACAGGTAGAATTCGGAGAACTCCTGGCGAATACAATGCAGAATACAGAGAGTTCGCGCCCTGATTTTTGGGAGTTGGCCTGGCCGGGCTACTATCCGGATGCACAAAACTTTTTAACCGACTTGCTTCATTGTACTCAAGGGGAAAATCGCCAAAATCGCCAATGCTCAGAGGTTGATCGTCTGATGTTGCAGGCGAAAAATACATTCGATCCACAAGAACGAATTGATTTGTACCGGCAAATTGAAAATTCTTTCTTTTCCGAGAGCGGCAGCTTTCCCCTAATCCCCCTCTATGTTCGTGGGGATTACAGCCTTATCCAGGTATGGTTAAGCTTTCCACCTGCGCTGTCTGGAGGTGAACAGTTTGACACTTACCTGATTGATCAAGAATTGAAACGCCTAGAGCGCAGCCGCCGCAGCTAATCGATGACGGTTGGCATCTCCACGGCGCTAGGCCCAATGAATCGCGCTGCAAACCAGGCGATCGTCATCGCCGGGATAAACTGCGTAAATGGTAAAAACGCCTCAAAAGCAAAAACATTCCGTAAAGCCTTTAGCCCCAGGCGGTCAAGAATCGCCCAGGTAAAAGGAGCAGCCAAGAAATCGAGAGCAAAATCGAGTAAATCAATAAATAACACCAGGGCCAGAGGTGTGTAGAGTAAGGTTTCTCCGAACCCAGCATCTTCAGGTATATCTAGTTTTCGCAGTCGCTGCACAACTAAAACAAAGAGCAAGATCGCTAGAATTAAACTCACTCCCATAAAAGCAGCGATTATCAAACCAAAATTTCTTAAACTTTCTTCCCACATAATGAATCTCTAAGAGACAAGAGCAATCGAGAAAATCCTCAACCACCCAAGGTCACGAGCAAAAATACAATCAAAATCGTTAGCGCGCCGGCTAATTCCACAACTGTAGAAATTCCCCAGCCCGCAACACCGCCAATACTCCTCTTGATAGCCACTCGCAAATCACGATGTTTGTGCAACTCACCGAGTATGATACCCCCTGCATAACCAATGATGGTTCCAATCAGGGGCATGATGAAAGTGCCGATAACACCACCGATAAAACCTAATACAACTGATCTTTTGGCTGCACCTAACTTTTTAGCTCCCAAATAAGGCAGCCAAATACTGGAGGTCCCTGTAGCCACTGCTATTAATGTCAGAAGCACCAACATCCACGGAGTAATGATCTGGAATTCGGTCACCCAGGCATACCCAAGTACGGTCACCCAGACCAAAAGCATGCCCGGCAATATAGGGACGATTATGCCGGCGATACCTATTAGAATAAAAACAACGGCTACGCCGAATGACAAAGCTTCAATCAACACAATCCCCTATAAAATAATTTGCCAACCGGAAGCGTTTAACTCCGGTTAACAATACGCAATCAGGTCTTTTTAGTTGCATTTATTAACGGATTAGAGCATATGATAGGCTTGTAAAAAACGCCGGAAAACACGCTTAAGATAAGGCCGGTAGACATAAACCTGGTCTACTGTCCTTTTCTCTAGTTCACTGCTAGACATACGATTGATCCGCTGCCAGGTAAAAAAATCAGGCAAATCGTCAAACCTACTGGCAAAGTAGGGAAACCAGTTCTCAAGTACGAACAAACAACGCGCCGCGGGAATCGCCTGCCTCATCGCTCGTGCATCAAACTCGACACCCAGCTCCGCCTTCATGGCCAGCATATAACTGTCAATGATTGTCTCCTCATCAATGGGCGGCTCCTCTCTAGCATAAACCGGTCGAATTTCATCACCTGAAATCAGGAGCTCGAATCTTTCTTGAAAGGATATCAGATCAAAAATCCCCGGGCCGAGTGTCACATTATCCCAATCCACCAAACGCCGTTCATCGAATAGAGTTATATGCCAGTGATAAGAATGCATATTCCCATGAAGCAAAGTCTGGGAGAGCCTAGTTAAAGGCTCCAATAAGGGAACAGGATCATCTAAAAGGTCAGATGCAGCCGAAAGGTGGCTTTCACCAAGGACGCCCGGCCAGCCACCTAACGCACGCATAACTGCCACGCCATTTGCCGCTTCCAGGAATTTCGGGGCAAGCCGTCCTAGATGGCGAAGGGCATGATCAGAAATCATTGCTGATGGACCTTCTTCAAAATAGGATCCCAGTTCTTGACGGAGTTGCGACAAATTGTAAGTTTTCTGCTGGCGATCTATAAAATGTGTCAGCCAGGGATATTGGTCTTTTACGCTTGGTTGATCCCAATAGACTGCATGAAAAGCAGCGATGTCATCTATCACATCCTCCACATCCTGCACACTCCAGCGTCCTGGAGGAAAATCATTTGGGACATCGTCGAGTATTACCCAGCCGCGATCATCGAGAATGTGTGTGAAATAACAATGTGGTGCAATGAAGGGAAGGTTTTCGGCGATGTCTCTATAAAAGGCAGCCTCTCTAGCCGTAGTCTCTTTGCCAATGAGGGTAATAGAATCCGAGTGGTCAGCCAGGACAAGAATATAGCGCGTCACCCGGGGAGTATGGTCACCAAGCACCAGTTTTCTCTGGACGGCCTGGCTGGTAATGGCCGTAACAACAACATCCTCCAAGCCTGGCTGGCTGGATAAGAGAGCCGTCCAGGCTTTAGGATCTCGCCGCATTAGTTGGGTGACATCGACTCGTGATTCGTTCATGGCGCAAACATTGTATGGATTTCATGCAACACAAGCAAGATCGAAATCATTCGTTAAGGAAGTGCAGGCCAGATCAATTGGCAGTAAAAAGTCAGCTGCTGCTGATTGCACCTTTTGATCAAGTAAAAAGTTGCTATAATGCTTCACGGAAAAACTCAGGTGGTGAACAAGATATGACAAAAGACAGCAGAATCGAAGTTCCAGATGCCCAAGGTAAATTTGGTCCTTATGGTGGCCAGTTCGTGCCCGAAACCTTGATGCCGGCGCTTAAGGACTTAATTAATGCCTATGACGAAGCTATTCATGACGATGCTTTCCTAGAAGAATTCAGATATCTCCTGGAAACATACGTCGGCCGTCCATCTCCACTCTCCCATGCAAAGCGCCTGTCTGAACAACTCGGCGGCGCTCAAATTTACCTCAAACGTGAAGATCTAAACCATACGGGCGCGCACAAGATTAATAACGCTCTCGGCCAGGCACTGCTGGCCAAACGCATGGGCAAAAAGCGTATTGTCGCCGAAACTGGCGCCGGCCAACACGGTGTTGGCACAGCCACCGCCTGCGCGCTATTAGGGCTGGAATGTGTGGTCTACATGGGCGAAGTCGATATCGCCCGGCAGCAGCCGAATGTCTATCGCATGAAATTACTAGGGGCAACGGTTCAGCCTGTTAGCAGCGGCAGCAAAACATTAAAAGATGCGATTAACGAAGCGATTCGTGACTGGGTTACGAATGTTGAAGATACACATTACCTGCTTGGATCGGTTTTAGGCCCACACCCCTATCCTATGATGGTTCGTGATTTCCAAAGCATAATCGGCCGTGAGACGCGCGAACAAGTTCTGAAAATGTGTGGCCGCTTACCCGATGCCATAGTCGCCTGTGTCGGGGGTGGAAGTAATGCCATGGGCATCTTTCATGAGTTCCGCAATGATGACCAGGTTGAATTTATCGGTGTTGAGGCGGGGGGTGAAGGGATTACCAGCGGCAAACACGCCGCACGATTCGCCGATTTGAACACCGCGCGCATCGGTGTGCTGCACGGTACCAAAAGTTTTGTCATGCAGACGGCCGATGGCCAGATCATCGAAACTCATAGTATCAGCGCCGGATTGGATTATCCCAGCGTCGGGCCGGAACACGCTCTCTTTCGCGACCAGGAACGCGCCTTCTATACCTATGCGACTGACGAAGAAGCCCTTCAAGCGTTCCAGGTGCTGTCTGAAACAGAAGGCATCATCCCCGCCCTGGAATCGGCCCATGCCGTAGCTGAGGCCATCAAGCGTGCGCCAACGATGCGCCCCGATCAAATTCTGGTCGTCAACCTCAGCGGCCGCGGTGATAAAGACCTGGACACGGTTATAAACGCCTTATCCTCCTAAACAAAGGTGACGATTTCATCCAGTTTCTTTTTGTTGATGACCGGCACGGTAACTTCTTCGGCCGGGTAACCGACAACCAGGATTAAATACGGCCGTTCATTTTTTGGCCGGTTAAGAATATCGTTGAGAAAGTTCATGGGGCTTGGCGTATGCGTCAAACTCACCAGTCCGGCATTGTGTACGGCCGTAATCAGCATGCCCGTGGCAATCCCCACCGATTCTTGAACATAATAATGGTGGATTTTTTGCCCCTCCCCACCCACGCCAAAACTCTGAGCAAATATGACTATGAGGTACGGAGCTGTTTCCAGGAAAGGCTTCTGAGCGTCGGTGCCAAGAGGCGCTAGAGCTTCCAACCATTCCGGTGTAGCGCGTCGTTCATAAAATTCGCGTTCTTCCGCTTCGGCGCCTTCACGAATGGCTCTTTTTACAAGGGGATCGCTGACAGCCACGAAGTGCCACGGTTGAAGATTCGCTCCATTAGGTGCTGTTCCGGCCGTCTTGATGCAATTTTCTATCACCTCTTGAGGCACTAGCCTGTCTGAAAAATCACGCACGGTACGCCGTATGCGCATAAAATCGTAAAAATCCTGCGAACGTTGAATCATCTCCTCAACGGGTAATTCATGGTATCCTTGCAGAGGAACTTGCTGATACTTTGCCATACTTATTCTCTTCCCGATAAAATCATTCTTATGGTTCTTGGCTGTTCTCTCTCGGAAGAGCAATTAGCAAACAGCCTGATCCATAATAGATTAATGGAAGTCAGCATAATTGTCGATTTCAAATTAGTGAAGGGTTATTTGAGGAACGGACATGAGTGAAAGAATCGGTTTCATCGGCCTGGGCATCATGGGCCAGGGAATGGTGAAGAATTTAATGAAGGCGGGATTTGTGGTCAATATATGGAACCGTACCCCGGCACGTATGGATGCCTTTTGCGAAGCGGGAGCGCGCTGCCGCACCAGTCCGGCCGACGTTGCCGCGCACAGCGATATTATTATCACCTGTGTCAGTAATTCGGCCGATGTAGAAGAGGTGATCCTGCGCGAAAATGGGGTCATTTACGGAGCGTTTGAAGGTGATCTGATTATCGATATGAGTACGATCAGTCCCGAAACTACCCGTTATTTAGCCGGGACCTTGAAACAGAAAGGGGTTCACATGCTTGATGCCCCCATCAGCGGCGGCAGCGAAGGGGCGGCCAACGGCACCCTGAGCATTATGGTCGGTGGTGATGAAGATCAATTTAATCGCGCCCTGCCTGTCTTTGAGGCAATGGGTAAAACAATTACTCATGTTGGCGAGACCGGCGCTGGGCAGACGGTGAAATTAGTGAATCAAATTTTGGTCGTCGTCACGATGCTCGGTGTTAGTGAAGCTCTCTTATTTGCACAGGCCGGTGGTCTTGATCTACAAAAGACATTAGCCGCAGTGAGCCAGGGGGCCGCCGGTAGTTGGGCGCTCAGCAATCGTGGACCGCAAATGATAGCTCGCGATTGGCGGCCTGGTTTTACGATCGACCTGCAGCAGAAAGATATTCGCCTGGTCCTGGAAGCAGCGGATGAATTAGGTGTTCCTCTCCTCGGCACCAGCATTATCTTCCAGCTTTATCGTACACTCCAGGAACAAGGTTTAGGTGGTGATGGGAATCATGCCCTGGTTAAAGCTTTAGAGAACATGTCGGGCATTCTTGTCGGCGAAGATCAAGAGGAAGATTAGCGGTCAAATCATGGGCGTCAAGGTCAAAATTTGCGGCATAACCAATCTCCAAGATGCTCTGGTTGCTGTTGAAGCTGGGGCAGATTATCTGGGTTTTATACTTTTTCCACCGAGCAAGAGATCGATCCCCGTCGGCACGCTCAAAACGCTTGTCAATCAACTGCGACAACGGCCGTATTGCCCGATGTTAGTCGGTGTGTTTGTCAACGAAACCCTGCCCACCATGGCCCAAATCCTCGAGGATTGCCGGCTGGACTTGGCACAATTAAGTGGCGAGGAAGTGCCATCCATGGTCGCCGATCGGCAATCCATCTTATACGGCCGTGCCTACAAAGGCATTCAACCCGCCTCACAAACAGAAGCCGAGGTTGAAGCGGAATGGTATGCTGTTCCCAACCGGCCGGATCATCTGCCCAGCCTTCTTGTCGATACTTTTCACCCCACTCTTAGAGGGGGTACAGGAGAAACGGGGGACTGGTCTGTAAGCGCTCTATTGGCGCAGCAATACCCGGGTCTGATGCTTGCCGGCGGCCTTTCTGCCGAAAATGTCGCTGAAGCAGTACGGCGGGTACGGCCGTTCGCTGTAGATGTTGCCAGCGGTGTGGAATCAGAACCTGGCAAAAAAGATCACGATCAGGTGCGATCGTTTATTGAAAGGGCGAAGGACGCTTGAGCCCAGGTGCTAATCAAGATGCGCTTTGATTGACTCCGCCACGTCGATCGGAATACCCGGCACGGAGCCAATTTCTTCGGCCGTTGCCCGGCGCAGTTCCTCTAGAGAACCAAAGTGGGTGAGTAAGGTCTGGCGGCGTTTAGGGCCCACACCGGGAATACCATCCAGAATTGAAGCCACACCGACTTTTGAACGGCGCTTACGATGTCCTTCATTGGCGAAACGATGCGCCTCGTCTCGTACTCTCTGCACCAGGTATAAACCTTGTGAACGCTCGGGGAGAATGATCGAGTTTTCTCGATCGGGAATAAAAAGTTCCTCTTCCTGCTTGGCCAGGGCGGCGATGGGTACTTCATTTCGTAAATCGTAAGCATCTAGAACTTCCAAAGCGGACGACAATTGACCTTTACCCCCATCAACGATCAAAAGATCAGGCAGTAAAGCCCAGGCTGTTTCTTTTTTCGTCTGGCCGATTTTGCTGGGATCATGGAGTTCCCCGGCCAACTCATCTTTGTATCGAGAAAAGCGGCGCGACAGGACCTCTTTCATTGCCCCATAATCATCATTCCCGACCGTGCGCACGTTAAAGCGCCTATAATCACTCTTACGGGGCACACCTTGAACAAAGACAACCATTGATCCGACAGTTTGCGTACCCTGGGTATGGCTGATGTCATAACATTCAATTCGAGCCGGTGGGGTTGGGAGATCTAGGGACTGCTGCAGCTCAGACATCGCCTCCACGTGTTTAGACCGGTCCGCCGCCCACTGCTGGCGCAAAGTCGCCAGAGTATCAGCGGCGTTGGTCGAGGCCATCTCCACCAATTCCTTCTTCTTCCCCCTTCTGGGAACCTGGAGAGTAACTTTCGTAGTGCGCTTTTGCTTGAGCCATTGTTCTATTACCATGGCTTCGGATACTTCATGAGGTAGCAAAACTTCGCGCGGAATGTGCGCCGCTTCATCATAAAATTGGGTCAAGAAATCTTGCAAAACTTCTTCGTCACTTTCCCCCTCAGTTCCATCAAGCAAGAAATATTCTCGGCCGATCAATTTGCCGTGGCGAATGAAAAAGACCTGGACACAAGCATCTCCTTGATCGCGGGCAAAAGCAATGACATCTTGATCCGTGTTGGCAGCCGCAATCACTTTTTGTTTAGACACGATACGATTAACTGCCCGCAGTTGATCGCGATATTCGGCCGCTTTTTCAAACTGCAAATTTTCGGCGGCATTGGCCATATGCCATTCAAGCTGCTTCATGATGTCGTCTGACTTGCCATTCAAGAAATCCATCAAACCTTGAATCATGTCCCGATATTCTTTTCTGGAAACAGCTCCGATGCATGGCGCGTTGCAAAGCTTGATATCATAGTATAGGCAGGCGCGGGTATCATTTCCGGTAATCTTGCGGTCGCAGGTTAAATAAGGGAATACTTTGCGTAAGAGGTCAAGAGTCTGGTGAACCGCCCAGACAGAGGTATAGGGACCAAAATAACGCGAACCATCACGCACCATCCGCCGCGTTACAGTGACTTTTGGGAAATCATCAGCCCAATGAACTTTAATATAAGGATAGCGTTTATCATCCTTAAGCCGTACATTGTACTTAGGCTTGTATTTCTTAATCAGCGTGTTTTCAAGGAGCAAGGCTTCCAGCTCTGAATCGGTCGTGATAATTTCGATATCATTAATTTCTCGTCGCAGACGCTGCGTCTTAATTGAATCCACATTACTGTGAAAATAAGAACGCACTCGATTTCGCAAATTAATCGCTTTACCTACATAAAGAACGGTGCCCTGCTCATTCTTGTGCATGTATACACCCGGCCGCTTTGGCAAGTTAGCCAGGATCTTTGTGACGTTTTCCGGCGGTACAAAACTCATAGAGCTGATTATAACCAATTCATAGTATCGCATCACGAAAGCTCACTCTCCCGCTGTTCTTATGTATAATCACGGGTATGCAGCTTTAGTGGCAAAAAATTGGCAGTACCAAATTGGTTTTACTAAAGTGGAGAAACGGCGATTCGTTTTGGGTAACGCTTTACCTCGGCCGCCAGAGCAGGACGGAGTCCGTTATTCTTCGCCGAAGAAGAACTCCTCCATCTGTTGAAAAATGAAGTCCTGCGCACGCGGGTCAGCCATATTGAGGCCATAATGATTGATAAGCAGCACGGCTTGCTCATTCCAGAGCCCATAGGCGTAGCGGGAAATATTGTTAAAAATGCGTTCTCCTAACGGACCGGGAAATGGAGGACGATCTAAAGCAGGCAGTTCTTGTTTGAGTTTTGCACATTGTATAACAGTAATCATCTTTTCTTCGCGGGTCATGGCATTACCTCAATTTGATCGCCTATTGTTTCCAGTATAGTATGGGTAGCATCGTCTTACAAATTCATGTCCGTTCTTGAGTATCTCTGGTTTCAACTCGTATCTATCGGGTTTTATCTACTTTATCACCAGCTTGCGCCAACGTATGATATGGTTAGCTGGCTCGTTTCATTCGGAAAATGGCGGGAGTGGCAGCTGGCAGCGCTGCCTTTTATTCAGGGGCCAGATGTTCTCGATCTGGCACATGGTCCGGGGCATATGCTGATCACCCTGCAGCGGGGCGGCTATCAGGTAACCGGGATAGATTTGTCGCCGCAGATGGGCCGGCTGGCCATGCAGAAAATTCGAGCCGATCGCGGATCGATTTCCATCTTACAAGCGCCGGCACAAAAACTACCAATCGCATCCGCCAGCTTTGACACGGTTCTGGCCACATTCCCAACGGAGTTTATCGCCGAGCAGGCAACCCTTGCTGAAATTCATCGCGTCTTGCGCCCAAACGGCCGTCTTGTCATCGTGCCCCAGGCCAATCTAACCGGCGATACAATCCCGGTGCGCCTCCTGGAAACTCTTTACAAGATTACAGGTCAAAGGAATATTCCAGAAGTAGAAAATGAACTGAATTCGCAGAATCATCTACTCCAGATCATGGAGAAAAGGTTCAGTGAAGCGGGTTTTGAAGTGCGCATTGAGCGTGTAGCACAACCGGGCAGCGAAGTGATTGTCGTGGTTGCTTACCGAAAAAACGGATAAATATGACCTTGCGATCCATAGTTCGATATGTTACACTTTCGCCTATCATGATAATCATGAAACTGCTAAACCCACTTTATCTCCGCGCTAATACTACCGCTAACCATAATCATTTGACTGATCGCACCCTGGGTTGAGGCGGTTTCGGAATACTTTCTTAGCGATTTAGCACCTTCCTCGACTCAGAGGAGGGTGTTTTTTTATGTCCGGAGGAATTTATGAAAAGAGCCGATGTTCGACTGGCCTTACCCAGCAAGGGTATTCTGCAGGAAGGGGCTCTGGATTTTCTTGAAAATTGTGGCCTGCGTGTGTTTAGACCAAATCCTCGCCAATATGCTGCCTCCATTCCAAATTTGAACGGCGTAACCGTGCTCTTTCAACGCCCTGGTGATATCGTCGTCGGTGTACGAGAGGGCACGGTTGATTTCGGCATTACCGGCAGTGATGTCGTTGCCGAAAAGGGGTTTGGCAGCGAAAACATCCTCATCCTCCACGATCAGCTTGGTTTTGGACCCTGTACACTTAATTTCGCGGTCCCCGAAGAGCTCCCTATCCAAACCATGGCCGATCTGGCTGAATGGGCGAAGGAGCTGCAAGCCGACGGCCGAACGTTGCGTCTGGCCACGAAATTCCCCAAGCTGACGGCCGAAATGCTGGATCAGTATGAAATCGCACCCTATAAACTCATCAGCCCGGAAGGCACTCTTGAAATCGCCCCGGCAATCGGCTTTGCCGACCTGATTTCCGATCTCGTTTCCTCCGGTACGACCCTGCGCGATAATCACCTGCGCCCCTTGGATGATGGCCTGATCCTGGAATCTGAAGCATGCCTGATTGCCAACAAAAATGCTTTGCAAGAACGTGCTAATGTCCTGGATGTCGCGCGGACTTTACTGGAGTTCATTGAAGCCCATTTGCGCGCACAAAATTCTTTCCAGATAACGGCAAATATGCGCGGGCCATCACCGCAAGCAATTGCAAAACGGATGTTTGAGCAAACGAACCTGGGCGGTTTGCAAGGGCCTACAGTCGCGCCGGTCGTTGCCCACAATGGTCAACAAAGCGACAGCAGTTGGTTCGCGGTCAATATCATCGTTCCCAAAGCGAAGGTATTTGAAGCCGTTAATGAGCTGCGACGAATCGGAGGCAGCGGAGTAATCGTTACCCCCTGCGCCTATATTTTCGAAGAAGAGCCGGCTCGCTACCAGGCCATGCTGGCGGCGATAGGGAGCATCGAAGATGATTAAGATTTATTCCATCGCGAATGCTCAAAAATCCATCTTGAATCGTGACAACATGGGGACGCACACGGTCGTCAGTCAAAGCGTGAGAGATGGGATCGAACGCATATTTGGTGAAGCGTTGACGCCTGAAGCAGCGGTAGCCCGCTTACTGGCTGACGTTCGCGAAATCGGGGACGGCGCCATTGTCGAATGGACGGAACGAATCGACGGTATCCGTTTGGAGTCTTTCCGCGTGCAGCAGTCGGAGATTGATGCAGCGTCAAACCGCCTCGACGGTGAGTTAAGATCCGCGCTTTCTTTCGCTGCGGTACGCATCCACGATTTCCATTCACGGCAGCCAATTCCCAATTGGACAACAACGGAGATGGGCGGCCTACTTGGTCAGCGTTTTACCCCGGTACAGCGCACCGGCGTCTATGTTCCTGGAGGAACAGCGCCTCTGCCATCCTCCCTGCTGATGTCGGCAATTCCGGCCCAGGTTGCAGGCGTACAGGAGATTATTGTTGCCACACCGCCTGGACGGCCTGACGGCCGGGTTCCCGATGTGATCCTGGGCGCGGCGGCCATCGCCGGGATTCAAGACGTGTTCGCCGTCGGCGGGGCTCTGGCCGTCGCCGCAATGACATTTGGAACGGAAACGGTGCCCAGAGTCGATAAAATCGTTGGGCCCGGTAACTTATTCACGACGCTGGCCAAACAACAAGTTTATGGCATCGTGGGCATAGATGGCATCTATGGTCCAACGGAGACGGCCATTGTCGCCGATGATTCAGCGGACGCAGCCTGGGTGGCTGCGGATTTGCTGGCCCAGGCGGAGCATGATGTGCTCGCCTCAGCCATCCTATTCACACCTTCTCGCGAACTTGCGGAAGCGGTGCAGGTTGAAATAGGCAGACAAATGGAATCCCTGAGTCGGGCTGAGATTATCGCCCAGTCGCTCAATTTTCGTGGCGGGATAGTTTTAGTCGAAGATCTCGACCAAGCCTGCCGGCTGGCAAGTGATTATGCTGCAGAACACACCTGTCTTGCCGTTCGCGAAGAACAACAGCCGGCATGCATCGCGGCGATCCCCAATGCCGGCGGACTGTTCATCGGCGAGCGTTCCTTTGAAGTATTGGGTGACTATGTTGCCGGTCCCAGCCACACGATGCCTACAGGCGGTACAGCTCGTTTCGCCTCGCCATTGAATGTGCTGGATTTCATGAAGATCAGCAGTATTGTGCAGTTGGACGATCAGACTTCGGCCGTCTTAAGCCCAATCGCGGCACGCATCGCCCGATCTGAAGCCCTAACGGCTCATGAAAATGCGGCATTGAGAAGGGTTGACCAGGCTTAAGGAAGGACAGCAGGCGAATGATCGACAAAGAATCATGGGTTCGTCCCGACATCGCAGCGATGGAGGCTTATACGCCGATTCAACCTTTTACGGTGCTCTCGGAACGCCTGGGGCTTGAGATTGATGCGATCACGAAATTGGATGCCAACGAGAATCCTTACGGACCATCCCCCCACGCCCTCGCAGCGGTAAAGACTGAACGCTGGTTTCATATTTATCCCGATCCGGAAGCCGGGGCACTGCGCGAGGCATTAGCCAATTACCTCGATTTCCCAGCCGAGCGGTTACTAGCCGGCATGGGCGCGGATGAGTTAATCGATCTGCTGTTACGTGCTCTTCTATCACCGGGTGAAGCCGTCATCAACTGCCCACCTTCGTTCGGGATGTATCCCTTTTCCACGGCCGTTAATATGGGAAGTCTGATCAGCATACCTCGCCAAGCAGATTTCTCCTTGAATATTGAGGCAATCGAAACGGCCGTAGCTGAAAACCCACGCGTCAAAGTGCTTTTCGTCTGTTCACCGAACAATCCGGACGGCAGTCTCGTCAAGGAAGAGGACCTCAAAGAACTGCTGAAGCTGCCGGTCTTAGTTGTCCTGGACGAGGCCTATATTGAATTCGCTGAAGCGAGCGGCGCTCAATCTCGAATCCGCTGGGTGTTGGAATATGACAACCTGGTTGTCCTGCGGACCTTCAGTAAACTGGCCGGCTTAGCCGGACTGCGTGTCGGATATGGTGCATTCCCGGAATGGCTGCTGCCCCATCTGTGGAAGATCAAACAACCCTACAACGTGAATGCAGCCGCTTCGACAGCGGCGATCGCTTCTTTAAACGAACCCGCCTGGATGCAAGAAAAAGTACTGCTTATTGTCGCCGAACGGGAACGCATGGTTTCCGAATTAAGGCAGTTTGAATTTTTAAGTCCCTACCCCAGCCGCTCGAATTTTGTTTTATTCTGCGTGACTGGACGATCTGCCGGGCAGTTAAAAACAGACCTGGCTCAGGAAGGGGTGCTGGTCAGATTTTTTGATAAGCCGGGGTTAAACAACTATATTCGCATAAGCGCCGGACGGCCGCAGGATACGGACAGGCTGATTGCCGCCCTTAGAAAAGTAAGTTGAGATCGGATCATGAAAGAACGAATCGCTTCTGTAAGCCGCAAAACTAGCGAAACCGACATCTCCATTCAAATTTCATTGGATGGATCGGGCCAATATGATGTGATGACTGGAATTGGCTTTCTTGATCATATGCTGGGTGCGCTGGCAACCCACGCCTTATTTGATTTAAATGTTAACGCCGTGGGCGACCTGCATATCGACGCCCACCACACGATTGAAGACGTGGGCATCGTTTTAGGTCAGGCGATCAATCAGGCGGCAGGAGATCGCAGCGGCATCATGCGCGTGGGTCATGCCTACGTGCCCATGGACGAATCTCTGGGATTTGTAGCCCTTGATTTTAGCGGACGGCCGTACACAGTATTTCAGGCGCAGTGGGCGACTCCGGCAATAGGACAATTTCCCACCGATTTGGTGCAACATTTTTTCGAATCGGTAGCCGTTCACGCGCGCATAACGCTGCACGCACGCGTTGAAGGTTGTAATGACCACCACATGGCGGAAGCACTCTTCAAAGCACTCGCCAGAGCGCTGCGCATGGCTCTGGCATTTGACGATCGGCGAAGCGGCATTCCATCGACCAAAGGCAGTTTAGGTTAACCAGGGAGCAAAGGAACCTTAGTTGGACGGTACAACCATCACAATGATTGATTATGGGGCGAGCAATATCCGCTCCGCGCAAAAAGCCTTTGAGGCGGTGGGGGCTTCTGTGGAACTCACCGCGGACCCAGATATTGTACTCGGCGCCAGGAAATTAGTCTTACCTGGGGTGGGAGCTTTCGGCGCGGGCATTCACGCCCTGCGTGAACGGGACCTTGATTCGGCCGTCAAAACCGCGGTCGCCAACGGCATCCCCTTGCTGGGCATATGTCTGGGGATGCAGTTTCTCTTTGAAGAAAGCGACGAAATGGGTCAGCATGAAGGTTTAGGCCTGATTCCCGGCCATGTCACTCGTTTTAATTTTGTCGGTGAAGAAAACCTGGATGGTTCTTACAAAGTTCCGCATATGGGCTGGAACCAGATCGAATATGATCACGCCCATCCATTGCTCAAGGACGTGCCCAGCGGCTCGCATACTTACTTTGTGCATTCTTATTACTGTGTCCCCACACACAAAGAGGATATCGTGGCCATTACCCAATACGGACTGCAGTTTACCTCCATCGTCTCCCGGGACAATGTACACGGCATTCAATTCCATCCGGAGAAAAGCCAGAAGCGGGGCTTGCAGTTAATTAAAAATTACCTGGAAATGAATTAAAAGGAACCTGATGTGAACTTTACGATTTATCCGGCAATCGACTTACGCAAAGGTGCAGTTGTCCGCCTGCAGCAAGGGGACCCTGATCGCCAGACTATTTTTACTAACAACCCACAGAAAACGGCCGAAAATTGGGTCGAAGCAGGCGCTAAATGGCTGCATGTCGTCAACTTAGATGGCGCTTTTGATGATGGAGGTGGGGCAAACTGGCAGGCCTTACCGGGCATCGTCGCCTCAGGCGCGAAAGTTCAATTTGGCGGAGGCTTGCGTACAAAAAAAGATATTGCTCGCGCTTTCCAACGTGGTGTATCGCGGGTTGTTCTAGGCACGGCAGCCGTTGAGGATCCCGACCTGGTCGCCGATCTCGTGCGCCATTTCGGCAGCGAAAAAATCGCCATAGGTATTGACGCTCTGCACAATCAGGTGCGGACTCACGGCTGGCAGAGCAATACGGACCTCTCCCCGGAGATTCTCGCTTTACAAATGCGCGCGCTGGGCGTCAATAGAATTATTTTCACGGATATCGAACGAGACGGCTTGCTGAGCGGCGTTAACTACGAGTCGACAGGACAGCTCGCTCTGGCAAGTGGCATGCGCGTCATTGCCTCCGGTGGAGCGGCCTCTCTTGGTGACGTTCGTGCTGCCGTTAACCAGGAACCAAATGGTGTGGATGGTCTAATCATCGGCCGCGCTCTTTATGACGGCCGTATCGATCTGCCAAAAGCTTTAGAGTTAGCCGGTTAATCAATTAGTCAGTACAGCAACGGCTGACTAACTGAAAAACTGAAATACTGAGAAACTGATATGCTCGCAAAAAGAATCATTCCCTGTCTTGATGTCAAGAACGGCCGTGTTGTCAAAGGCGTCAATTTTGTCAATCTGCGGGATGCGGGTGACCCGGTCGAACAGGCACGTGTATACGACGCCGCGGGTGCCGACGAGCTTGTTTTCTTAGATATCACGGCCACCCATGAAGCAAGGCAGACGGTGATGCAGATGGCGCGCGCTGTCGCCGACCAGGTCTTTATCCCTTTCACTGTTGGCGGAGGCATCCGCACGGTTGACGATATGCGGGCTATCTTGCGTTCTGGTGCGGACAAGATCAGTGTAAATTCGGCCGCCGTCCGCCAACCCGAACTCGTATCTCAAGGAGCCTGGGAATTTGGCAGCCAGGCCGTGGTCGTAGCCATCGATGCGCGGCGCATCCCGAAGATGGAAAACCAATGGGAAGTCTATGTGCGCGGCGGACGCGAACCTACAGGAATCGATGCCCTGGAATGGGCGGTAAAAATGGAGGAAATGGGTGCCGGCGAAATCTTGCTGACAAGCATGGATGGGGATGGCACACAAGCCGGTTATGACGTTCTCCTCACCCGAGCTGTTTCTGATGCCGTTTCCATTCCGGTTATCGCCTCAGGCGGCGCCGGTTCTTTGCAACATTTCGCCGAGGCTTTAACAATCGGCGGCGCTGACGCAGCCCTGGCCGCCTCGCTTTTTCACTACAAACAACTAACTATCGCCGAGGTCAAAACGTATTTAGCAGGACAGGGAATACCCATTCGTTCTGTTGTTGAATTATCGATCCTATTTTAGGAGGTGTAAGATGGTTCTTGAAGCAGTGACTGATTTACAATTGCAATACGATGATCGGGGTCTGATCCCCGCCGTCGTTCAGGATGCCAATACCGGACAGGTGTTGATGGTGGCTTGGATGAATCGCAATGCGCTGCAGCTGACTATCGAAACCGGTGATGCCCATTTCTGGAGCCGTAGTAGAGAGTCGTTGTGGTATAAGGGAGCAACTTCCGGCAATATTCAAAAGGTTCGCGAGATTCGTGTGGATTGCGACGGAGACACTCTGCTTTTGAGCGTGGACCCAGCCGGTCCCGCCTGCCATACAGGGGAAACAAGCTGCTTTTACAGAAGGTTGTCGCCAAAATCAATTTAATTTAGTCGCAAAAGGAAGGCTATGAGCGAACAAATAGAAGCGCTTTACGAGGTGCTGCGCGATCGAAAAGAAAATCCCAAGGCAGGTTCTTATACGAACCAACTCCTGGCCGACAAAGAAGAAATCGCCAAGAAAATCGGCGAAGAGGCGATAGAAGTAATTTTGGCCGCGGAGAGCCAGGGTAAGCAGCGCATCATCGAAGAAACGGCCGACCTTATCTATCACACTTTGGTCCTTCTGGTAGCCAACGAAATCGCCTGGGAGGATGTCCTGGCTGAACTGGAACGCCGGCGGAGGTAAAGCGTTCAACAGCCACCAGATAAGCATTTGGCGCCTGCTCTTACCCTGATGTAACATCCTGCAAAAGGGTGAAAGCGCGAACATTGTCTGGATTTGCATCAAAATTAACAAGCGCAGCATCGGGACTTGCTGCCGGCCTTTTTGCCGGACGGGTACTGAGCGAGCTGTGGGCTGAAGGGAATGGGAGCACAGCCTGGTGGCTGGCTTTTGCGATCACGCTTCTCTGCATCCTGGGTGGTATTTGGCTTTTCAACCGCTTTCCGTTCCGCCAAAGCTGGCCGGCTCTGCTGCTCCTCATCTATGTTTTTTATCCGGAATTCAATCTCTTCGTCGCCGGAATAGCTGCTATGTTAGTACTCCTAACCTGGTGGCAAGTTAATGAGATTTCGCTCCCAGTGCCTAAAAATCTCGCCCAGATTATCGTCCCACTCCTCTTACTTTCCTTTTGTTTTCTCCTCTACTTTAAGACCTTGGCCCCGGATATTCTTACCGCGGACAATGGCGAGTTTCAACTTGTCGCCGCAAATCTAGGTGTAGCCCATCCACCTGGCTTTCCCCTCTATACGTTGCTTGCCCATTTAATGACCCGGCTTCCTTTTGGACCAACAGCAGCTTTTCGCGTGAATCTTTTTTCGGCCGTTACCAGCACCTTAACCCTGGCGGCTGTCTATGTCACGATATTTAAACTTAGCGGACGAATCATGCCCGCGGCAGCAGCGACGCTCATTCTGGCCACGGCGACAACTTACTGGGCTCAGGCCACAACAGCCAATATTCGCAGCATGACCGCGCTCTTCGCCGCTTTGATGTTTCTGACCCTGTCCTTGTTTTTTCTAGAAATAAAGAAACCTGATCCGAACAGAGCCAATCGATATTTGATCCTGTTCGCCCTAACATTCGGCCTTGGAGTGACTCATCACGCTTCTCTGGCGTTTATAGGCCTGATCGCCTTTCCCTTTATCCTGATCATGGATAAATCAATCTTGCGATCACCAGCGCGCTGGTGGAAACCCATTCTAGCCTTCCTGGCCGGATTACTGCCCCTGCTCTATCTGCCGCTGCACGCCTATGCGGATGTGCGCGGCGCTTCCCCCTCCCTGGCTACAATACCAGGTTTCTTGGAACACGCGCTGGCGACTGGATTTCGCGGCGATCTCTTCGTCTATCTACAACCCGCGCTCTTCATGGAACGCCTGCGGATCATGATTAATGTCCTGACTTTCCAGTTCTCTGTAGGGCTTGTGCTTCTATTAGCTCTCAGCCTGTTCTTTCTCGCCTGGCAGGAATGGCGTCTGGCCTTTTTATTTGGCGGAAGCGCGCTTCTTTTCACTTTGATCACTGCCACTTACCGCGCGCCGCAGACTGTAGAGTATATGTTACCTGCATACGTGGCTTTGATCCTTGTGTTGGGAATCGGACTCGGGGGTATAAACGGCCGTCCCCTACCAGGCTCGAACACCATCTGGTCTTCACTGCGCTATCTACTCACCGCGCTGGTAATAGTCATAGCTATTTCCCAGTTGGCTTCTCGTTTCGACAGTTATTCGTATCTGAACAAAGATTATACTGCGCGTGACTATGCGAACAGCATATTATCAGAAGCACCACAAAATGCACTGCTGCTGGCGAACTGGCACTGGGCAACGCCGATTTGGTATCTGCAAGAAGTGGAAAACGTCCGACCGGATGTCGAAGTACGCTACGTTTTTCCTGAGAGCGAACCTTACGCCGAGACCTGGGCTAGACGGGTGTCAGAAGGGTTAGCAGATTCTCGAGACGTGATCACAACCAATTTTGACCAGGATGCCTTTGCTGCCCTACCCCTTTCCGAACCGCTTGGCGAGGCATTCTTGTTCCGCCAGGAACCACAAAGCAATCTGCCAGGCGATTTCAGCGAAGAAGATTTAGCCTTGGGCGACGCGATTAGGATCATCGGTTATAAAGTAGACAAACCGGAGGTACGGCTCACGGATGAAGTAGTCCTCACCTTGGCCTGGGAGCCGATAGATAGCCTAGAGGATGGAGCAACTCTGTTCGCTCACCTGGTCGCTGTGGATGGGAGTCTCGCCGGACAGCAGGACATCGCTGTTCAGACACGAGAAGAAGGGATCACGTTTACTCAATTTCGTCTGGCACCTCTCCCCGGGATGCAACCAGGCCAGTATCAAATAATGGCCGGCGCTTACGGGCTAGAACCTTATCTTGCCGCGGATGGATCACCTCGCACGGCCGTTTCCACGGTACAAATCAACTCCTCCGACTTTGCTCCGGCGACAAACAACCACTTGCAGCGCCAACTGCTGGATGGCTCCGGACACCGGTTGGCCGGCTATGACGTAGACAATACCTTGTCCGACCGTTCACGGCTCTACCTTCACTGGCAGTCCGCGGATGGTTACAGCAGTGAGGTGTTTGACAACACGATTCCCGTGCTTCCATCCTTTAGCGGACCATGGGGTATTCCGAGCAGTCGTTGGCAGTTCCTGAGCAGAACAAAACCGGCAAATTATGTGCCACTTGGTCAAGGCATTGTCTGGACCGGCAGTTCATCCATACCCGCAAATATTGAGCCGGGTCAAGGGCTTACCATCCGCCATTCGTTCTTGAGCACTGCACCTGTCTTAAGCGACCAGGTTATGTCAATGCGCCTGATTGGTTTTGAAGAGGACGGCTATCATTGGGCGTGGTGGGACCTGGATGACTCCATCCCGGGTATGGGCGCTATCCCTACCTTGAAATGGATCGCCGGTTCGCGCGTTACATCGCCGCACTTCGTGTCCATCGACGAGTCGGCCACACTCTCCCAGGAAATAGGCGGGGCTTTGACGCTCTATGACGCCTTTACCGGCCGCGTCTTGCCACTCCTCGACGGCCGTCTGGCTGCTGAATTCGGCTGGATACCCATCAGCGTGCGATCGCCTGCTGTACAATGAACTGCACAACCATCAGCATAATAGGCAAGGCAACGGCCGTCAGAACAAGCCGCGCTGTTTCCGGCCGCCAAGGCCACGTCGGCACGGCGTTGACCTTGTTGTATTGAATTTCCAGGCTCATGATCAGACCGTTCAACTTTTCCGCCGCGCTATAATCATCATCAACAATATACCCGTTAAACTTCCCAAAAAGCTCCTCAAACTGCAGTTCTATTTCATTTAATTCCCCTTCCTTTTCGGCGACCATCAAGCTGTGCATTCCCCACAGCGGCCAGACAAAAACGATCACGGCCAGGGCAGTAAAGAGAAGAGATATTCCCAAAATCGCCGGATCCGCCAGGAGATCCGGATTGATGATGATCCAGCCATAATAGAACAGCAACAGACCTAAAGCTGTTGAGGCGGTCAGTTTTGAAAAAGCCTGCACCGGTCGGAGCTGGAAGATGTTGATCTGCACGTAGTTCGAGGTGATCAAATTCACGAGGCGCAGCTGCCTGATCGTGTGATAGAGAATGACACCAAATAGAAATGCCGAGCTTTTATCGATAATGTGGAAAACGATAGCAAACAAGGAAAGGTGATCAAGCGCCGCGTAGCGCTCCGGTTCGCTGGCGACAAGGGGTAGCAAAATTGCAAACAGGGTCATCGCCACTCCCGCCAGCAGCGGCGCGAGAAAAGGCATATTGGCAATTTTACTTTTATAGGCTGCGAATTCGTCAGCAGACAACTTCAATACGGGCTTCATACCCTCAAGTGCACCCAGCGCTTGCCGATCGAGCAGCCGGATAAATGCCAGGAGATAGGGGACCGCCAATCCATTAAAAACAATAACCGGTAGCAGTTCATTATCAAATGATCCGCTGTCCAACCACAAGAAGAATACTTGCAGCAGTATCAGGGCGATACCCAGGACGATGAAGAAGATCCACGGCCGAATTGGAAGCTCCTCCACCCAGCTGTTGAATCGATCTATCCAGCTTGGTCTGTTAACTTCGCCGCTGCCCATTACCGTCACGCCGTCGTTCCTGATCGGCTATCCTCATCGTGGGTGATCGTGATCACCACGTTGCCCTGCTTGGCTCCCGTTTCCACGTAGCGGTGCGCCTCGACAATCTCTTCCAGGGGATAACGGCGATCAATCACCGTTTGTAGTTTACCTTCCTCGATTAACTCGCGTAGATAATCCAAATCCGCCACCGTACCATCCGCTGTCTGCATTTCGACTCGTTGGCTGCTCCGCCACCTATGCCATGGGCCGCTTAGCACCTGACCGCGCATCGGATTGGCCAGAAGATAAACGCCATCCGGCTTTAAGGATGAAGCGCATTTGCTCAACGACAGCGTCCCTACAACATCAAAAATTAGATCATAGACAATCCCGTTCGTGCGGAAATCTTCATTAACATAATCAATCACATGGTCCGCCCCGATTGCGTTCAGCATATCCAGCTTTTCGGCGCTGTCTACGGCAGTTACTTCAGCGCCCATGATCTTCGCCAGCTGCACGGCGAATGTGCCAATGCTGCCCCCCGCCCCGTTGATCAATATTTTCTGACCGGGCTGGATATTTCCAAGGTGCAGGAAGTGCAGCGCGTCTCTTCCGCCAAAAGGGACCGTCGCCGCTTCGTCAAAACTCATGTGAGCCGGCATGATGGCCAGGTTCTTATTCGGTTCGACAGTTAGGGCTATATAACCGGCATTTGTCCCCAACTTCATGCCCAAGCCGCCAAAGACTTTATCACCCACCTGAAAGCTTTCAACATCTTCACCAACCGCCTCAATGACGCCGGCAAGTTCTGTGCCCATGATCGTGCCTTCCTTGGGCTTAACGAGCCCTACCCAAAGGCGCATGGGGAGGCTAAGGTAAAAAGGAAAATCCATACGGCGCATCTCACAATCCCCGGCAGTCACCGTGGTTGCCAGAATCTTAATCAGCACCTCGTTTTCCTTGGGAGAAGGTTTATCCACCTCCATTACTTCTAACACCTCAGGCGGTCCATATTTCGTCCAAACGGCCGCTTTCATCCCCCACTCTCCTTATTATTTAAATATGCCTGCGCCGAAGGTGTTTGACGGCCGATAATGGCCGGAGCCTTTTGGATCAGCGCCTCATTTTCCAATGCCGCCACCATAAACAAAGCGAAGTCAATACGCCGTGTCACTTTGCTGGCTAGAACAGGATCGCCCACGTGTTCGCTCCACAGCGGCAAACCCTCACTGGGTCCTTCCTCCAGGTCCCCGGCGCGCACGACAGTCCACAAACGATCGCTGTCAAAGACAAGCCGCGTTGCATCCACCTGGTCATCGAGGTCCACCATACGCGTTAAGCGCCCGATCCAGCTTGAGGCCTTAACCTGCGCCAAGAATAAGGGTGAATAGACATCCTTACCATTTCGTGTTATGTGCCAGCCACAGGAAAAACAGAGGCGTGCATCATCGGGGGCATAATCAAGGACAGCCTGCGCCGTACCGGAGGAATAATTATCCATTCCCCAGGGCACGAGGACGGTAAGAACGCCATCGCAGTTCGCCACCGCTCGTTCAATTACCTTCCGATCGTTTGTCGGGCCGCTAAAAATCGTCATGCGATCTTTAAAAGCATCCAGCTTAGGGATGCTCTCTTCGCGGCAGACACCGACCACCTCATAGCCGCGATCCAGTGAATGCTGCACCATGTACTGCCCCAACTTACCTGAAGCCCCAACAACGCAAACTTTTTCGATATTCATGGTTTCACCCCCATCTTGAGTTGTTAAATTTATCCAGATACTTATTCCGATTTTTGATCGGTTCTTTCGCCAATCATTTTTTTGAAAACAAATTTGGTCTGCATTGAAGAGACACTAATGTTCTCTAATATGTTTGACAATCCCGCCCTTCACTTCTTTGATGCTGTGCATATAGATAAATGCCTGCGGATCCTCTTCCATGACAGCCTTTTGAATTCGATGAATCTCGAGGCGCGTGGCGATGGTCATCACGATATCCACCTCGAAGTTCTCATCAAAGTGGCCGGGAAGGTATCCCCTTTCTCCTTTATAAACGGAAATTGCCTTCGCGAAGTCATTGACGATGATCGATTTAACAGCGTCGAATTTTTGGGACACAATCGTTAAAGCCGTGTACTGCTCAAAACCATCAACAACATAGTCCGAAGCTCTTGTTGCTGTGAAATAAGTCAGTATGGAATACATGGCCGCTTCAATGCCTAATTCAAACGCCGCTGTAAGAAATATCAAGGTATTGATCAGTAAAATAATTTCGCTGGTTGACAACCCTGATTTTTCATTCGTAAACTCAGCGACAATCTCCAGGCCGTCGATCATGCCTCCACCCCGGATAACCAGGCCAATTCCTAAACCGATCAAGAGCCCACCAAAAACGGCGATCAAGATCTTATCAGTGGTGACAACCGGGATATTGACCAAATTCATCAGGAGCGCCAGCAATCCGATGGCAATCATTGAATGAACGGCAAAAGTGGGTCCAACTTTCTGATAGGCCAGGTATAAAAAAGGAATATTGAAGAGGATTAAAAAGATGCTGATATTGATATGTGTGTATTCATAAGCGAGAATCGAGAGCCCTGTAACCCCGCCATCAATAAAATGATTGGGCATCATGAACCCCTTCAAGGCTACAACCGCACTCAAGACGCCCAAGGTGGTATAAATTATCGATGGGATAGAGAAGATGCTTCCCCAATCTATGCTATTTTTCTGCATTGGCTGCCTAATATTTGATTGCAATTTTATTGATCAGGATGGATATTACAATAAGTTTATACAGGCACTTTCTCGATTCATCAAGGCCAATTCAAAAATTAGTAATAACCGGCAGCTGGAAATGTCGAGCAGAATATGATCAGAAATTGCTTGTAGAGGCACAGTCTTGGATTTTAAAATCGATTCAGGATCTAAATTATCGGCGACCGCATGCAATCAACTGTAAAACACTTTACATTACAGTCCGGCTGACCTATACTGAAATGAGGAGTATCGTGCACAGTTTTTAAGGGAGGTTAGCCGTGAAAAAGACTGTATTAGTTTTGTTAATTGTTGTTATGTGTTTGTCTGTGGTCAGTATTGCCTCAGCAACCACGCTGAAACCATGGAGTGCCGCATACACCTACGATTTCCCCGCCGGATCATTCAGCGCCCCCGATTTCATTCCCTATAATTTTCATTTCCAATGGAGCTATCCAACTGCTGGAGAGCACAATGGAGGGAATGGTGTCCTCAATGTTAGCGAAGAGGCTCCACTTTATCCGGGCTATGTTGTGGTCCGTGGAACGTTCGGCACCTTTGCCAAGGATGGAGATGCGTGTGGGTGGCAGTGCCTTCAATTGGACGAGCCGATCACAATTCATCCAGACCAGGCCGTACGCTTCCATATCGCCTGGCGCACCGATGAAGGAATGTCCAGGCAGGATGCAGTAAAGCATTTCGACAGCATGGAAGTTACAGTCGATCTAGGAGATGGACCTCTGGAAATGTCACAGCATCGACTTATTCGCCAGACTGAACCAGACTTTTGGGAGAAATATATCTGCAAATTTACGATGGAATAAGTGCATGCGTAAATAATTAACCCAAGTCGCTACCTAAACATGTCATTAGATTGACGGAATAGCATGGTGACAACTTGAGTTAATTACAACCAGCCACCTCGCTAATTGAGAGGACTGTTTATAAGTCGCTAGATTTTCGACCAGTTAATCCTGATCGAGGTGTTTATGATGCCAACTTCTGAAAAAGTTGGCATCTTTTTGCTAAAGGGGTTAAATATCTCAGCTAATAAAGGAGCTGTTTATGAATAAAACATTTGATCGCGAGTTAGAAGAACGGCTTGTCCGCTACGCGGCCGTTGACAGCCAGTCCAACGCCTCAACCGAAACATCGCCCAGTTCAGAAATTCAGTTTGAGCTGTTGAACCTGCTGGTGGAAGAACTGCAAGAGATTGGTGCAAAAGATGTATGCCTGACTGATTACGGGGTGGTTTTGGCTACAATTCCGGCCACTTTGGAAACAGACGCGCCTACAATCGCTTTCCTGGCCCATGTGGATACTTCACCTGGTTTTTACGCCACGGGAGTACGGCCGTTGGTTCATCGCGCCTGGGACGGCCGTGACATCATTCTACCCGATGATCCGCAACAGGTTCTCTCGCCAAACAACCTGCCCTACCTTGCTTCCAAGGTGGGCGACGACATTATCACCGCCAGCGGCACGACCTTGCTGGGCGCGGATGATAAGGCAGGAGTGGCCATCATCATGACCATGGCCCGCCACCTGCTGGCTAACCCGGATATTCCTCACGGCCGTATCCGCCTCTGCTTCACGCCGGATGAAGAAGTAGGGCGCGGCGTGCATGAAGATCTGCCGCTTGATCTCGATGCGACGGTGGCCTACACGCTCGATGGCGGTCCATTGGGAGAAGTCGTTTACGAAACATTCTCGGCCGATGGCGCCAGGGTGGACATTCAGGGCGTCTCCGCCCACCCCGGCGAAGCCAAAGACGTGATGGTTAATGCCCTGCACCTGGCGGCTAAGATCACCAACGCCTTACCGCAGGTTACTCAAACTCCTGAAACAACCGCGGGACGCGAAGGCTTCATCCACCTGGCGCGCATGCAGGGCGGCGCGGCTGCAGCCCAGATGTATTTCCTATTACGCGACTTTGAACTGGAAGGCCTGCTGGAGAAACGCGATCTGCTGCAGAAAGTGTGCGACGCGATCCAGGCCGGCGAACCGCGAGCGCGGATTAAGTGCGAGTTTAAAGAGCAGTACCGCAACATGCGCTACTGGCTGGAGGATGATATGCGGCCGGTAGATTTGGCCCAGGAAGCGGTCCGCCAGATTGGTTTGGAGCCGGTGGTGGAGCCGATTCGCGGTGGCACCGACGGCTCACGGCTAACTGAACAAGGTATACCGACACCGAACTTATTCACCGGGATGCAAAATATTCACGGCCCGCTGGAATGGATCAGCGTACAGGATATGGCGCGTTCGACGGAGATGTGCCTTCGACTGGCCCAGCTGTGGGTGGAAGGAGACAGTGTTCTCTAGTCCGGGTTGCCCGCAGCAAAAGAAGGGTTTTTATTAGACTGAATGAAAAAACGGCCGTCTTCGAGGAGAAGACGGCCGTTTTCTATTGACTCAATAAACTAAAACCCCGCACTAATCGTGCCCTTTGTTGACAAACTCTTCGACAACATTGGACATGTCGAATGACTTACCTCCCTGGACCGGCGGGTATTCGGCCAGCGTCTGCAGATGTGCAGCCATTAGACGACCCATTGGCTGCATGAGCCAGGATACCTTCTGCATCAAATGGCCATAGGAATCTTTATTATCGTAACCTTCGTAGGGATCCATACGAATATTAAATACAAGCAGCGTCGTGCGCGGCACAATAGTGGCGTAATAATCCTCTTTGGTAGAGAAGTGGAACTTCCACGGGCCCATACGCACGGCCATTAATTTACTTTCATAATAATAGAAAATATGGTTACGGTTTGAATAATCTTGGTTACCACGCCAATAATCAAGATTATCCACGCCATCAATGAACTGCTTTTTCTCCTCCAGCATTAGCTCATGGACATCATCAACACCCGCCGCTTCGGAAATTGTAGTGAACAGGTCCTGGTGTCCCTGAATGCCGTTTAGCGTGGACCCGGCGGGGATCTTTCCCGGCCAGCGGGCCATGCAAGGAACGCGTACACCACCTTCATAGGTGGTCATCTTTTCACCGCGGAACGGGGTCGTAGCGCGATGTGGCCAGGAAGAATGTTCCGGTCCGTTATCCGTGGAATAAATGACCAACGTATTTTCAGCCAGACCATTCTCATCCAGGTAATCTAGAACAGTGCCGATATCGCGATCGTGCTGCATCATGCCTGCGCCGTGATAGTCTGCTTCGCTGGTATACTTCTCAACCTTATGCAGCCACTCGTCGTCAATTCTAGTATAGAGATGCATCCGGCTGGTACTGACCCAGACAAAGAAAGGATCTCCCTGCTCTTGAGCCCGGTTGATGAAATCAAGGGCCTTGGGAATGACCTCCTCATTGTCGAAATTATGCATGCGTGCCTGGGTTAATGGCCCGGTATCAATGATCTTTTGTTTGCCGACGGGGCCAAATCGCTCATCGACAGTCGGATCATCCTCATCCGTGGCGAAGCTATGCAAGACGCCTCGCGTGCCGAATTCCTTCTCGTACTCTTCAAGGCTACCTGAGAATGCCTTACCAAAGTTCTGATAATCCCTTTGTTCGGATTCTTCTTGCGTATTCAGGTGGTAAAGATTCCCAAAGTGACGTTTGACTTAGTGAATAGGTGACATTTAGGACTTACGGTAAGAGAGGGCGGCGGTTCGACTGGTGGAAACCGGTTTGACTACCGAATTGAATGCGGAATGGGGAATCAATCCTCTTGCAGCGCAAGATAGTCGGTGATCATTTCGTAGGCGTCGAAGGCAAGTTTGAGGTTCAATACTTCTTCACGGGGTACCCACATCGGGGTACCTTCGTTTGAGGGGGTTAAACGGCCATCAAGTATTCTGGCTGTATAAACAAGGGCCAGGGAAGAAAACCTTGAATCGCGCTGGGGTCCGGAGTAGTTTTTGAAGGGCTGTAGAATTTCGATATCGTAACCGGTTTCTTCTTTTACTTCGCGCTGCAAGGTGTCTTGTATTGACTCGTTCCAACGCATGATCCCGCCAGGTAAACAGAAGCCTAACCCGTCGCTGCGTTCTAACATGAGTAGCTGGTTATCTTGCTCGATTATGGCTGCAGCGCCGGGGAATGGCGGAAGACGATTTTTTGTGATCATGGCTGCTGCTGATGTGACAAATTTGAGCAACCAGGCCTTGGTTATGAAGGATTTCAAACGGGTATTGAACAAACTAAGTATCCTGACTTTGAATTGGTTTGAAGGAGAAGGACACTAAAGCCTTAACAAAAAACGGCCGTTTCTACCAAGAAAACGGCCGCTTCAGTGGGCCTGCTAGGATTCGAACCTAGAACCCAGCGGTTATGAGCCGCTTGCTCTGC
>JBJYWP010000042.1:0-17533 GCA_046259485.1 Promineifilaceae bacterium (SeqCode) | reverse complement strand
TCAGTAGCTTTTCCAAGAGCAGGGCTTTGGCTTTCCCCTCCAGCAAACGGCTGCGAAATTCACTTAGCACACTGTAATCGAATCCGGAGTCTGTTATCTCTAAACCCAACAAATACTTGATATCAATGCGGCTGCGTACCGCCTCTGCTGCTTGGCGATCGGTCAGATTCTCTCGGAACTGCACCACCGTCACTAACGCCAACCGCCAGGGAGCTAAAGCCGGCTGGCCTAATTCTGGGAAAAGGTCAATAAAATCTTCATCCTGGTAGATCGTGCCCAATTTATCTCTCAGTGTGAGATATGCATTGCCTTTGGGAAAAGATGACCGGGCGGCCTCAACGGTAGATTCGGGGATATCCTGGTTGTAATCGGGGATCAACATGGCTTTCTCCTTGCCGCAGATTTTCCCGACAACTATAGCTAACTCCCGTTAAAATCGCTCTCAGGAGACTTCGCCAACAGTTATCATGAACAAGGTTCACCACAAAGAGATGAAAATGTAGTAGGCTAGCCAGCACGATACCGCAAAGGTCGTTACTAGATTCTGGTATCGCGAATCCGACCAACAGTTGGACCTAGAACCTCTGGAGCACCAAAAGATGTCGCCTCTAGAATGAGAGCACGTTAGGGAGAATACCTAAAAGCGAGGTTCACGGTATCGCCTTATTGATAGATGAAATCAGGAGTGAAATGATGAAAGTAATCTACAAGCGCTGTGCCGGTCTGGATGTGCATAAGAAAACTGTTGTGGCCTGTCGGATCATTATTGACGAGGATCTTGAAAACCACCCACAAGAAACGCGCACTTTCAAAACCATGACCAAAGACATTTTGTTGTTGAGCGACTGGCTCAAAGAAGGAGGTATCACGCATGTGGCCATGGAAAGCACGGGTTCTTATTGGAAGCCGATCTTCAATATCCTTGAAAGCGAATTCGAGGTGATTCTCGTCAATGCCAGACATATCAAGCATGTCCCTGGGCGTAAAACAGATGTCAAAGATGCTGAATGGATCGCTCAACTACTGCAGCATGGTCTGCTCAAAGCGAGCTACATTCCTGAAGTATCACAGCGAGCGCTACGAGACCTGGTTCGTTATCGCACGAAGCTTGTTCAAGAACGATCGCGGGAAATTAACCGTGTGCAAAAGGTCCTGGAGGATGCCAACATAAAGCTTAGTTCCGTGGTCAGCGACGTGATGGGCGTCTCCGCCCGAGCCATGTTAACAGCCTTGGTGAATGGGCAAGAAGATCCGGAGACAATCGCTCAGTTGGCCAAAGGGAGAATGCGTTCCAAGATTGCTGAACTTGAGGAAGCCTTAACCGGTCGAATGGCTCACCATCACCGCTTGATGCTTAGTTTGCATCTAGAACATATCGATGGCTTGAACGCTAAGATCGAGCGGCTGCAGAACGAAATTGACCAGAGTATCATTCCATTTAACCAGAACCAAGAAGTTCAGCGCTTGGATGGTATTCCTGGAGTAGGTTTGCAAGTAGCTCAGGTAATCATTGCTGAATTGGGAATTGATATGGGTCGCTTTCCTTCCTCGGGCCATGCTACTTCCTGGGCGGGCCTTGCACCAGGAAAGAACGAAAGCGCAGGTCGAAACCAGTCAGCAAAAAGCGTGAAGGGTAACCGCCACCTGAAAGCTATGCTTGTTCAGGCAGCTCACACGGTTGCCCGCTCAAAAGATAATTATCTTAGTGCTCAGTTTCGTCGCATTTCTCGCCGTCGAGGTAAGAAACGCGCAGCAGTAGCAGTAGCGCGCTCGATATTGGTCATTGCTTACCATCTGCTCCGTGATGGCACAGAGTATGTTGAACTTGGTGGCGATTACTTTGAAAAGCGAAACAAAGAGCAGCTTGAACGCCGGCTTGTGAAGCGCTTGGAACAACTCGGACATAAAGTGGTACTGGAACCTGCTATGCCTGCATAAGTTTTATTTTCTAGGGAGAATCTGGACGTTATCCTTTACTCTCAGTTAACCAAGGGCGGGGATGATAACCCGATAGAGGGCGTAGAGGTCGAGGGTGATGAGGAAGGTGGCGAGGACGAGGGGGATGGCGTAAATGATCCGGGGCCAGCGGGCGCGTAGGGGTCGGGCCCAGAGGCCTAGACCGATAGCCAGGCCGATGGCGATGGGGATCAGGGCGGGGAAGAGATAGCGGCCCTGGTGTTGGACGAATTGAATGTTGTAGCCGACGTAGACGCTTACGGTCAGGAATAAGAGGGTTAGCAGGGCCAGCAGCGGCGCTGTATAGGCGCTGAGGTTTTTGCGGTTTTGAACGGCCGTCCATAGGAATCCGGCGAGAACGACGCCCGTGAATATCCAGAGCAGCGGATAGAGCCACCAGGGATAGGTCATGGGGGCGGTCATCCAGCCGAACTGGCCCCAAAAGCTGTGGAAGGTGGTCTGCACGAAGCGCTCGGCTGTTCCCGTTAAGCCGTATTGGGCGATCCATTCGGCCGTGCGCGGCTGGCCGACGACGACTGTGTCATGACGCTGCTTGCCCATGATATCCAGACTGCCGTAGACGGCCGTGTTGCGCCCCCACCATAACAGGCCCAGCAGAAGGGCGGGAAGGAAAACCAGGAATCCGGCGCGAATCAGGGTTTGCCAGTCGTTCCAGTAACGCCAAAGCAATAACAGGCCGGCGACTACAGCCAGGGGGTAGACGGAAGCCTTGGTCAGGAAACCGAGGCCCAGGATGATGCCCAGGAGGAGAAGTTTGGTGGGGACATGCCGGGCGTCTGGAAGCGCAGTGTCAACGATGAGATATAAACCGGCGGCGATTAATAATTCGGCCAGGACGTCATTGTTGATCGAAGTCATCATGGCTAGGTGCTGCGGTAAAAAGGCGACAAATACGGCGGCGGTCAGGGCCAGCCACTGTTCCGTGGGTGCAATGCGCAGGGCGATGGCGTAGGCTAAGATGATTGTGCCGGTACCGATCAGGAGGGAGAGCATCCTTAACGTGATGTAGGATCCCCCGCCGGCGATAAAGAGCGGTGTTTGCAGCAGATAGTAAAGGGGCGGCTGCCAATCTTCGTAGGAGAGTGGCTCTATTGAATAACCGGTTGCGAAAGCTTCTTCAAAGACGATCTCATTGACGTACTCCTGATCGTAGTCACCGAGTTCCATAACCGGGAGGTTGCCTCCGGCGAGCTGGCGAATGTAGTTGTAGTGTGCAGGTTCGTCAGGCGCCTGCCAGGCAGGGGTGAGGTGCACGTAGAGTGAACCGATTAGGAGGTATATCAGGATGATCGGCAGTAGGGCGATATGACGGCGCATGGGTTGATGATAACCTAATTTTGGTGACTTGCCTGTTAATTAGGCGCCATTTTGGGTATTGGAGGTGGACGGTGGGGTTGAGATGGACGCAGAGGACACGGAGGAGGCGCAGAGGGCTCAGAGTTTTTGTTTGGTTTGGGTGGGAAAGGATATGGAGGACACGAAGGAGGCGCGGAGGGTATAGCGGGTTAGATGATCGAGGCAGCACCGCCGCGACGGCTGTCGCCGGCGCCGACGAGATGGCCGTCGGGTGTGCGCGAAACGCTGTGCGCGCCGCCAAAATAGATGCTGCGGCTGGACCAAAGATTAACGGGGTAGCCTAGAGCCTGTAATTTATCGACTGCCTGGGGATCATATCCCGCTTCACACTGCAAGACGCCGTCTTCAATGTGCACACGTGCTTCTTCCACCGCCTCATTTAAGGTCATTTTGAAGTCCAAGAGGTTGCTCAATACTTGCAAGATGGCGCTGCGAATGCGGATGCTGCCGCCGCTGCCCAGCGCGACACGAGGCTGTCCTTCGTAGAGCACTATGGCCGGCGTCATCATAGTTGAAATGCGCTTACCGGCGGGTCGGGTGTGAAAGCCATGCGGATGCAGGTCTTCTTCGCCCATGATGTTGTTGGGAATGAAACCGGTTCCCGGGACGACGTAGCCCGCGGATTCACCCGCAGTTGTGGTAATGCTGACTGTCAGGCCTTCCTCGTCGATTACGCTCATATGGCTGGTATTGGATGGGCCTGGATCTTCCGGCCATGGAGTAGACGCTGAGCGATTGTCGAGGGCTTCCCGCACTTCTACTACGTATTGGCCCACAAATGCATCGTCTAGAAAACGGCCGATTGCATCGGAAAGAGGCATGATGGCGCTGCTTTTTTCCCACACCGGCCGGGCGCGGGTTGTGGCCGCCATTACTTCATAGAGCAACTGCAAATGTTCGACGCCATTATGCTGCAGATTCCCGACTTGAAAGGCTGAAAGCAGCTTGAGACTGAAAGCGGTGAGGACGCCGCCTGAGGAACTGGGGGGGGGCAGCAAGACCTCGAATTCCCGGTAGGCGATTTGGATTGAAGAGAGCTTTTGCACCTGATAGTTGATCAGATCAGCTTGAGTTACCAGGCCGCGCTTGGTTCGTTGATCGGCGAGAAAGGTTTGAGCGAGAGAACCCGTTCGGGCTAGATCTTGCCCTTCCTCGGCCAGCTTGGTCAGCGTCTCAGCCAGGTCGGGGATGTAGAGCATTTCTCCGGCTTCGATCATGCGTCCCTGACGATAGAAGATATCTCTCATTTCGGCCGTGTTGGTGTAGAGAGGGGCCAGAAGGGCACATGTATCGGCTTGGAAAGGTTCGAGCATGACACCCTTCTGGGCCAGTTCGATGGCCGGTTCCAGCAGAGTAGACCAGGGTAAGCGGGCATAGTCCTGGGCCATGCGCCAGAGTCCGTGAATATTGCCCGGCACGGCGACGGAAGCGCGCCCAAGATGGAAATCCTGAGTGGTTTCGCCAAAATCAATGGTCACACGGGCGAAATCCATATCCTCCTGGCCCCGTTTAGGCATGCCCAAGCCCGGAGTATCGCTGAAAAAATCGTAGACCATGGAGTGATTATTTTTGGGATCGTAGATATGGGCGACGCCGCTGCCTCCGAGGTGGACGACGCCAATTTCAGCGATGAAAGACACGAAGGCGGCAGCAACAGCCGCATCAACGGCATTGCCGCCTTTGCCTAACATTTCTTTTCCAACCGCCACTGTATGCGGTCCGCCGGCGGCCATTACACCGTGCATTGGTCTCTCCCCTCCGGCGGGTTTGACAGACAGGAAGCGAGATGATTCTTATGAGTCACAAATCCACCCATGGTAACTGCTTGATATAAGAGCATAAGTTTACCTAAGTTACGGCCGATTGGCAGGTTGGAAATGAAATTGATAGACGTTTACAAAAAACCGCTGTGGTTTTAGAATCCGGCGATGGGTGTGGAGATTGTTGTGAAAAAACCGCTGAGGTTAAAGTGGAGAGAAAATGAGTGAAGCTGAGAATATCCTTGATTATTTGAATAAGAACCGCGAGGCGATGGTTGATTTCTTGTTGCGGATGATGCTGGCGGAATCCCCTTCGCAGGTTCCCGCGGCGCAGGCCGCGCCTATGGCTGTTTTGGGAGAGGCATTGGAGGAACTGAACTTTAGGGTTGAGGTGGTGCCCGGGCGTGAATCGGGAGGGTATTTGCAGGCTGCGCCGAAAGAGAAGAATCCTGATAATGAGAATAAGGCGCAGCAGCTGCTGCTCGGGCATTGTGATACGGTGTGGCCATTGGGGACACTGGAGCGAATGCCCTTGGTTGTGGAGGACAATATCGTACGCGGGCCGGGCGTTTTCGATATGAAAAGCGGGCTGACACAGATGGTTTATGCGCTGCGGGCGTTGAGAGAAGCCGGCATCCCGCCGGCTTATGAGCCGGTTATCCTGGTCAGCAGCGATGAAGAGACCGGCAGTCAAGAATCACGCGGCAGGATTTTGGAGCTAGCCCAGCAGGTTGAACGGGCCTTGATCCTCGAACCGGCGTTAGGACTGGAGGGAAAGCTGAAGACGGCGCGAAAAGGGGTGGGGCTGTTTGAAATTGTCGCTCATGGGCGGGCGGCGCATGCCGGACTCGATCCGGAAAAAGGAGTCAGTGCCGTTTTGGCGATGTCCTACCTTGTTCAGGCTCTAGATGCCTTGAATGGCCCTGAAAAGGGTATATCGGTCAATGTAGGCATCATAGAAGGGGGACTGCGAGCCAATGTGATTCCTGCTGAGTGTCGGGCCGTGGTTGATGTGCGTGTTTTGACGCAGGAAGATGCGCAGGATCTTGAAGAAAAGATTTTTGGTCTGTCATCGCCGATACAGGGTATCAGACTGGAAATATCCGGCCAGTTTAATCGACCACCGCTGGAACCTACGCCGAGAAACCAGGCGCTTTGGCGAACGGCCGAGACAGTGGGGCACGAATTAGGGCTCTCTTTGGACCAGGGCATGGCCGGCGGCGGATCGGACGGCAACTTTACCAGCCTGCATACGGCAACTCTGGATGGCTTAGGATCTGTGGGGGATGGCGCGCACGCGGTTCACGAGTTCGTTTTTGTGGATAAGATGATTGAAAGGACGGCCTTGCTGGCTTTGCTGCTGAGAACGCCTTAGGGTAAGGTGCAAGTTACCTGGCGCACTTTCAAGCTGTTAATCGTTATCCCGGAAACTGGCCGATTGGTTCCCCGTGTACCTAACGGCTAAGTATCCGGGATAATCTTTCCGGCGTTACGGTTGTAACGCGTTTGGGTCGGTGTTATAACTAACGATTACGCCTGGACGCTTTACGCGCTCCAGGTGAATCTTTTAATGAATGAAATTGATAGAAATGGAACGATCTAAGCTGATCCGAAATTTACAAACTTATTTAGAAGAAAATTTGCCGCGGCACCTTGATCTGCTGCAGCAAATGGTGAGCATTAATAGTTTTACCTCTAATCCGATTGGTGTAAACGCGCTGGGAAAGTTTACGGCCGATACTTTTTCGAAACTAGGCTTTGAAGCTGACTTTGTACAAGCCGCGGATTTTATTTACGGGCAGCATCTCATATTAACGCGCCCGGGACGGCCCGTGAATGGTCATGGGTCTCCCAAAATCGGCCTTATTTCTCATCTCGATACGGTTTACCCGGAGGCCGAAGAACAGGACAATGATTTCCACTGGCGCGTATCCGGCAAACGGATTTACGGCCCGGGGGTTTATGACATCAAGGGGGGCACGGTCATGATCTATATGATCCTGGCGGCTTTGCAGGCTGAGGCCCCCGCATTCTTCGACAGCGTGACGTGGGTTGTCCTGTTGAATGCCGCGGAGGAGGCGCTTGTGCCCGATTTCGGCCGTTTAGTCCTTGAACGCCTGGGTGACGACACCTTGGCTTCCCTGGTCTTTGAGGGAGGTGAGTTGGAACATGTGCAACCTGACGAGTGCCGCCTGGTGGTCGCCCGGAAAGGAATGGGCCGTTATCATATTCGAGTTGAAGGCAAAGCGGCCCATGCCGGCACCTCACATGATCATGGGGCTAATGCGATCATGCAGATGGCCGATGTGATCAGACAGATTTCAGATTTAACCGACTACGAACAAAATCTAACCATCAACGTGGGTACAATCGCCGGTGGCACAGTGATCAACCGGGTCCCGCACCAGGCCAGCGCTTCATTGGAGATGCGCGCGTATTCTCCGGCTGTTTTTGCGGCTACCTCGCAAAAAATAACCGCCTTCAATACGTTCTCCAGCGTTCACAGTGCCAATGGCGGTTATCCGTGCCGGGTTCATGTGGAGGTCCTGGATGAATGGGGACCCTGGGCTTTGAATGGAAAATCTGAAGCCTTGTTAGGTATTTGGCGAGAAGCCGGGCAAGAGCTGGGAATCCGGATTGAGCCCCAGGAACGCGGCGGGCTGAGCGACGGAAACTGGACGTGGCATATGATTCCAACGATCGATGGCTTAGGTCCAGATGGCGGAAATGCGCATTGTTCCGAAAAATCTGATGACGGCAGTAAAGATCAAGAGTACATCGTTCCGGAATCCTACGTGCCTAAAGCGCTGTTGAATATCTTGAGTATCATGGACCTTGCAGAGCAGTCTTAGTGGCGGATATCGATGAGTTCTCCCTGTGAAGCGGCTGGTAAATAGATCATGGATTTCAATGAAAAGGCACGGCGCACTAGCGCGTTTTTAGAACAAAACATGCCGCTGTTTCTGGCCTCACTGCAGGAAATGGTGGGAATCAACAGTTTTACGACGAACCCGGAGGGCGTTAACTCCCTGGGAGCACGCACGGCCGAGTTATTTGCCAGGCTGGGCTTTCGTGCTGAATTCATTCAATCGACTAACCCGCTTTATGGCCGGCACCTGGTATTAACGAGCCAGGGAGAGCGCACGAACGGCCGTCCTATTCCAAAGATTGGCCTTGTTTCGCATTTAGATACGGTTTTTCCGCTGGATGAAGAGCTGCGCAATGATTTTCACTGGCGGGAACAGGGTGATCGTATTTACGGGCCGGGCGTGGTTGATATCAAAGGCGGCACGATCATGATTTATATGATCCTGTCGGCACTGCAAACTGTACGCCCCCGGGCATTCAATTCCACAACCTGGGTAGTCCTGCTCGACGCCTCAGAAGAGACAGGGAGCCTTGATTTTGGAAGGCTTTGTGTCGATCGTTTAGACGATAATGGTCTGGGCTGCTTGATTTTTGAGCCGGGCAGCTGGGCCGGCGGGCGGCCACATCTCGTGGTTTCGCGAAAAGGCATGGCCATTTATCGCATTGAAGTGGAGGGGAAAGCCGCTCATGCCGGCAGTGCTCACGACCAGGGGGCCAATGCCGTGGTGCAGATGGCCGATGTCATCGACCGGGTTAGCAAGCTGACGGACTATGAGCGCGATCTCACGTTTAACGTGGGAACCGTGGCCGGAGGGACGGTCATTAACCGCGTGCCCCATTTTGCTTCGGCCAGCGTAGAGATGCGTGCTTTTGATGATTCTGTGTTTAACGAGGGCGTAGCCAGTATATTGGCGCTCAATGACCTGTCCACCGTGCGTTCCAGTGATGGCGCATTTACCTGTCGTGTGAAGACAGATGTGATTAATACGGTAGCCCCCTGGCCGCGAAACGCGCAGACAGATCATCTTTTCCAGGTATGGCAAGAGACGGCCGAACGCCTGGGTTTTGAGGCGGTGGCCGAGAAAAGAGCAGGCTTGAGCGATGGGAATTATTTCTGGCGTGAACTGCCGACGATTGACGGGCTGGGGCCGGCCGGCGGAAACGCGCACTGTTCAGAGCACGCGGCGGATGGCAGTAAGGAGCAGGAGTATGTGAAAGTGAGCTCGTTTTTGCCTAAGGCCTTGCTTAATTCGATGGCAATCTTACACCTACTGGAGGCGGATCATGAATAACATGGAACCGGAAAAACAAAAGTCGGATGATGGACTTGATTGGAATCTGCTGCTTGACGATTGTGTTGATTTCACGCGGGAATTGATTCAAACTCCCAGTATGTCATACGAGGAAAGGAATATAGCGACGCTGATCGCCGCGGAACTAAAGCGATTAGCTTTTGATGAAGTGACCATCGATGAAATCGGCAACGTCATCGGCCGTATCTACGGCCAGGACCGGCAGCTGCCGGCGCTGGTTTTGAACACGCATCTTGATCATGTCGATCCGGGCGATCCGGATCTCTGGCCGACGCCCCCTTATGCTGCAGCGATCGTCGATGGACGAATAATCGGCCGTGGTGCCTGCGATATTAAGGGCCCCCTGGCCGTGCAGGTTTACGCCATGGCCGGGCTGCGGCGGTCCGGGCAGCTCCCGCGGCGCGATGTGGTCTTTACAGGTGTTGTCCAGGAAGAAATCGGCGGTGCCGGGGCGCAGTATTGGGTTGAGAACCTGGATTATCCAGCCGCCCTGGTCGTTCTTGGCGAACCCTCTAACAATAACCTGGCACTGGGTCACCGGGGAATTGTGCAGATGTGGGTGACCTTTCACGGCCGTTCAGCCCACGCCAGCGCACCGCATAAAGGGGTTAATCCAAACTATGCCCTGGCGGCATTTTTGCAAAAGTTGAGGGCGGCTGTGTCGGAGCTGGCCGAACACCCAATACTTGGTCCAACCACGGTTGTGCCGACGATTATTGAGGTCGATACGAAAAGTTCAAATGTGATCCCGGCCTGGTCGCGCGTACTTTTGGATGTGCGTACGGCCGGGGAGAGCAAGCAAAGCCTGTTGACTTTTATCGATCATCTGGCCGGTGAGCAACCCTATACAGTGACGGATGCCTGGTGCAGCGAACCAACGCCCCTGACCCCGGACGAAGAGACGATTTTTGGTTATGACACGCCGGCCGACAGTGAGGTTGTCCAGCGCGCCCAGCAATTACTGGGTGAGGGAATGGGTCGCCGGCCGGATCTGATCAGTTACCAGTTCGCTACAGACGGCCGTCATTTTGTTCCCTATGGCATGCCCATCGTCGGCTTTGCCCCAGGTGAGGAGTTCCAGGCGCATACGGCCGGGGAGAGCATCGCTATCGACGACATAGAAGAGGCGCTGCACGGCTACGTACAGCTGCTGCGCGACTTTTAGGGAGGTGGATTCCGTTTCAAACGTCATAAAGCAGGTCGATATACCGTTTTAGCAGATCGTTGACGACACCCCGCGCAGGCAGGGTGGCGGCGAGACCATAAACCGGGGCCATGCCGCCGCTTTGCTGCGGGTTTGCTTTGACGGCGGATACTGATTCCTGTAAATCGGCGACGAAACGGCCGGCAACGCCGGGCTGCGTATGGCGCAGGGTTACGGCAAGATGGATGCAGGAGGGTTTGTGCAGGCCATTTAGACTCCATCCTTTGCGGGTCATGTTGTCCATTACACGGTAAATGTCCAGGCTCTGTGAGGCAAAAGCAATGACCCACATGGGATCGCCAAGAATAAACAATTCGGGGATGGCGCGGATTCCCTCTTTTATCTGGTCGGCCGTTTCCAGGATTGGCCGCGTTGCGTCGAGGTAACCCTCCTCGCCGAGGGATACCATGGCCGCCCAGCAGGCGGCGCTCAGCGCGCCGGGGCGACTGCCCGCAAGAGTGGGTGAGAAGTAGAGACCACCAGGCCAATCAGCGGCCGTAAAATACTGGGCATGCCTGAGTTCCTGACCGCGATAGAGAACGACGGAAGTGCCTTTGGATGCATAGCCGTATTTGTGCGTATCGGCCGACATGGAGGTAACACCCGGCAGGCTAAAATCAAATGGGGGGACATAACGGCCGAGGCGTTTTGCCCAGGGGAGGATAAATCCGCCCAGGCAGGCATCACAATGAAAGCCGATGCCCGCTTCCAGGGCGAGGGCGGACATTTCTTCAATGGGATCGATGATACCGTGCGGAAAACTGGGGGCGGAGCCCACAATCACAATTGTGTTTTTATTAATTGCGTTCTTGGCGGCGATCCAGTCAGCTTTGAAGTTCTCATCGATTCCAATGCGAACTATCTTTATGCCGAAATAGTGCGCTGCCTTGTCAAAGGCGACGTGCGCAGTTGCGGGAAGGATCATTTCCGGGTGGGTGATGCCCTTTTTTTCTCGCGCCAGATCGCGGTAACTTTTCATGGCCAGGAGAATGCTCTCGGTGCCGCCGGAGTTGACCGTTCCGCTAATCGGTTCCGCCGCCTGCTTTGCGCCCAACATGGCCGCGGTCATGGCCACGATCTCAGCCTCAAATTTACTCGCACTGGGGAAGAGGTCGGCGTGCAGGGGGTTGCTTTGTGACTGCAAGGCATAGACCTGGTTGAGGAATTCAATATGCTGGTCATCTCCATGATAAACAGCACCGGATGCGTAACCCTCTTCCCAGCGTGGTTCTTCCCGGGCATTCAGGGCCTTGATTTGGGCCAAAATTTCTTCGCGCGGCCGGCCTTCTGCGGGTAAATGATCATAGGTCACCGAGTCACCACGATAAGGTTTTACATCATCCGCCAGTCCAGCTATGATGTCCTCCATCTGGCGATCAACGCGCCGGCGAATGAGGGGCAGAGCTGTTGCCCGATTGGCTAAGCCGCCCCAAAGACGAGATGATGCTGTAGAGATGTGTTTGCGAATATTCATAATTGATCTGTTTCCATTACTATCGTTGTGGGAAAACACACCCGTTTCCTTGCTGCCGCAATCATCTATCAGACGAGGAGAAAGTACAAAAAGAAGTGTAAAAATAGAGGAATTTTTTCTTAAAATCGCTCGCTTAAACGGGCGTGGATCTTCTTGTTCCGTTTGTAGATGGCCAGGAATGAGTCAAACAAGCTGTCATAGAGCTCGCGATTGGCCGGATTCGGAGTAAATTCCTGCTTTATCTCTGTTTTATTTGCTGCTTCGGCGAATGTTGTCGCACCAAGGGCGACACCGGCCAGAATCGCCGCACCGCGCGTGTTGGCTTGCAGCGGATCTTTGACCTGGCGAATGGGCTTGTTGAGGACATCGGCATGGATCTGGCACCAGATATCTGATTTGGCACCTCCACCGACGATGTTGATTGCCGGAAACGGCCGTTTGATAAATTTCTCGACATGGTGAAGCAGCCAGCGTGAATTAAAAGCCACACCCTCAAATACGGCGCGAATCAGATCCGGGCGCGTATGGTGCAGTGAAAGATTGAAGAAGCCGCCACGCGCTTTATGGTCATCCACGGGCGTTCTTTCGCCATTGAGCCAGGGGGTAAAAATGACGCCGTTGCTGCCCGCCGGGACCTGCGCGGCGATATGATCGAATACCTGGTAAATGTCTTCGGGAATCGTCTCGCGCTGCAATACATCCTGATGATAAAGGATGTTCTCCTTGAGATAGCGCAGGCTGGCACCGGCCGTTTCCTGTTCATTTACTATGAAGTAACGGCCGGGAATGGCCGAGGGCAGCGATGCCATATTGTGCGCGATGTCGGTTTTCTTAAACGGAACGTGACAACTGAGCCAGGAGGAAGTGCCTATATACAGGTGAGCCTCGTAATCCTGGATACTGCCAGAGCCGATGGCTGCTGAATGCATGTCCGGCGTACCCATAATGACCTGTGTCTGCGGCGGCAGACCCAATTCGTGCGCTACTTCAGGGAGGATAGGTCCTAAGGTGGCGGTAGACTGCTTCAGATCGGGCAATTTTTGGCGATCGATGCCGGCCATTTTCAGGAGTTGATCGCTGTAAATTATGTTGTTGATATCGCGGTTATCGGTTACCCAATGCAGGGTGATTGACTCGTAAGAGGCAGCAAAGCGTCCCGTCAGACATAAATTCAAGTAATCCTTGGGTTCCAAAAACTTGTACGCTGCGTTATACAGGTCGGGTTGTTCTTCTTTCAGATAGAGAATATGAGCGATGGAGTCTTTGCCTGAATGGGAAGGGGCGCCGCCGGTTAAGCGAAGCCATTTCCATAGTTTATCCGGTCGATAGCCGGCAACCTGTACCGATCCGCCGACGATTTTGGGCAGATATCTGGCGCCACGTGCATCCATCCAGATGATGGCATTAGCCAGTGAGGTCCCAGTGCGATCCACCGGCACGGTGCCTGACCACTGTGTCGTACAGCAAACGGCGGCAATTCCGTCGATCAAATCCGGGTGGCGTGTCAGGAGGGTGCGGGTCGCCTCCTTAATCGCTGCCCACCATGAGCGTGGATCCTGTTCAGCACCGCCGTCAGGCAGCAGGAGGATGGGCGTTGAACCAATTTCCGCGTCGATAATTTTTCCGGCCAGGCTGGCAACCGCAACTTTAGGGCCGGATGTACCTAAATCGATGGCTAATACAAGCTGGGATTTAGAATTGGACAATTTATTTTACCTGCATAGTAGAGAATTTTGACAGCGGATTGTAGTGGTGCGTTAAACACGAACCCACCAATTCTAATGAAAGTTGTTAATTTAACTAGGTAATGATGTGCCCGGTCTCCTGACCGAACCAATTACCTGCTTATTTTGTAAACATTCATCAGCATAACGACTATCCAGGCGATCTCAAGCGTATGGCAGCGCCTTCTATTTTGTTATCACAAGGGTCTTCCGGCAAGTGGACTTAGCCTGGACCGATGAATATTCGCCACAATTGAGCGACGACAAAGGTGACGGCAAAACCCAGCGCCAGCGGCAGCAGGGCAGAAACGGCCGCCCAATATTTGCTGCTTGTTTCTTTATAGATGGTATAGATGGTTGTTGAGCAAGGATTGTGGATCAAAGAGAAGAGCATCAGGTTGATCGCCGTTAGCAATGTGAAGCCACCCGCTACCAGAACGGCTTTCGTTTGAACCATTGAATCCAATTCGAACATAACCCCCGCCCCTTCCCCCGCATTGACACCTGTAACCAGGACAATAAGCATGAGGATGGTGGGTATGACGATCTCGTTGGCGGGAATGGCCACAATGTAAGCGACGAGGATGATACCGTTGAGGCCAATCAAGACGCCCAGCGGATTGAGGAAGTTGATCATGTACTCGGCGATACTTGTGCCGCCGATGGTTACATTGGCGATTAACCAAATGACGGCCCCGGCGGGCATGGCGAAGACGACCGCACGCCATAATACATAGAGGGTGCGGTCGACGAGAGATGTGCCGATGGTGCGTAAAATTTGCGGCGGACGGTAGGGCGGTAGTTCCAGGCTGAAGGTGGAGACCTGGCCTTCGAGTATGGTGCGTGACAGGCTCCAGGATATGGCGAAAGTCAGCAGGACGCCGAGTACGGCAATGCCAACAACGGCTAAGGCAGAAATAAGGCCGGCCAGGTAGAGCGGCGCTAAAGCACCGATAAAGAGCGTGGCGATCAAAATTTGCGTGGGCCAACGGCCATTACACAGGGCGAAGTTGTTGGTGATGATGGCAATCAGGCGTTCGCGCGGGCTGTCGATCACGCGCGTGGCAATCACGCCCGCGGCGTTACAGCCGAAACCCATCATCATGCTTAAAGATTGCTTACCATGGGCACCCGCCTTGCGGAAGGCATTGTCTAGATTGAAAGAGACGCGTGGTAAATATCCGAAGTCTTCCAGGAGGGTGAAGAGGGGGAAGAATATGGCCATAGGCGGCAGCATGACGCTGACAACCCAGGCCGTAGCCAGGTACATGCCGTCAATGAGTATACCTGACAGCCACCAGGGCATGTTGATTGCGTCTGCCCCTTGATGGAGCAAGGGATAAATCTTGCCGATCAAGACACTGGCTATTATTTGTGACGGGTAATTTGCGCCGACAATAGTCAACCAGAATACAAGCGCGAAGAGCAGGATCATAAGTGGAAAGCCAAATATCCGGCTTGTTACAAGGCGATCAATGGTGCGATCAAGGTCAAAACGCGGTTCTTCATCGGGCCAGGTTACGGCGCGATCGGCCAGGTGGCCTGCTTCGGTGTAGATATCTTCCATGAGCTGTTCATGGAAGTCCGGACCGACTTCCCAACGCAAGTTATCGGCCGTTTGTAAAATGTCGGTTGCCTGGACTGCTGTCGCGGTCATGCTGCTACCTCCAAGGGGATTGATTGCGCGGTTTGTGGCTCAAGCGGAGCCTGGAAATTAAGGTTGCCCAGCTCGCCTGAGCGTACGGCCTCGGTTATACGCTCATCGCCGTCCAGCAGGCGTAAAGCGACCCAACGTGCGTTGGGAAGTTCCGGGTATACCGCTTGAATTTTGGGTACGAGTTCGTCGAGGGCGCGGCGGATGGATGAAGATTCATTCTTGAGTCGGTAAGGTTGACACACGAACTCACCAGTCACGACGTCGTGGATGGCTTCTAATAAATCGTCCAGGCCTTCGCCTGTTCGCGCTGAGCAGGGAACGACAGGCACGCCCAGGTCGCGCGATAGGCGCCTTTCGTCTACTTCAATGTGGTGGCGCCGCGCCTCGTCCATTAAGTTGAGGCAAATTACGGCGCGATCAGTGATTTCCAGCACTTGTAAAGCAAGATTGAGGTTGCGTTCCAGCCGTGTCGCATCCACAACGATGACTGTCACATCAGGCTGGCCGAAAAGGATAAAGTCGCGGGCGACTTCTTCGTCAAGGCTCGTTGAGAGAAGGGAGTAAGTGCCCGGTAGATCCACGATCTTGTAGCGATCTCCCTTATAGCTGTAGCCGCCTTCGGCGCGGGTTACCGTTTTTCCCGGCCAGTTACCGGTGTGCTGACGCAGGCCGGTGAGGGCATTAAAGACGGTGCTTTTCCCGGTATTGGGGTTGCCGGCGAGGGCCAGGACGTAATCCCAATCCGTCATATCAACGCCCAGTTTTAGCAGATTGCCGGCGTTGTGGGCGGGGCAGGTAGCGCAGGCGCTTCTATCAAATTTTAATTCAGGGATTTTGGGTTGTTCAGTAGTCATGATTTAACTTCTAATGGTCTAACTTTAATAAGGTCGGCCTGGCCTTCACGTAAGGCGATGACCGCTCCACGGACTTTATAGGCGACCGGGTTGCCACTGGGGCTGCTGAATTCGGCCGTGATGCGGGTGCCAGGTAAAATGCCCAGGTCAAAAAAACGGCGCCGCTCAGCGCCACGAGAGGCGGGGGATATATTGATTACTTCGGCGGCCTCACCCGGCCTGAGCAGGGACAGCTTGATGGTGTCAGGGCTATCCTTGATGATTTCTTCCAGCTTTTCAAGCGGGGCAACGGAGATGTTAGCAGCGACAATCGGCGCCAGAAGATGTTCATCGCCATTGGCCCAGAAACGAACGCGATCGGCGTTCACCTCTGTGACACGCACGATTTCACCCAGGTTCAGTCCCTCAGCGAGCAGCTGGGCATATACTACTTCCGGCTCATCTTCAAGATGGACTATGCGGGACATCGAGCCCACGGCCATTTTGGAAAGCGGTTCGCCGCCATGACCGCGAATGCTGCCCTGGGCCGTGGGAATTGGATCACCGTGAGGATCGTAAATTGGGTGCCCGAGCTGGGCGGATAGGGCATCCGCATCTGCGGGAGATATCGAATGTTCCAACTGCTCCGCGTGTTCATGCCAGGTTTGTTCGCTAAATCCCGTCTCCTCGGCGAGATATCGTTCCCAGAGACGGTGGGCGCGAATGATGTGTAAAGCCGCGTCACGGCCGTTGGCCGTCAGGGTGATCTCTCCCTGTTCGGTGTGGACCAGACCGTCCGCTTCCATTTGGTTGATCAATGCGGCCGTTTCATTAAGACTGATGTTCAAGGTACCGGCAATGGTCGCGAATGTGGCCTGGTTGCCTTTCATTTCATACTTGTAAATATGTTTTAAGGCATCTTCACTGCGGACGCGCATCGTCATGCGCCTTCCCTGACGCCAGCGGGGTACGAGCCCACGATTAGGCCAGAACAAGACTGCTAAAACAAGTGCGACGGCGGCGGCAATAAGAAGAGCGATAAGTGGATTGTACATAGTAATACTCTATTGCTTATGGTTTGTAATTCAACATTCGTAAGCCATTGAGGGAGACGAGGACGGTGCCACCCTCATGGCCGATGACGGCGGCCGGCAGTGTTAAATCACGCCAGAAAATTGCTGTGAGCATGAGACAGATCATGCCCAAGGCGAAGACGAGATTGACTATAAGCGTCTGGCGCGTCTTTTTACTCAAACCAATTACATAAGGAATATTGTTTAAATTATCAGACATCAAGACGATATCGGCCGTCTCCAGGGCGACATCGGTTCCCGCCGCACCCATAGCAATGCCTAAGTCGGCCGTGG
>JBJYWP010000041.1:0-132904 GCA_046259485.1 Promineifilaceae bacterium (SeqCode) | reverse complement strand
TGTAGTTGATTTTTTTGGGCATACGATAAAGGATGCCACATTTACAAAATTAATTCAAATAATTATTTGTGATTTACTTAAAAGCTGGCATCTTTGTGAATCATTCACTAAGCGTGGCGATACCGCCGGCGATATCATCGCCCAGATCATAATGGATAACACGGCGGCCTGCTTCACGCAGTGCGGCGGCGTCACCAAGGGCTTGTGCCGTTATTAACACACCAAAGGTCGTGCCCGATTCCGTTTTCCCCGCCTCATCAGGAATGGAAATATCCTGCGGCATGGATCCAGTGAGCTGGATGAAGAAGCCGTTTCCACCATCTCCCTTGTGCAGCTGGCCGGTGGAATGTAGGAAACGAGGTCCGTAACCTACGGTAACGGGCAGCCCTGTTAATTGGCGGATGGCTAGACGCAGTGCATCCAGCGCGGCATCGGCCGCGGCCGATGGTTTGATATAAGCCTGGATGCTGACATAATCACCCGGCTGAGCCTCCTGCAAGAAGGTCTTCAAGCTCTCCGCCGTAGGGCTGTGCGTATCGCTTTCAGGCAAAGAGCCGCTTTCCAGGTAGGCGGCGATCATTTTCCGCGCGGCTACTTTCGCTGATTCAACATTGGGTTGGTCAAAGGGTTGAATGCCTAAGCAAGCGCCGGCGACGGCCGTGGCCAGCTCCCAGAGGAAAAACTGGCGACCCAGCTCATAACGATTGGCAAGTAAAAGCCGAACCAGCGGCCGTTCGGCTTTTTCCAGCGCAGTGATGGCTTTATCATATGTGTTTTCGCCATCCAATTTCAGGTATACAAAGAGGCGATCCGCGCTGTATTCCTCCGCTGCCGCAGGCGCTTCCCCTACGACGGGGAGGATACCTTTGCCCTCTTTGCCCGTGCTCTCGGCGATTAACTGTTCGACCCAATCGCCGAAACTGGCCAGAGAAGGTGAGGTGATCAGCGTCAGTTTGTCAACTCCTTTTAGAGCCAATTTGCCCATGACCACGCCCAGAACAGCCGCGACATTCGTGGCATCCGCGCCGCTCTCCTGCCCGTTGGCCATGGCAATCCTTGCCTGATCCAGCAGCCTGGCGAGATCAACGCCAATCAGTGCCGCCGGTAACAGGCCAAAATAAGAAAGCGCGGAGTAACGGCCGCCGATATTGGGATTATTGAGGAAGATTTCACGGAAATCATATTTTTGGGCCAGGTCAATAAGACTGCTGCCGGGATCGGTTATAGCCACAAAATGTTCGCCCGCGTTCTCTAAACCGAGTTCAGCGGCGACCTGGTTGTAAAAATATTTAAACATAGATAGCGTTTCGGCCGTCCCACCCGATTTTGTGGCGACAATGAACAGCGATTTACTCAGGTCCAAACCATCTGCCGCTTCGAGGATCATGCCCGGGTCCGTGCTGTCAACAACCGTCAAATTAAGATAGCCATCGGCCGTTCCGAACACTTTGCTGAAAACTTCCGGAGCCAGGCTGGAGCCGCCCATGCCCAGGAGTACCACATCGCGATAACCGGCGCCGCGTACATCGTCAACAAATTCATTTAATCGTTCTACGTTGCCCAACATTTCGTCGGCAATCGCCAACCAGCCCAGGCGGTTCGTGATTTCTTTGGGGTCTGGTTTCCATACCGTATAATCGCCGGCCCAAATCCGCTCGACTAAATTTTCCTCGGCCAGCTGTCCCAATCCCGCTTCGACAGCCGCTTCATATTTGCCGGGTGACACAGCTATTGACATGTCAGCTGCCAAGGCGCGGCGCCGTTCCTGGTCGATACTTGCTAGTAATGATTTGAAGGCGGCTGAAAATGCCTCCACGCCATCCGTCTGCAGCTGGTCGGTTAGGGTATCAAGATGAATGCCGGCTGTTTCCAGCTGCGCGAGCTGCCGGCGTGCTTCATCTACATCAATGGTCAAGGTGACGGCGACGGTGCCATGATCTTCAAAAGCGACGACAGTCGCCGGTGGGGCGGTGTTGACGGTGTTGGGACCAATCAGTTCATCGATGTACATCGTATCCGGATAGGCGGGATTCTTGGTGCTGGTGCTGGCCCACAGCAGGCGCTGGGGCCGGGCCCCCTGGGCAGCCAGATCGGACCACCGCTCATTGTCAAAGAGTTCTTCATAAATGGTATAAGCGACCTTGGCGTTAGCGATGGCGATTTTACCCTGTAACTCTTTATTCCCGACCGCTTCGAGTGCCTTATCTACAATACTATCTACGCGGCTGACGAAGAACGAGGCTACAGAAGCTATACGGCTGATATCGCCCCCTTTGAGGGCGTAATCTTCCAGACCAGCAATATAAGCCCTGGCGACCTGCTCGTAGTTATCATTGGCGAAAAGCAGGGTGACGTTGATGTTGACTCCGTCGCCGATTAAGGTCGTGATCGCTGGGATACCCGCTTGAGTAGCCGGTACTTTGATCATTGTGTTCGGCCGTCCGACAGTGGCGAATAAGCGGCGTGCTTCGGCGATTGTGCCGTCCGTATCGTGTGCCAGGGTCGGATTAACCTCCAGGCTTACAAAACCATCTTTACCATCTGTTTCCTCGTAGATTGGGTAAAGCAGGTCGGCTGCCTGTTGGATATCGTCGATGGCCAATGCCTCGTAAATTTGCAGCGTGTCTTTGCCTTCCTCGGCCAATGCTTGCAGGTCTTCCGTATAGGCTTCGCTGCTCGATATTGCCTTCTGGAAGATGGATGGATTCGAAGTGATGCCTCTAATTCCGGCGTCGATCAGTGCTTTTAGTTCACCGCTCGTAATCAACCCGCGTTCAATGTTGTCGTACCACATCGATTGGCCGAGCGCATCGAGCTCTTGTAATTTAGTCATGGATGTCTCCTAAAAGAAGTTCGTCAGTAATTCAGTTAACTCAGTGATTCAGTTTGTCAACCAAATACTGACCAACTGAAAAACTGATCCACTGAAATACTTGCAGGACGTTTAAATTGTTAAACCGATTTTATTAATGAGACCTGTCAGTTGAGAAGCTCCTTACCCAGTCCAAACTGATCAGGTTGTGTTTTGCCGAATCTTAATCTTTTTCTGTCAGCCGCCAGGTCCTTAATACTTCAGCCACGCCCCATGCTTGTGCGGTGCAGCCCCGAGGCGTGAATGGCGGATCGCCATCAAATATCTCGCTGATACTGCCCAGGCCGTGGGCTTTCAGGTGTTGTAATAAGGATGTTAAATAAGAACGGGAAAGACCTGGATTATTATAAACCCGTAAATGTGCTTCAACAAAGGGTCCTATCAGCCAGCTCCAGGCCGTACCCTGATGGTAAGCTCCATCTCGTTTGTAGCGATCCCCACCATAATGGCCGGCGTATTCGTCGTCCTCGGCCGAGAGGCTTCTCAGTCCGTGTGCAGTCAGCAAATGACGCCCGCAGGCGTCGACAATCGAACGTTGTTGTTGGTAAGTTAACGGGCTGTGGGCCAGTGATACAGCAAGAAGTTGGTTGGGTCGCAGTCTGGCGTCATCATCCCCATCCGGACAATCCAAAACATCGTAACAATAGCCGTACTCATCATTCCAAAACCGCGAAAACCCGGCGTGAACTCTTGCGGCAAGCGTTTCATAAGGTGCGGGATCTTCACCTAATTCACGGCTGATCTCCGCGATTGTTTTTAGCCCGTTGTACCAGAGGGCATTGATTTCCACAGGCTTGCCAATCCGTGGGGTGACAACCCAATCATCTATCTTGGCATCCATCCAGGTCAACTGCACGCCTTCTTCACCGGCGTAGAGAAGCGCGTCCTCTTCATCCATATAGATGTTGTATCGAGTTCCCCGGCGGTACCAGTCAACGATATCGATCAATGTGGGATAGAGTTCAGCCATTAATGAAATATCGCCTGTAATCGCCAGGTATTTACGTATCGCCTCGATATACCAGAGCGTGGCATCGACCGTGTTGTATTCCGGAATTTCACCCTCATCGGGAAAGCGATTAGGGATCATGCCCTGATCGACATACTGGATATAAGTACGTAGAATGCTGGCGGCGATTTCCGGACGACCTGTCGTTAATGTCAGGCCAGGTAAGGCGATCATTGTGTCCCGTCCCCAGTCACTAAACCAGGGATAACCGGCGATGATTGAACGGCCTCGGGGATCAGCAGGGGTTGGGCGCGCGACAATGAATTGGTCGGCCGCAAGGATTAGCTGTTGGATTTCCTGGGGATAAGCAACCGCAAAAACTGAACGGGCGCGATCTAATTTGTCGTTTTCGTAAGCAAGGCGCTCCTCGTAAGCTTTGTCGCCATCTAAATTAACATGACTCTCCGTGGAAGCAGCAATGGTCAGTGTTTCACCGGGGTGCAGGATGACGCGCATCTGCGCGGCATAGACATGGTCTTCTTCAATATCGTTCTGGCCGCGATACTCTTCTTCAGCCAGTAAAAAGTCCTCGTACCATTCAAATTGCGGGCTAAGCTGCGCTTTATCACTGAATAAATAAAATGGGACCGCTTCCGGATGCATATGAAGACGCAAGCCGCGTTCAATAGGCAATATTTCCGGCTGCCAATCGTTAATGATAGTAGTATCGTGATAATCGCGATAATTGGCGAAAGCTTTTGCCTGCAATAGGAGCGGCCCGGTAGCTCGCGCTAAGCGATAATATATGTATGTTGTGTTTACACCGGGCTGCATCCAGATTCGTTTTTCCAATAGTGCGTTAGCCATCGCGAAGGTCCATACGGGCGTTGTCCCTTCTAAATGGAAACTGTTGATGTGATGGTGGCCGTTCGGTTCGGCCAGAGGTGTTCCGTTGCTCCATTGGTTTACGAATAAGGGATAGTAATTGCCGCTCTGAGCATGAATACCATCATACTCGGCCGTTTCATCCAACTTGGCCAAAAGCAGCGTCCGGCCGAGCGGGGGCTGCAGCGCGGCCATGAGCAGACCGTGATATCGCCTGGTCAACATATTGGCGATGGTTCCTGATGCAAATCCCCCAATACCATTAGTGACCAGCCATTCGCGCTTCGTGGCTGTTTCTAACTGACCGCAGATATCACGGCCGAATTCTAGGAACATAGAAAATTACCTCTGGAGAAAGACAAACATAACGATTGCAAGCCAGCCATAAGCGCCGCGAATCGTTTTTGGATATACATAAAATGCGTCAGACTGGACGTGTCAAATTTAACCTTGCTATTTAGTGGGAATACCGTTACATTTTCCCTCAATCTTCTAAACTTGGCTAGTGCTATCAATTTAAAGAACTTTGAGCTGATTTTATGGATATTAAATCTCCTGCTTATATTGACACAATTATCATGCGGCTTAGAAACGCTTATCCGGATGCTCATTGTGAGCTTAACTATGATACAGCGCACCAGCTTCTCGTGGCCACTATCCTTTCAGCGCAGTGCACGGATGAACGGGTGAACAAAGTTACGCCTGATTTATTTACGAAGTATCCTACCGCGGTCGACTTCGCCGCAGCAGACCGCCAGGAGTTGGAAGAAGCGATTTGCTCTACCGGCTTTTTTCGCCAGAAAGCGAAGTACATCCAGGAATCGAGCCACGCTGTCGTCCATGAATATGGCGGAGAAGTACCCGGGACGATGGAAGAGTTATTAACCCTCAACGGTGTTGCGCGAAAGACGGCAAATGTTGTTCTGGGTGAGATTTACAATGTGGCTGATGGGATCACGGTAGATACGCACGTCAAGCGCCTGGCCAAACGGTTGGGCTTAACCGGCCAAACCGATCCGGCGCGCGTTGAAAAAGATTTGATGGCTCTTATTCCAGAAGAAAGCTGGATCGAAATCTCGCATTTACTTATATTTCACGGCCGTCGTGTTTGTTTCGCCAGGAATCCGAACTGTGCCAACTGCCTATTGAATGATATTTGTCCGTCGGTTGAACCGTATCACGAATAGGTAGCAGGAAGATAGGGCAGGGCATATTTTTTACGACGCGTTCGGCTACGCTGCCCAACATAAGACGATCCATGCCGCTGCGGCCGTGTGTGGCCAGCATGATCAAATCCGCCATTTCCGTTTCAGCGGTAACCACAATCGTTTGTGCCGCGACGTTGCCGGCGACCAGCGTACGCACTTTCAAATCGTGACTTCCAAGTTCCACTGCCAGATTTTGCAAGTAAGTTTCAATCGTTGTCCGGTAGCTGTCGGAGGTTGAGCCGGCAGGCACTGATAACAATAAAATCTCGCTGCCAAAGGCTTTGGCCAGGGTGGTGACGTATGGCAGGATTCGTTCGGAAAACTCCGAACCGTCCAGAGCGACAAGGAGGCGTTTGAAGTTTGTACCCCGGCTGCGCCAGTTGTCAGTTGGTCGCAGTAAGATCAGCGGCGTTGAAGCATTCTGTATCACTTCAAGCGTGACGCTGCCGATCAACAGGCGCTGCAGACCGGTACGGCTGTTGGTGCTCATGACGACGATATCTTCGTTCTGGGCAATGTCACAAATCTCTTTCGCTACCTCACCATCACGGAATTCATAATCAGCCTCAGTCCCTGCCGACCTTAGCTGGTCCGCCTTCTGGCTTAAATAAAGTTGTTTATCCGCTGACTCGGAATTTCGTGATGAATTCTTTAAGCCTGTAAGCGGCCGTCGCGTAGATTCTGAGTTGACGCATACAAGTGTGACCTGTGCATCGAATACCTTACTTAAGGAGCGTACGACCGAGAGGGATTCTTCGGCAACATCGGTCCCGTCGAGGGGGACAAGAATTCGGCCGATCGCCGCATCCTTTGGCTCCTCAGAGTTTACATAAATTGGCAGATAGCGCCTTTCGGCCGTTATTCGCCCAATGTGATCGGCTAATGGCGTTGGAGCTCCCAGGCGATGGCGGAAGACAGAAAAAATGGCATACAAAATGGGGATGAAAATTAAATAAATCCAGGCGCCTTCAAGAAAGCGTTCGCTGAAAATAATCAACGTGCCCAGCGTAGTCAGCAGCGCGGCCACGATTGTGATCATTAACGAGGTCCAGGAGGATGTCTCTGCACCCGTTCGCAGTTCCCGCAGTAGACGTTTTGTCGCTGCCCAACCGGTCATGCTTAACAGAATAAATACCCCGGCTGCATAGATAGCCAGATACGTTTCTTCATCGGTGCCAAGAAAGAGATAGCAGAATATGACGATTGCCACTTCAATCCATACCGGGACTGGGGCAACTTCATACTTATTGCGACGGCCGATAAATGCGGGAACATAATGGCGTTGTTTAAGTCCCAAGGCCAAATTTTGGAGACCTTGAGCGCTGGCCGCTGCCGCGCTGAGGAGGACGGCGATTCCTACCAGGGTTCCGAACCAGGGTAGTGGCTGGGGTAAAAGTTGATCCATCGTCTGCGTGAAGACGGAAACTTCACTGTCCAGTGGGTTTGAAAGGGCAAGAATAGCCGGCCCGACAATGAGCATCGTAACCGATGTCGTGCCCATGATGATGAGTAGGCTGCCGAAGGCTTTACGACTCTTTTCCCGCGGTTTTCCATCGTAGGCGGCGACCAGGTTGGCGAAAATCTCGATCCCGGTCATCACAGCCAGTATGCGCGCGTAACCGCCGAGGGTTAAGTGGATATAGTGTGGTTTGAAAGCGTCCAGGTTCAAGGGCGGAAGCTGAAAACCTCGTTGGAAGATAGTGGCGAAGATCATCATCCACATCAGCAGAAGCACAGCTCCGGTCGCCGGCCCAAATGCGCGTGCGGCGACTTTAGGACCACGATTCACGAGCCAGCCGGTCAGGATGCTTAAGCCGATGGCCAAAATTGTGCGGTACTGCAACCCCAAAATCGTTTCATTGAGACTGGGAAAGCGGTCAGCGACAAACGTCACCAGTGCGGCGACGCTGACCAGAAAGGTGAGTGTATATTCGATGAAGGTGATACCGGCATTGATTTTTACGGCCCAACTGCCGAATTCTTCCTCACTGAGACCGCTGCCACCGGATCCGTCGGTGATCCAGATCATTACCAGCCGGTACATGGCCGAGACGACGGCGATTGTGAACACAACCAGCCAGATGCTGGCGCCGAAAGTTATCTGGGCGACTCCGGCAACCAGGAGTAATTTGAGAAAAGGTCCAAAAACGTAGAGTGGTGAGGTCGCGGGATCGCCTCCACCGGCGAGGGCGCCTTCAAGAGAGTTTGAAAGCTTGTGGGAAACGTGGGCCAATGCTCTCTCCAACTTCCAACCTGGTTGGATTCCCTTTACCCAACCGGCTGGTTCTATCTTCTTTTGCCGAAATAACGATTAATATTCTAGTCATTTCAGGCTAGACGATCAAAATGCTTGGCCTTAATTTGTGGTAATTGTCCAATGCAAAGATTCGGGGAGTGCGCTACAATGGAAATATGGTAGCACTTAATCAGTGTTCGAAACGAGGAGCACATACGGTTTGGCCTGTCTGATCCTTCAGTTCCTTTTTTATAAAGGCGCCGGCCGGACGCTTCTGGTGAGCCAAGAGAATGGTTCTCTGTTAAAAAAACCTATATAGAAATAATTTCCATACCCGTCATACCCAACAGTAGGCGGGTACTTTATCGCTATCAGCCGCGCAGCAGCTGGCTCAAGCGCTGCTGCTTGATCCCGTAACCGAAAATTTACACATCGAACGATGGGATAGTGGGGTGGTGGATGAGGAGGAATCCCCAACTGGTTCACAGATTGTGGTTGAAACGACCTTCTTGCCCGGTGTAACGGATCCGCCAGGCGACAACCTGGTACGCGCTGCAAGGTTGCTGGGGGTAAATGGCTTGCAAAATGCCGCTACAGGAACCCGATTCTTGCTGGAGGGGGATATTGATGTTGCATACGCACGGCTTGTAGCCAGGGACGTCCTGGCCAACGGGGTTGTGCAGCGTTACGTGATCAATAAGCGCACAGCGCCTCCTTTTACTCCTGCCGACATGGATGATCCTACCGTCGATTTAATCAACTTGCGTGAGGCTTCGGCTGTCGAACTGCTGCAAATTAGCCAAGATCGCCGCCTTTCATTGGATTTGCCGGAGATGCAGGGAATCAAGGCATATTACCTGGCTGAAGGGCGAGAGGCCACCGATGTAGAATTGGAAACCCTGGCCCAAACTTGGAGCGAGCATTGTGTGCACAAGACGTTCAAAGCCCAAATAAGCTACAGTGGTCCTTTACCAGGTGACGCCTCGAGTACGTTTGTTGAGCAGCAAATTGATGGGCTGTTGGCCACCTATATCCGTAAAGCGACCGATGATCTCAATCGTCAATGGGTGCGTTCTGCCTTCGTTGATAACGCGGGGATCATTGCCTTTGACGAGAGATACGATCTGGCCTTTAAGGTTGAAACCCACAACCATCCTTCGGCTCTGGAGCCATTTGGCGGCGCCAATACGGGTATCGGCGGTGTTGTGCGCGATGTACTAGGGGTCAGCGCGCGCCCCATTGCCAACACGGATGTGCTTTGCTTCGGGCTGGCCGCCACCCCCCTGGATGGACTGCCGGCCTGGGTGTTACACCCAGGACGTATTGCCGATGGGGTTGTCGCCGGGATTGAAGATTATGGGAATAAGATGGGTATTCCAACCGTGAATGGTTCTGTCCATTTCGATGAGGGATATACGGCGAATCCTCTCGTCTACTGTGGATGTCTCGGTATTTTAACGCGCGACTCCCACCCAACAGAAGTTCAGCCGGGGGATTTGATTGTGGCCGTCGGCGGCCGTACCGGGCGCGATGGGCAGCGAGGTGCTACTTTTTCAAGTATGGAAATGGATACCTCCACGAGCGAAATTGCCGGTTCGGCCATCCAGATCGGCAACCCGATCGCAGAAAAACAGGTTCAAGAACTGATTATTCGGGCCCGTGATGAGGGTCTTTACAAGGCCATAACTGACTGCGGCGCTGGTGGTTTTTCATCGGCTGTTGGGGAAATGGGTGAGAAGGTCGGAGCGCGCGTCGATCTCAAGCAGGCCCCTCTAAAATATCCCGGACTGCGCCCCTGGGAAATCTGGTTGAGCGAAGCTCAGGAACGGATGTTACTGGCCGTGCCCCAACAAAACTGGTCCAGGTTGCAAGAGATCGCCCTTGAACAAGATGTTGAAGCAACCTGCCTGGGAGAATTCGAAAACAGCGGCCGTCTGCGCATCTTTTATGGGGACGATCTGGTCGGGGATTTGTCCATGGAGTTTCTTCACGATGGCGTACCGCGCCGCCATTTGCAGGCCTACTGGCAGCCCCCGCAGCCGGCAGCGGAAATCGAACGGCAGCCCGTTGAGCTTTCTGCCCAGGATTATCTTCTGAAACTGCTGGCGCATCCCGATATTCGCAGCAAGGAGGATATTGTCAGGCGATACGACCACGAAGTGCAAGGCGGAACGGCCGTTAAGCCGCTCACCGGATGGGCCAATCAAGGACCCAGCGATGCTGCGGTCATTGTACCCCAGGGGACGCAGGGAGCGGAGAACCCGCGTGGCGTCGCTCTTGGCAATGGCATCTGTCCTAATTATGGGCTGCTAGACCCCTACCGCATGGCCTGGGCGGCCGTCGACGAAGCGCTGCGCAACGTTGTCGCCGCCGGCGCGGACTCAGAAACGATCGCTATCCTCGATAATTTCTGTTGGGGCAATCCCGATCTGCCGGACCGCCTAGGTTCCCTGGTACGCTGCGCGCAGGGTTGTTATGATGCGGCCATCGCCTACCGGACACCTTACATTTCCGGCAAGGACAGTCTCTACAATGAATACACGGGAGCCGACGGACAAAAACATGCCATTCCCGGCACCCTGCTGATTTCCTCCGTGGGCATTGTTCCTGACGTTACCCGCGCGGTTACCATGGACCTTAAGCAGCCCGGCAGTTTCCTGTTCGTGATTGGTGATACCCGCGCGGAGCTAGGTGGCAGTCATTTTAGCCAGGTGGGCGGGATGGTTCGACCGCAGCATCAGGTTGGTCCCCGACCAGTCGCTAACGCCGCCTCACGTTTTCAGGCGCTGCACCAGGCAATGGGAGAGGATTTGGTGCTTTCTTGCCATGATTGCAGTGAGGGTGGTCTGGCGGTTACCCTGGCCGAGATGTGTCTGGCCGGTCAGCTTGGCGCCCAGATTGAACTAAGATCCGTCCCACGGGATCCGTATAATGCTTACGCCGTTGATGAAGCCATCCTGTTCTCCGAATCCCTTAGTCGTTTTGTCGTCGAAGTCTCTCCCAGGGATGCGGATATTTTTAAAGAGATGATGGGCGATATTCCCTGTGATTGCATCGGTGTGACAGGTGGCGACCGGCTTCATGTCTCCGGGCAGATGGCTCCACAAACAGTATTGCTCGATTTACCCCTGACTTCCTTAGACCAGGCCTGGCGCGGGCATTTGTCTTCTTCTCTGCCATTAACGCCACCCCCAGCTAATAACAAGAAATTGAAAACGGCCGGCTATGCCGTAGCCGTTCACACCAGGACGCCCAGCGTCCTGATATTACATGCCAATGGCACCAATCGTGATCACGATGCGGCCTTGGCATGCCATCTCGCCGGCGGCGAGCCGGAAATAGTCCACGTCAACCAAATTCTCAATGGGGATCGCAGCCTCCTCGATTATCATATGCTTGTTGTTCCCGGTGGATTTTCTTATGGTGATGATTTGGGGGCCGGCGTGTTGTGGGCTGCAGATTTGCAATATTTGTTTGGAGATATGGTAAAAAGATTTGTCGCTGACGGCCGTCCTGTCCTCGGAATTTGTAATGGCTTTCAGGCCCTGGTTAAGGCCGGAATACTGCCCGGTCCTCCATTCTCCGGCTACAATGGAACACGTCGCAAAGTGACTCTAACCTCTAATGAACGGGCCCATTTTGAGTGCCGCTGGGTCTATCTGGAGCCACAAGCAGCCGGCACTTCATTATTTATAAGCGGGCTGGAGGAACCCATTTACTGTCCGGTAGCTCATGGCGAAGGAAGAATAGCCGTAGATTCTCCGAAAATGGCTCAAGCTCTATGGGAACAAAACCTGGTTGCATTGACTTATGCCCGGCCTGATGGGGCTGCGGTGGATTATCCAGCCAACCCCAATGGATCGATAATGAATATCGACGGCTTGAGTAATAAAGAGGGCAACGTTTTGGGTCTCATGCCCCATCCGGAAAATCATATATTCCCCTGGCAGCATCTACTCCAGGGACGCGATGGCGGCGGTCTGGATGGCCTGCGGCTTTTCAAAAATGGCATTGATCATGCGTAACTAATATGAGCTGTCAGCCGTCAGCTTTATGGGAGAGATGCTAGTGTTAAGTGATAAAGAATTACTGGACGCGGTTCCCAACGCATTATCCGGCGTGGTGGTGCCCGGTTGGGGCGAACCGCTGCGCGGCAAAGTGCGCGATATTTATCTTTGCAATGGCCGGCGGATCTTGATTACCAGTGACCGGGTTTCCGCTTTTGACCGGGTATTGGGGCTGATACCTTACAAGGGGCAGGTTCTAAACCAGTTGAGTGCCTGGTGGTTTGAGAATACGGCTGACATTGCTCGCAACCACCTGATCAGTATGCCGGACCCGAACGTGATCGTCGCTGAGGATGCCCAACCTTTGCCTGTCGAAATCATCGTCCGCGGTTATATCACCGGCGTCACAACAACATCCTTATGGTATTTATATGAACAAGGTGATCGACAGCCTTATGGCATTGACCTACCCGATGGTTTACAAAAAAACGATCAACTGCCTGCGCCAATCATCACACCGACAACCAAAGCGGAGAAGGGCGAACATGATCAGCGCCTGACCCGCCAGGATATTTTAGATAAAGGATTGATCCCCGAACCCTTGTGGGAAGAAGTAGAAAAAACGGCCATCGCCTTGTTCAAACGTGGGCAAGAGCTGGCGGCCAAAGCGGGATTGGTCCTGGTTGATACGAAGTATGAGATGGGTCTTGTGGATGGGCAGTTAACCTTGATCGATGAGATTCACACACCGGATTCGAGCCGCTTCTGGACGGCCGAGTCGCGGAATTTCATGGAGATGGAGCCTGCTTTGGAGTATTTGACCTAAAATCCACGGCCGGTAGTCGTTAAAGCCAGCGGCCTGGCTGCCGGGAAAAGCGTCATCGTCTGCGATACCGCTGAACAGGCGCGGGAAGCCCTGGAGCAGATGTTTGTCGAGCGCGCTTTTAGTGAGGCGGCGAATGAGGTTCTCATTGAAGAACGGCTGCAAGGGCCCGAACTCTCGCTGCTGGCCTTTTGTGATGACAAAATGGCCGTGCCCATGGTGCCGGCTGGCGACCATAAACGCGCTTTTGATGGCGACCAGGGCCCAAATACCGGGGGCATGGGTGCTTATGCGCCATCCGTCGAAGTGGACCAGACCCTGGTCGATCAACTCATGGAACAGGTAATCCAACCCGCGGTTCGCGGTATGGCTATCACCGGGACGCCATACAAGGGTGTGCTCTACGCCGGATTGATGCTTACGCAAGATGGGCCGAAGGTTTTAGAGTTTAACTGCCGCTTCGGTGATCCGGAGACGCAGGTGATTTTGCCGCTCTTGGAAGGCGATTTACTTGAGATTATGCTGGCTTGTGCCGCAGGAGAACTGCAAGATCAAATGATAAGGTGGCGCGACGGAGCTTGTGCTACGGTAGTCATGGCCACCCCTGGATATCCCGGCCCTTATACCAAATTCCTGCCTATTTCCGGCATTGAGACGATCACCGATCCTGAAATAATTGTCTTTCAGGCGGGAACGGTAGAGCAGGATGACCGGCTCCTGACCAGCGGTGGGCGCGTCCTCGCCGTGAGCGGCCTGGGTGAGAACCTGGAGACGGCCGTCGAGCGTGCATATGCTGGTGTACAGCAGATTCATTTTGAGGGCGCGCATTACCGGACAGATATCGGACGGCCGATCGCGGAGGAAATCGGCCATGAATGAAGTGAGCGCCTATAAGCGCGCAGGTGTCGATCTGTAAGCGGGACAGGAGGCGACGACGCTCATGAGCGCGGCGATTAAGGCTACCTATGGGCCGCAGGTGCTTTCTGACGTGGGCGCTTTCGGCGGATTGGTTGCCATCAAGCAGCTCCAGGAGATGGACGCGCCGGTGCTGGTTGCTTCTACCGATGGCGTGGGTACCAAGACAATGGTTGCCGCGCGTGTCGGCCGTTGGGATACGATCGGTCATGACATCGTCAATCACTGCCTGAACGATATCCTGGTCCAGGGAGCACGGCCGTTGTTTATGCTTGACTATGTGGCCTCGGCCAAACTGGATCCTCGCCAGATAGCCGCCGTTGTGACCGGCGTAGCCCAGGCTTGCCAGGAAGCGGGGATTGCTTTGCTAGGTGGTTAAACGGCCGAGATGCCCGGCGTTTACCAACCTGGAAAACTAGACCTGGTAGGCACGATTCTCGGTGTCGCCGAACAGGAGCGGATCATTGATGGATCGCGAATTGAAGTAGGTGATGCCATCCTTGGGCTGCCCTCATCCGGCCTGCACACAAACGGCTACACGCTGGCGCGTACGGTACTCGGTGACCTCGATTGGTTCCAACCTTTACCCGAAATTGGCGGCAGTACGATTGGCGAAGCGCTTCTGGCGCCGCATCGTTCTTATCTCAGCCAGGTGTTCACAATGCTCGATGGTGGTTTGGACTTACGTGGTTTGGCGCATATTACAGGCGGTGGCCTGATAGACAATCCGGTTAGAATCTTGCCTGAGAACGTCGATTGTGTTTTGCGTTCAAGCGCCTGGAGAGTTCCTCCCATCTTTAATCTCATCCAAAAACATGGCGATGTATCCAGCGCAGAAATGGCTCATGTTTTTAATCTCGGTTTAGGCATGCTCCTGTTCCTGCCGCAGCAGCAGGTGGATGAAGCTCGACACCTTGTTCCCGAGGCCGTCTGGGTTGGTGAAGTTCAGGAAGGCGCCAGGCGCGTACGCTTTCAAGCATAGGTTAACGGCACAAACAGACACAACCGCCGGCAGGTCGACTGCTTAGGATTTAAGATGAAAGAAAAAGCCAGATTAATTGTCATGATCTCAGGTTCAGGAAGCAATTTACAGGCCCTGATAGAGGCTGTTCAGGAGAATGTCCTGGATGCCCAGATCGTGCTGGTTGTTTCCAATCGACTGGCTGCATATGGACTGCAAAGAGCGGATCAGGCTGGGATCGATACGCTCTACTTTCCCCTAAAACCTTATCGCGCCGCCGGCCAATCACGCGAGCAGTATGATGCCGATCTTGCCCAGAAACTACAGGAATATCATCCCGATTTAATTGTCCTGGCCGGTTGGATGCACGTATTGTCGCCAGCTTTCCTAAACCATTTTAAGCGAAGGGTGATCAATCTCCATCCCGCGCTGCCCGGCCAGTTCGACGGCGTGGGCGCGATCCGGTGCGCTTACGAAGCCTATCAGGCGGGCGAGATTGAGCAGACCGGAGTGATGGTCCATTATGCTGTTCCCGGGGTGGATGCAGGACCGGTCCTTGTTCAGGAAACTATGCCTTTTTTAGAAGGTGAGTCCCTTAAGGATTTTGAGGATCGCGTCCATGCTGCTGAACACCGGCTGATTGTGCAGGCTGCACAACGTACTTTGGACGCCAGGAACATAAATTCCCAGGTTCGCGAAGAAAAATAGCAGGGATTTGCTTAAAATTTCAGGCTCAATGACCGTCCGCCTGGTAGGGTGGTTGGTACGAAGGTGATTTGTGTACGTGCACGATCTGCCAATTTCCCTCGCTGAAGATCAGCACCCGGCTCTCGTTATGTGTCTGGTGATTGATGCGGCCGTCTTCTTCGACGCGAGTAAGCATAAAGGTATAGCTGACGACGGCCGTATCGCCATAAATCTGCACGCGCGGTTCGAGCAAATCGTAGCGAAAATCACCTGCAGTGCCGCTCCAGCCGTTCTCAATCATGAAGAAGTGAAAATCAAGGCCGTCCTGACGGTGCGGTGTAACCCACCATTCGTAGAGTGATAACTCCCCACTGGTAGTGGCGGCATAAGTTTCGACATCGCGCGTGAAGACGCTGCGCAGATGTTTGTGCAGAAAAGTAAGGATTTCCTCTTCGCTGTGTTCGTTCATGGTCCCTGATCCAGATATTGTAATGAGGCCTGTACCCGTTCGTCGACGTTCGTGACGTCGCGCGGTACATGCTGCAAGGCGGACTGCGCCTCGATGATGCTGAAGCCCAGCGAGGTCAGGATGTCGATTACATCGGCATCCACGTCACTCACGAGGGGAGTGCTCGCCGCTTCGGCCGAATAATCCAGTTTATCGCGCAGTTGAAACATCACCCGTTCAGCCGTCTTTTTGCCAATCCCGGGTACGCGCTGTAAGACGGCCGTTTCCTCACGCATAACGGCTCCCCGCAGCAGTTCCGGGCTTAGAGTTCCAAGGATAGAGAGAGCCACTTTGGGTCCTACGCCGTTGACGCCTAAGAGTGTTTCAAACAGCAGTAAATCCTCTTCCGACTCAAAGCCGTAAAGTGTCAACTCCGTCTCGCGGACGATGAGATGTGTATACAGGAAAATCGTTCTTCCAGGTCCAGGCAGATCTTCGAGTACATTGCGTGGCACAAAGACGTGCAGTCCAACTCCGCCCACGCCGATGACCAGACTGTTCTCTTTAATTCTTAGGATGGTACCTTCGAGACTGGCGATCATGTTGTGGAGAAAACCTCCGCGGTTTGTCTAAAAAAAGCTATCGATAATTGATTGTTTAGACCTCGAAGACTTCGGAGGTCTAAATTGAGTCTGTCAATGATTCAAAATGGTGATATTGATAATGGGCGATGGCGATAGCCAGGCCATCCGCGGCATCATCCGGGCGCGGTGTCTCTTCCAGATCAAGCAAGTTGCGCACCATGAGCTGCACCTGATACTTATCCGCTTTACCGTATCCGGTGACGGCTTCCTTGATACGTGGTGGGGAGTACTCGCTAATAGGTATCCCGGCGTTGGCCAGCGCCAGGAGTAAAACGCCGCGTGCCTGTCCGACGCTGATCGCCGTGGTGATATTACGGCCGAAAAATACCTCTTCAACTCCGGCCGAATCCGGACTGTATTCATGCAAAAGAGCGTTTAATTCGTCGTAGATGATTTGCAATCGCTTGGGGGCTGGAACACCGGCGGCCGTCGTAATAACACCATAGGTGACCAGGGACATACGGCCGTCGACAAAATCAATAATACCGTAGCCGGTTGTAGCTGTGCCGGGGTCTAGGCCCAAGATGCGCATGACTGCCAAACTAAATTTCCCGGATACTGGTGGTCATTTCTTCAACGATGGTTTTAAGTTTCCGGGAAAATCGAGCTTTACGCCCCTTCCATGGCGGCGATGGCTTCGTCGGTTACATCCAGATTGGAGTAAACGTTCTGAACATCATCCAGATCCTCGATCTTTTCGATGAGATTCATCACTTGCAAAGCCTGATTTTGGGCTAACTCGATTGGCGCATTCGGGTCATAGACGACGTTCGCTTCCTCTGTTTCGATTCCCGCATCTTCTAGAGCCAGCTGAACATTCTGGAAGTCATCCAGTTCGACAAATATCTCCGTGATTTCCTCGCCGAAATCTATATCTTCTGCACCGGCATCGGCAGCGATGAGGAAGAGTTCATCCTCATCGACAGTTTCCGTGATCCCGATATAGCCTTTGCGCGTGAACTGCCAGGCTACAGAACCGGCGTCGGCCATCGTGCCGCCATACTTGCTGACGGAATGACGCAGTTCGGCGATAGCTCGATTACGGTTATCTGTTACGACTTCGACCAGGATGGCAATACCGTGCGGCGCGTAAACTTCGTACAACGCTTCAACCAGCTCTCCTCCCTCCAACTCGCCCGTACCGCGTTTGATTGCCTTATCGATGTTATCTTTGGGCATGTTGGCCGCTTTGGCTTTGGCCACGATCAGGCGTAAGGCATTATTGGATTCGGGATCACCGCCACCAGCCCGTGCGGCAATGGTGATTTCTTTGGTGATGCGTGTAAAGAGCTTCCCGCGCTTGGCGTCGGCTGCTCCTTTTTTATGTTTAATGGTGGACCATTTTGAATGTCCGGACATATTCTCTCTCCATTAATCCACGAAATTTTAGATTGGGAACCCTAATTATATCACAGGAAAAAAGCGAGGCATCGATGGCCTTATAAAACTCGTCTCCCATTAAGCCATCTCTTGAATTTGTTTATCTTCCGGCGCCTGGCCGGGAAACATGACATCCAGCAGTTGGGGGGCATAACGGGCGGTCATGTCACTGCCGATGCTGTAGCTGTGGCAGATTTCACTGTAAAGACGGCCGCTTGGACGCCAGGTTCGTTCCTGGGTTTCCTCGTTCATTTCAATCAAGCCGAAGCGCTGTGTCCAGCCCGCATCCCATTCGAAATTATCAACCAGGGACCAGTGATAATAGCCCATCACCGGGTAGCAGAAGGAAAGAGCTTGCCATATCTGGCGCAGGTGATCGAGCAGAAAAGCCGGACGCAGCTTGTCTTCGCGGTCAGGAAGGCCGTTTTCGGTGATGTAAAGCGGCTTGTTATAAGGAAGCGCCTGGCGAATGACGCGGTACAGCCCGTAGGGGTAAACCTCTCCGTAATTACCGTCGCTGACCAGCGCATCCGCCGCCCATTCTTCGTCGAAAAATCCGTTCCTGGGAGGAAACCGAACGGTGTTTCGCGTGTAATAATTGATGCCGATAAAATCAAAGCTGCCGGCTAATCCCTTAATTGTGCCGCGGCCGAACGGCTGCTGCAGCCGGCCCGTGGCCATTGACTTCAACCATGAATGGTTAAATATATTTGTCAACTGTTTCGCCCACCAGCTGTCCAGTTTGTTGCCGTCGGGACGCGCTTCAAATATGCGCAGCTGCTTGGCTACGCTGACCTGTGCTTCCGGATATCGTTCCTTGATCGTGTGATAGGCGGCCGCATGGCAGCGCAGGAGATTGATCATCGCCTTTCTGGCGCCTGTGAAGCCCTTTTCGGAAGGGGGTGGATAAGTACCGTCGATATAACGAAGAAAGACATATACGGAAGGTTCATTGATCGTCAGCCATTTGCTAACCAGATCACCTAATTTTGAGACCACTTTGGCCGTGTAACGGCCGAAATAATCGACTATCAGATCGGAATTGAAATCCCCCTTTTCTACCAACCATAAGGGGTTGCTGAAATGATGCAGGCAAACCATCGGTTCAATTCCGCGATCGATCATGCATTCTAAAATCTCGCGGTAACGGTCCAAGGCTTCATTGTCGAAGAGACTGGGCTGCGGTTCGATGCGGCTCCATTCCAGGGAAATGCGGTGCGCATTGTTTCCCATTTCGGCTGCCAGATCGAGGTCATTCTCGGCATGCTGCCACCAATCGCAAGCTAAGCCTGATTTACCGCCTTCTAGTATGTTTCCCGCACCTTGTTCAAACTGCCACCAGTCATTATTTGTGTTGTTTCCTTCAACCTGGTGTGATGATGTTGCTGTTCCCCAAAGAAAGTCGGGGGGAAATGTCATTTTGGCCTGTATCATACGCTTTCCTATAACCTACCGCTTCGTTGTTTATTCGATTCTCCATTATAGCGATCAATCTATAACTTAAGTAATCAGATCTGCCGCCAAAAGTTGATCGAACGTCGGTTTTTCGTTGCCGGCCGTCGTTTGTTGTTTGCTCTAGAAAGGTCCATACTTGTATTCGTCGAGTGGCATTACCTGTGAGCTGTTAACACGATATGATTGAAGATCAATTGATTTATTCCGGACCGCGTGATCGTCTGGCCAGGGGCCGGCTGCACAAGGTCATGGTGACCCTCAATGCCCCCGTCAGGTGGCCGGCGTGGCAAATCCTGCTTCTGGCACTCCTGTTGGGCTTATTAGCCGGTTTATTTTGGTACTTTCCGCAGGGCGATTCAGAAACGGCCGTTGGCATCGCTGTCCTATTAGGCTTATTCTTCCTGGGCGATATCGTCATTCTATCCTTCCTTCCGCCGCGCCGGATTTCATTTGGTTCCTGGAAGGCGCAGTTTTTCCCTCTGGCGCTGCCGCGAACTCTAGCCGCTGTCGGAATAGGCATTTTATCTTTCTGGCTGCCGCAAACCTGGGCTTTTGGCATGTTTCTGGCCGTCCAACTGCTTGCCAGCGTGCTGTTAATTTGGGGAGCGCACGTTGAACCGGCCTCGCTTAACTTGACCCATTTAAATGTAACCTCCGTAAAAATCCCCCCGGATTGGAAACCGATGCGCATATTGCATATTAGCGATCTGCATATTGAACGTTTTTCTTTGCGCGAGGAAATGATTCTTGATTACATGGATGAACAGCAGCCGGACATTATTCTCATCACGGGGGATTATCTTAACCTGAGTTTTAATCTCGATCCCGAGGCTTATTTTCAGGCTCAGCAATTCTTATCCCTGTTGAGTGCGCCACAAGGGGTCTATGCCGTGCTGGGGACGCCGACGGTGGATTTGTGGGAGTTGATTGAACCCCTTTTTGAGGAGCTGCCGATCACATTACTTCGTGATCAAAGGTTTGAAGTGCAGTGGCCGGACAGCCGTCGCCTGACGCTGCTGGGTCTGGACTGCACCCATAATATCGAACAGGATGCGCAGCGGCTTGCAGAACTGGCTGCCGGCGCGCCGCAATCTGTGCCCGAGGTCCTGCTTTATCATTCTCCAGAGTTGATGCCCCAGGCTGTTGAACTGGGTATCGATCTTTATCTTTGCGGCCACACGCATGGGGGACAGGTGCGAGTGCCCGTCATCGGCCCGCTGTTAACCAGTTCCGATCTCGGCCGTGACTATGTCATGGGCCATTACCAGGCCGGGCAGACGGATCTCTATGTGAGCGCAGGTGTAGGACTTGAGGGTTTAAGCGCGCCGCGTGTTCGTCTGCTGGCTCCCCCGGAAATCACGCTGCTGACCCTGCGTCCGCAGTAGACTGGTAATTGGTAATACTTGGCTAAAATACCGATCACCGCCCGTCAGTGAGGCCTGATTATTAACAGCCGCTTTTATTACAGCTTGTAACCGATTTGACGGAGGAATCCTTTTCGCCAGGCGATATCTTCTTCCCCTTCAATACCCTTCGGTGAGAAACCGTCAATCACGCCTAAAATACCTCGGCCCTGAGCACTTTCGGCGACGATTACTTGTGTGGGATTTGCCGTGGCGCAGAAAATGCCGCAGACCTCCACTACTCCTTGCACGGCCTTGAGGACATTGACGGGGAAAAAGCCGTCGGCCAGGAAGAGAATAAAGCTGTGACCGGCGCCAATCGCCTGGGCATTTTCTTGTGCCAGGGTGATCATGTCCGAATCCGTTCCCGTGTAGCGCACCAGGCATTTCCCGGAGGCCTCGCAAAAAGCCAGTCCGAACTTGATCCCCGGAACGGCCGTCACCAGCGCCTCATGAATATCCTCCACGGTCTTAATAAAATGAGACTGTCCCAGGATAAAGTTAATAGTTTCCGGTTTTTCAATAGATACCAGTTGAAGGTCCATGTTATGTAGCTCCTTTTGGAAGTTTATCAGTTGATCAGTTGGTCAGTTAGTCAGATAAATAAGGTTGGAGTTCTGAAAAACTGAAAAACTGAGATACTGAAACACTTCACTAAACCAACGTCGACCAAATTTCCAATTTTGACCGTATGCGGCGAATTATCTCATTGGTGAATTCGTCCGTGTGGGCCGCACCTCCGAGGTCAGATGTCCGGAAGCCGTCGTTGACTGCTTCCAGGGTTGATTCATAAATGGCGCGGCTGGCTAATTTTAGCTCCTCTTCCTTCATGTAGGACAACAATCCCGCTGCTGCCAAAATCATGCCCATGGGATTGGCTACATTGCGTCCTTCGAGTGCGGGAGCTGTGCCATGAGGGGCCTCGGCCATCAAGCAGTCCACAGATTCACCGCGATCGTCGACTGAGATAACCATGGATTCCGAGCCGGCGATCGAGCCAAACATTTGCAGCACCATGTCCGAAAGCAAATCGCCATCCCTGTTCAAAGAAGGAATGACCATGGCATCGCCTGCGGAAGTCAAGAGGAGGGCGAAGGTGGCATCAATGAGCTGCGGATCGTAACGCACATCAGGATAGCGGGCTGCCGCGGCGTCCAGTTCCTCTTTGAGCATGCCTTCGTATACCGGACTGACCGTGAACTTAGGGCCGCCGAATACCTTGGCATTGGTTCGCCGGGCATGTTGGAAAGCAAATTCAGCCACATCGCGGCAGAGACGGCGCGAGATACATTCGGTGCGGTAAGTGACCTCATCGAGGCTGCCCTCGCTGCCTTCGCGCCATTCTTTAGCTCCGTAAGCGCCGCCGCGGGCCATGCGTACAATGCTGATCGGCGAATAAACGCCGCCCGCGGGCCGAACGCCGGGTATGCGCCGCCCCGTGCGCAGGATAATCTCGGCATCCATTTCCTCGCGTAAGATGCGGTTGGGGCTGCCGACATCCCCTTTTTCTTCCGGTGTGATGGTTGCCGCTTTAAGACCGACTTGATAATTGCGTAAAGCGCGTCCCGCTTCATAAACGATCTCGTTCTGCGTTCGTCGTCTATTTTCGAGACTCAAATCAAAGCGAACGAACTCAAGAGGATAGCCGATGACGCTTTCATCCAGTACGCGCAGCGACTCTTCTAACAGTTCCTGCCCGGTTTGGTCTCCTTCAAGAATGACAATTGATCTGCTCATAAAAATATCCTCTTATGAACCTTTGCGGTTATTTTCAACAATGATTTTGATACGCCTGGTGCGTAAACCTCAAGGTTTTTGCCTGATTGCTTCGCTGTTACTTGTCGATTAGACCTCTGAAGTTTCTGAATTTCGTGAGCGAAGAAACGCTATGTAGCGGGGCAGCAGCCGCGCGTAGGCATTATACCAAAACGGCCGTGCCGGGAAGTCCCAGGCGCCGATATGCCAGACCACATCCCCCTGAAAGCCGTCCTTAAAGCGCCAGACGCCCCATAAGGGGTCGTCTTCTTCGAAACGGGTTGGCGCTCCCCAGAAATCGTAAATTTTACAGCCCTGTGCTTTTGCCCAGCGGATTGCTTCCCATTGTAATAAATAATTCGGCATGCGTTGGCGTTCACGGTTGGTCGATGCGCCATACATATAAGTGACGCGGTCACCGAAACGAATTAATAGAACAGCGGCGACGGGTTCACCCTCGTACTCGGCCAGCAAAGGCATGGCCATGCCCGCATTGTAAAAAGAGCGCCAGGCATCCAAATAATAGTCACGTGGCCGGATAGCGAATTCATCGCGATCGGCCGTTTCCTGATACATTTTGGCGATAAAGTTGAGATCATCCGCCGTACCCTGGCGTACAGTGATCCCTTTGCGTCCGGCCAGGCGAATGTTATAGCGTGTTTTTGATTTCATCGACGCCAGGAGATCCTCTTCAGATCGCATCAAATCTATAATTACCGTGTTGGGAAATTGAATTTGTTCTGCTGAATACAACCAGCCGCGGCTTTGTAATTCCTGGGTTAACTTTTCTCCTACGGGGGACTTTCTTTCCTTTTCCACTCCCCAGTAGCTGACAACTTCAGGATCGATTTTGATCAGGATTGCTTTCTCTCGCCTGGCCAGTTTTTCCAGTTCTTCCAAAAACTTTAAGCGCAAGCCTTGATCCGTGTAATCTAATGCCGGGCCTTTAGGTACATAGAGGATAGAGTATGGGAGACGAGGCAGGCGTCTTTTAAGCACCTGGGCGGCTCCCAGGGGCTCCCAACTGCCTTCGGCAATGGTCAGAGTCAACCGCTGCGCCGTCCAACCCCAACGTGATTTAAAATCGCCCCACACCCAACTTTGCAGGGCGTGCGCGTAGGGTTGGCCCACCAGAGCTTGATTCCAGGCAACCTCCGATTTCTCTTCTTTGAACGTAGAGGCGCGGAAAATTGGTTCAGATGGGCTCATAATCGCTCGATATTATCCGTTTTCCTGCGCCTTAACGCCTGCGATTGCGATACCAGTTGTATAATCCATAAAGACGGCCGTTGTAAACCCGGTCGACTGCTCCGACGGTTCGCTGCACGCGCCCGCCATAGCCGCGTTTGGCGCGATAAACCGGCCACAATCCATCTGTGTGTTCCGTAAATCCCGCTTCCAATTCATCCTGGTCTACATCAGGAACACCCCACATATCATACTGCGTGCAGCCGCGTTCCCTGGCCCAACGGATGGCCGCCCACTGTATGGCGTAAGCCGGCATGCGGTTCCGTTCTTCGTTACTTGAGGCCCCATAGAGGTAAACGGCCGTGTCGCCCAGGGCGGTAATCATCGCTGCTGCGAGGGGTTTTCCCTCAAATTCTGCAATCAGGAGCGCCGCGTTCTGCGGAGCAAACAGGCTGTACATAGCCGCGTAATATTCGGGAGAATGGGTGCCGAAACCATCGCGCTGCCCGGTGGTTTGCATGAGATCGCCAAAGGCTTTCAGGTCTTCCCCTGTCCCTTCACGAACGATCACGTCTTTGCGTGCCGAGAGGCGGATGTTGTAGCGCGTTTTGGATTTCATTGCTGCCAGGATTTCCTCTTCGGAAGGTTGAATATCAATCATAATTGTGCGCGGCGGCTGGATCGTATCCCCGGTCATGATCAAGTCGTTTTTTTGACAGATCTCCTGCCAGCGTTCGGCCGTGATCTCATCTTGCCACAGCAGCGGCTCCATTTTGACGAACCCAGCGCCATTCTTGTACGCTGATTCGTCAATCTGGTGTAATAAAACTTCGATTTGTTCATCATCATCCCAATCCACTAAAGGAGCATGAGGGAGATAACCAATCTTGAAAATTCCCAAAAGTGCGGAACGATAAAGTATCTGGGCGCCGGCAGCCAGAGCGCCATCTCGTTTCAACCACACTCGTTCCGACGACCATCCGAAGCGATTCTTCAGCCGTGCCCAATTGGTCGTTTGTAAAATACTTCCGTGGGGGTGGTTGGCTACAAAATCGTCCCAGGCTGCGTCTTCATCCGTATATGGCTGTTCAGCCAAAGAAAACCAGTTTGTGGACATATCGGGTCGGATTATACCCCGAACTTTCAACTGTGTTACAATTCGCCTATCCGCAAACCAGGGGCTTAAATCATGGGTCAGGTTCAGTTACTATACCGGTTGCAGCAGTATGATACAGAGATAACTCAGAAGAAGCGGCGGCTTTCCGAAGTCTTGCAGCTGCAGCGTGAAACGGAAGAGCTGCTTGCGGCTCGCGAACGTTTCGCCTCGGCCTCTGAGGAAGTCAGCATTTGGACGACAACGCAGACCGACCTGAATCTAGAGCTTGGCAGTGTCAACGATAAGGCTAAACGTTCGGAGACACGTCTCTATTCCGGGCAGGTGACCAATCCCAAGGAATTGGAAGATCTGCACCACGAAGTGGAAGCACTCGGCCGTCGCCGCAGCGCGCTTGAAGATGAAGTTCTCGATGCAATGATTATGCTCGAAGACGCGCAAGCTGAATTGAACAGCGCGAAGGAACAGTTGAGCGAGGTTGAAACAACCTGGGAAGAGTCTCAGGATTTGCTAAAAGCGGAACAAAATGAGCTGGCAATCGCGCTGCATGGGTTAATGGCCGAGCGCGAGGCGCAAAAGAACCGCATTGATCCCGCGGCTTTGAAACAGTACGAGGCGATCCGCAAACGCGCTAATGGTCTCGCTGTTGTCCTTTTTGTGAACAATGCCTGCACCGGATGTCATGTGACAGTATCGGCCAGTAAAGCGCTGCAGGTCGAACGCGGGGAACGAGTAACCTGTACCGGATGCGGCCGAATTCTGGTCAGTCCCTGATGGGTTGCGGATTGATTCGCTCTCTATCTCAAAACTCTATTCTCTAACGCTTGCGCCCCTTCTTTTGAAATCTCCCACGATAACTGGGTGCCTCGATAATAAAGAACGTGCAGCGCCTCCCGTCAAGCATGCGCGAGGCCAGCTTAGGATCTAATTCTTCAATAGATATTGCAGATGTTATGACAGTTGCCAAGCGCGCATTGTAGCGGTGGTTCAATAGCTGGTAGAGCTTTTCCCGTGCCCACTTGGTTGCACTTTCGGTACCCAGATCATCCAGAATGAGCAAAGGCGCTTTTTTCACCTCGTCGAATCTCCTGTCCAGGCGTGCGCTCGAGTTAGGATTAAATGTTGAGCGCAGGTAATCGAGGAAATCAGGGACGACAACAAACAGGACGGGTTCACCAATCTTCTCGACATAATTGGCGATTGCCGCGGCAAGGTGTGTTTTACCGTTTCCATACCCGGTGCTGTTAAATACAAGCCAGTCGCGAGGTTCTTCGGCAAAGCCGCGTGCGTTTTCATAAGCAGTACGCAGGTTATCAGCCTCTCTCCGCGGCAATTCGTTCTCCCGAAAATCAAAGGATTCGAAAGTTTTATCAGCATGAAGATGAAGCGAAGAAAGGTCAGATTGGGTCTGGTCTAAGCCGCTGCGAAAATCAGATGCGACAATACCGATGACGGTCGATATGGTTCTATCCTGAAGACGTGAAAGGATGCGCTCGTCGATCGCCTCCAGCTTTTCATTGGTCGTTATCACCGTTGGTAAACGTTCGTTGTAGCGATGATTAAATATCTGGTACAGCTTTTCCTGCGCCCAGGGTGTCCTGCTCTGCGCCCCGAAATCATCCAGAACGAGCAGTGGCGCATTGCGTACCTGCTCGAAGCGGTCATCGTAACTGGTCTCTGAATTAGGGGCAAAAGCACCGCGCAGATGATCCAGAAGATCAGGCGTGTTGATGAAGAGCACGGCTTGGCCAAGGTTCAAACGGTGATTGGCGATAGCTGCCGCGAGGTGCGTCTTACCGCAGCCATATCCCCCTTGGAAAGTGAGCCAGCCCTTAGGCTCTCGTGCATAGGCCTGGGCAATATCATAAGCCAGCCTGAGATTGCGCTGTTTGGCTTCTGTGAGACCTATCCCTTCCGCTAAAAATGTTTCGAAAGTACAGGTCTCCAAAGCCCCTAATTGGCTGAGCCGCAGCAGGCGTTGGAAACGTTCTTGTTCGCGATCGATTTCGCGGCATTCGCAAGGGACAGCCTTTCCGAACGCCGGGTCTGACGGCTCAACATCGGGAACATAGTACCCCAGGCCGCCGCAAATCGGGCATTGCGATTTGCCTGTGCCGGGATTGTCATCGATAGGACCATCATCGTTTGATGATATCGTCATATTCTTCTGGAACTTGCTTCCGAAGCTGTTTTTGAGAATCTCGCTTGCTGATTCCATCGGGTTTTTGTTTTCCTTCCAGGCGCCACCGTTCGAGAATCGATAGGACATAGCGCCAGCGACGGATATTGTTTTCTACGGCGATTTTAATCGCTTCTTCAATCCACTTCGACGGATAGGTCTGCTCCGCGTCGCGCAGTTCATCGGCGATAATGGGTGTCAAAGCGCCGATATTCTGTTCGTATAGTACAAAGATATTAGGGCGATCTACCAGGAGCGTAACTGGATTATCTTCATCGGGCCAGGGCCGCCATTCCCCTTTGGTGATGCCTTCAATGGCGGCGCGGCCACGTTCGGTGTTTAGAAAATAGAGATCCATCTGCCCGTCGGCGCTTTCCACATTAACATGCAGAAAAGTCCCTCGAGCGACGGCGCGCTCAATGCCGTCCAGCAGAGCCTCGGTGGCCGCCTGGACATTAGCATCCAGACTGTCAACCAGGGTTCTATCGCTCAGAAAATCCGTCAGCCGCAAATAGCGAACCGACCCTTCTTGTTGAGTCAGCGCCCAAAATGCATACAGAGTGACCTTCATCTCCGTGAGATCGTCGATCGCCGGCAGAAGCTCACTGAAGAACAGATTGGGAATAGGTGTCAGGCGCTGCTTGCCTGCTGGAAATCCGCTGAATCCTTTCATGATTTATGAGTGGCTCAGTTTGTCAGTAGGTCAGTGTTTCAGATTGAGCTGATGAACTGAAATACTGATGAACTGAAATACTTGCCCTAAAGCACCACCTCTTTTCGCTGTAAATTGCGGAAGGTAGCCAGTTTGCCATGCCAGAAGAGATCGATCGTGCCTGTAGGGCCATTGCGATGTTTGGCGACATTCACTTCGGCGATATTCGGCCGTTCGGTGGCCTCATTATAATATTCATCGCGGTAAATAAACATGACGATATCTGCATCCTGTTCGATGCTACCACTGTCCCTTAAATCCGACAGCATCGGTCGCTTATCCTGCCTTTGCTCAACCGCGCGGCTGAGCTGCGCGGCGGCAACTACCGGCACGTCAAGTTCCCGGGCTAATCCTTTTAGCGCGCGGGATATATCACTGATTTCTTGCACGCGATTGTTAGACCGGTATTCGCTTTGCATCAACTGCAAGTAGTCGATCATGATCAAATCAATGCCATGTTCTGAATATAGACGCCGGCATTTTGTCCGCAGCTGCATCGGTGTGATTGATGGTGTATCGTCAATAAAAATGCGTGTTTCAGAGAGGTGGCCAATCGCTTCCATGAAGATCGGCCACTCCTGATCTTCCAGGTTTCCGCGCCGTAGCCGTTGGGAATCAATCCGCGTTTCGGCCGAAATCATGCGCTGCACGAGTTGTTCACCCGACATTTCAAGGTTGAACATCGCAATACGTTTATGATAGCGGCGGGCGGCGGTCAGGGCGATGGCATTTTGCAAACTTGTTTTACCCATCCCGGGACGGGCGGCAATGATAATCAAATCGGAGCGATTTAACCCGCCCAACATGCGATCCAGGTCGGTAAAGCCCGTCGGCACGCCAATGACATCATCGCCGCGGAGATGCAGTTCTTCGACACGTTCCAGATAGGAGCGTGCTATTTGCTTGACGGGAACGAGATCACGCGTTGTCCGTTCCTCACTCACGCCAAACAAAGTCTGCTCCGCGCGATCGATGACCTGTTCTATATCTTCAGCTTCATCGTATGCCAGATCGGCGATGCTTCCGGCAGCTTTGATCAGTTCCCGCCGCAGCGACGCCGCTTCCACAGCGTGGGCGTAGTTTCGCGTGTTTACGGCCGTGGGGACGACATTTAATAGGCCAATAAGATAGGCCTCGCCACCGACTTCTTCCAGTTGTTCGCGCCGCCGGAGTTCCTCGGTCAGCGTAATAAAATCGATTGCTTCGTGCCGTTCATTGAGTGAAACAATGGCATCATAGATCCATCGATTATGCACGCGATAGAATGCATCCGGTTTCAGAAAACCGGCGACTTCAAAAATGGCATCAGGATCGATAAGCAAGGAGCCGAGCACCGCTTCCTCAGCCTCGATGCTGTGTGGAGGCAACCGTTCAATATCACTCATAATCTAAACCTAATGCAAAACGTGAAACGTAAGTGCTCACACTCGCGTTTCACGCATCGTTGGTTTGCAGGCTAACGTGGAAACTTCTTACCCTTGGGATGAGGTTAGTTCTCTCCCTCAAAATCATCGAAATCCAATGTATCCAAAAAGTCGCTAAAGGCGTCTAAATTACCAACATCGGCCTCGCTTTCTTCCTTGCCCGACCCTTCAACAAGGTCCGGTTCAGGTTTAACGCCCGCTTCTTCAAGGACTTCTTCGTTGGCGTATATAGGAACTTTTGCGCGCACGGCGACGGCAATGGCATCAGATGGGCGACAATCTATTTCATGTACTTCGTCATTGACATCAATGAACAAACTGGCATGGAACACTTGCTCGGTCAGTTCACGAATCAAGACGTGCGAGACTGTCCCCCCTAATTCTTTAATGGCGGCATTTACAAGATCGGCCGTCAGCGGCCGGGCTACTTTCACATCCTGTAATTCGATGGTGATAGCATCCGCTTCACAGGGACCGATCCAGATCGGAAGCTGCCGGTCACTGTCTAACTCTTTGAGCAAAACAATCCGATGTTGCGAAACAAGACTTATGCGAATGCTGTCAATCACGACTTCGATCATGTGAGATCCCTCTGCCTATACCCATCGGCAAATATTTTGTGGACTTAAAAAGTGGTCCTCAATTTGCCGGATTGTTAGCGGATGGTGCAAAGATTGTAACATAAAACTTTAAATGGTCCATGCCCCGTTTAACCTAATTTGAGAGTAAAATCCAGTCCCCACGTTGTATATTCAGGTCTAAATTCAGCAGCCGGTTACCGGAGGCTGTGGTTGCCAGAACTTCCGCTGACTCACCGTCCAGAGTAATATTTTGTGGTTCATAACCAAAGGCAACCACCGTGTGTACGATGTCCTGATAACTTGTTACCAGAGGGTCGGCCGTTCCATTCTGGCTTAAAAACCGCTCGATGCTGTCGAGGAGGACATTCGCCCGGTTTGTGTCCCCTTTGGCGATGGCGTCATAAGCCGAACGCAACATCAACTCCATTGTAAAATTTGTTTCTGTATCCGGTTGGCGCAGGAAATCGGCCGCATTGCCGAATTCAATCACCTCGTCAGGGTGTGGCAGCCATGCAGTCCTAAAGTAAGCAGTCGGATCATAGATCTTCTGGTAGTCGCGTGCAGTGTCATAGTAACGGATGGTCGTCCTTAAATCAGCGATATCTTCATCATTTAGCGAGTAAGTTTGTAACTCGGCCAACCAGGCCGCTTCTAACTCCGCCAGCGAGGCCTTGAAATAATGGCGCAAGTTGACGTCAAGCGCTTCTGCTTCGGTATCCCCGTCGGAGGCAGATGTGTTGCTGTAGAACTCGCGCACATCAGGCCAGCCATATTCGCTGACAAGGTAATCTACAAAAGCCCCGGCTTCCAGATAACCGATTTCATGCTGAGCAGGATAGAAGTTATTGGCCAGCTCAGCCAGGGGGATAAATTTGTTCATCGCCAGTAGTGTGGCTGCTCGCTTTTGCAAATCCTGTTTTTGGTAATGCCCTCCGGCAGCCCATACGGCGACACCTTCGGCGAGGAATTTGGTACGCTGCGGTGCAAATTGGCGATCAATAATATGGACCGATTCATGCACTAATAATTCGTAAAGCTCCCCGCCAATAAATGGCCGGTCATTATAGACTATTACCATTTCCGTACCGGCATAGCCTCCCTGGCCGATTGTACGTTCGATAAAGTAGAGGTTTATCTTTTCTTCAGGGAAGACGCCCAGTTGGTTAGATGCTTCCGAAATGGCGGAATCCACCATCGTCAATAGTTCCGGAAAATCGCGATAGGCCGCTGTGCGCGTTATGGCATGGACATAGCAGCAATCAGTTTCGGCCGTAATCCAGCTGGCATTTCGTTCTTCCAAAGGCCGCTCCATAGCTTTTCCGACTCTGAATGTGATTGTCGCTTCATTGTTCGTAGGATCGGCGTCGCCTTCTTGGATGACGTCCTGGCTGTCAAGGATCACGCGAATCTCATGCTTGCTGACCAGGCCACTTGTATCCCAAACCCATTCGTAAATTCCTTCTGCATTTCCCTCCCAGTTCCTTTGGTCAAGTGTGTCATTGACTACCGGCTGATCGTCGATATAGATTTCAACGGGAACATTTTCGACGGTTACTGATTCTGGAACATAGGGTTGAATTTGGATCGTGACGCGATCACCAGAAATAATCGTTGAGATTGGAAAAAGCTGAATATCTTCGACCGAGATAGAAAGGTCTTGTGAAGATGTTTCGTCAGCGATTGGTGAATCTATCTCAGCGGAAACAATTGGAATAGGAGTGACATGGATTATATCCTCAACCAACGGGCTTTCAGATGTTGCCAGACCCAGGTCAATGGGAGCAGCCGCCGTCGAGGTCACTGCGATTAATTCTGGACGAGACTTGATTTGACTACAAGAGGCTAGGCAGAGGGCTAGCGTTAGGGCGATGAAGGCCGTGGAAACGATCCTGAAATTAAAGGTCCCCTTCAGGGTATTGAAATAAGCGGGTATACAAAAATATTTTCGCGACATAGTTCGCTGCACCACCGCTGAATTTAACCGATAATGCAGAACGAAATAAGCATAATCAATGACCGGCTGGAGGGCAATCGGAGTGTGGGGTTTCTCGTTACCCGTTAATACAACGGCCGTAATTGGCAAAAACAACCCCGCCGGAATGAATGACCGGCAGGGTTGTTCGCCCTTCTACTTAAGCTTAAATCTTCAAGATTAGGGTTAATGCTTCAAAGGTTTAGTTTGGAGCAAACTCCATGGTTCCCCCATCAGCGAAGAGGTCTAAGAACAAATTACCGTCTTGCTCGAAGGCAATCGCTGCCGCATTGAGGCTGCGAATGAACTGATCGCTTAAGGAACCCTCCGGGCAAAGCGCCAGCGTCGTGGACGTGATGTTGATACTTACAGAACTGCCGTCAACTTCGTAGGTTCCGTTGCCGCTGTTACAATCAGCCTGAATGGAAACCAGACCTTCAGGCATGAATTGCAGCAGGTAATTGGCGGGATTGTCCACGGTTACGGTTTCCACCGGGGTTACCATCTGTATCCACTGCCAACTGCTGCCGCTGAGTTCTATTGATCCGGCTGCTGCTGCGCTATCTGACTCTTCCACGGTAGCTGCCGGTGCCTCTACGCTTTCGGCCGTGTTGTCAACGACTTCGCTAACTGCATTGACTGCTTCAAACTGGACCACGCGCGCGCCATCGACATCGTACATATCCAGCCGCGAGCCATCAATTTCATAGGTCGCCGCCATTTCCAAAGCGGCCAGATAGAGGGCTTCCTGATCCATGATACCTTCCGGTGCAGGGCACAGTTTGCGGGTGGAAGCGGCGGGACCGATAGTGATGGTTTCCGCGCTGGTTTCAAATGAAGCGCGGTAGTTATTACATCCGGCCGATCCGGAAACCAGGCCATTTTCGTCAAAGAGCGCTGTCATCTCAGAATCTGCGAGCACAGATACAACAGCTTCCTGACCGTTGTTGTAGGCGGTTACCTTCCATTCCGTCCCAACGAGTGGAATCGATTGTTCGACATTGAAGACCAGGATTGTGTTCCCATCGGCATCGATTAGTTGCAGCTGATTGTTAACGATATCATAGCTGGCGACATTGCCGAGATTGGCCAGGAAGGCGGTCTCCTGAGTGGCTGTGTCGTCCTGGATACACATCATCATCGTGCTGCCCAGGGGGCCGATTGTCAGGCTGTTGCCATCGACTTCATAAGGGCCGAAGTAGTTGTTGCAGCCGGCGGTGCCGTTCACTTCACCTTCAGCAAAATTGATTGTCACCCGCGTCTCGGGCAGCCGTGCGGTCATGTTTCCTTCAATATCCATATAGCTATCCAATAGCCATGTGGGTCCTTCAAGAGTTAAATCCGCTGTTGCCGGCATAAGGCCTTCTTCAGTCTGTCCCGCGGTGACTGGTGTTTGACTGACGACTTCTACCAGGGTGTATTTTAAGGCTGAGCCATCCGCCGGGGGATTGGCTACCGGTTCTACCAGTACCTGAATCTCGTACTCATATCCTTCCTGGTAATCAAATCCGTCAATCTGGTCATAGAATAAAGTGTACTCTCCGTCCGGATTGGTCTTGACCTGCATGCACTTTTGCGGGGCAACACCCACGCAGTCTGCTAATTCCGGGCCAACCCAGGCGGTAATGACGCGACCGGCGGCTTCAGTGGATTCCTCTTCTACAGGGGTTTCGGTCACCGCTTCACCGGCTTCATCAACTGCAGGTACTTCAGTTACCTCGACTGGTTCCTGACCGGCATCAGTCGTCGTTTCTTCAGATTCAGAGACAACGGGTTCCTCGCTGGTTGGCATGGCTTCACAAGCAACCAGCGCAAATGATGCGACCAACATGAACAATACTATCAGGCTAAGTTTCTTCATCTTTCTATCCTTTTACACAGAAAATATTTTTTACATATTAAAGGATCGTACCTCATGTTTGCCGGAGGGCAAACGCATTAACCTCGGCTGATCCGGACTGTTTACCAGGCAGTCTGTGTTACCTGCCGGTGTCAGTCAGTTGCAAAGACGCCGCGGAGAAAACCATGGTTCCTCCTCTTATCCCGCTCTCACAATTGTTTTTCGTTTGGCGGATTTTCTCTTTATGTTTGCGATTGTTTGGCTTCAGGTGAAGATGCAGTGGGTGTGTAATCGGCCGTTAATTCCGGTATAGGCGTTTGTTCTAAGGCGGCGACGATAACCTCAACCGTTCTATCCAGGTTGCTTTGCCCGTTGGCCAGAAGCGTGTTGCGATCGAGGTAATCCCCTTTACCCGTGTGGCGCATTGGCCCGGGATTGATCACCGATATGCGGCCACCATTTTCTGCTCGGTACCAGTGAGAATGGCGCATGATGCGCCAGCGACCAGGATAGAGCAGTTCACTGATACGCGGATATTGGTCAATAGTACTTTGAATATGGTAGAGGTGTTCCACCTGATCCAGGCCGGGATCGTCAGAAATGACTCCGCCAATTGAGACAATCTTGATGGGTGCTCCCAAGGCTTGATGCAGGTAAGGGGCAACGCCGACAGCGATTTGTGCGCCACCGCTCCAGCCCATGACGGCGATGGGAATGCCGCTGTTAGGTGGGTAACCATGGTGAATTAAACTGCGGATCAGTTCGCGAGCAACGCCAAAATTATAAATCGGTCCATAGCGTGGATCGCCGGATACCGCAACTTGAAAAAGATTACGCGCGAATATCAGTGTGGCAAATATACTCGCTTTTCCGCCAAGACGAGAGTTGTGCAGGCGCTGCCACAGCCAGGCCAGCGGCCGCTCGCCATTAAGCGGGTTGTTGGTTGCCGAGAAGGGAAAAACATCATCGATAATGACTACTTTCTCTGGGTATGCAGCTTCCAAGCGGTCCAGGAACCTTTGTTCTCGCGATGACAGATTGGCCGAAATACCACCAATCGCGGTTAGATAGACAATGTAAATGGCAGCCGGGTTAACCTCAGGATTTAGTTCCTCGAGTTGAATGCTTGGCTGCAAGTCACGCTTAGTCCATCCTGCCCACCAGCCTAAAGATTCAAATGGGGCCAGCAAGGCCATGCCTATCAGGAGAAGTAAGGCGAGCGCGATTAAGTAGGCGAGTGGGGTTATGATTGTACTCATTGATCAGACTCGCCGGTCCAATCCGACTGCAATTCCCGCATCAACTGGTCTACCGCCTCTTTACTGTTCAGTTCCTGATCGACACCGGTTGAAAAACGCCATAAGAAGCTGTCGATTCGGTCAACTCTTAGGAAGGGTAGTCGCGCTAAAAAGGTAATTAATGCCCATCCCAATACAGAACAGGTAAAAGCCGGCCAAAAACCAAAATTATAATCTACCGAAACAGCGACCAACACCGCCAGCAAAACCCATACCCGTAATATGACAAAGATAATGTTGCCCAGATAAGGCAGCAGGATCAAAAAACCGAATAACAGCGGGGCATAACCCAGGGAGACGGTCCGGACAACGTTGGCGTAATTTTGTTGAGCGTTAAAAAGAAATCCGGCCAGGAGCCAAATCGAAAAAGCCCAGATAAATACGCCGGTGACAAAGCCAAGTGCTTCGACAACAAGGGCGAAAAGGAATCTCCGCCGGGGAACGCGATTGGCGAAGAAGACCGCGCTGTGTCCGATAGTATCCGATAGACCGGCAAGAAAAAGGATGATCAGATCTAGAACTATCCCGGCAACCGAGGAATCTAAAATGGCCTCGAATACTGCGGGATCCAGGCGCAGGACCCCAACGATAAGTTCTTTTACCAGGCCCAGGAAGTTTGTTACGCTCTCCATAAAGAGATTATCTCTTTTTCAATTTCGAGCGCCAATCGGAAGGGGCTGCACAATCCCGGCTCTGTTTGGTTAAGAGTGGGGCATGAGCTAGTTGCTAAAAGAAATCATTATTGGCGTCTTCAATGCCGTAATTACTGGGCAGGGGAGAGATCCCCCCTTTTTCATTGCCGCATTTTTTCATCTCTTTGTAAAAATCGTCGTCATAGCGGCGTGAGCGGACAGGAATGGGCATCTTGACGCCCCAGCCTAGTAGCAGGACTTCTTCTTTTTCCTGTAAGCGTGCGAGCATGCCCCGCAGTTGTTCCCGGCCTGCCAAACCGGTTAAGACCGCGCGTATGTCATCGGCATCACCCAGCCAGCCGGTGATCCGTGTGCCCAGCTGGGACATAACTTCATCGTCGATCCCCGACGGCCGTTGGTCGATCACCAGCAGGGTCACATAATACTTACGCATCTCTCGGGCGATAGTGCCGAAGGCGGTCTGATTGGAAACCTGCGGGTTGAGTAATTTGTGCGCCTCTTCCACGGCGATTACCAGAGGCCTTAGATCTGAACCAAACAAGCTTTCCTTTTTAGCCTTATTTGTTTTCTCGACCCATTTTTCCCGAATCCGACGGGTGAGAATATTGGTAACCAGAAGATAGTCTAACTCAGATTCATGGTCGCCAAAACTGAGGACTACATGACGGCCGTGTTCCAGTTTGTCTACAATTTCCTTGACTGCATTACCAGGCGGATTTCTTTTCACATAGGGTTTATCATAAATTTCTTTAAGACGGATGTGTAATGCCTCGGCAGCAGCTTCGTGTACGTTGTTTTGCCTAGCCCACGCAGCAACGGAACCCGCCGCTGGCTGTTTCTTGTCACTTTCACCGTCGATATCCCATTCCGTATTCATTTCCATGAAGTTTCCGAACCAATCTTGATGAAATGATTGCGCCAGGGCATTGAGTGTATAAGAGGCTGTATCAGTGAGTTTGAGGGTGTTAGCCAGGAACTTGATATCACCAGTCTCGAAATCACTGGTTGCCAAATTCAGCGTAAAATCAGGCGCATGGCCGCGAACGGTTGCGCCTGCGCCCAAAGCCGCAACTTGAACGCGCTGACCAAAAAGGTACTTTAACCCGCGTACGGTATTCCGATTGTCGCTATCCTGGTCATCAAAGGCATATTCATTATGCATATCGAAGACCAGTGCTGAAGCGACATCTTTGCAAATCAATCCGGCCAGCACGATACGTGTTAAGAAACTCTTTCCTGTACCCGTTGCGCCGAAGATGCCACTGGACCGTTGGACAAAGCGCTGCAAATCGAGGCGAATCGGGTGTCCTTGCTCAATTGTATGGCCTATTACAAGTCTTTTTGCTCCGTCTTTACCGAAAATCATAGCCACATCGGCTTCATTTGCGGTTCGTACCTGTGCATGATGTGCCGGGACAGTCTTTACCGGCTTAGGTCCTTTTTCCCCTTGTTCGACTTCCTCTTCAAAGGCGGCACGTTCCGGGGACATGTAATCCGGCCCTCTTTCCATCATCAGCGTGGAATACATCTCCAGGGTTGTAAAAAGTGTCTTTCCCAGCAGCGCCTGCTTGATGGCTGGCTGTAGGCGTTCGCTGGCCTCATCCGCGAAACGGGGGTCGGTAGCGCCTAACTGTAAGTCGGTGACCAGACCGTAATAACGGAACTCATCGCTGTCACAAACAACAAAACTCCCTTCCTGTACTTCGTCTGCGGGAACGGTCAGGCGTACGCGCAAGCCTTCTTTCAGCCCGCCGCCAACGATATACCCCAGCGATTCATTTTGTTCACTCATTCGGCCGTCTCCATATTCAGGCCAGGGATGGCGCTGCTTAAGGCTTCCAGGGTTGGAATCAGGACTTCATAATTGCTGCGCAAAAGCTCAATCACCTCGCGGACGACGGACACAACCCAGGCCACGTCCTCACCCCTGCGCAGATAGACATCATGTATGTGGGCGACCAGCAGTTGATCGACGGGAACGCGGCTACCTTCCGCACGCAGGATGAGGCGCAGGTAACCCAAGTTGTTGGTAAATTGTCTGATTTCCGCTGCGTTTTCAACCAGGATAACCGGGTCCAGGTTTAACGGGGGGCGGGGTGGGAGGCTGTAATGCAGGTTCCCGTTTATGCGATAGCCCACGGCTAGCACGCTCATTTCAATTGGCAGGATGCGATTAGTGCGCTGGTCTTCGATTACTTCCGGACGTGGCGTTTCAACCATCACTAGGCGGCGAATCAACTGGTCATCGTCAATATTGATGTTGTAAATCAGGCCATAGATGACTTCGTGCTCGCCGGCAGGCTGTGCTTTCACCAGGCTGCCGAAGCCGGGGGCGGACAACTGCTTGACGCGGCTGCCTACGGCGAATCCGGTCGTATTGGCCCGTAAAACTCGGCCGATTTCCAGACTATTCTCGTTCATACTCCTTACCCTTCATACCGCGACTTTTGCGCGCGGGCATATTCCTTAGACTGCTGCTTGCTTGTGATTGATGGATAGATGCCCAGCGAATTCATCTGCAGCTCTATTCGATTTTCTAGCTCTTCCTGATCGCGACGGCCGACCACGGCTATCTCATCTGCGCGGGTGATCACATAGGGGTAATTGCCGATGATGCGGCATTGATCGACCAGCAGCGCATGCACAGAATTGAGCGCTTCTTTTTTGCCTGCTACCCACATGGGTATATCAACGCGCGCCAGTTGCCCATCACCCGGCCCCGTTTTTAAGTAGAAGAAACAAACTTCATTGCCAGGGTCACGCAGTTTAAAAGTTTTGTTGTGCAGCGAAATATCGACAAAAACCGCACTCCGCTCTTCGTGACCGAGCAAGACATCAAAAAGATCAGTATCAGATAAACCGCCATAGATATCTGCGTCAAACGCGTATAGGTCCTTAATTGTTCGCCCGGAATTCTCAAGATCAAGCGTGTGCAGCATCGCCAATACCGAGTGCTTACCCGACCGGTCAATAAAACCGGCCAGCCAGCCGCCGGCATCATTTATCTCACTCATCGCCTTTTGCCATTCAAATACAATGCGTTCCCCATGTATGCGTGCACTGTTGCCGATCGGCCAGTATAGGAGACGTTGGTCGAGAATCCCGAGTTTCGGACCCGGTTCGCCCTGTACCCGCTTAACCAGATCAGCCAGAACAGTGATCTCGCGCTCATCGCGGCGCATGCTCACCAGATCGCTGCTAACAGTAAAGACGTCATCCTCTGCGGAGTCGCTGTCGCCCGGATAAGATAATTTCGGAAAAGCTGCCACATCCGGGGGGCGACCGCTGCCATGATAATAGGTAATCGCGCCGATGTTGATCAGGTAATAAAGGAAGGAGGCATGGCGGTCAGGCACAATCTGCGAACCGTCCGTGGCGACTATGGTGGCCTGCGCCGGCGGCTCCTGAGGTTTGATACCTTTATCCAGAGGCAGTTCGTTGTGCAGGGGTTTTGCCGAACGATAGAACTTCATATCGAAATTTTCGATCGCCCAGTCTATGCGCTGATCAATCAGCTCCCACTTATCAGCATATTCGTGCAAAAGAGCGGTCGCTTTCTCTAATTCATCGTTTCGTTTCTCACGACGATGCCCGGCCTCCCGTGCCATCTCAGCGATGGAAGGAGTTAGTTGTTCAAATTCCAGTGACATTACTCATCCACCCTCCAAGAAACGTTTGTAGGAACCAGTTTAGCACAAATGAGCTAGCTGGGCGACGAAGGATCAATTTTCAGCATAGCAAAGGCTGGTTTTATTTGATATCGAATTGGGTTACCAGGTCAAGCCCCAGCTCGCTTTGTTTGCTCAAGGCAGTTGTGATTGCCAGTTGGGCCACCTGGAAAAAAGTTTGTAAATCGGCGATACGCTCTAAATAGTAGCGCGCCAGTTCCTCTTCTTCGGGCGTTAGTTCCGATTCGGCCGTTTTCAGCTTCTTGACACTCTCGTTGAGAACTTCCAAAGCAACCTGGACTTCACGCTGCTCACGGCTGCCGATCACATTCATAATCACCTGCCACAGATCGGATTCGGCGCTGTAATACTTCTTGCGATCGCCCCGAACCCAAACTTCCTTAGCCATGCCCCAGCGTTCAAGATCGCGAACATTCATGCTTACCGACCCTTTACTGATTTTCAGGCTGCTCGCCAGATCGTCCAGCGACAAAGGATCAGGGCTGAGCATTAAGGTGCCATAGAGCCGGCCCATCACGTCACTAAAACCAAAAAAGCGAGCCAGGTGGCCGATACCGGCGACTGTACTTTCGTTCACTTCATTAAGTGCATCGTGCATAAGATTACCCTGCGTTCAAAACGTTCTGAATGTACAGAGATTAGCAAAAATTGCACGCTATGACAAGTGACTGGATCACCGGATCAGGAGGTTTAATCCTGCTGAATTTTATTCACAAAGTGGGAAAGCGGGCCATGTCCACGGCCAAGCTGCCAGGTTGATGCGGCGGCTATCGCCCGCGCGGTATAGGATTGGGCATTTTCTATGGCCTGCGCCATATCCATTCCCGACGCTAGATTCGCGCAAATGGCGGCTGAGAGTGTGTCTCCACTACCATGACGATTGTTGGTATTGATTTTAGGTTGTTCAAAGGGATGCAGTTCGTACCCGTCATACCACCAGTCTGTAATTGTTTCATTCTCGCCGGGGACGCCGGTGATTAAAACCTGTCCGGCGCCGGCTACACAGATCATCTGGGCGAACTGGTTTAGTATTTTAGGCTGCGGAATATTTTTGATTTGCGCACCAACTAATAGAGCGGCTTCACGCCAATTAGGCGTAACCAGGTCGGCCAGGGGTAGGAGATGTTCGTTGTAAGCAGTAAATACATCGGCCCCAAACATGCTCTGGCCTTTGTGGTTGACGAGCACAGGATCAACCACCAGTGGTCCTGCTTCGTGGGCTTTCAAATGCCAGGCGACCTGTTCGATCAACTCTACCTGGCCCAGAAAACCAGTTTTGATTGCCTGAGCGCCATAATCAAAAAGAACGGCATCGATTTGCGCGGCCACCATATCAGGAGGGAGATAGTGGACAGCTTCCACCCTGAGGCTGTTCTGGGCGGTAACGGCCGTAATCACACTCATCCCATAAATACCGAGAGCCGTCCAGGTTTTAAGATCAGCTTGAATACCGGCCGCGCCGCCGCTATCCGACCCGCCGATAGTCAATGCTTTAAGGGGTGGTTCGTTCAAGTCTTCAATTGAGATTGGTCCAATTTTAATAACCTTTATCCGAAACCAAATAGCGAATGAAATTGGACCAATCTAGTAACATCAGTTCTTCAATCGAGATTGGTCCAATTTTTCAAAATCTATATCTGTAATCATATAGCGAATGAAATTGGACCAATCTAATTTGCAACTTGAGTTACATATTATTGACGATTGCCTGGGCGTACTCTGAACAGCTAAGCTTGGTCGCGCCTTCGATCTGGCGGTGCAGATCATAGGTCACGGTCTTATCCTGGATCGTCTTGGTCATCGCCTCAACGATCAAATCGGCCGCTTCCTGCCAGCCCATATATTCCAGCATCATGACGCCGCTCAGGATCAGGCTGCTGGGATTGACCATGTCTTTACCGGCATATTTGGGCGCCGTGCCATGAGTCGCCTCGAATAGGGCAACGCCATCGCCGATATTGCCACCTGGAGCCATACCCAGACCACCCACCTGAGCCGCGGCGGCGTCGCTCATGTAATCGCCGTTCAGGTTCAAGGTGGCGATCACGCTGTACTGGTCGGTACGCGTTAAGAGCTGCTGCAGCATGTTGTCGGCGATGCGATCGTTGATCACAACTTTACCCTCCGGGGCCACCCCGTCGTATTTATCCCAAAGTTCCTCTTCGGTGATTGTCTGGTCGCCAAATTCTTCAGCGGCCAATTCATAACCCCAGTTTTTAAAGGCGCCTTCCGTGAATTTCATGATGTTGCCTTTATGCACCAGGGTAACAGTCGGCAAATGGTGTTTAATGGCGTATTCAATCGCCTGGCGTACGAGACGATCGGTGCCGAATTCGCTCACGGGCTTGATGCCGATAGCCGAGCCTGGCCTTACGTCCTTACCCAGTTTTGCGCTCATGTATTCGATCAACCCGTTCGCACCCTCAGAGTTCGCCGGCCATTCAATACCTGAATAAACGTCCTCTGTATTTTCACGGAAGATGACAATGTCCATCTTTTCCGGCTCGCGCATGGGGCTTGGCGTACCTGGAATATAGCGTACCGGGCGTACGCAGGCGTAGAGATCGAGCACCTGGCGTAAAGTCACGTTCAGACTGCGGAAGCCGCCGCCAATTGGTGTTGTCAGCGGCCCTTTGATACCCACCAAATATTCGCGCATGGCTGCGAAGGTTTCTTCGGGCATGTAATCGCCATCGTACAAATCGGCCGCTTTCTCCCCCGAATAAATCTCCATCCAGGCAATTTTGCGCTTTCCGCCGTAAGCCTTCTCCACTGCGGCATCCCAGACCAGCATTGAGGCTGGGGTGATATCAACACCGATGCCATCGCCTTCGATGAAGGCGACGATTGGGTTGTCGGGCACATTCAACTGGCCTTTTTCAAACGTTATCTTTTCGCCTGCAGGCACTTCAATTTTTTCATAAGACATGGTTTATGAGTCCTCCAAAGTTGGGTTGAATTTGTTAATACGTTCTGACCGCAGCGCGGGATTGTCGTTTAACCTGGGTAAGTCCGTTCATTATACACGGTGAGCGACTTATTGGGGAATTTAATAGGCTTAAACGAAGAGGCTCTAAGCTTACTATATTTATGAGCGAATAGGGGGGAAAAGTGCTAAACTCGCTGATGATATTGAGCATTCGCTAACTAGAAATCTCAATGAAACTTGTATTTAGGAGTAGTGAAACGTGGCAAATAATTCCTTTATAGATATCGATCGATTGATGGTGGGTGACATTTATACCAGCGATGAAGTGTGGGATAACTTACTTGTCCTTTGTGATGGTTTAGGTTCTCGTTCCGCTGGTTCGGCCGAAGAAGAAAAAGCGGCCGATTTCATCGCCGAGAAACTTCTAGCATATGGTCTGCCACTGGTTGAGAAAGAAGCGGTGAAATATACAGGGTGGCGGCGTGGAAATGCAAAACTGGAAATTTTGTATCCAGTTCAAAAGACGATTTCCTGCATCACCCTGCCACATTCGCCGCCGGCCGATTTGACGGCCGAAATCGTCGACATTGCTGATGGGGGACCGGCGGACTTTGAAGCTCGAGCAGCCGATCTGCCCGGTAAGTTCGCCCTGACTACCAGTGTCACTTATCCGGTTGGCAGTAAAAGATGGGTGCACCGCCATGAGAAGTACGATCGTGCCATGCTCGCCGGAGCGGCCGGTTTTATTTTTGTTAACCATTATCCCGGATATGGGCCGGCAACAGGCAGTATTGGTCCTGATGGTCCCCAATGTGGTGAAGCGCCTATCCCGGGCATCTCGATCCGTCTGGAGGATGGCGAATACCTGAAGCGGCTCTTGCAAGAATACGGCCGTGTCCAGCTGCATCTGACCAGCAGTGATGAATACTTTGCCGCGACCTCCTGGAACATCATTGGCGAACTGCCCGGCGAATCGGATGATGCACAGGTCGTGATGTTAGGCTGCCACTATGATGGGCATGATATCGCCCAAGGAGCAGGTGACCCCGCGTCGGGAGTCACGGCGCTGCTGGAAGCAGCGCGAGTTTTGGCTGCCTACGCTCCTTCCTTGCCAAACACGATTCGCTTTGCTTTTTGGTCTGCCGAAGAGATCGGTCTTATCGGTTCGACGCAGTATGTCCTAAAACATGAATCTGAGTTGGATCAGATTCGTTTTTACCTGAATATGGATGCGGCCGGCGTGGTTTCACCACAAGATATCGTGATCAACGAATGGCCGGAACTTGTAGCCCCCTTCACAAAGTATCACGATCAAATGGCCCTGGATTTCGAAATAGGCCAATCCCTGAATGCCCACTCCGACCATTACCCATTCATGTTGGCCGGCGTGCCGACCGGGGGAATCGGCAGCCTGAAGCCGCATACCGGGGGACGCGGCTACGGTCATACGATGTATGACACGGTCGATAAGGTCGAGCGAAAAGGGATGCGTGAAGCCGCAGCTTTAGCGGCGCGCCTAGCTCTACGCATGGCCGGCGAACCATCGTGGCCTGCGCAGATGAGATCGCAGTCGGCCGTTCAGGAAATTTTAAACAGCCCTGAACATCGTGAAGAACAGGCTTTGGCCGCACAGGTTAAGGCATATCTCGATTCAAAGGAAGCGTAATAAAAAAGCGCCGGTGATAGATACATTATCACCGGCGCTTTCGTTATCCTCAAGGCCAAATCGTGCTTAATTTGCACGAGGCATAATGATCCACAACAGAATATAGGGCAGGACGCCGGGTAAACCACCGGGCAGCATCAGAATCAGAAAGAGGATGCGGAACCAGATCGGATTGAGGCCGAAGAAGGCGCCCAGGCCGCCGCACACACCGGCGACGATGCCGTCCTGTCTTTCCAAACGCCTGTATTGTTGAACTTCCTTACTCATTTTAAATAATCTCCTTTTGATAAATGAATAAATCCTTTTCACTATTCTTTACGCAGGAGAAAAATATTGGTTGCAATGTTTAAGAAGCCGGTCAGCATTTCAGCTTATCTCCTGCCAAGTTGACAAACTGACGGTCGATCCGTTAACAGGTAAAAAAAGAGCGTACCCATCAGGGTACACTCATCAAAATTGTCGTTTGCGAGCAGTTTACTCTCTTTCTTCTTCTTGCTTACGCAGTTGGGCGACAAGATCGTCCTGAATGTGCGAGGGAACACGGCCGTAGCGCAGGAACTCCATCGAGAATATCCCACGTCCCTGGGTCATTGACCGCAAATCGGCCGCGTAACGCTGCATCTCGCCCAGCGGAACTTCTGCTTTAACAATGCTCTTGGTCCCCTCCTGGTCCATACCCAGCACGCGAGCGCGTCGTGTATTGAGATCGCCCATGATGTCGCCCATATTGTCGGCCGGGACAGTGACGGTTACTTCGTAAATCGGCTCCAGCAAGACCGGTCCGGCGCCTGCCACGGCTTTCTTAAATCCTTCACGGCCGGCTGTTTGGAAAGCGATTTCCTTGGAGTCAACCGGGTGTTCCTTTCCATCGTAAACGACTGCACGTACACCAACGACCGGATAACCGGCCAGAACACCGCCTTCAAGAGCCTGGCGGCACCCTTTTTCGGTGGCCGCGACAAACGGTTGCGAGATCGCGCCGCCGAAAATTTCAGATGCGAATTCAAAATCTTCGTTATCATCCAAGGATTCGACGCGCAAGAAAACGCGGGCATATTGGCCTGCGCCGCCGGTTTGTTTCTTATGCGTATATTCGGCCGAACTCGTCTTGGTGATTGTCTCCCGATAGGGGACCTTGGGCGTTGAAGTCGTCAGATGAACACCAAACTTTGATTCGGCCTTCTTAATCGCGATATCCAGATGGGTTGTACCCATACCGGACAAAATCGTCTCCCGTGTTGCCCGTTCCTGGTGCCATTGCAAGGTCGGATCTTCAGCAACGAGGCGAGTTAACGATTGATTTAGTTTTGCCACATCGGATTGTGAAACGGGATGAACGGCCACCGAAGCGATGGGATTGGGCTGCACAATTGGATTGATTGTAAATTGGTTGCCGCGATCGCATAGAGTGTCATTGGTGCCGGCGTCGCCAAGTTTCACGACACTGCCGATATCGCCGGAGTGTAACCGCTGTGTAGGCTCGGTTTCCGCCCCGGTAACGATGTGCAGCTGGCCAACCCGTACTTCGTTGTCGAGGTTGGTGTCCCAAATTCTACTGTCTGACTCTAAAATGCCGCTGAAGACACGGATAAAACTGGTCTTGCCGTAGGTATCCTCACGGGTTTTAAAAATGAACGCCGCCAGAGGACCGGTATCGGACGCTTCCAATGAAACCTCTTCACCGGCTGCATTTGTCGCTTCCATTTCGAATTCGGTGGGGGGAAGCGTAAGATTGCCTAACATGTCGAGTAGTGCCTGAACACCAATGCCGGGTTCGGGTGCGCAGTAAAGCAAAGGAACCATTGTCCCCTGTTTCAAAGCCCCTTGTAGGCCGGACAAGATCTCTTTATCGCTCAGATCTTCACCTTCCAGGTACTTCATCAGCAGTTCATCATCACCCTCGGCCGCTGCTTCAACCACTTCCATACGCGCTTCTTCGACGGCGTCCTGCATATTCTCAGGTATCGCTCCTTTTTTGCCCTCTTTGCCGATGCGCGCTTCCATGGTAACCAGATCAACGACGCCCTCAAAGCCAGGGCCTTCGCCGATTGGAAGTTGTAGATTGATGAAATTACCATGCAGGTTCTCATTAATGCTGTTGGTCACGCGATTAACCAGCACGTTTTCGCGGTCCATTTTGTTGATTACGAGGATGCGCGGACGGCCGTAGGATTCAGCAACTTGCCAGACAAGTTCTGTTCCCACTTCGACGCCGGCGACAGCTTCGACCAAAACCACGGCATTTTCAGCTACCTTTAAGGCGCCGTTGACTTCACCAATAAAGTCAATGTACCCAGGTGTGTCAATGACGTTTAATTTGAGACCGTTCCACTCAATTGGTGCCAGGGACATTGACACGGAGCTGTTGCGGTTTACCTCTTCTTCATCATAATCCATGGCTGCGGTGCCGGCCTGGACACTGCCCATTCTGGTTAGAGCGCCGGTGTTAAACAGCAAGCGCTCTACGAGGGTGGTTTTTCCAGCCCCGTTATGCGATATCAAGGCGATGTTACGTAATTGTCCGGTGTGATACTCTTTCATTAAAGAAAACCTCTTGGGAATTGGGAGTTTCGACGTTCGTGCAATTCCATGCACAAACGGTTTGAATTCTTAAGTGATAACCCAGCGATTTTAGACGAAAGTAAGCGGGGTGGCAAGTACGGCCCGGGCGTGGAAAGGGCGGTCTCATAAAGTTTTGACGGTCTCTTCATGGATGTCCGTTTAATAAATTACACCTGCTTTTCACCGCTGGATTCGCTGTACAAAATATTATTCAGTTGTCTGGGCCAGGGTTTTCATGTGCCTTAATATGGCCCCAATGCCGTTCAATCGCTGTCCACTGAGTACTTCTTGAAGTCCCATTTGCAAATAGAATTCATTGGGTACGGCCGTAATTTGCTGCGCTGTGCTCCCGTCCAACCCTTGCTGCAAGATCGCCCCAAATCCGCGAACGGTTGGCGATTCACGGGGAATATCCAAATGGAAATGCAAACGGCGGTTTTCACTTTCAGCGAAAATGAAGACCGGCGTCATACATTCATGTACCTCGTCCATATTCTCCCTATCTTCCAGAAGCCATTCCGGAAGGGGGGCCAGGTTTTCGGAGAGTTCTAATAGATATTCAAGTTTTTCCGGTCCTTGGAGAAACTCGAAATCTTGGACAATCTCCAGTAAGCGCGGCGGTAATTCATTCATAAATAATCCTCAAACTTTAAAAATTGAGCCTTAATCCCCCGCTGCGGCGGTTGAAATTGTAAATGCTCCGCTGCTGTCGTCCTTGGGTCCGAGTACATGTAACACCAGGGTCAAATCGAGCGGTATTTCAAGGTCGGTAAACCCGGCATTATTTGAGTTATCATCAAGATTTTCATTGGCAGCGAGCAGGTTGCCGGCCTCATCAAGGATTGCTAAAGTGGGATCAAACTCCTCGCTGGACACGATAATGTCGATGATTTCTCCTTCCTTCACCTCCAAGGTGAATTGGCTGCGCTTACCCGCTTCAAGCTCTGCGTCGACGGTATCACCTAATTCAATCGGCCCCAAATCAACGGCCTCAGGCATAAAAGCGTCCGCCAGGTAGTTCACTGCCGCATCCAAAACGGGATCTCCGGCGGAAAAGAGCGTTTCTTCATTGACAGGCACCTGCACGGTGGGGATAACGCCTTTCCCTTCAATATGAATCTGGCCATTCGCATCTACGGCGCGCCCTGAAGTGAACTGGAAGATTTCTTCTTCGGGCATGCGCACGCGCTCAATACTGCCCCCAAGGCCGGCCGTGGGATACTGACCGACGATTGCCGCGCGGTCAGCGATGGTCATATCGTAACTGAAAAATTCGCAGGCGCTGTTGCAGTTAGGCCCTACAAGTACAGCGACTTCGCCGTCGTAACGCAGTTCTTCGCTGGGCAGGTAAAAACGCTGCTCGCCGCGAGAATCAAAATAGAAATCATCTAATTCTTTGTCATAATGCCCGGTATTTCCCAATACGTGACTTTCCTCGAAGAAATAAGCGGCCATTGCATCGGCAAGGAAACCACTCCCTCCCCGGTTTTGGCGCATATCGATGATCAGGCCGGGAACGCTTTGCTCTTTCAGGTTTCGGATCATGCGCTCCCAAAGCTGGATGGAGAGGAGATCGTTATCACTAAAGCTGTTGATTTTGACATAGCCGAACTGCGTGCCCGGCAGTAATTCATATTCAACCGGAAGCTCAAAGCTATCAATGCCGGCATTGAGCGATGAGAAACGAAAGCTCTGCGGTTCCAACACGGCCGTCATTTCTGCGGTTTCTTCCGTTTCACTGCCCGGATTCTTATAGCTTACTGAAACGTCGGTACCTACCGGAAACCGACTGGCATAACGCAGCTGCTGCAGCCGTTTGACATGTTCCGTACTAAAAGAACCGTACTGGGGGATGGTATTACTCACCACTTCATCGATCGCTACGTAATCGAAAGCCAGGATCTCAGCTCCTAGTTCTATGCCCGCTTCCTCTGCTGGGCTGCCCGCTGTGAGATAGTTGACGACTGTACGGCCGTCATCTAGGTCGCGGATCGCAATCCCCAACCCGCCGCTCGTTTGTTCAATGAACTCATCGCTGATAAACGGCCCGCTGATATGTCCGTCAGGGATACTGCGCGCCAACTCACGCAGAGCTAAACGGAAAAGCTGGGCATCCTGCTTCTCATCCGCTTCCTCAAACAGCGGGCGTAAATCCGAGTGGATCTGCTGCCAATCGAGTCCTTTAAGTTCGGTAAATGCGTATTCTTTGCTTAATTTATCGACGAAGGAATCGAACGCCTCTGTGTAACTGAGATCTGAATAATCGACGAGGGCGGCCGTTTCCGGTTCGATTAAGTCAACGACAGGATGGCGCGACCGGTCAAAGGTAAATGGATCGCTGTCCAGATCAACAACGGTATAGCCCTGGGGGAGCGCGACAAGCGGATCGTCTTCGGTAAATAGGAGACCGTCATCCCCAAAGCCTGAGGGAAAGCCCTGTCCTTCCTCAGGAGCATAAACGAGTAATTTCCCACCAATAATCTCGCGGTTTGTATCCGCGTTAGGGCTGGTCAGGGTGGATGCATAGGCTGTCGACCATCCGCCGCCCATTAGATCGCGCGCTTCCAGATAAGGATCGCCGAATGTGTTCTCCCAGTAAGCAACAGCGTAAACCTGCACGCCTGTTTCTTCTTGATCGTCATGATCGACGTCTCGCAGTGTCCCTTGGGGCTCGATTGGTAAGGCGATGCTGTAACTGAAAGGCGGGTCGAAGAAATCGCTTGTTATCTGGCCCAATGTTTGTGATTCTACCGGCATGATGAAGAACTCATTGCGGTCGACGAATCCCGCCTGATCTTCGAGGATCACTACCGGCTCGGCAACGCCATCAGTGAATGTAAGATTGGTGTAGTTAACTTCGCCGGTTATGCTGACCGGACCGCCTTCGTCATTGACTATTTCAGCCGGCGGCAAATCAGTCATTACATCCTGATCCGTCACCGTGGATTCCGTGGTTGGCGTTGAATTTGTTTCGTTTGCTTCCGTGGCCGCCGGCTGCGCTTCGGCCGTATCTGTTGCCCCAGGAGTTGGTTCGGCCGTTTTAGTTGGTTCAAGTTCGGCCGTTGCGGCGACCTGAGCTTCTGAAGCGGCTCCATCCGGTGTTTCAGTTTGACTTGCCGGAGATTCAATAGCGGAGTTCGAAGCGGCACCTAATGATCCGCAGGAGATAAGCATAGAGACAAGAATAGCAAAAATGATTAGATAACTTATTTTCATGGTAGACCTTAAAAAGAAGGAGGACCTGGCAGGTCCCGGCATTTTTAGTTTGCGAATTTTAGTTCAGAGGATACGGGAACGCCTGATTTCCTCACTTGTAGCTAAAATTGGTTAATCGGTACCGCATTCGCTCAAATGTAGAATGGTGCAGGGTTATTATTTTGGTCGCCTTAAACGCTCTGTAAAAGGGCTAAAATCAGTGTGGAAGCTAAACCTATTCCTCCAGTTCAGCCTCTTCACCGCCTTCGTTCGAGTTCGACGAAGAATTTGATTCAGTCGTTTCCCGTTTCTGGTCCGCATCTTCCCCGGTTGGTTTGGCCGGGAATGTAACCTGCATGTGTCGTTTGCCGTCGGCTACAGCGATCACGGTTTTGACGTCGATATCCGGCGATATCAAGCCGAAATCTTGTAGGGTCCAGATCGTAGTGATCCGGTCGCTCAGATTTGGCCATTGATCTTTGGCCCAAAGGTAACGACGCCGGCTGAACTGCCAGATGGGTTCCGGCTGCCGAACTGGTTCAAATTTCTCAAATTCAGCCCAGATTTCCTCATGCGGTGTAAGCGGGAAGAGGATATCCACCATTGCTTTTTGCACAACCTGATCGTCACGGCCGTGTTCTTCATCTACCCAGTTAATGTAATAGTTGTTGATGAACATGAAGATCCCGAAGTGGGAATAGTCTTCAACGCGGCGTAGGATCTGCTGTTTCTGGTTGTAAGCATCCTGATAAGTCGCTTCCAGGTCCTCGCTGGGCTCTTCAATACGCTCATGATGTTCATCTTTATGGGCGAACAATTCCATATCCACATTATAGAGATACGAAACCAGCTGCAAAATGCGTTCAGGACCGACATTGAACTTAGCGAATGCCCCTTCATCAATCAAGTCTTCCACCGCATGAGCGATACCCCGCTGCCGCGCTTCATCATGCGCGCGTTGGATACCCTTGTCATATTCAGGTTCCGTAGTACCCGGTGGGTATTCGACGATCGTCGCTTCTTCAACTTTCTTCTTGCCAAACCCGCCGCGCGAATAAAGAATCTGGATGATTGTAATGGTACCCCCGGTGAGAATGATCGCCGGCAGCGCATCCGTCTTTTGTGTTACCAGAACGATGATCATGAGATAACTGGCGATCATCCCGCGTAGGCCGGCGAAGCGTAGAGATTTCGCTTCACCGGATCCGGGTTCAATTCCTCTGTCAATGAGGACATCCGGGCGCACGAAGAAGACGGTTGTACTGGTAATCACAAAAGCGCTCACAAATCCAAAGGCATAGTACGCTTCTACAACAGTGACCTGGCGAATGATCGGTATTAATATGCTGGAAACACCCCAAATAACGGCGATGCCAATCCGTTCATTATCAAAAAGCGCCGGCAATCGGCCCAGCCGCGCCGCGTTAGCTCCAACCGCGGCCCCTCCTACGTAGCCGCCGCCTTGAGCCAGTAAGAGGATAATTGCCAGCAGGGTGCCGGCGATGAATAGAAAAGTCTCGCCGCTTGTCCCTACCAGGGCCTTTGAAATTGCATTGGAGAGAGCTATTTCCTGCGATACCCTTTCAACAAAATCTGACTCCGGAACAACTAGATTATCATCAGGATTCTCAACGGTGCCTGCCGGGCTTTCCAAAGCCGGCTGCAGCCTTTGTTCCTCATACAAGGCCTCAGCCGCCGCAACATCAGCATTTGTGACAACGACATCGCTTTCCGTGACACCATCCCCCAGCGTTTGTACAGCGGCAATTTCATATTCGATGAGCAGCGTGCTGTAGCCCTCGGTGGCTGGTATGTTCCATTGGTATGCGCCGAATAGTTGGATCATTCCTGTGCCGATTAGAAAGATGGCGGCCAGGGTCAAAGCGGTATTGATTACTTTCCATTTCGGCCGTGCGGCATGTTTACCACTGGCAGGGATTACTTCATAACCGGAAAATCCAAGCATGGCGCTGGACATCGAGCGGAAGAAAAGCTGGAACATTAAGACGGTCCCAATTGCCTGAATGTCTTCCACGGCGCGAACGACATGCTCGGCAACGCCGGTAGCTTCCAGCCTGAAGACAATGCCCTCGGTCAGGAAGGCCCAATCCGGGTTGAGCATAGCCAGCACGCCGACCATGGTCAGGGCGCCGATCGTAAATATCGTAAACGCTCCACCCCCCAACAGGAACAAAGGAACAGCCCGCTTCGGGCCTAACAAGACCAGGGCGACCATAATTGCGAATGCAAAAGCCTCGGCCAGGAGAATGCGGTAAGGTGCCAGTTCGGGCAGCACAAGCATGGTCACATCTGATGCGGAGATGGAGCTGATGATAATTGTTAATACGGCATCAATGAAGAAAAGACTGGTCCCGATCCAGGACAGCCAGCGCATTTTTGGGGGTCCGATTGCCTCAACCAGCGGCCCGCTTCCGCCTGCATTTGGGCGTAGATAAGCGCCGGCTTTATAGGCGGGAACAACACCGAAGAACAACAGAACGGAAAGAAGGATAAATGCGCCAATAGCGATCTCATGGAAACCTTCCGCGCCATAGATTGCCAGCAGCGTTTGGTAGGCGGCGACGCTGAAGGCGTCGGCGGCAATTTCAAAGATCAAGGCCAAAACGCCAAGACCGGTTCCGCCAAGCAGCAGTCCCTCAACCATCAAGCCTGGCAGTTTTCGCTTGGCCTCCGCACCTTCAACAGGGTCAATATAGCTTTTGAACATCATTTTACTCCCGGGCTAGGGTTCTCAACTGCGATATTATAGATTACCCTTTTGAAGCTTGACAAAAAGCGGCATTGACTTGAATCGCCAACTCACAGACAATTACGGCCTTGTGAAGGGGAATAATCGCATTATCTGGGGCTGTACGGCCGTTTGCCTGGGTTTCTTGAGCTTGTTGCTGTCCGCCTGTTCGGCCAAAGCCCCAGCCGCTGCCCAACAAGATATTGATGAGCCAACGCCGGATGTTGTTGCCCAATTAGAAAGTGAACAACAGCCGACAGTTTTACCCTCACCTACAACCACGCTTGTTCCTACATTGGAAACCGCTGTGGTGACGAAAGCAGCGCCGCCAACTGCCACACCCGTTCCAACAACCGCGCCGACACTCCCCCCGACGCCGACTGTAACGCTCACGATCGCACCCAGTCTGACGCCGCAGCCTTCACCGACGACGGAACCGGATCGTTTTTGTCCTGATCCGCCGCCGCTAAAACCTGAATACAACCGTTTTTACCTCTCGGCCAAGGAATGGCCTGAAGCGGATGAATCCGTGGCCGAAACACATTTCTGGATGTCCAAAGCCTTGCCCCCTGGATTTGGGCGGATCCTGACAAACCAAAACTTCCCCTATGGTTGGGATGATAACGGCCGTCTCCTGTTCCATACCGGCGTGGATACGGCCGAAGATTTAGGCGTGCCTGTCTTAGCGGTTGCCGATGGCACTGTCGTACTCTCCCAATCTGATTACAGCGCCTGGTACGGTTGGCGTTGTGACTGGTATGGTCATCTCGTTGTCATCGAATTAGATGAAAAGTGGCAGGAACAGCCTGTTTACGCCTTGTACGGGCATGTACTCAATCTAAAGGTGGAGGCCGGCGAGCGTGTTTATCGTGGCCAGGAGGTAGCCGAGGTCGGTGTGGGCGGCGCAGCCACCCATCCCCATCTCCATTTTGAAGTGCGTGTGGGAGCGAATGAGTTTGCCGATACGCGTAACCCCATGCTGTGGCTCGATCCTGGACCGGAGCGTGGCGTCATCGCCGGCCGCCTCGTGGACCCCGAAGGACGGCCGTGGCAGGGTGTTCCGCTGGCGCTGGTTAGCCAGGAAAATCAGAGCGAAATCTCTCCTACCTGGTCGTACCTGGGAGACCCGCAAAATTTGGCCAATCCGGATGAAGGATGGGCTGAAAACTTTGTATTCTCCGACGTAAAAGCGGGAGATTATTTTGTGATTACCCAGATTCAAGGCGTCGATTACAAAGTCCCAGTCCAGGTAATCCAGGGTGAGGTCGCCGTTGTGGAAATCATAACTGAGGACTACAAGACGCCGGTCCCTGAAACACAGCAAGAAATCACGCCTACACCGCAACAACTGGAAACCACACCTGCTGCGGAGTATGAGGAAATTACAGTCACACCCGAACTTCAGGATATGACGCCTGTTCCAACGGAGGCATCCTGACCATTGCCTTGTCTTGAGACTGAAGATTGAACATTAAGCGCATTCTAGGCCTGATAATAGTAACCAGGCTCCGGCTCGTTTTAACGGGAACATTGTTCACTTTGTTGGCCGGCTGCACGCTGGGCCAGGATTCTTCTTCAACGACCGCCGGCCCGCAAACGCCCGACTTGACCCCTATACCAATAAATAGTGGGGTGGTTGACCAGACAGAGAACCCCTCTCCGGCAGAGATCTCAGAACCCCTTCCTGAGGAACAATTAACCTTCACCGCACCGCTGCCGGAAGGCACGGCAGCCTCGGCGCCGGACCATTCTCAGCTTATACCAACCGATCTCGAGCGATTTGGAATAGCAATTGCCCGTCTCCAGCCGGATGCAGAAGCGGCTCATGCCCTTGGTTTGCCCTTTGGTTCAACCGTGAATTGGAACGTGATGTTAGAGCCTCCGCAGGTCCCGGCCAGGTTTTGGCAGGTGATCAGAGTAAACGAGGAAAGGATTCCTGTACCAGACTGGGATACGATAGCGGAGGTCTTGGCCGCTTACCCAGGCTCATTTTGGGTTGTCGGTAACGAGCCCGATGTGATCTGGCAGGATAACGTTACGCCGCAGCGCTACGCTGAGATCTACCATGAGACCTATACTTTTATTAAGGAGCATGATCCCACTGCCCTTGTTGTGATTGGCGGTGTTTCTCAGCCTACGCCATTACGCCTCGCTTATCTGGATATTGTTTTAGATACCTATGAATCGACTTATGGCCAACCGATGCCGGTTGATGTTTGGAATATTCATGCTTTTATTCTTCGTGAACAAGAAGATAGCTGGGGGGTTGGTATTCCACCTGGATTTCCGGACAAGGAAGGAATCCTCTATGAAATCGAAGATCATGATGATTTAGAAATCCTTGCCCAAAACATTCGTCAATTTCGAAAATGGATGGCTGACCGTGGTTATGCAGATCGGCCGCTCGCGATAACCGAATACGGCATCTTGATGCCCGATGATTACGGATTCCCTCCAGAGGATGTGGCTACCTTTATGGAATCTACCTTTGATCTGTTTAGCGAAATGGTGGGTGAGGAAGGGTATGCGCTGGATGATCACCGCCTGGTCCAATGGTGGTTTTGGTACAGTCTCTATGATGATACGCTTTATCCGACCGGTAATCTTTGGGACGAAGAAACCGGCCGGCTAACCGACCTGGGCCAGACCTGGGTCAGGTATCTCGCTGCAAGAGAAATCAATCCGCAGATCATAGAACCTGCTGATAACTGATTAAAATCATTGATAGGCTCGCGACTATCCAGCGGCGAATCCGTATAGGAGGTTAGATACGCAGAATGTCATTGTGTTATCTGAATGCGGAGGATTATGATGCAAAAGCAGAGTTCTATTATCATTGGCTTGATCTTGATTGTCGCCGGTATTTTATTCCTTCTTTTTCAAGCTTTTCCAGGCCTGGCGCCGCAGATTGACCTGGCTGTTCATTGGCCGCTGATCATAGTAGGGATTGGCGGTTTTTTGTTGCTGGGGGCCTTGTTTGGAAACCCACCGCTGGCGATTCCAGCTTCGATTCTTTCTGGATTAGGCTTGATTCTGGCTTACCAGAACTGGTCCGGAAACTGGGCGAGTTGGGCTTATACCTGGACGCTAATACCCGGCTTCGTTGGTATTGGCATCATTATTATGGGCTTGCTTGACTGGGAAAACCGAGAAAAGTTAAATGATGGCTTTCGCCTGCTCATCATCAGTTTGGGTTTATTTGTGGTCTTTGGCGGCTTCTTAGGCGCCTTTGGACAGTTTTGGCCTCTCTTATTGATCCTCGGTGGGCTTTTCCTATTATTTCGAGGCCATAGAAATGCAAAGAAAAATGATGATTCTGATCAACCGTTGGAAAAGCATTCCTAGAGGGACAAGCAGACATATATAAAAACTTTGCAACTATCGAACGGAGTTCTCGTAAAGAGGATTAGAAATTAAATTTAGAAAAGCTTTTGAACTTTGGAGGTTTTTTAATAATGAGCGAGAAAAAACTAGTACGTTCCCAAGATGATAAGATGTTTCTCGGTGTTGCCGGCGGCATTGCCGATTATTTCGCAATTGACCCGGCAATCGTCCGTGTGGCATTTGTTCTCTTGGCTCTCTTCCATGGATGGGGCCTGATCCTCTATTTCGTCCTGGCCATTATCATGCCCAAGGGAGAGTCTCCGATCTCGGCTAAGGCCAATGCCTTTGATGAAGAAGAAATAGTAATCAAGGATGCCTAGCCGGACTTATTAACTTGATGCTTATCTCTGGTCCGGCTTAGTAAAGCCTCCTATCTCCTGACACCAGAGACGCATAAACGGCCGTCCCTCGCAGTTTTCGAACTACTGGGACGGCCGTTTTTTCATGCAAGGCATAAAGCCGCTACTTTACAGGTAGATAGTACCCTTACCACCCCTAAAAACTTTCAAGTATAATGCGCCTATGGCCTCACTCCTACAGAAATTACGAACCTTACTCAAAGCCAGCCTGCACGAAATTGCGGATAAGGCTGTACAGCTAAATGATCTCGCCGTTTACGATCAATACATCCGCGAGGCGGAACAGGAGGTAGAAGAGTTCAAGGCGACCATCGCGCCTCTTTTTGCCCAGGTAATAGCCTCCCGCCGCAGACGAGAAGCGCTTGTGGATAAAGCCGCGGAATATGACCTGGCTATCGACCGGTTTCTTGTCCAGGGCAAAAGCACCGAGGCCATGGTGACTCAAAAACAACTCAATAGTGCCCTGGAACTGATTGAAACCTACGATGCCTCTCTCGAAAGACAGGTTGCTGCCGCCGAGCAGCTCGATGATGTGCGCGTTAAACTGGAAGGGCGGTTGGCCATTGCGCGGCAAGAACGAGAAGAATTAGCTTTCCTGCTGCAGCTTGCGAAAGCCAAAGAGACCTCGGCCAAAGCGATGAAGTCACTGGATTCGCTGATGGGCGAGGGGGACTATGAGGTCGCGCAAGCGGCCGAAAACATCCGCCGCCGTCTCGATCATGCCGATGCCGCCTGGGAAGTGCAGTCAACGAGCCTGGACCGGCAGTTGGACAGTGCTATGCACGATCTGCAAGTTGAAAGCCAGCTGGCGGCGCGTATGGAGCGGCTGGGCCTTGACCAATAAGCGCCGGAGTAGGAACGGGTTGCTCTGGATACGATGAAAACTGCGATTGTACACGATTGGCTCAACCAGATTGGTGGTGCAGAAGATGTGCTCGAAAAACTGGTAGAAATGTATCCCGCTGTGCCCATATTCACCTCACTCTATTGGCGCGATGGCATGCCTGACCATTGGCGCCAATGGGATATTCGTACCAGCTTCATCGATCATCTGCCTTTCGCTTATAAGCGACAGCAGCTCTACTTTCCTTTTTACCCCTTAGCTTTTGAGCAGTTTGACTTTCGTGGCTATGATCTGGTTATCAGTAATAAAAGCGGTTTCGGTCACGGAATTATCACCGACACGGAAACATTGCATATCTGTTACTGTCTAACGCCGACCCGGTATGTCTGGCGTTACTATCAGTATGCGGAACAGGAAAATCTTGGCGCTATAACCAGGACTGTCATGCCTTTGTTTTTAACCGGCCTGCGCCAATGGGATCGCCTGGCGGCCGATCGTGTCGATCATTTCATCGCTATATCACAAAACATCCGTCAGCGAATCGCCAAGATTTATCGACGCCGCTCAACTATCATCTACCCACCGGTGGATACCGGCCGCTTCGCTTCCGCTGCGGTCCCGGATGGAGGCACAGAGGATTATTATTTGATTGTCGGGCGGTTGGTGCCTTACCGGCGCATCGATATACTGATCGAGGCTTTTAATAAAATGGAAAAACCCCTGGTTATCGCCGGAACTGGCCGTGACCAGCAGCGGCTGCAAGAAATGGCTGGGCCGACCATTGATTTTCTTGGGTATGTTCCCGACGAAGATCTGCCGGATTTGATGGCCCGCTGCCGGGCTTTTATGTGGCCGGGTGAAGAAGATTTCGGCATTTCACCCATTCAGGCGATGGCTGCGGGGAGACCCGTGATTGCATACGCCGCCGGTGGGGCCCTTGAAACGGTTATTCCCGGCCGTACCGGCATGTTGTTTTATAAGCAGACAGCGCAGGCAATTGTCGAGGCGGTGGAGCAATTCAATGCGTGTGCCCTGGATTCCTGGGCCATCAGCGCTTTTGCTGCCCAATTTGACACGATTGAGTTCAAACGTAAAATGCAGCAGTTTGTAGAAGAAAAATTGGAAGAGCGAAAAAAAGAACTCCAATCAGGGCCGCCGGTTAAGCACCTGAAAACCTGAGAGATTGATAGGCTATGGAAATTCGCCGATTTTGGCAGGTGTTAAAAAGACGTTGGTTGTTGGTGCTGATCCCCGCGATCATTGTGCTGGGAATTGGTTTGCTGACCTACCAGCAGCCCGCGCCTGTTTACGCCACCGGCGTTCGCTTTATTGCCGGCCAGGAACCCGCTCCGGGGACAGACCTGGAGGATGAAGAGCGATATTACAACTGGTTAACCTCCGAATATATCGTGAATGGCCTGACTGATTGGGTGCGCGGCGGGGAATTTGCCACGGCCGTCAGTCAATACCTTGCCGGACAAGGGCTTGACATTCCCGCGCCAGCGATCCAGGCGGGATTAGTCGCCGACAATGCACGCAGCATGCTGACTCTTTCCCTTTCAGGTTCCGATTCCCAACAGCTGGTGGCCATGATGGATGGTGTAATTGTCGTACTCATCACGCAGAATGCGGCCGCTTTACCCCAGTTAGGCGGGCAAAATGCGTTGTTAACCCAGCTCGATCAGCCTACGGTAGTTCAGCAATCATCCGGCATTCGCAGCCGCCTCGATCTGCCGCTGCGCATTCTTCTCGCTCTGCTGGCCGGTGTCGGTTTAGCGCTCCTGGTTGAATATCTGGACCCTACTATTCGCGACCGCCAGGAGCTGCTGGAAATCGGCCTGGAAATCTTAGGAGAAATCCCGAAAAAGTAGTTGGTAGTTAGTTCTAGTCCGCGTCCGATTATTTTTCGCAGGCCACTGACTATCGATTAAGGACTACACTATGCAATTAGGTGATTATGTACGCATCTTGCGCCGTAAAGGATGGATTATTTTATTAGTAGCCATCCTCACCGCGCTGGCCGCTTTTGGTTTCAGCAAGATGCAAACCGAAGTTTACAAGTCAACGTTAAATTTACTGGTTAGGCCGTCACGCACAGACTTCGGCCAGTCCCAGGCTGCCAAGGAACTGCTCAAGACCTATGAAGTATGGCTTTACAGCAGTTACCGTGCCCAGGCGGTGATTGATGAACTCCAATTAGATATGACTGCCCAGGAACTGCTCGGTGATGTTGAGGTTGCTTCCGATAACTACAGCTTTATGGTTTCGCTGGCCGTCGAAAATACGGACCCCAATCTGGCCAATGATATCGCCCGCACCTGGGGAAACCAGCTGATCCAGTGGCAGATAGCGGAAAATGACAAAAACCGCCAGGAAGACCGCATTACGATCGAGTTTCGCGATGATCCGCAGGTCTCGCTTGACCGGCCGAATACGAAAATTAATACCCTGGCCGCTTTCGTTTTCGGCGCCTTGATCGGCGTTATCGTGATCTTCCTGCTCGAATGGTTGGAATCAGGCGTGATCCAGCGTGGCGAGGATGTAGAGCGTTATCTGGAAATCCCGGTCATTGGCACGATACCGCAAGAGTAGCCGGTGATGGCCTAATACGAGAAAATAAACTAGAAAAACTTGCCATCTTTCTTGGTAAAATAAAAAAGATGGCATCTTTCAGGAAAAAAGATGAACCTGATAACATTAAACGACCCCCGTTCCCCTATTAGCGAGGCTTACCGTACCCTGCGTACAAATCTCTCTTTTTACAGCGTGGATGATCCCATCAAGAGTCTCGTTATTACCTCCTCGGCCAGTGATGACGGCAAAAGCACCGTGGCCGCCAATCTTGCCGTCACCATGGCCCAGAGTGGGCGTAAAACGATCCTCGTCGATTGTGATTTGCGCCGCCCTACGCTGGATCAATTATTTGATCTAGAGCCTGAACCGGGTCTCACAAACGTTATTCTTGGGGATTTTGACGGCATCCCGCTGCAAAAAACCGGCGTCGAAAACCTGACCTTGCTGGCCAGCGGCCCCAAGCCGCCGAATCCTGCTGATATGCTGGGAAGTAAACGCATCGATGCTCTAATTGCCGAGTTAACAGGTCAGGCTGATTTTGTGATCCTCGATTCGCCCCCGGCTTTGGCTGTGACCGATGCCGCTGTTCTGGGTGCAAAAGTGGATGGCGTTTTGCTGGTTATCGCCGCCGGAAGAACGCGCCGCGATCACGCAGAGCGCGCTAAGGAAACATTAGAAAAAGCACGGGTACGTATCGTCGGCTCTACATTGACCAATGCGCCGCACGACAGCATGGTAGGCGATTATTACGGATAGCATTTCAGTTTTTCAGATTTTCAGTAGGTCAGCTTCTCTGACCAACTGACTAACTGACAAACTAAGGTTAGGATAACTAGATGAAAGGACTCATACTGAGCGGCGGGACGGGATCTCGTCTATTTCCATTAACTTATAGCAATGCCAAGCAGTTGATCCCGCTTGCCAATAAACCGATTTTATTCCGCGTTATCGAGGCTATTCACGATGCCGGTATTGACGAAATCGGTATTGTTGTCGGCAGCACGGCCGATCGTATCAAAGATGCGGTTGGCAGCGGCGATCGTTGGGGAATTAAAATCACCTACATCAAGCAAGATCAACCCCTTGGCCTGGCGCACGCGGTAAAGGTTTCGGAATCCTTTCTTGGCGACGATCGTTTTGTCATGTTCCTGGGCGACAACGTTATTGAGGGTGGAATCAGTCCTTTGATCCGTCAATTTGCCGACAGCGAATGGAACAGTCAGATTGTGCTGACCAAAATCGCTCATCCTGAGCAGTACGGCGTGGCCGAGTTAGGAGAAGACGGCCGAATCGTGCGCTTGGTTGAAAAACCAAAAGTGCCGCCCAGTAACCTGGCCCTCGTCGGCATCTATATGTTTGACAATAATATTTTTAAGGCAGTCAATGCCATCAAGCCTTCCTGGCGTGGTGAACTGGAGATTACGGACGCCATCCAATGGTTGGTCGATCAGAATTATTCGGTCCACCCCTACGTCCATCGCGGCTGGTGGATTGACACCGGAGCTCCCGGTGACCTCTTAGAAGCCAATGACCTGGTCCTCGAAGAGATCAAATACGGCATCGATGGTTATGTCGATCGCGAGAGCACCGTCGGCCGTCGGGTCAAGATCGAACGCGGGGCGGAAATCATCAACAGCGTCATTCGCGGCCCGTCCATTATCGGCGAGAACGCACGCATCGTGAACAGCTATATCGGCCCCTTCACCAGTGTGAATCATGGCGTCTTAATTGAGGACAGCGAGATCGAACATTCCGTTATCCTGGAAAACAGCCATGTCAAAGACATCGGCACGCGCATCCAGGACAGCCTGATCGGCCGTGATGTGACCATCTCTCGTTCGCCGATCAAGCCCAAGGCCCTAAAACTGACCCTGGCCGACCACAGCAAAGTCGGAATTTTGTAGCACAACGTTCACGTTGTGCATGTCCGGCAGCCCTAAGGATGCCCTAAATGCGCGCCTTAATTCAAAGAGTCACCAACGCTTCCGTAACCGTCGACAATCAGGTAGTCGGCCGTATCGGCAAAGGCTTTATGATCTTGCTCGGCGTCACCCACAGCGACAGCGAGGCTGAAGCGCAATGGCTGGCTCGAAAAATCGCCGGCCTGCGCGTTTTTGATGACGAAGATGGCAAAATGAACGCCGCATTGGCCGACGTCGATGGTGAAATCCTTGTCGTCTCCCAGTTTACGCTCTACGGCGATGCACGGAAAGGAAGACGGCCGTCTTACACCGACGCCGCGCGCCCCGAACAGGCCGAACCCCTGGTAGATTATTTCGTCGATCAACTTCGGAGAATGGGATACAATGTTGCCTCCGGCGTCTTCGGAGCCCATATGGATGTCGAAATCCATAACGACGGCCCGGTGACGTTAATGGTGGAGCGGGAAGCCCCCCCAATAGGATTTAACAAAATTTAGAAACCCTAGAAACCTGGTTTTTATTGGCTTTAGGTCAGTTCTCCATCAGGAGTGTGAAAAACCGGGTTTCTAAAAGTGGTGGTTATCATGAAAAAAATTTCAATTACCCTATTCCTATTACTAGTCATCACGACACTCCTTGCCGCATGTTCCTCCGGTCCGGCGGCTGAAGAAGCCCCCGCGGATGCCGAGGCTGTTGCTGAAGTTGAAGAACAGCCGACGAAAGCGCCGACGGCAACGAAAGAGCCAAGTCCCACGCCTATTCCGCCGACGCTGACCAACACACCCAACCCGGAGCATACGCTCACGCCGACGCCTTTGCCCACCTCGACTCCCACGGCCACGCCGACCAATACGCCCGTACCCGACGAATGGCTCACCCCGGCCCCTCATGTGCAGGGCATTGAACAATCCCCTTACGCGGAGAGCGAGTGCAGCGACCGCTTCCCCTGCAACGAGGATGCCGAAGCATGGGCGGCGCGAATCACCGTCCCCGAAGGGTTTAAAGCTGAATATTTAGCTTATATTCCCAATGCCGACCATCCCGATCGCGCGGCTCAGCTGACGACCATCACCTATGGTCCTGACGGGCTCCTTTACGTAGGCACGATGCACAGCGGCATCTATACCGTCGACCAGGACGGCAATGTCGAACTTTATTATCGCGACGTGGAAGTGCCCACCGGTCTCGCCTTCCAGCCCGGCACCGATCGTCTCTACGTGTCTAATCGTGTGCTGGACCGCAACGTCGACGGCGAAGCGCAGGTTTCAGTCATTGTCGACGGCCAGATGGAAACCCTTTTTGCCGGGCTGCCCTGCTGCTACGTGGGTATGCATGGCCCCAATGGCATCGCCTTCGGCCCTGACGGCTACGGCTACGTGGGCATCGGCGGACGCGCCGACCACGGCGAGATCCTGGACGGTTCCAATACGCCTGATGAGATGCAGCCCCTGGAAGCCATCATCTTGCGCTTCAGCCCTGACGGCAGCGAGATGGAGCCCTATGCCTGGGGATTCCGCAACCCTTACGACATCGCCTGGGACGCCGATGGTAATCTTTGGGCCACGGAAAACGGCCGTGATGGCGAAGTACCGGATTATCTCTTCAAAGTAGTACCGGGCAGCCAGCATGGCTATCCCTATTTCGAATGTGACGGCTGCCGCGGCATCCCTGATGACATCGAGCTTGTTCCCCCGGTTTACGAATTCACGCCGCACTCCGTGGACGCCGGTCTCACAAACTATCTGTACAACGATTTCCCCGGCTATTACAACTCTTTGTTCACCGTATTATGGACGGCCATGGACTTCGCCGAACGCGTCGTGCGCATCACACCAGATGGCGAAATCAGCACCTTCGCCACCGGCTTCGCCGCACCGCTGGACATCACTACCGGCCCCGACGGTGCCTTATACATTGTTGATTACTACACCGGCATCATTTTCAAGATCAGCTATGAAGGCTGATTTGACAGTTTAGACTGTATTCTGATAGGGGCGCATCGTGGAGCGCCCCTTTTGTTATTTCAAATCATACCGCAGCTCTGTAACTCTGCCACTTGCCACTTGCAACCCTACCTTCTGCTCGATGATTGTTTCAGAAAAATAAGAAACAATCATCGAACAATCATATGTGGTCCTTCCAAGTATTTTAGGTATTGACCTCGACAAGATAGGTATGGGTGGGGGTATAATTTAGGTATGAGTGAAAGACTGGAAAAAGAAATTGCTGCGCGCCTGTCGGACGTGCAGGAACGTATCGACCAATCGGCCGATCGCGCCGGCCGTGATCCCGCCGAAATAACCCTTGTCTCCGTGACCAAAACCTGGCCCGTCGAGGTGCTTACTGCCGCCTATAATATTGGCGTTCGCAATGTCGGCGAGAACCGCGCCGAAGAGCTGGCGCGCAAACGCGTCGCGCTGCAAGAAACCCTCCCCTCAGATGATCCCCTGATCTGGCACCAGATCGGCACGTTGCAAAGCCGCAAGACTGCGCTCGTAGCTGAAAATGCGGATTTCTTTCATGCCCTGGACCGGGTAAAAATTGCCAACCGCTTATCCTCGCAGCTGGTCGAAATCGGCCGTGAACTGCCGGTCTTGTTGGAAGTGAATTTATCTGGCGAAGCCTCCAAATCCGGCCTGAATGCTAATAATTGGGAAGAAAGCGCAACTCAACAGGCTGAGCTGCGTAAAGTCATACAGAATGTGGCAGAGCTTCCCGCGTTGCAGCTCCAGGGACTGATGACCATGGCCCCTTGGGACGTAGAGGAGCCGGTGATTCGGACCGTATTTCAACGGACTCGTCTGCTGCGCGATTGGCTGGTTGAAGAACTGCCCGGATTGAAATTGCCGCACCTTTCAATGGGCATGACCGATGATTTTGAGATTGCTGTTGAAGAAGGGGCGACAATGGTCCGCATTGGCCGGGCGATATTTGGCACCCGTCAAACGACCTAGCTGATCATCCAAGTACCAGGCACTTTCCTAAGCGAAGCGGCAGTGCCAGGCATCTGAAAAATTTACCATTATTTGGAGAACAACCATGTATTTATTGATTCAAGTCATCAACATTATCTATTGGATACTCGTTATCCTGCTTTGGGCGCGCGTCATCTTTTCCTGGGTACGCCCGGACCCCTATAACAAAACCTGGGGCCCGATTGTGCGCTTTATTTATCAGGCCACCGAACCATTATTAGCGCCGATCCGCCGCCTTTTACCCAACATGTCCGGCCTGGACCTCAGCCCCATGATCCTGTGGTTTATCCTCTACTTAGCCCGCAATTTATTGATCGGTTTCCTGGTTTAATCTAACCCTTAACGCAAATAAAAAAGGCTAAGAGAATAACCTCTTAGCCTTTTTATTATCTATTGAGGGTTGGTAACCGGTGACTGGTAACTGAAAACTGCTCACTTTCTCCTTAGCGCAGTCCCGTCAAACTCCGCGCAATAACCATCCTCTGAATTTCGCTGGTGCCCTCGTATATCTCCGTGATCTTGGCATCACGGTAGTAACGTTCCAGGGGTAATTCCTTGCTGTAGCCCATACCGCCGTGAATCTGGATCGCTTCTTTGGCTACGAAGTTGGCCGTCTCGCTGGCAAACAGCTTGGCCATGCTCGCTTCCATGGAGTAGCGCTCGCCTGTCTCCATCGAACGCATCTTAGCTAGGCAGGCCTGGTAAATGAGCAGACGGCTGGCATCAATGCGCGTTTTCATATCGGCCAGTTTTTGCTGGATCATTTGAAACTGACCGATTTTCTGGCCGAAGGCTTCACGCTCTTTGGCATATTCCACGCTGGCCTCAAAAGCAGCTTCGGCGATTCCCAAAGCCTGGGAGGCGATGCCGATACGGCCGGCATCGAGCACGGTCATGGCGATTTTGAAACCTTCTCCTTCTTCACCTAACCGGTTCTCGACCGGACATTGGTAGTTGTCAAAGATGATTTCACTGGTAGCGCTGGCACGGATACCCAACTTAGGTTCCTTTTTTCCCCGTTCGAAACCGGGCTGATCCGCTTCGATTAGAAAGGCGGTGACACCGCGATGCCCTTTTTCAGGTTGAGTCATTGTAAAGAGCACGAGATAGTCGGCAACCGGCCCTGAAGTGACCCATGATTTTCGGCCGTTAATCGTGTAATGTTTGCCGTCTTCATTGAGCACTGACCGGCTGCGCATCGTACTGGCATCACTGCCGCTCATTGGCTCGGTTAAACTGTAAGCCCCGATCTTCTGGCCGCTGGCGATGGGCAGGACGAACTTTTGTTTTTGCTCCTCCGTGCCAAAATTTAAAATCCCATGGCAGTAAAGCGAGTTGTTTACTGACATGATCGTCCCATGGCTGGCATCCGCTTTACAGATTTCAGTCAGCGCCAGGGAATAAGCCAGCGTATCCATGCCGACGCCGCCATATTCTTCCGGTACTTCGATACCCATAAAACCCAATTGGCCCATTTGGCGTATCGTTTCTAGGGGAAATTCCCCCGTCTCGTCAAAATGGGCTGCGATTGGGGCAATCGATCCCTGGGCAAAATCCCGCGCCGCCTCCTGGATCATTTTGTGCTCTTCAGTTATGAATGGGAACATTGTTTCTCCTCTTGATCTTGATCGCAAGATGCTGATTTTCTCCCCCGGTCACATGTGATTTATTTAAAAAGGGAAATTGGCATCTTTTTCTATAGCCGGCACCTTTTATTCGCTAATACGATTATTCAAAATTTGTTTGCGCTTTCTGTTGGATCTTATCCATCAACGCCGTGAAATCTTCGGCCGTTAACTCCAATCCCTCTTGCCAGCGCCGGCGTTCGGCGATCCAATATCGGCCGTCCGCACCGGCGAGCAATTCTGAAGATATTTCCGGCCTGTTCGGCGCGCTCCAACGCCGCGCGCCGCTTTCTTTGTAAGCCTGGACCAGGGATATTTGGTGAAAAGGTTCGATAAAGTTCTTCTTTCCAAGCCAGAGTTCAGCTTTTTCAGGTGGTAGGTATGTATAAGTGATGAGACGCTCTCCATCCTGCTGGATCTGGTTGGCCATGCAATACCATTTATCAGAAACCAGTCTCTCTCTCCCAGCTTTAGGATAGCCCTTAAGTTTAAAATACCAGTTGGTCAGGTTTAGCGGCTTTGAAAAAGTGATATCGCGACTTTCCGTGAGGCCGGCCTCATTTTCAGCTGCCTCAAAGTGCAGACCCTGGTCACTCAGTTCAATTTTCAATCCGCTCGTCCAGGTCTTTTTCAAATAGTTCTCAACCAGCCATGCGCAGCCCATAGCAATTGGGAAAGCGCCTATACAGGAGATAACGGTTGCAAATTCTAGGAAAATGCTCCCTTGAGCGAATAGTCCCAGCAGAACACGAATCAAGAGAAAGCCTCCTATCAGGCCTAGAAAAATCGTCAAAAGGACGGTCATGCGAATTCCACCATGTTCAGGATCCGCATGCAAGATTTGAGTAGTGGAAGCTGTCTCATTCATGAAACCGATTGTAACATTTCGCTCATAGGCTGTCAGCATCCAACTGATAGCAGCAGGCTGCCAGAGATCAACTGACGGCTGACCGTTGACCACTAGCCAGGTATAATTGCATTATGTTACTCATCCTGACCCACGAAAAGGCAGATTTCGATGCCATAGCCTCGCAGTTAGGCGCGAAAAAGTTGTTCCCGGAAGGCACCCCACTGCTGCCCAGAGACCTCAATCGCAATGTGCAGCAGTTCCTGAATTTATACTGGGATGCGCTGCCGTTTATGCGCGCCGAGGATTGGCGCCGGCGGCGAATCGATGAAGTTGTGTTGGTGGACACCGGCAGCATCAACAGCGTGCGCGGCATGGTCAGGGAACCCCATGCGCGCGTTATTGACCATCACATGGACTATACCCCGCGGCCGGGATGGGTCTACCAGGTCGAACCAGTTGGAGCGACGACCACATTGTTGGTCGAGGAACTCCAGGCGAGCGGACTTTCCCTGACAACAGAAGAAGCCACCCTGCTTTTGTTGGGAATTTATGAAGATACGGGCTCCCTGACCTATGACACATCGACAGCAAGGGATGCCCACGCCGTGGCTTGGCTCCTGGAACAGGGTGCGAAGCTTGATGTTGTTCGCCGTTTTCTAACGGTTCCGCTTACACCGCAGCAGCAAGCACTCTATGATGAATTACAGTCTAATATCCGCTGGCATCGTCTTCATGGGCAGACTGTGGCTGTGGCCACGGCCGTTGCGCCTGAGGACTTTAAGGATGAAATATCCTCCGTCGCTCATCGTCTGCGCGAAACATTAGTCCCCGGCGGGCTTTTCGTCCTGGTGCAGCTGGGAAGCGATGTGCAGCTGGTCGCGCGTAGTTCTCATGAAGGTGTCGATGTCTCAACCGTGGCGCGCGGTTTGGGCGGCGGTGGGCACAGCCGCGCCGCGGCCGCCCTGGTTGTCAACGAAAACGTCGCAGAGACAGCGCGCCGTGTAGAGGCGATGTTGCCTTCAATTATTAAGCCAATGGCCAGCGTCTCCGAAATTATGTCTTACGGCGTGCAGACTATCACACCGCAGACCACTGTAGATGAGGCCTTGCAGCAAATGCTGCGAACCGGCCATGAGGGCTACCCTGTCGTTGATCCCGCAAGCGGCCGAATAACCGGGTTATTAACCCGCCGCGCCGTCGATCGGGCCGTGAACCACGAGATGGGAGATCTTCCGGTTGAGCGCGTAATGCAGGCCGGTGATTTCACTGTCAGACCGTCGGAATCCATAGAGCGGGTGCAGGAGCTTATGCTGCGTGAAGGGTGGGGGCAGATACCGGTTGTGGCTGAAGATGAAGATGGGCAGGAGAAAGCTTCGCCGCCTATTGGCATTGTCACCCGCACCGATCTGCTGAATTACTTGTTCCGCCCTGTTGAAGACGCTTCCGAGAAAGACATAAAAGCGCTCATGGAAGACTCCTTGTCCCCGCCATTATGGGCGATGGTGAAGGTTGTAGGCGAAGAGGCGGCAGCCTTAGGTATGCCCCTTTACTTCGTCGGTGGCCTTGTACGGGATCTGCTCCTGGAAAAGCCTCCTATTGATCTGGATATGGTCGTGGAAGGAGATGCCATTGATCTTGTTGACCGTTTGCAAGAGAAATTTGGCGGAGAAGTGCACACGCATGAACGATTTGGAACCGGCAAATGGTTTATAACGCCGGATATCTGGCAAAAGGTTCAGCAGCGGGCCGGAATTGCATCTCTCAGGGAGTCCCAACATAGCGAACTGCCGGAATCGATTGACTTTGTAACCGCACGTTCAGAATTTTACCAGGAACCATCAGCGCTCCCGCAGGTTGAGCGCGGTTCGATTAAGTTAGACCTTCATCGCCGGGACTTCACCATCAACACCCTCGCTTCCCGACTGGATGGCGCTCATTTAGGCGAGTTGTTGGATTTCTATGGCGGGCAGCGCGATTTGGAACGCGGCCTCATTCGGGTTTTACATAGTCTAAGCTTCGTGGACGATCCCACGCGAATCCTTCGTGCCGTGCGCCTCGAGCAGCGCCTGGGCTTTGATATTGAACCACGCTCGTTGGAGTTAATTGAGAGCAGCCTGCCGATGCTGGATCGCGTTACCGGCGATCGCATACGCCATGAGATCGAACTTGCGCTGCGAGAGGCAGACCCGATTCGAGTCATGGAACGTCTGGCGGAACTGGGTATTATGGAGCAAATCCAGCCGGGCCTGGCTTGGACGCCGCAGTCGGCCGTTTATTTCTCCCTCGTGCCTGAGTATCGCCAGAATCCAATCTGGAATGACGTTGTACCGGATGAATCAATTGAGTTCTTATACTTTGCCTTGTGGTTGGTCGCGCTTCCTGAGGATGTGCAGGAAGCCACGGTCGATCGCTTGCACGTCAGAAAAGCGACACGGGAAGATGTGCTGGCCGTTAACCAGCTTCTTGATGAGCTGCTTGCTTTACCGGTTGATGCCTCGCCGAGCGACATCACGGCCGTTTGCGAAAAATCTAAGCCTCGTGTTCTGTTGGCGGTGCGTATCGTGCTGGAGGATGAGCCTGAGGGTGAATGGCTGGATCGTTATTACAGCGAGTGGCGTTTTGTGAAAACGGAATTGACCGGTGATGATCTAAGAACCATGGGCCTCGCACCGGGTCCTCAATTCGCCCACTTGCTGGACGAACTGCTCGCAGCGAAGCTCGACGGTCGTATCCATGACAAAGAAGGTGAAGTCGCTCTGCTAAACGATCTCCTGGCCTAAATAGGCGACTGCTCGTTCCTGATCTCCATCCATATAGAGATGTAAGAGACGGCCGTTAGAAACTGCCGCGATATCAATGACCCGCAGATAAGCTTCCAGATTTTTGTCCTCTGGAACGAGTTCGGCCAGACTGTTCGCAGAATCGCGGAAGAATGACCAATTTATTTCGCTGTGTTCCTCGTCCGGCCAGAGTGCCAGGGCTAAAATGCGCGACTCTACCAAATCGTTGAAGAAATGCGTGCCCAAAGATAATTCCGGGTGGCTGCCACCTTCCGAAATACCGATTTCAACTAAAGCTTTGGTGTTATAGATATCGCCATAAGTGACATGCACTCCCAGATCTAGATTGGAGCTGCCCCAGCGACCTGGACCCATGAGGATAAAATTCTCATCTTTCAGTTTCTGATTCAAACGGCAAACAGCACGGCCGAGTTCGCGCTTTATAACCAAATCCGGCACCTGTTTGTAAGCGACGGGATCGATAAATACCACATAACGGATGTTTTCCGTTTTGCCGTCTGAAACCAGCCAGTTAGTTTCAAATAATATGTCCTCCTCGGGAATATCTTCCGGTATTGAAACAACCAGGTGTTCTGTTTGTTGGCTGAGGGGCCGGCACTGCAAGATATGCAGCTGATAATCGCGCCTTGGTTGGTTGGGAATAATTTCCACGATAAATTCAACATCCACGGGCTGGCCGTAGCTGCGTTCCAGGTGAAAGAGGGCCATACGCATCAGTTTGACAAAACGCTTATCTTCGGTCAGCTTGTTGAATGTGATTACCAGATCATCATCTTCACCGAGGAAGCCACCGGCCATGATATCCTGCAAATAATCCCCTCTATCAATGGAGGCGATCAGGTTAAGGTTGGGGTAATCGGGTCCTAATACCTCATCTATATGCAGCGTTTCGAAAGTGTTGCTATCTAAATCTAGAACATCGACCAGGTGTTGGGAATATTGTCGGATGGCCTGTACTGATGGGTCGGGCCTCATTTGTGGATGGCTCAGGGCGACTAATCGAGGATAGTCATTATCCGCCCGGTTAACGGCTCTTGTTCCCAATCCCCATACCAGGCGCATGAAACCATCATCACGCCGGATATTGGGGTTCCAAAGGTAGGGATTATGGCTATAGGCCACGCCTGAGATTGAGGGCAATAAATAATGACCATAGGGATCTCCCAGAACCGGCTGGATAATCACACACATGCGTTCGTCGTAATCGAGCAAATCATGCTTTTTGCGATAGAGCAGGGCGTCAGGATTTGAAAGACTGGCATAAATACGGCGAATTCCGTTTAGCAGCTCTTCCAGGCTTTCCTGATCACTTCCCTGGTTGGGGCAAAAAATCGAAACATATTTCCCGGCAAACGAAAATCCAAAGTTGTCTTCCAGCAAGCTGGAGGATCTGACAATAAGCGGAACGCCTCTAAATTTAACCAAAATTTCGCGCAGGCGATCGACGATTGATTCCGGAAATTTACCTTTGAGATATTCTTGAACAAGTTTTGGATACTCGGAGCGAATTTCCTCAATCGGTCGGTATTTCTGGTTCATATAGTGATCAAGATTATTCATGACGCTGAAATCATAAATAACCTGTGAACCGATAAAATAAGATTCGGGGATCTGTACCATATGACTGATATCAGCCCCAATTTCCGGACCCTGCTCGCGCAGAATCTTCCAGGCCAGGACAATACCCGCCGCTTTCCCGCCAATTTTTCCGCCGCCGATTAAACGTCGGTATACACGTCGCAGATCGGAAATCGTCAGAACATTTTTGGCGATCCCAATAAATGGAAGCTGATCGCTGATCATGCGCTTGATCAGTACAACTTTAATTTCTTCCAGATGATGCTGCACCGGCTTACGCTCCGGCTCGGGGAGTGCCTCATAAATCTCGCCCTGCCGGAAAAGAAGTTCCCAGGGTGCAATTTCCGGATTAAAGGTCAATTCCGTGATTTTCGGTTGGACCGGCCGTTTGCTCAGAACCTCCTGGATAATCTGTTCCAGTAAGGCTATTCCCAGGCTGTTCGCGAAGTAAGCGTCCGTATGAACCTCGCGAATTCTTTCCTTGCGCAGTTCCCACTTATCGGTCTCTTCCTGTGTATACGGTTCATAGACGCCTTCACGACGTTGTGAATCAATGGCCAATTCTTGCACTTCACGTTCAAAATCAGCCTGGCTAACCACACCGCGGCGAAATAGGTCTTCGCGCATCCGGGTGCGGATTGTATCGGCAAGGATGGGGTATTGAGCCAGTTTGACGTAAACGTCGATGGTTGGCGTTATGCTGCGTAAGGTGGTTGTGGGCATAATGACATCTCCTGGCTGTGCTGCTTAAAATGTCGATAAGGTTGATTTTGTACCGTCGCTATCCTGCCAATCGCCTTGTGCCAGGAATCCAACGGCGCGATCGTTACGGCCGTCCATGGAAATGTTCACTCGCTGATTTCCTGGCAAAGAAGCCACATCAATCACGCGTAAGTAACGTTCAAGTTCCGCGTCCTCCGGCTGGATCCGCGCGAGCATGTTAGGCGACTCGCGGAAAAAAGCCCAGTCGAATTTTGATCCTTCCTCTCCAATGTGCAGAGGTAAGGAATGAATACCCGCTTCCACCAAATCCTGAAAAAAGTGGGTGCCGTAAGAGAGTTCCGGTAACTGACCGTTATGGGCAACGGCCATTTCGATGAGAACCTTCGTGTTATGGATATCGGCGTAGGTAACCTGCACTCCTAGATCGATATTAGTGCTTCCCCAGCGACCTGGACCCATCAGAATGTAGGATTCATTCTCAAAGCGCCGGTTCAAGCGGCTGATTGCCCGGCCAAGAGCATGCTTGTCGGGAATCGTGCACGTCCGGTAGGTCAGGGGATCGACGAATACAATGTAACGGATTCCCTCTGCGCCACCGTCGGGAATCAATTCGTGAGCAGTGAATAGAATGTCTTCGTCCGCCAACTCTGCCGGAATGGTTACGTAGCTTTCCTCTTTTCGCTGGCTGAGTGGACGGCATTGCAGGATGCTCAGTTTGTAATCCGGTTGGGGATATTTCGGGATGATTTCCAGTGTAAACTCCACATCAACCGGTAGATTATAGGCATTCTCCAGATGCTTGAGTACATTGCGCATCATGTAAACAAATTTCTTGTTTCGGGTCAAGTAATTAAAGGTCAGAATATACTGCTCGTTCTCGGCGAGAATGCCTGAAGAAAGAATATCTTGTACGAAATCACCTCTATCCATCGATGCGACATAGCGGAGATCAGGAAAATCCGATTGCAGTAAATCGTGAACCGGTATTGTTTCAAAGCTGTTTTTCTTCAGGTTAATTGTATCTACGTAAAACTGGGAATATTGGCGGATTGCTTCGGCCGTCATTTCCGGCCGCAGTTGGGGATGGCTGAGGGCGATCATGCGTGGGTAATCGTTGGCGACGCGATCAACCGCCCGCGTGCCCATCCCCCAAACAACGCGCAGGAAACCTTCTTCCCGCCTGATCTTAGAATTCCAACGGAATGGATTTTCGCTGAAAGCGACGCCGGCCATAGATGGGAAAAAATAGTCGCCATATCTTTTGCCGCGAACACGCTGTAGCAGTATCGCCATTCGCTCATCATAATCTATCAAATCATGTTTCTGGCGGTACAGCAAGGCATCCGGATTGAGCGTACTGGCGAATACAAGCTTGATAGCGCGTAATAAATCTTCCAGGTTTTCTTCGGCCGTTCCCTGATTGGGACAAAAATAGCTGTTGTATTTACCGGCGAAGGCGTAACCGAAATTATCCTCCAATAAACTTGATGAGCGCACGATGATCGGATCGTCGCCAATCTTTCGCAAGACATCCCGCAGACGTTTGACGATCTTGGCTGGAAACTCGCCTTGCAAATGAGCATCGACGATATTCGGGTATTCTTCGCGAATTTCAGGGAGCGGTCTGTACTTCTGGTTCATCAAGTGATCCAGGCTGTTCTTCAGCCGGAATTCATAGAGCACTTCCGTGCCTAAGAAGTAGGAGTCCGGTATCTCAATCGCGTCGCTGAAATCTTCCCCTGTTTGCGGATCAGGTTTTTGCAAAATGCGCCAGGCGAGCAGCAGCCCGGCCGATTTGCCGCCGATCTTCCCTTGGCCGATACGCCGCCGGTAAATGCGGCGCAGGTCGGCGATACTAAATATTTTTTTGGCGACTCCGATGTAAGGTAAATGGTCACTGATAAGACGCTTGATCAAGACAACTTTGATCTCTTCCAGGTGATGGGTAACCTTTTCAAGTTCTTCCTCCGGAAGATTTTCATATAGTTCCCCCTGGCGGAACAAAAGCTCCCAAGGTGCGATCTCCGGATTGAACCTGAGTTCGGCCGTATCGGTGGGCGCCGGTTGGTCGGAGCGCACCTGAGATATGATTTGTTCGAGCAGTGTACTACCCAGATTGAATGCAAAGTAGGCGTCGGTTAGATAATCACGAATGCGTTCCTTGCGTTTCTGCCATATATTCGCTTCTTCCTGGACAAATGGATCCAATAATCCTTCCCGTCTTTGCGATTCAATGGCGTTCGCCTTTACCTCAGCTTCAAATGTTTCCCTGGTTATAATCCCGCGTTGAAACAACTCCTCACGCATCTGCAAACGAATACGATCCGCAAGTACCGGGTAATGAGCCAGCTTAATATAGATATCAATGGCTGGTGTCGTGCTTTGCAGTGGTGTATTTATTGGCATAGGAAGTTCATCTCTTGGCACATTATAGCAGGAACAAAAACCAATTGTGATTGTACCTTACTCGCTCTCACATACTGGTCGCTGTGGCTGGATTTTTCCGATAGACTTACAATTACCTTGTGGTTTTGTTTGCTCTTTTTAGAAAGGAAAAATGGGTAAGAAGATGGCAGAGATGGCAGAAAACGACCTGGACGATGATATCATTTCCGAGACCGAGAATTATGTCATATGGCGTAGTCAAGATGACGACGGCTATTATTATCACGTTGTCTTGGGAGGCGTAACCCTCAATCTAGACTCGGAAGAATGGAATGAACTCGTGTTGTTGATCAAAGGCGCAGATTCTTAGGGGAGAGCGTGCCTTTTTATCAGAAAGTACCGGATTTAACCGGTCTGCGCTGGCCGTGAAAATAGAGTAAGGGTGAGGATATGAGCCAAGAGGGAGCCATCGAATATGTCTTGATGATTCGCGATCTGGCGGAAGAAGATCGTCCGCGAGAGCGTTTGCTGCATGTGGGAGAGAAGGCCTTATCAACGGCCGAACTGCTGGCGATTACGATTCGCATTGGCACTCCCGGCAACAGTGCTTTGCGGTTAGCGGAACAATTACTGGTGCGCTTTGGCGGTCTTCCAGGTTTGGCCCGAGCCTCTGTTAATGAATTAGCCACCGTGAACGGCATTGGACCGGCAAAAGCAGCGGAAGTGAAAGCCGCATTGGAGATGGGCAGGCGAATGATGGCCGCTACCCCGGCGGAACGGCCGAAAGTCAGTTCCCCTGCGGATGCCGCGAATTTATTGATGTCGGAAATGATGCTGCTTGAACAGGAACACCTGAGAGTGATTTTACTCAACACGCGCAACGAGGTCTTAGGTATGCCTACTATCTATCAGGGGAGTTTAAATACATCCGTGGTGCGCGTTGCTGAACTTTTTAAAGAAGCAATCAGAGCCAATGCCGCCGCCGTCATCGTGGCCCATAACCATCCCTCCGGTGATCCCGCCCCATCACCCGAAGATATCAGCGTCACTCGACAGTTAGTTAAGGCCGGGACCCTGCTGGATATTTCTGTGCTTGATCACATAGTCATTGGCCATAGACGTTATGTTTCTTTGAAAGAAAGAAGACTGGGTTTTGACGAGTGATCCCATGAAACCGAGAAAAATCGGACGGGCTTAATTAACGATCAGTGTGACATCCATCACATCAGTAATAAAACTGTGCCCGGAGGCGATCAGGGAAATACTCTCAATCTGTCGCGGTGGAGCCGCTCCCTGGCGGGCCAGTTCCTCTCGTAGATCGATTTCAAAGAAGAATTCCTGGCCTAACTGTGCCCGTTCATGATTCTTTTGGATGAGTGCGCAGGAAACACATGCGCCCGGCGTCATATTGTCGTCGATTTCACCGCTGGCGAAAAAGCCCTGCTGCCAGGTCTGGCTGACCCCGTTCTCGTCGATGTAATTAACACGTACGAAAAGAGGACACTCACTTCCTTGAATACCGCAGACACCAAGGCTTTGTTCAACAATGCGCAAGGTCAACATTAACCGCAGTGATTCAAAATCGCTCACGCTTTGATTGAGTGATTGCGTCACCCGCGCATCAGCGTGGCCGATGCCGTTGCGTTCAAAACGGAGAACCGGTTCGCCGTTTAAGCGTGTTACCTCTGTTTTTCCTTCGGGTTGATCGTCAAGTTCAACGAGCCAGGCATATTGCGCCCAATTATTGAAGCCCTCCGAGAAATCACCATTTTTAATCAAGTTTCGTTCCGGGTTCAAAGGACCTCTGGGCACTGACCCGGTGGGAATTTCAGCCCGTTCGCCTGCTTGAAGCATCAAGGATTCATCCTCAGCCATTATAGCCGCCATGCCTTCGTAGACATTGAGTTGCGTCGCCTGGTTATTTACCTCAACTGCATACTGGCCGGGTTCATTAATCGTGACCGTGCCCTGGGGGGTTAAGAAGTTGATGGTTAGGGGAGGGGTATCTGTCTCTGGGTCCAAGAGGTTTACCCGAAGCCGTCCGCTCTCTAGTTGATAATCGGCTTCATTCTCCACGTTGCTCCAGTTAAAGCGCGGCGCTATTGCCTGCTCAATTCGCACCGTGGAATTCCCATCTATCGTAAGACGGGCGAAAAGTTCTTCCTGGTTGGGGTCCATGACGTGGAGAAGAGCGGTAGCGGTTGCATCGGTTAAGATGCTGGATCCGGATTCAACAAATTCTTCGTTTTCCCCGGCAATGACCGCCCGGCGAACCCCAGATTCGTTGTCAACACCTACGGTGCCTTCGTTAGCCTGGATGGTGGTGATTAAGTCCCGGGTGGCATTACGGATATAGGCGTTTACCGCGACGGGAATAGTGATGCTGATCAACAAACAAATGGAAAAACTGCCGATCAGGAATGCCCAGGCTAACCGTTGACGGCCGAGTTGATATTCTTCGTCGTTCATAAATTACGGATGCTAAAGGTTGAAAATTCGCCGGTGGCCTCCAGCCAATCGGATTGCATATTGTTGACATATGCATGAGGCGGACCATCTAGTAAATAGTTATTGAATTCTCTCAACTTTTCCGGCGAACCTTCTGCTACCACTCTAACTGAACCATCCCAATGGTTCGCGACCCAACCGGTCAGCATCAATTGGCGTGCTTTCTTGCGTGTATAGTACCGGAATGAAACCCCTTGCACGTAGCCTGTTACAATGGCTTCCAGTCTTTTATTCATGCCACTGATTATACCTTAACTGTTTCATTAGGTTCGCTGAGCGCACGCAAAATTCGCCCGGCGATTCCTGGCCCTTCATAAACCAAAGCGGTGTAAATTTGTACAAGAGAGGCACCGGCATCCAACCTGGCCTGAATATCATCGGCCGTGAAGATGCCTCCAACGCCGATGATTGGCAGTTCGCCGTTTGTTTCCCGAGCGATGGTGCCAATAATTTCTAGACTTCGCGCAGACAATGGTTTTCCACTGAGCCCACCGGTTTCGTCGCGGTTTGCACTCTCTAATCCATTACGCGCGATCGTGGTATTGGTTGCGACAATACCGTCAATTTTATTGTCGATTGTAACCTGGAGGATTGCAGTGAGTTCCGTGTCGCTTAAATCCGGCGCAATCTTGACCAGCAGCGGTCGCGGCTTGATCTGCAATTTGGCTGCCTGGCTTTTGTTTTCAGCCGATAGTGTTCCCAGTAAGTCGCCTAAATATTTTTCCCCTTGCAGTTTACGCAGTTCAGGTGTGTTTGGGGAACTGATATTAACAACCAGGTAATCTGCGAATGGGAAAACAGTCTGCAATACCTGGACGTAATCTTTATCCGCCTGAGCCAATGGGGTTTCCTTTTGTTTCCCAAGGCTAACGCCCACTACATAATCCCTTTCTTTTTCTGATAAAGCTTTGAGTCGTTGACTGGTTGGACTCATTCCCTCACTGGGAAAGCCCATACGATTGATAAGGGCATCATCTTCCGGCAGTCGAAAAATACGCGGTCTTTCGTTCCCCGGTTGTGCTTGAGGTGTGATTGTGCCCACTTCAATATGGCCGAAACCAAGAAGGGCTAAACCCGCCGTTACCTGAACCTCTTTGTCGAACCCGGCGGCGACACCTAGGCAATTCGGGAACGTCAGACCGAACAGATTGACGGGCCGGCTGGGTAATGGCCCGGCAATTCGCTGCAGAATAGACCGTCCCACCATCTGGCTCTGAGCCAGGGCAAGCGCCGAAACTGTACGGTCATGGGCCGTCTCTGCATCTGTATGTTTAAGAAACGGAAATAAAAAACGTTGGTAGTTGTTTCTCTTTCTCAAATCTGTACCGTCTGATTATGCTTAATCGAAAAAACTGTTAATCACTTGCCCGCCGGCGGAAAAACCAAAATGCCAGAAGCGAGACGATGCTCCCTAAAATTACCACCATTGAAATTTGCAGCACTTCTTTTGGGGTACGTAAGGCATGCTCTTTGCTAACGACACTTTTTTCGTCATCCGCTTTGCCGGCCAGCAAGCTTTGCCAGTCGGGGATTTTACTTCGGGGGGGTAGACTATAGCAACCTTCCCAGATTCGTCTATACGCTTGTACTTCTTCTTCCCAGCGCTCATCGTTCCATCCCAGTTCGGGTTGGCAGATTTGGCGAATCTGCTCTAGATATTCAGCGCCTCCTTGCTCCAAAACAAGGCCCATGCGAACCCGGCGCAGAAGAAGATCGTCTAGGTGTACGACACCTTCAGCACGTGCTCCCCAACGCAGTTCTGCCCAGAGTATGTTTGTCTGGTCGTTTATCGGGGACAGCTCGCCTGGCTCAGCTGCGTCCAGAAGGTATTGGGTATTCGCCCCATAGCGACCCTGAAGCCGGCGCACGGATCCGGCTTCTAAATTTTGGGGCATGGACTCTAGTTCATCAACGGGATCGAATATTGGTGCCTCCATATCGAACGGAGGTAAGCCAGTAAATTGCAGTCTTACCTCTTCGATTACTTCTTCGGCAATGACGCGAAAAGTCGTGAGTTTGCCCCCGGTGACGGTTATTAAACCATCCTCGTTCCAGATAATATGATCGCGAGACTCTTCTGACGCCTTGCTTTTGCCGCTGCTGACTACGGGACGAACACCGGCATAAGTTGAGAGGATATCATCCAAGGTCATGCCAAGTGAAGGATAACGTGCCTCGACAGCGGCCATGAGATAAGCGACTTCTTCTCCCGTAATAGAGGGTTCTTTATTTAGCGATTCTGTATGGTCTTCGTCGGTCGTGCCCACAATTGTGACTTCTTCCCACGGTAAAATGAAAACCGGCCTTTGATCAAGGGGATGTAAAAAGCTGACGGCCTGGGCTACTGGGAGTTTCCAGGCCGGGAAGATTAAATGGCTGCCGCGAAGCGGGCGGATTCTTTTGCCACCTTCTTGTTCAGGTCGTAGATCGTCTGCCCAGGCCCCCGTCGCATTGACCACGATGGTGGCCTTCACATCGGCCGTTTGTTTCCCTTCTTGATCATAGAGGCGAACACCTTGTACACGGCCGTTTTCATCTCTAAGCAATGTCTTCGCCTGGACATAGTTGATGGCTGTGGCGCCAGCGGCTGCCGCCTCCTGTAACACTCTTAAGACCAGGCGTGCATCATCAGTCTGTGCGTCGCCGTAACGAAATCCACCTTCCAGGCCTTCCTGCGAAAGCTGACCGGCCAATAGTTTGAAATCATGGGCACTGAAATAATGATGGCTCCAGCGCAAAGCCAAAAGATCATAAATCGTCAGTCCCGCACTGTAGACCAGGCGACCGGGATGTTCGCCGTCGTAGGTCGCGAGCAAAAAATCGAGCGGTTCGATCAATCCTGGACCATCTTGCAGTAACTGCTCCCGTTCACGGACGGAATCTCTTGTCAGGCGAATCCTTCCTTCTTTAAGATAGCGCAGACCGCCATGAACGAGTTTTGAAGACCGGCTGGAAGTGCCCCAGGCGAAATCCGCCTGCTCGACCAGCAGAGATTTTAAGCCGAGACGCGTCACTTCGCGTAAGATACCCGCGCCGGTGATACCCCCGCCAATGATAATAATGTCCCAGAGTTGTTGGATTGTTTTCCAGATATCATCACGCCAATTCTGGTTCCACATAGGTTTCCCTTTTGTAAATGGGAGGTCCCAATTCTCAGACTACTGCTTTACCGTGCTGTGTTGATTAGTTTGCCGGGATTCATGATGCCGCGGGGATCCAATCGGCGAATACTGTCAGTTATCAGGTCGATGCCCAAAGATCCTTTTTCGGCCGTCATATAAGGTTGGTGATCGAGGCCGATACCATGTTGGTGGCTGATCGTAGCTCCCTGGGCCACGATTGCCTCACTGGCTGCGGCTTTCATCTTCTCCCATCGTAGCAGGGTTTCTTGTGAGTCTTCTAACAGACGAAAAATATAAGTCACATAGACACTCGCCCCGCTTTTATAAAGGTGCGATATGTGGGAGAAAAGATGCATGCGCTCATCGAATGGGTCGATAGCTTTATTAATGGCATCCTCAATACTGGAGAGCGTTTTATCTAGCAAGTGCCAGGGTACGGCCGTTTCCAACGTGTCGACCGCATAGCCTTTTTCCCAAAGCGTATTCCGCAAATATGGCGAACGGAAGCGGCTCTTGCGCCACTGCTTTCCAAACTGCTTGCCGACGTGAACGCCGCCATGCTTTTTGGCCAGGGCCTGCACTTCTTTACGCGTTGTTGTGACCAGGCGCTCCGTACCTGAAAATCCGGCCAGAAGCATGGATTTGTCTTTGGAGATTCCACGTACACTTAGGTACTGCTCCACAAGGCCGATAGCGCGTTCATGTCCGGCCAGGACGAGGGTCGTTTCTGTTTCTTCCACGGTACTGAGGCGCAGCATAGATAGAGGCAGTCCCGCCTGAACCATCTCACGAACCGCTGCCTGTCCGGCTGAAAAATCGGGGAAGAACAGACCATGAAATTCTTCTTTAGCAGGTAAGGGAGACGCTCGGACGACTGCCTGGGTGATAAAGCCCAAACGACCTTCGCTTCCCAGCACTAGGTGGCGTAGATCAGGACCGGCAGCCGATGATGGATGGGCGGGGATATTTAACGTTCCCGCCGGGCTGAGCAGGGTTCCCCCCGCGAAAAGATCTTCAATACGGCCGTAAAAAAGAGCCTGCTGCCCTTTTGAATGGGTAGCGATCCAGCCACCTAATGTTGAGTATTCAAATGACTGCGGGTAATGCCCCAGCGTACAGCCGAGCGCCCTCAGTTGGGCTTCTAAATCTGGGCCTGAAACACCGGCGTTAAAAGTAGCTAACAGGCTTTTTTCATGGAAAGCAGTCATCCGATTCATGTGCCGCATATCGACGGTCACAACAGGTTCGTCGCTGCTGAGTGGATTGATATGCCCGACCACGCTCGTTCCCCCGCCGTAAGGTATTAACCGTGCACCGGTCTGGATGGCAAATTGGATCAAATCGGCAATATCAGATTGACTTTCAGGAAAAGCAACGCCATCAGGGAAGGTGCTGATTGTCCCGCTTCGTAAAGCGATCCAATCGGGTAAGCTTTGTCCACGAGCATGGCGCAGCCGCTGTTCGGGTTCTTTAGAAATTAATGGATTGTCAGCAAGCCTGGAATGCGGCATCCCAGCCAGGACATCTGCCAACTGGGCGTCCTTTGGAGGAACGCCTTTGCCGATTTTCTTTTCCAGAAAGCTGGCTGCATTGGCTGCTAACGGGTATTGAACCGTGTTGTCACCCCAACCATTCCATCGCCGCATGATCAAGCCTCACGAATAATACCGCTGTCTTCGATCCGCTCCAGAGGATCGAACTGCCCCCTGATATCCATCCAAAGCTCAATGCTTGCCAGCATTGTTTCGTAGCTGATCCTTTCAGCAGATTGTGCGTCCTCCTCAAGTGCGGCTTGCCGTAATGCCGAATAAAAGGCTAGCGATCGGGCGCGCGCTTCTGTGGGAGCGAAGTAAATTCGGGCCAATTTTTCATAAAAATCGCCAAAGCCGTTCAGAATCAAGGTGTAAATTGGATTGCCTGAGGAGTAGGTTAACTGGTGGTGCAGGCGCCAATCGAAATCAGCATAGCTGTAGACATCATCAGTAAGTGATAGACGCCCGTCGAGGAATTCAGCGATTGTCTGCGGGTCGTTATTGATTGCCGCATAGGTATAAGCAGGTGCAAGCTGTAAGCGGACCTCTAAGAGGTGAGTAACAAAACCGGCCGGTAAATAGCGGCCATGTTGGATCAGCGTATTCAATACATTCAACCCACCTTCCCGCCAATAATCATTGACGATCGTAGATTTTCCTTGTTGGACGGTTAGCCAACCATCACGGGAAAGGCGCTGGATTGCCTCTCGTAGGGTGGGGCGTGTAACGCCCATTTCCGCGGCTAGAGTGCGTTCGCCCGGCAGAGAGGAGTCTGGTGGATAAGTCCCATCGAGAATGGCTGAGAGCAGTAACTGCTCGGCATAAATATTAGGGCGTTGTGGGGCTGACCAATTGTTCATAAATAGCCTCAACTGGTAAGTGGTCTGACCAGTTGAGGCTATTATTGAACGGGCAGGGATTTCTGTCAAGAAGGAGTAATTAAGAGATCGGACCCGACGGCTGTGGAGAATCGGCGCTTAGTTCTTCGATCTCTTCCAGGTCGGCCGTTTCTGGTTGCAATATGGGATCGTATTCGGGAAAAGGCGGCTGGTCGAACAGTTTTCGCCAGGCGTAAACAGCCACCAGTTTAAGAGAGGCCAGGAGAGGGGCGGCCAAGATAGCGCCTAATATCCCGGCTACGGACGCACCCATAAATACACCAATAATGACGATGAGCGGGTGTAGATCCAGCGCATTACCGACAATGCGTGGGACCAGGGCATTATTTTCTACTTGCTGCACGAGGATCATGAAGATGAGAACTACCAGGGCGAACTGCCAGCCCATTAAATCCCAGGGATTTGATGGTTGGAAGAATGCGACAGTCATCGCTATAACTGTGCTGATTATCGGCCCGATTGTAGGTACAAATTCGAGCAGTCCGGCGATGAGCCCCAACGTTAAAGCATTGCGAACACCGAGAACCGATAAACCCATCCAAACGACGAAAAAGATGATAACTCCTAGAACAACCTGCCCGCGAAGATAAGCGCTCCAAATCCGGCTGAACTCCTTTGCCATCCGTTCCATATCGGTTTGATAACCTGGTTGGGCGGCCAATTCTTGAAGGTAACGACCGATATTAGGCGCCTCAAAAATGAGATAGACCGAGATCACAAAGATAAAGATGAAGTTGCCGATGGTACGGACTGTCGTGGATGCCAGCTGGCCGACAAATCCGCCGCTGGTAGTCAAAGTTGGTTGAATCAAGCCGAGAAGCTGATTAGTAATGCTTTCCCATGGTAAATTAATGGGCTCAATCAAAATACGATCCACGATGACGATGGGCTCGCTCTGCATATTGATAGTTTCGAAAAGTGAAATGATTTGGTCTATCAAATTTGGAACGAGATTAATGAAATCGGTTGCCTGATCGTAAGCAGCAACCCCCAGTGAAACGAACAGCGTGCTGAGCGCAACTGCCAATACTAGATAAATGGCCAGGATTACCCATCCGCGTGAGATATTTGTGCGCTCATTTACGAAAACGACGAGTGGATTGAGAATGTAGGCGATCACAGCGGCCAGAATAGTCATAACTATCAAACCCTGGAATCGCCAGACCATAAAGCCGAGAAGCACAAGTGCGGAAACAATGACGACAATCTTTGTGCTCAGTCCCCAGAGAGGGGAGGAAACCACCTCTACCGTGATATCCGGTTGTGGTTTTTGCTCTCCTTGATTTTTGCTAAGGTGAACCTCTTTTTCGGTCATATCTCATAAGGTAACACACAACGAGCCGGGTTACTACTATCTGGTTGTTTGAAAGATGGTGAATTTCTCTTTGTGCTAACTGCTGCCGCTAACTTCATATACGTAAAAAAGTGGGTCGGCGTAGTATCCGGAGAAGAAACGTTCCTGGCCTGATGGAAATAAGGTGCGAAGTTGTTCAATCTCATTTTGCCTTTCAGGAAGGAAGATAAAACTTTGATTGTTCATTTCTTGGCCGGTTAAGGGGCCACCATCTTCGGGCACATTAAACAAATTTTGACCTTCTTTAAAATTTTGGGCCAGGAAGAGTATTGTGGGAAAGTCGACGTACATGGCGGGCGGACCATAAAACTGGGCGATCCATTGGCCATCCAAATTGTTCAAATATTTAGCGACGCCATCCGCAATTTCTGTGTTGCGATCGCCGAAATTATGCTCGTGTCGATACGTCCCAAAATAAAAAATCAGATCAGGAATCGCAATGGCGAATGTGATAATAAGCATAACAAATAATTGGGCTGCTGACGGTTTAACGGAAAGGGTTGGGGCGTTTCGATTGGCCATCTGGCCGGAAAAACTGCTTGTCAATTCATTTAAGACCACCGCCGCTAATAGGCTAACGGCGGGCATGGCAATGATATAGCGGTGGCTGTTAGGCGGGAATTCTAAGAGAGCGCCGGCAAAGATCACGGTAACAGATACCCAGACAACAAGAATGCTGTAACGAATTTGACGCAGTCTAAAAAATGCCAGTATGAGGCCTAGCGCGGCCAGCAGCCCGAAAAGAAAATTGAGGAGTGGTACAAGCGGCCCATATGATATGCCGCTATCGACTGTGGCGTTAAAGGCCAGGGCTGCCTGCCAGAACTGGTCGATAAAAACCTGGAGCTGGCTTGCGCCAACCCGTGCCGCCTCTTGACTGAGCCAGCCGCTCTGATTGTCCAATATGCCCAGCGCGTTTGCCCGCTCCATAAAGACGCCGGGAGTAGCCTGGTAATGCAGCATCTGTGGCAGGGCAATGACTAATGCCAGGGCGGCCATCGCCAGACCCTGGCGCCACTGCTTTTTAACCATGTTGAGATCTAGCATGATCAGGACAAGCGATAGTCCGAGTAACATAAGCGGTAGTAGATGGGAGCTGGTATAGAGATAAGTGGTAAAACCGACGGCAAGTCCGGCTACCAGCCAGGTTTGCCTATTTCGCACTGGATATTGCTGCCAGGCGACAGCGATCAGACCGAGGGCTAGAAGCGTTAGGAGTGCGTCCCAGGCATTTGTTAGACCGGATCGACTGTAGTGTACATGAAAGTGTGAACATGCCAGCAGAATCGCCGCGACAAGACCCGCGGATCGATTGAACAAACGCTGACCCATGATGAAGAGGGTGGGGACTGTGATTGCTCCGATAACGGCCGATAACAGGCGAATTGATTCGGCCGTTGGTCCGAGTAACTTAATTGGAACTGCCAGCATAAAGAAAGGTAGGGTAGGGTTGGTTAACCAACCTGTTCCAAAAGGGTTTGTTTGCAAACCGCTAAGGACATTAAGCGCCTCAAGACCTATGCTGGCTTCTGTCCCGTTTAAGATGAATGGATGATTGGCCAAATCATAGACCCGGATTACCAGGGCGACCAAGAATAAGAGCACACTAGCTTTAAATGTAAATAGTCGCGCTTCCTTCTGATTCAGTGAAAGTGGCTCCCTGTCGACGTGTTCAATCTGACTCAATGAATAGAATGCCAGGACGATGGCGGTTATCCAAATGACAACGGCTGTAATGGGGTTTGAATGGTCGCTTGAGGAAGCCAGACGATAAGCGAAAAAGGCCAACAGGAGTGCAGGGAAATAAAACCAGCGCTGTATGGGAACGGCCGAAATATCAGGCCAGTGCCAGCTTCGCCGTTCTGTTTTTTCAGCTGAACGCTTGAACCAAAGAAGTAGCAGCAAAGCGCCTGCGCTAAAGACAAACCAGCGGACACCCTCAGCAGGTGCTTGGGGATCGGCGCGAAACGCTGATTGGCCTAAGAAAGCAAAAGCGAGCGTTAGCGCCACTAATAATCCGGGTATCAAATAATGCGGTCTTCGGCTGGAGGGTTCTACCTCTTGTTCTATAGCGGTTGAAGCTGGTTCTGGTTCGGCGGACTGCTCAATCGAGCTGGAGTCCGCTATTGTTGGTACTTCTTCCTGGGTTTCAGTAATGTCTGATGTGGTCGATGCCGGTTCCTGAAGTTCAATAAGCGAATAAGATTGGGGTGGCGGTAAAACCGGATCCAGTGCACCGTCTGATTTTTTACGTGCGAGGAAATAAAGGTAAGCGCCTTCTTGGGGGAACTCTTCCTCGTAATACGGCCGTACCCACTGTTCAGTCCGTCTCAGGTTGCTTTCCCATGGTCCAAGAATCCAATGGCCGGTGAGCGCGTGCAGAACGGCCGAGGGCAGGCCTTGGGCGTGCCCAACTTCGAGCGTACGTAAAGCTTCTTTAGAAAAATAGTACTGCCAGCGTTCGATGGTGAAACCGGCTAGAGTCAGGCGTTCTCCCCATATTTCTGGTGGATCGGTATGTGCGTGGCGAGATATGCGATTGAATGCTGAGCGATAGGTCTCGGCTAAGCCGTCCAGACCAAGATTGTTGAATATTCCTGCGCCGCCGAGAAACTCTGTGAAATAATGACTGGGAACTGTGATGACAAAAGGAGCACCGGGCTGCAAGACGCGGCTTACCTCGTTTAAAACAGGTTGGACATCTGGAATATGTTCGAGGACTGAATTACTAAAAGCGCTGGCAAATGTGTGATCGGCATAAGGTAGATAATCCCCCATCGCTTGCAAAGGAAGGAGATACTTCTGGCCGGCCTGCGCTTTTCTTAGTGGACCCCACCAGGGATCAATCCCTACTGTGATTCGTTCTTTGAAGGTAACTTCTGCAAAATGTCCATCTCCGCAGCCGACATCAAGAATTGGCTGGGGAAAATACACGGCGGAATAAAAACGCGCTTCGACCGAGCGTAGTAACGCGCGGAATGCGGGAATTGTTTTCAGCTGACGCCAGAGAAGATCGTCACTGTTTTCGCTGAGTGTTGGGGTATCAGAATCGGTCACTGGCTGTTATCCCGACTTTTCTCCGGCCATTTTATCTCGCATGGCGCGTAAACGGTTATATACCTGTGGCTCGGCCGTTAATTTGCCCTGCCGATGATGAAGGAGGTTTTCAAACAGCGATACATAATCGTCCGCAGTTTGCTGCGGATCGAAACTTGTTGAAATGAGTTCTACATCCCGAACATATTTCTGGCGATCTCGCAAAATGTCGATGATCGCTTTTGCAAGCGCTTCGTGATCGCCGACCGCTGATACCTCACCCATCCCCGTCATCGTAACCGGTTGGCGTACGCCCGGCAAATTGCACGCGGCCACCGGTACACCATTGCGCATTGCTTCAATCTGCACGAGGCCGAAGCTCTCGGTGCTGTTCAGGCTGGGAATGCAAAGAACATCAAGGCTGGCATAAAACGCAGCCAATTCTTCTCCGTGTAATGTACCTAACAAAGTATAGTTATCGCTGAATTTCTTGAAGAGAGGGGCTAACCGGGCGGCATAAGCTTCCTCACCAATGATATCCTGATACGGGCCGGCGTGTAGAACACGCGCATTGGGAAATTCCTTCAGTATGATGGGTAGAGCCTTGAGCAGAACCTCTATTCCTTTTTCTGCTGCTAAACGCGCGGAAACACCTATTATCTGCTGGCCGCCAGTCCTGTATTTAGCCTGGAAAGACTGTAGGGCATCATCATCAGCCTGATCCAACATTACCGGAGGAGGAATAATAACCAACTTATCGTCAACGAATTGTGAAAGGAAAGGGGAATTGACTCCGTAATCACGTGTATAAGTAACGACAGTATCAGCCAGCTTTCCAGCGATTTCATTTAAATTCAGTACCACGCGGTTAACCAAGTTGTTAAATGTCCCCGACGGTAATTGCAGATCGCAATGATAAGTGAGCACCACCGGTTTATGTAATAAACGCCCTCGTAAGGCGACTCCAGGAGCGTCAAATTGCGGAAGGTGGAGATGAATGACATCTGAACGCGGAGCCAATTTCCAGGCCATTGGTCCGAATCCGGGCATGATTACGCCCTTACTGACACGCATGACGACGGGAATGCGCACGACTTTAACACCATCGATTACATCGAAACGAGGCAGCTCCGGATCATATTGGGAGGTTAATACAGTGACATCATGCCCTTTTTCAACAAGCGCTTTGCTAAGACGTTCAACGTATATTGTCAGCCCACTTACCCAGGGGCGATAATAAGTTAGTATTTCAAGAACTTTCATTAAGGTTATTCTTTTCCATGTATGACGGAAGGGTTGATTTTAATAGCTAGCATCCCTTTATACACTTTCCCAATTTCAATGACTCACTGGTTTTTCAACCTTTTCTCTATTCATGAATTCTTGAGTTGAAGCAACGACCTGCTTGAAGGTTGAACCGGTTGCGAATATGCCAACAATGCCGAAACCGATCATGATCGCCATATTCAAAGCATGATAGAGAAAAGCAAAACTTGCTGCTTGCGCTTCGGGTTGTCCCCAAACCTGTAAAGCAGCAATGACTCCGGCATGAAAGACACCAATTTGTCCAGGGGAAGAAGGCAGGGCGACGCTCAGGGCTGCGGCACAAACGACGAAGGAGGCCATAATGAGGCTGGGTTGCAGATTGACGGCCCGTAACATGGCGTAATAAGCAAGAATGATCGGCAGCCAGGTAGCAACTGTTAACATGATGAGCCAGGCAGCATCCTTAAAGTTTGTAAGACTATCTAAGCCGGCCAGAAAACTATCAGCTCGCGCGGTCCAAGCGGCCGTATTGAGAAAAGGGATGAAGTCCAGTATGCGTTCTACGAATCGGACAGCTCTTTCGCGCTGCTTTGCGGCGATGATGAGCACAATGATGCCGACAATGGCAATCAGGCCCATTCCTTGAGCTCCGGCACGCATCCAATCCGGCATATGCTCAACACCGGAAAGGGCGAATGGCAGCAGGGCAATGATAAACAGCATATCCAAAATGCGCTCCACGACCATCGTGGAAATACCCCGGGCGATTGTGATAGGAGGAACGCTCCCTATCAGAACAGCCCTGGCAACATCACCGATGCGCAGCGGTAATACCGCGGACAACAGGTAACCGATATTTTGAATATGGAAGACAGTTCTCCATGGGGCGTCGTTATCCAACATGTAGCGCCAACGAATCGCTCTTATAACGAGAAAGGTTATGATCCCCAGTCCGGTAAAAATGAGATAGCCATATCGAACCGTTTGCAAAGCGAATAGAATTTCTTGCGGTTTGATGAAGAAGAAGATGGCTGCTAATGAGATAAGGCTAAGCAAAATACCTAGCCAGACCTGCCGGCGGTTTTTATTTGGCGGTTCTTGCATTCTACGGGTGGATTATAACAGGTATGCCCTAAAGCTCTACATGATGCGATTATTAGGCTGCCTGTTTATAAAATTCTGGGAGGTCTGATTGAAAACGCTGCATTCGCCATGCAGGTGTGGTTCTTAGATCCAGGGGAATAGGAGGCCAAGTTACCTGATATTTCGGATTTCAGATAACGTTGGATATGCAGTTGGGTTATTAAAACTTTAGTCATTCATTGAATGAGAAAATAAGGAATATTTTCTTTCAATGGATGGCGTGATCGGCTGGAAGATGGCGAATTTCCGCCCAGCGTTGATTCGCGCCACTTCTGAAAAGCGTAGGATCAAAATCGGCGAGTGCTTCCCATCCTTCGACGCCGGCTAAGTCTTGTAATTTATCATTCAGCTCAATCTCTAGTTCACGGCCGTCGGTGAGCATGTGCAGTGTCAGCGTGTCTTTGCCGTCATCTTCGATATCCATTATGCACAGGCGATCTTCGCCTCCTGGGTTACGGATAAATGCCGCTGAACAGCGTTGACAAAAGGGAAGGCTCGTGTTGCAAAGATTTCTATCAATAGATACGCGCATGATGTTCTCCCGGAAAAAGTCCAATTGGGTTGGCCTTGTATCAAAGCAGGCAATAACTTTCTGAAACCTAATAATATAATATCTCTGTTTTTGTTGAATGGGAGAAAATTTCTCAAATTATTAATAAATACCAAATACAAGATAATTTATTCCGCTTGCCCCAATAGGACAATTCACCTGGGGGAGCCAATGACATATGCCGGATTTATTCTTATAATTCGTCATGAACTACTGCGTATCCTGGCGGAGTATTCTTTTCACCTAATGAGCCAAAGATCAAGGAAAGCGAAGTTATGACGAAATACTTTATTACGATTGCTGGTAACATCGGTGTCGGTAAATCTACTTTAGTGAGACTGTTAGCAGAGCGTAATGGATGGGAGCCCGTTTATGAGGCTGTAACTGAAAATCCTTATCTGGCTGACTTTTACAAGGATATGCGCCGCTGGGCATTTCAGTCGCAGGTGTTTTTTCTTTCAAGGCGTTTACAGCAGCACTATTATTTACTGCAGCAGCCACAATCGATTATCCAGGATCGCAGTGTTTATGAAGATGCTGAGATTTTTGCGCGTAATCTCTTTGAGCAGGGAGATATGAGTGAGCGGGACTGGACATGCTACCAAGACCTGTATCAAACACTTTCGCTTTTGCTTCGGCCACCAGACCTTGTTATTTACCTTAGTGCATCAGTCTCGACCTTACGTCGTCGAATTTCTTCACGAGGACGTGCTTACGAGAAAGGAATAACGGATAGTTACCTGGAGCGGTTAAATGGATTTTATGAATCTTGGTCCGCGGAATTCTCTCTCAGCCCCGTTTTGACAATTGATACGAATGGCCTTGACTATGTTCAGCATGAAGAGCATCTGGAAATAATCTGGCAAAAAATTGATCACCGCTTGCATGGTAAAGATTACCTGGCCCTTTCGTGATCGGTATTTTAAGGTAAGTTGGTCCGAAAATGGGCATCAGCTAAACTACAAAAGGCCATAGCACGCTAATGAATATCGTTGAGGAGCTCGTCTATGCCGCTGGGTTATTTCCTCTTCACTTCGATACATAAAGGATATTAATATGGAAACAATAGAACTCGGCCGGAGCCAATTACCGGTCACGCGCATGGGTTTGGGTCTGGCTGCCCTGGGGCGACCCGGCTACATAAATTTGGGTCATGCTGATGATCTTGAAAGCAATTATGAAATTAAGGCAATGGAAGAGCATGCTCACGAAGTCCTGGATGCGGCCTGGGATTTGGGTATCCGATATTTTGATGCGGCCCGGTCCTATGGCAGAGCGGAGAACTTCCTGGCCTCATGGCTGACCTTTCGCGATATCGATCCGCAATCCGTTACTGTGGGATCGAAATGGGGATATACCTATACGGCCGATTGGAATGTAACAGCCGAGCATCACGAAATTAAGGAGCACTCATTGGCTGTATTAAATCGCCAAATTCTTGAAAGCCGCAGCTTGCTAGGCGCACAGCTAGATCTCTATCAGATTCATTCGGCCACGCTTGAGAGCGGGGTTTTGGAGAACGACCAGGTTCTTTCCAGGTTGGCCGAGCTTCGTGATAGCGGGTTGGCAATTGGTATGTCTATGAGCGGACCGGCGCAATCGGAAATATTGCTGCGAGCGATGGAAATCGAGTATGGCGGCCAGCCTCTTTTTTCGGCAGTTCAGGCGACCTGGAATTTATTAGCGCAGGAGGCCGGCGACACTTTAAGCCAGGCTCATGAGGCAGGGATGGGCGTTGTTATTAAGGAAGCTGTGGCGAACGGCCGGCTCACGGACAGGAACCTGGATCCCGCTTTTGAGAAACAACGTGCGCTGTTAGAAAGCAGTGCGCAAGCGCTTGATACAACTATTGACGCACTGGCATTAGCGGCCGTTTTAGCCCAGCCGTGGGTTGATGTGGTATTAAGCGGCGCTGCTCAGGTTGAGCACATCGTGTCCAATGTGAAGGCATTCGATGTCAAGGCAGGGGATTGGCTTGATGAATTGTTAGCCGCTCTCAGAGAAAAACCGCAGCAATACTGGCAGATGAGAAGTGGGCTTGACTGGAATTAGCAAATAATTTCCAAAGAACAAATCCTGGTTACGTTAACTGTTCTTCTTTGGCTGAGGTTTTATCGGTCTCCTGGGGTTTGCTGAACTCCGATGGTTGTTCTCGTGAGGGAGTTCCCACAATTAACGGGGGTTGGGCTGGGGAAACAACGTCCGGCATAATGGCCTTTTCTAATGATTTCGCCATTGCTAATTGTTCTTTAGTCACTTCGGCTTCACTTAAATCAGCTTTACTAAGATCGGCGCCCCGTAAACGTGCATTGGTCAGATTTCCCCAACGCAGATTGACCATACTTAAATCTGAATTGCTTAAATCCGCACCACCAAGGATTGCTCCTCGAAGAACAGATCCACGACAGTTTGCTCCCCGCAAAACGGTGTTGCGCAAATCCGCACCACTCAACCCTGCATCTTCCAAGACGGCTTTACTCAAGTTAGCCCCGCGCAAATTGGCCAGACTGAGGTTCGCTCGGTTTAGTTTTGCTCCCTTCAAAACCGCCCCACTTAAATTCGCCCGGCCGAGGATCGCATCTCGTAGTTGACTGCCTTGCAAATTGGCTGCATTTAGACTCGCTCCGCGTAAATTAGCCATGCTCAAGTCAGCCGTCCGCAAATCTGCACCAGCCATCGAGATATCATTCATCACAGCACCGCTGTAAGATGCCTTTTGGCTCTTGATATTATCCGCCTTAGCATTACTGAGATTCGCGCCATTTAAAGTGCTGTGTTCGAGTATGGCCTCATTCAAATCCGCGTGATGCAGGTTTGCCATATTCAAATTCGCGCTTTCCAAATTAGCTTTCACAAGTATGGCACTACGAAGTTTTGCCCCGCGCAGATTCGCGCCTTTTAAATTCGCACCACTAAGATCACTGTCATTAAAGTTTGCATTCTCAAGGTTGGCTCCCTGGAGATTTGCGCCTTTCAGATCTGCTTTAGAAAAAGTTGCGCCGGCCAACTCAGCGTTTGTGAAATTTGCTTTTTGGAGATTTGCGCCTCGCAAATAAGTGCCTTTTAGATTTGCTTTAACCAGGGTCGCCCCTGGTAGCTCTGCGGCACGCAGATCTGATTGGCTGATGTCAGCCTCATTAAGATTCGCCTTAGTTAATTGTGCCCCTTGAAGACCCACTTCGGACAAATTGAACCGGGACAGGTTGGCCCCCGCAAGATCTAACATACGCAGGTTAATAACTGGTGCTCCTACTTTCAATAAGGAGGAATCATATAAATAATGGACGATGAAACCCTTGCGTTCAGCATTGACGTTGCGCAATGTATTGGCCGTTAACGCACGTGTGACGGTCCTGATCTCATCATCTTCATTGCTTGTGGTGAGATTACAGTTTAGGACCAAGTCCGCAACGCGGTCGATGTAACTCTCGAGGGTCTTTTGCTCTAAAGTTTCGGCCGTTAACTCACGCTGTGTGTTCTGATGTGATCGAGACCATAACCAGGAACCCAATATGATAGCCACCGGGATCAGCAAAATTGCGATTGAAAGAATTTCTGTATCCATATTTATTTGCGAGTACCCATGATTTATTTTATGCAAAAAATAAATGGTTCCAACCCATTGTACCACAGCGAATCACGCATGGATGCCCGCTAAACACATGGATTCGACCTTAAAAAATTGAAATCCGGCTTTTGTTATGACTAGTCTTTGGTGTATACTATGGCCAGTTGTGGCGGAAAGTGGTGCAAGGTGGGGCATTGTAGTGCTCGCGCCCTCAATTTTTATGCTAAAATGGGTCATCAAGAACAAATGTTCTAATTCCCTATCCGCTCCTTCCGGTGAGTTATGTTTTTAGGTGAATACACACATACCATTGATGAAAAGGGACGCCTGACTATCCCGGCCAAATTTCGTGGCGATCTGGCTGCGGGGTTGGTTGTTACGCGTGGCCTGGATAGGAACTTGTTGGTATTCACCTTGACCGAGTGGGAAGAGCTGGCGCAAAAGATCGCCAAAATACCAATTTCAGACCGCAGCGCCCGTGCATTTAGTCGCCGCGTTTTTTCAGGTGCGACAGACCTGGTTCCTGATCGCCAAGGTAGGATACTCATACCGGCAACGCTCCGTGAATTCGCCAATTTGGGTGATGAAGCTGTGATCATAGGTATGTATAACTACGCCGAAATTTGGAATGCTGATTCCTGGAATCCGGTTCGCGATGATATTGAAAACAATGACGACTTTGAGCGCTGGCAGGATTTGGGAATCTGATAGCACTCGTAAGGTCCATAAGTATAGCATGTTGCTAAATCAACACACGTTTGATGGATCAGAGCACTCATATTCCCGTTTTATACACTGAAGTACTGGATTTACTGGTGCCGCTACCAGGCGGTCAATATATTGACGGCACATTAGGTGCAGGAGGGCACACAACCGGAATTTTGGAGGCATCCGCGCCTGATGGGCGCGTTTTGGTCTTTGATCGCGATTTGGAGGCAATTCAGTTTACTCGTCGCCGCTTAGAAAGATTTGGTGAGCGCGTAGTCTACCTAAATACCAGCTACGCGATGATGGATAAACTGGCAAGGGAAAACGGTTTTACTGCTGTGAAAGGCGTTTTGCTTGACCTGGGCCTTTCCTCAAGACAATTAGCAGATGGATCGCGAGGATTCTCATTTTTAAAAGAAGGTCCTCTGGATATGCGATTCGACTCATCGTCAGAGGCCACGGCAGCGGATCTGGTTAATTACTTAACAAAAGATGAGCTGGTGGCGATTTTTAAACGTTACGGAGAAGTAAATCGCTCTGAACGGATTGCCCAGGCAATTGTGGCTAACAGGCCGCTACACACAACGGCGGCTCTAGCTGATTTGATTAAGGCAGAAATAGGGCAAAGAGGTCGTATCCATCCGGCGACTCAGGTTTTTCAGGCACTTCGGATCGCAGTTAATGATGAACTGGTAGAGTTAGAAAGAGGCATAGAAGCAGCAATCGATGTATTGGAACCCGGCGGGCGTTTAGCAATCATAAGTTTTCATTCTTTAGAAGACCGGATCGTCAAACATACTTTCCGAGATCTTAGTAAAGATTGCATCTGCCCTCCGGAACAGCCTATCTGTAATTGTAACGTTCGTGCAAAGGTGCGGTTAATCACCCGCCGAGCAGTAAAGGCTTCGGCCGATGAGGTATCAGCAAATCCTCGAAGCCGCAGCGCCCGTTTACGGGTTATTGAAAAACTTTAGCTGTTGAAACCATTGACCTTTAAATCTTTTACGAGGGACAAGAAGCAGCGACAACAATGGATTTGGTTAAAGATGGTCCACGAACACCAGCATACAACAACTGTAAATAAATCCGCCCGGCAGACGCGCGAGCTTATGCGCAGGATTGGGAAACTTACCGAAGCCCAAGCCGCTATGAGTTGGGGAATTATTCTTCTAATTCTGGCATTGGTTGGTGTTATTTACCTGAGTCAAACTATTAAAGTGGCCGCGGTCGGCCGTCATGTACAGCAGTTGGAATTTGATCTCTCGGACATACAGGGAGTGAATACCGGGATAAAACGGGATATCGCTGAAGCACAGTCATTGGATACCCTGTATGAGGAAATGGACAAGCTGGGTTTTGTTCCAGCCACTGCTGCTGACACCGAATATTTGATCATTCCCGATTATCCGGAAACGGCCGCGGCCAAGGCATTTTCTCCTGTTACTCAAGAGAAAATAGCAGAGCCTGTGGATACGATTCAGGAGGCGCTGCATCTTGTCTTGCAAGAACGACTTGATGATTTGATGCGAGGTGAGTCAGGTGAATAGAAGTCAAAGCCGGAGATTGTTGCTCGTTGCGACCGTAATGGGTGTCTTCAGCCTCGTCATCATCGCGCGCCTGATTCAATTTCAGGTAGTTGACCGCGAGGAGACCATGGCCTATGGGTCGGGTGAGTACGATAGAATCGAGTGGCCAAATCGTGGCGTGATTTACGACCGCAATGGAGCAGTACTGGCAGCGAATGGCGCTGATTATCAAATCGGAGCTTCTCCGAATATGGTGACCCAACCGAAAGAATTGGCGACGGAGTTGGCGCCAATTCTTGAAGTGCCGTCCTACCAATTATTAGCCAAGCTGCAGTCCAAAAGGCCTTATGTACTAATTTCCGGCCGTGTTTCTCCGGAGATAGCCGAAACGGTGCGCAATTTACCCGACAATGATGGCCTTCAGATCGAGCCGCTGCCCCGCCGATACTTCCCACAAAAATCTCTCATGAGTCAAACCCTTGGTTATGTTAACTTTGAGGGGCACGGCCGATCCGGCCTTGAGGGGTTTTATGACCGTGAACTCGCCGGCGAAGCAGCAAGCCAAAAGTACTATATTTCACCCTTGGAAGTTCAGCCCGACGCCAGTGCGCGCGAGGGATCTGATCTGGTACTCACTATTGACCGGACAGTACAGTATGTCGTTGAGCGTCATCTTCGGGAGGCTATTGATCTATACGATTGTACTAAGGGCGAGATCATCGTTATCAATCCGAAAACTGGAGAGATTCTGGCGATGGCCAGCGAACCCGGGTTTGATCCTTATAATTTCTTCGATGTTGAAACGGAAACGATCAAGAATCCCATTGTCAGCGATCAGTTTGAACCGGGCTCTGTAATGAAACTGATCACGATGGCCGCGGCTCTGGACTCAGGTACGGTTACACCGGACTCTACTTATTATGATACAGGTGAACTATATGTCGGTGGTCACAAAACCGTAAACTGGACGCGTATGGCGCACGGACAGGTAGATATGACCACACTGCTGGCCCAATCTTTGAATGTCGGTGCAGCGACATTGGCTGTATGGATGGGCACAGATAACTATTACAGTTACTTACAACGTTTTGGTTATGGGCAGCCAACCGGTATTGACCTTGTGGCCGAAGCTAATGGACTGATGCCTTTACCCGGCAGCCCGTATTGGGAGGAATCATTCCTGGCCACGAATGCCTATGGCCAGGGTATTGCTGTTACACCGATTCAAATGGTTGCAGCGCTTTCAGCATTGGCGAATGAAGGAAAAATGATGCAGCCCTATCTGGTGAAGGAAATTCATCGCGGGGACAGTGTTCAGGTGACTAAACCGGTCGTCATTAGCCAGCCCGTTAGCGCTGAGACCGCACAACAGCTGACAGCGATGGCCACAAATGCCCTTAATACGGCGATTCCTCAAGCTCAGGTTCCCGGTTATACAGTGGCCGGAAAAACAGGGACAGCCCAGATTGCTGAAAATGGAATTTATCTGCCGGATGATGCGATCGGCACGTTTGTGGGCTGGTTGCCCGCCGATGATCCGGAAATATTAGTCTACATAAAGCTCGATCGGCCGAATGTTTACTGGGGTTCCCAATCAGCCGCCCCGACATTCGCTGAACTGGCTCCTGAATTAGTAGTGTTGCTTGACATCCCACCGGATAACATCCGCCTTCAAGGAGATGTCCTGGCAGCGAGGATTAATGAATAAGTAGATGCAACCCTCTTTAGGTTATTTTTTTGAGGCGCTCTTAGATTACGAACGGACAGAACAGGAACCGTTGATTACCAACGTTGTTGTTGACAGCCGCGAGGCGATTCCGGGCAGTCTCTTTGTTGCTCTGCAAGGAGAAAATGTCGATGGGGCTGATTACATCGCCGATGCATTTCAGCGTGGTGCAATCGCAGCCGTCACCGAACGAATTTCGGAGGACTTAGAGACCTCCGTTGTGAACATTGCCGGCGAAGGAAGAGAGGCGATTGAGCAGTGGGATGGCCATTTGCCTGTATCTGTTCTTGTAGATGACAGTGTTGAAGCGATGCAAAAGGCGGCTGCCTTGTGGCGCGCTCAATTTGATGTGCAGGTCATCGGGATTACAGGAAGTGTAGGGAAATCCTCAACTAAAGAGATGACCCATGCGGTGCTCTCACAGCGCTTTAACACTTTCAAATCTCCGGGGAATCGCAACAGCATCCTTGGACTGCCGGCGGCAGTATTTGACCTGCGTCCGGAACATGAGCGCGCTGTCCTGGAAATGGGGATGTATACAGTAGGCGAAATCGAAAGATTATGTGAGATGACCCACCCGAAAATTGGGGTTGTTACGATCATTGGTCCGGTGCATATGGAACGGGCCGGTAGTATGGAGAAGATCGTCGAAGCGAAGCAAGAACTGGTTGAAGCATTACCCGAGAATGGGACGGCTATCCTGAATTATGACGATCTGAGAGTGATGGGTATGGCTGAACATACACGTGCGCAGGTGTTCACCTATGGGTTGGACAGCAATGCCGATGTTTGGGCGGACAACATTCATTCAATGGGATTAGACGGGATTCGTTTCACCCTCCACTGCGGGAATGAATCGCTTTCTATGGGTATTCCAATGCTTGGCAGACATAGCGTCCACACCGCCCTCCGGGCAACGGCCGTTGGCTTGGTCGAGAGTTTATCGTGGGAAGAAATTGCCGCCGGTCTTGGTGAAGCCAGCACGGCGCAATTTCGCATCCTGGCGGTTCCGGGACCAAATGGATCAACCATTATTGATGACACCTACAACTCGAGTCCTGACTCAGCGCTTGCAGCTTTAAACCTGCTTTCTGAACTCAACGGCCGTCGCATCGCCGTCTTGGGCGATATGTTAGAACTAGGAGATGCCGAGGAGCACTCGCACCGTTTGGTAGGCAGGCGCACTGCTGATGTGGCTGACTTGCTGGTTGCCGTCGGACCTAGAGCCATGGTTATCGCCGAGGAAGCACAAATTGTAGGGATGCCGGCCAAATCGGTTATATGGGTAGAAGAAGCGACGGATGCGATACCGATTCTAGAGCAAATAATTGTTGAAGGGGACATGATCCTCGTTAAAGGTTCGCTTGGTATGCGCATGGATCGCATTGTAGCAGCAATCGGCAGGGCTAATTAATGGCTTTTGCTTTGACACTTGGAGGCTTTACTTTTCTCATGGCTGTAATCTGGGGTGGCCCTCTGGTCGAGTTGATGCGACGCATGGGCCTTGGTAAACAGATTCGGATTGATGGTCCATCCAGCCATATGGCTAAAACCGGCACCCCGGCAATGGGCGGCATCCTTATTGTTGGGTCCATTGTTCTGTTAAGCATCCTTGTTAACATCGTTCAGTTGGTCCAGGCTCGAGATATTGCCGAAAGTGTCGCTATTCCCTTAGGTGTTTTAATTGCTTATGCCATTCTGGGAGCAATTGATGACTATCAAGGATTCCGTCTGCGTCCAGGAGAGGGTATGCCGGCCCGGGTAAAGATCTGGTTCCAGTTAGGTATCGCCTTGATCGCGGCGGCGGCACTTTATTGGGTCGTCAATAGTGGACATGGATATATGGCTGTCCCGACTGTACCCGTTCTGATCGACATTGGAATCATCTATATACCCATTGCGACAATTCTCATCACGGGTACGGCGAATGCGGTTAATTTGACTGACGGGCTTGATGGACTGGCCGGCATCATTTCAGCGACGGCTTTTATTGCTTACGGAATTATCGCCGTTTGGCAGGATCAACAATTTCTCGTTACGTATTGTTTTATCACGGTCGGAGCATGCTTTGCCTTCTTATGGTACAACGCCAAACCGGCGCAAATGTTCATGGGAGATGTTGGGGCTCAAGCACTGGGTGGATCGCTTGGCGTTGTCGCCTTAATGACCAATCAATGGCTCATTTTACCGATCATTGCCTTGGTACCCTATGCCACGATGGCGTCAACAACCTTGCAGGTATTGTATTTTAAGTCAACCGGCGGGAAGAGACTTTTTAAGATGGCCCCGCTCCATCATCACTTTGAACTGCTTGGTTGGAGTGAAACACAAATTGTGCAGAGATGGTGGCTTGTAGCAATCCTCTCGGCCATGATTGGAATTTCATTAGCCATTATTTAGGCGATATGTTGGCTGTTTATGACGTATGAACAAGGATCTGACCGGCAAACAAATCGTTATCTTGGGCTTTGCGCGCCAGGGAAAGGCGTTCGCCCAATTCGCAGCGCAGAACGGGGCTAAGGTGATAATTTCGGATTTGCGCTCACCGGATCAATTGCAGGATAGCATGGATGCATTGCAGGACTTGGAAATTGAATATGTCTTGGGGAATCATCCGCTGAGTTTGTTGGAAGGAACCGACCTGCTTGTTGTTAGCGGCGGCGTACCGGTCAATATACCGCTTGTTCAAGCGGCACGCCGGCAAAATATAACCGTCAGTAACGATTCCCAGGAATTTGCGACACGCTGCCCGGCAGGGATCGTCGGTATCACTGGGTCGGCAGGCAAATCAACAACAACAGCACTGTTGGGAGAAATAGCCCGAGCCGCCGGCCGGCGTACATGGGTAGGTGGGAATATCGGCCGTCCTTTGATCGCCGATCTTGAAGAGATGCAGCCCGGCGATGTCGTCGTGCAGGAATTATCCAGTTTTCAGTTGGAGATTTGGCAGTACAGTCCACCGGTTGCGGCGGTATTGAACATCACGCCCAATCATCTGGATCGTCATGAATCAATGGCTGCTTACAGCCACGCAAAAGCCAATATTCTCCGTTATCAGGATGAGACAGGAATTACTGTCTTGTCCGCGGATAATCCCGGGGCGATGGAATTGGCGCCGCTTACGAAGGGCCGCTTGCGTTTATTTAGCATCGAACGTGAAGTGCGTGACGGCGCGTTTGTGCGCGATGGTTTCGTCTGGCTGCGCTCTCTATCAGAGGATCAGGAAAAGGCTGTTATTTCGATGGCCGATATCAAATTACGCGGCCTGCATAACCTCAGCAATGTATGTGCAGCGGTGACGCTTGCCGACTCAATAGATATTCCTATTTCGGCAATGGCGGTGGCAATCACGCAGTTCAACGGCGTACCTCATCGCCTCGAATTGGTGAAAACTATAAATGGTGTGCAATATGTCAATGACTCCATTGCCACAGCACCTGAAAGAGCTCTCGCCGCTTTGGCTTCGTACGATGAACCCCTTATTTTGCTGGCCGGGGGTAAAGACAAGAACATGGTTTGGGACGCCTGGGCCAGCCAGGTTACAAAACAGGTGAAACACGTCATTTTGTTTGGGGCACTTGCAGAGATGTTGATGAATCGCCTTGAGCAGGAAAATAAGTCCCAAGGCGGATCTTTGCAAATTTCACGTGTGGAGGATCTACCGTCGGCCGTTCACCTCGCGGCGGCCGTCGCTGAAGAAGGAGATATCGTTCTGTTGTCTCCCGGCGGCACCAGTTATGATGCCTACCAGGATTTTGAGGAGAGAGGCCGCCACTTCAGAATGCTTGTAACAGAAATCGATACGGATCAGAGGAAAGCGATATGACTACAGTCAATGTAATAAAAAAGAGGGGTTATCGCGTACATCCCAAGCTGATGTTTCATATTGATTACTGGCTTCTGCTGGCGATCGCCGGTTTGATTCTTATCGGCCTGTTTACAGTGTACAGCACAACCTTCGATCTGAGTTGGTGGAAGTACGATGGCGACACGGGTTATTATATTCGCCGCCAGCTGCTGGCCGGTTTGATTGGCCTTGGCGGCTTTTTGGCGGTCATTCTTCTCGACTATCACATTTTACGGAAATTCTCGATCTTTATTTTTGCGGTTGCTCTGATTGGTTTAGTGGCAACTCTGTTCGTTGGTGAAGTGGCGTTTGGCGCGAAGCGCACGCTCCTCGGCGGCTCGGTTCAACCGTCGGAACTGGCGAAGTTAGCCACCATCATTTATACGGCCCACTGGCTTTCCAGTAAGGGCGAACGTATCAAGGTGGCGACTTATGGACTGGTTCCCTTTTCGGTTATCGTTGGCTTTGTTTGCGGCCTGATCGTTCGGCAGCCTGATATTAGTACGGCCGTCTTGATTGCCCTCGTCAGTTTCACGCTGTTCTTTATCGCCGGCGCCGATCTAAAGCAATTCATCCTGGCCATTATCTTAGGAGGCGCTGTATTCATCCTGCTTGTGTTTGCATTTTCCCATGCGCAAACGCGTTGGGAAAGCTTCCTGTTAGCCCTCCAGAATCCGATGGATGGCGGTTATCAGGTGAAACAGACTTTAGTCGCCTTAGCCAATGGCGGTCTTTTTGGAGTTGGACCAGGGCAGGGAACACAAAAGTTTTTGCCGCTTCCGGCAGGACATACAGACGGCGCCTATGCACTTTTCGCCGAGGAATTTGGGCTGGTCGGCGCGGTTGCCATTCTTTTACTCCTGGCAATCCTGGTTTGGCGAGGATTTAAGGTGGCCAATCAAGCCCGCGATGGGTATGGCGCTTTACTGGCGATTGGTATTACTTGCTGGTTGGTTTATCAATCGCTCCTGAATATCGCCGTAATCGTGGCCGTCGTACCGGTGACGGGTATTGCGTTGCCTTTTATAAGCTATGGTGGATCGGCATTTGTTATGTCAATTATTGGTGCGGGCGTCTTATTGAATGTTTCACGAGATTCGTCAATCATGAAACGGCCTCAACCCAAGACGGGAAGTTAATAGAAATTGATTGGGATGATGCTGGACGAGCTTGGCGTAAATAAATGATGATGCGAGATGGTGTGCTTAAGTTGGATGTTTCACCGCATATGTTGAGTAAATCAATGCAATTACTGGTCTGTGCAGGTGGTACGGGTGGCGGAATTTATCCGGCATTGGCTGCTGTCTCTGAACTTGAAGCACAAGGGCTCGATCGCGAGCATGTTCTATGGATTGGAACCAGCGGTGAAATGGAAGAACAGCTCATACCCTCTACCGGCATTCGCCTGGAAACGATTAAGGGTGGGGCGATCGTTGGTGTTTCGCCGCGTGAGTCGCTTCCCAATGCTGCCAGACTTGCCTGGAGTATCGGCACAGGGATTCGACTGATTAGGGAATTTCAACCTGATGTTATGTTCATGACTGGTGGTTATATGGCCCCACCGATTGCTATTGCGGCCTGGTTGCAAGGCGTACCGATTGGTATTTACCTGCCTGATATCGAACCAGGAGCGAGTATCAAGTTTACACTGCCTTTGGCCCCCAAGATTGCCGCGACAACGGATGGATCAGCTGCCTTTGTGCCCGCTGAGAAACTTGTTGTAACCGGTTATCCCGTACGACACGAGATACGGGCGGCATTACGGCTGACAAAAGAAGAGGCGTTGGCTCAATTTGACCTTGCACCAGGCCGCCAGACTTTATTTGTATTTGGTGGCAGCCGCGGCGCGCAAAACATCAACCGCGCGCTGATGGGAATCTTGCCGGAACTATTAAAGAATTACCAGGTGATTCACGTCAGCGGCACGCTCACCTGGCCGGAAGTAGAAACAAATCTGAATACGCTGACCAATGAACAACGGCGATGGTATCGGCCGTTTTCCTACTTGCACAAAAGAATGGGTGCTGCATTCCGCTCGGCCGATTTGGTTGTCGCCCGGGCAGGAGCGAGTATGTTAGGCGAAGCTCCGGCATTCGGTCTGCCATCCGTATTGGTGCCGCTCACTTTTGCCTGGCGTTATCAGAAAGTGAATGCTGATTACCTGACAGAACGTGGTGCGGCAGAACAGCTGACAGATGAAACGATTCATGGGCAGCTTCTGCCGGTGGTGAGCGGCCTTCTTGAAGATGCGGACCGCCTGGGAGAAATGGGAAAGGCGGCCAAGGCTTTAGATAAACCATTGGCAACAGCTCACCTGGCTGATTTCATCGTAGACCTGGCGAAGGAAGGGAGAGCATGATTAGTCTTGTTACAGTATTATGGATCATGATCGCCCTGTTCGCTGTTGTAGATATGCAGCGAGGTTGGACCCGAGCGGTTATCGCTACTGCCGGTCTCGTTTTATCTCTGTTTGCGATTAACCAGTTTATGCCGATCGTATTCAATGCCCTGGGTTACTTTGACCAGGCCTTCGATGATACAGTGTGGCGGCGGGAAATCATGATTCTCGCCGGTTTGCACCTGTTTATTGCTTTCTTTAGTTATGCAGGACCGACTGTGGCCGGCGGCCGTTTATCAGGAAGACTCAGGATACGCGATAACATACAAGACAAGATTTTGGGCTTACTCGTGGGTGCTGTAAACGGTTTTCTTGTTGTCGGGACCTTGTTATCTTTCTTGCAATACCACCTGACTCGCGAAGGGTGGGTGCCGACGGATCCGATGCCTTATCCTTTCTCACAAGAGGTCCTGCTGCGAACGGCGCAGCTCAATGAGATTAGCGAGTATTTACCTATTCCTTTGCTGACGAATAATCCTTATTTATTACCGATATTGCTGGTCATTTTGTTCTTGTTTGTACTGATTGTGATGTTATAGAAGACGGATTAAAGGATGTCGACGAGTAATTTTGAACTAAACGCTGGAATCCGGCTGCACCTTGTTGGTGTTGGCGGTTCAGGCATGTCAGCGATAGCTCTCGTGTTACTTGATCTCGGTTATGAAATTTCTGGGTCAGATCTGCAAGAGAATGAGGTTGTTAAGCTGTTAAGAGAACGTGGGGCAAAAGTGACGATCGGGCACGCGAAAGAAAATATCAATGGTGCTGATGCGCTCATTATATCGTCGGCAATCCCGGCCTCGAATCCGGAACTCATTGCTGCTCAGGAAAGCGACCTGCCCATTTTGAAACGAGCCAACTTTTTACGCTATCTAATGGCTCACCAATCGGTTATAGCGGTGGCGGGAACGCATGGTAAAACAACGACAACAGCCATGATCGCCCATATTCTGCTGGAGACAGGCCAGGACCCATCTTTGATTGTCGGAGGAAATCTGCCCCTGATCAAGGGCAACGGCCGTGCCGGAAGTGGCGATTATTTTGTCATTGAAGCGGATGAATATGACTACATGTTCCTTGGCCTGCGGCCGGATATCGCAGTTATTACGAACATTGAACATGACCATCCTGATATGTTCCCCACTCTTGTAGAGTATCTGGATGCGTTTTGCGAGTTTTCCATGTTGCTATCACAAAATGGAAAATTGATTGTCAGTGGAGAAGATCAGGGTATCGCTGAAATGTTGGGTGAAGTAAAGCTACATGATGTTAAATTAATCACCTATGGTCTGGTGGAAGAGGCGACAGATGGCCTCGCTGTTGACCTGCAGGCAATTGACTGCAGGCCGAATCAATTAGGGGGAACCGATTTTGTCGCTATCTCTGGAAATCAGACCATCGGACTGGTTCGTTTACGGGTTCCCGGGCTCCATAATGTTCGTAATGCCTTAGCAGCAATTGCTGTAGCGCTTGAATTGGGCATCGATTTTGGCCAGGTCTGCCGTACCTTAGCGGATTTTGGCGGCGTAGGGCGACGCTTCCAGGTACTTGGTGAGGTTGGTGGAGTGACGATTATTGATGATTATGCCCATCATCCAACTGAAATTCAGGCTACTCTAGCGGCGGCTCGCCAGCAATACGGCGACCGGCGTTTGTGGGCGATCTGGCAGCCACATACATACAGCCGGACTAAACTCCTGTTCTCCCAGTTTGCCGGAAGTTTCGCTGATGCCGATCGGGTCATTATTCTCGATATTTATCGCAGCAGGGAAACCGACACCTTAGGCATGCATGCGGCCGATATCGCCTCCGGTGTGGAACACCCGAGAACTGATTACATCGGCCGAAAAGAAGATGTGGTTGAATTTTTACTTGATCGTATTCGCCCCGGCGATGTCCTTCTCACATTGGGTGCGGGCGATGGGAACCTGGTTGGCGAAAAGCTTCTTGAAAAGTTAAAAGTGAGAGTGGAAACGTACCGCCCATAGTTGATTTGACGACCTAATAGTTTAGAAGAGCAAGGCATATGAAAGTGAAAACTGCAGTAAGCGAAATGACACGAGATAGATTCCAGGAGGTGTTCGGCGATTCCTTGAAGATGGATGAACCGATCGCCCGCTATACATCCGCACGTGTAGGTGGCCCGGCTGAGATGTTTTTAGCAGCTAACTCTGTAAGTGAACTTCGTCGTGCTGTCGAGCTCGCTTATGCTCAACGCATACCCTATTTTGTACTTGGTGGTGGTTCAAACGTCCTTGTGTCAGATGATGGTGTTAGCGGTCTGGTTATCTTAAATCGTGCCCGCAATGTTCGTTTCCGCCACACAGGTATTAGTGTTGTCTGTACGGCGGAATCGGGCGTGAACCTATCCTCCCTGTCCAGACAGTGTATTTCCAAAGGTCTGGGTGGTCTGGAATGGGCTGTGGGTATCCCCGGATCGGTTGGGGGCGCTGTTTTTGGAAACGCGGGTGCTCACGGCGGTGATATCAACTCCGTGTTGTTGGATGCAACAGTTTGGGAGCCGGGTAATGGCGTACGTGTCTATTCGAATGAAGAGTTAGCCTATGGATATCGCACCAGCGCATTAAAACGCGATCAACAGAAAGCGCGTACGCGGCGCATTGTCTTATCGGCCGAACTCCAGCTCGCCCCGGAGACCGTGGATATCTTAACCGCTCGTGCTGATGCCTTCACTGCTCAGCGGAAGCAAACGCAGCCGGGCGGGGCTTCAATGGGTTCGATGTTCAAGAATCCAGAGAATTATTATGCGGGATACTTGATTGAGGCCGCCGGACTGAAAGGATTTCAGATTGGGCGGGCGCGTATCTCTGATAAACATGCAAATTTCTTCGTCAGCGATGAAGGGGCTGTTGCCGAGGATATAAGGGAATTGATCGCCGAAGCGTGGAATACCGTTCGCCAACAATTCGGCATTGAAATGGAATTAGAAGTTGAACTTATCGGCAATTGGGACTTCAAGGATTGATATAGGAAGAGGTAAATGGGTTTTTTAATTAACCCGTTGGTTTGAACAATGGATGGGCAACAGCAAGATTCAACAAAACGAAAGATTCGCGTAGGCGTGCTGTTTGGCGGCCGTTCTGGCGAGCATGAGGTTTCCCTCATGTCCGCGCGATCGGTTATCTCCGCCATGGATCCTGAGCGATATAAAATCGTTGAGGTTGGAATTACGAAAGATGGGCAGTGGATTACCGGCCCGGCGATGGCTCAGCTGCAGGCTGGTGATAGCAATGCCTGCCCGGCCGCCTTTTTACCCGATCCCCAATCTTCTGCACTGATGCAGGTTGAGTCTAAGAATAAGCAGGTGGCGGAATTATCTGAAGTTTCAGAACTGGATGTGATAATGCCCATTCTGCATGGCACATATGGAGAAGACGGTACGGTCCAGGGTTTGTTGGAATTGGCCAGCCTTCCTTATGTAGGGGCCGGTGTTGTCGGATCGGCCGTAGCCATGGACAAGGCGATTTTTAAGTATGTGATGGAGGCCAATGGCATACCCGTCGTAGATTGGAAGTTGGTGACGGAAGAAATGTGGCGATCCCATTCTCAAGGTGTGCTGGATGCTATTGAGGCTAAGCTCGAATACCCGGTATTTACCAAGCCGGCAAATCTAGGCTCAAGTGTGGGGATTAGTAAGTGTCATAATCGCACAGAGTTGGAGTCGGGTATTGAAGAGGCACTTCAATACGACCGGCGTCTGGTCGTAGAACAAGGGATCGCCGCGCGTGAACTCGAGGTTGCAGTTTTAGGCAATGACGATCCAATTGCCAGCATCGTCGGTGAAATTAGACCGCGGCGCGAGTTCTATGATTACGTGGCCAAATACATAGCCCCAGCAGGATCTGAAGATGAATCGGAACTATTGATTCCGGCGGAAATTGACGAGGAAATGTCAAATGCCGTAAGGGAAATGGCAGTTAGAGCTTATGAGGCGATTGATTGTGCAGGGATGGGTCGTGTCGATCTCATGCTTGATAGAGACAGCGGTCTGCTCTTCATGAATGAGATAAACACCATACCGGGTTTTACAAAAATTTCTATGTACCCCAAGCTCTGGGAGGCGACGGGATTGAGCTATTCAGCTTTGTTAGACCGTTTGATTGAATTGGCTATTGAAAGGCACGAGCAGAAAAGCAAGCTAAAGACAAATTTCGATGTTGGACAGGCTACCTAAAGCAGTATCGATTAGGTTAGTGAGAGATGACTCAGGATAATTCGCGAAAAAAGCTTCGTAAGCAACCAAAAAGACGGCGTTACCAGTCAGCGACGGCCGTTAATCTTCCGCAGTTGAAGATGCCCAAGACGGCTAACAAACGTCGCCGGCGAAAGAAGACGGAACCAGTTCGTTTTGGTCTCAGCACGCTAAAACGATTTGTCTTCAGCTCACGGTGGATAAGTCTTGCCCTGCTGATTCTCTCCGTCTACGCTCTGGTAGATATTTACAACGAACAGCGATTTTACCTTACATACATACCGGTAGAAGGCGCCTCCGCGATTTCTCCGCAAGAGATTGCAAACGCCAGTAGTTTGGCCGGTCGTCATGCTTTCGCGGCTGATCCGTCTGACGCAGCAAAAAAGATTGGCGATTTACCAGGAATCATCTCCGCAACAGTGACTTTAAAATGGCCGAGCCAGGTTTTTATCGCTGTGAACGAAGAAGTGCCGGTTGCAATCTGGGCTGAAAATGGCCAAGAGTATGGCGTTACCCAGAACGGACGCCTGGTCCCCGCCGTGCAGCTTAGACCGGACCTACTGCGAATCGAATCTGAGGATGAATTTGTCCGGCTGCCGGTAGTTGGTGGAGGATCACTTTCCGGGCAAGGTGGGGTGAATAAAGCCGGAACCTCCGGAAATGCAAATGGCAATTCAAGCGTTCTTCAGAAGAGGCAGTCTGCAAATGTGTCTTTTATACCTCCTGATGTGTTGAATGGGGCTATGCAGTTACAAGAGCTGCAGCCGGCAATTGATAAACTCTACTACAAGCCGGCAGGCGGCTTAAGTTATGACGATACGCGTGGATGGCGAGGTTATTTTGGAACCGGGACGCAAATGAACCAGAAACTTGTGGTTTATGAAGCGATTGTAGCCGATCTAAAGGCCAGAGGGGTTCAACCGGAATTCATCAGCGTCAGTAATCAGGAAAAACCTTACTATGGAACGGGTGTCGTTTCTGATGTGATTACTGATACTACCGCAGAGGAATTTATACCTTAATCTTTGCCTATTCGCCTGGGTGATATACCCGCAGAGGCAGCAGGGAATAGTCGAATGGAACAGATACTTTTTGGATTAGATGTAGGTACGACTAAAGTGTGCGCGATTGTCGGCGCTCTTCGTGACGATGAGCTGCAAATCATCGGCGTAGGTGTCGAGCCATCTCGAGGAATGCGCAAAGGAATGGTAGTTGATGTCGCCGAGGCATCAATCGCCGTTGCCGCCGCAATTGAGAAGGCTGAGCAGTCCTCTGGTTACGAACTCAGCGATGCCCTGGTTAGCATGGCCGGTGAGCACATAAGTTGTACTAACAGCCGCGGACTGGCGCCGATTAATCAAGATAACAATGGTATTGTCGTCGCCGATATTGAGCGCGCTTTGGAGGCTGCGCAGGCGATCCCTGTACCCTACAACCGCGAAATTGTGCATATGATTCCACGGGAATATGCAGTGGATGAGCATAAGGGAGTGAAAAACCCGCTTGGTATGCATGGTTATCGCCTCGAAGTGGAATCCCATATCGTAACCGCGGCAATACCTGCACTGCGGAATCTTGGCAAATGCGCGTCCAATGTGGGCATCAATGTTGAGGAGTATGTTTTTAATGTATTGGCTTCCGGAGAAGCGGTACTTGAACCGAACGAGCGAGAAATGGGCGTGATAGTCGCCGATATTGGTGGGGGAACGACCGATATCGCTCTATATCGCCAAGGGGTAGTCTGGTACACGAAGGTGATCCCGATTGGCGGATACCAGATAACGAACGATATTGCCATTGGCCTGCGAGCTCCTTACGAAGTTGCGGAAACGGTAAAAATTAAGTATGGAGACTGCCGGCCAACGCAGATCGATCCGAACATCGTTTTTCCGGTCGAACCCTTTGGAGGAGAAAAAATCCAGGTAGGCCGGCAAGATCTGGCTTATGTCATTGAAGCGCGGGTCGAGGAGATTTTTAAATTGGTTCTTCGGGCTATTGAGCAGTCCGGTTATGATGGTTTGCTTCCGGCGGGCCTTGTCTTAACTGGCGGAACAGCCCAGCTGAGAGGAATTACTGACGTTGCGGAACGTGTGCTCAACGTGCCCTGCCGCGTGGCAAATCCGCGAAATTTATTAGGACTGGTAGATAACTTACACAATCCGGCCTATGCCACCTCGGTCGGTCTATTGCAGTGGGCTCGGAACGACGGCCAAAATTACCGGCCGCATGTTCCCCAAAGGAGGCAGTTTGGGCGCCGCGTACACGATATTTTGCGGGCCTTTCTGCCAGGATAATGTTGTTCTTCCGCGAAGCACGGCGCAGGTGCAACGTGGTTCATATTGTATTGGTGTTTGTAGTAGTAGTTTTATCGTAAGGGTAAATTGTATTGAGGGGATAGTATGAATACATCAAGTAGATCAAATGAAGTTCAGAGAATGCCAGAACAGGAAGGCTCAGCGCTTATCCGTGTTGTTGGCGTAGGCGGTGGCGGCAGCAATGCCGTCAACCGCATGATTGAGGAAAATATTGCCGGCGTTGATTTCATCGCCATCAATACCGATCAACAGGCCTTGATGGGCAGCCGGGCCAAGCAGCGCGTCGCTATCGGTGAACGGACGACACGTGGCTTGGGATCCGGTGGTGATCCGGAAGTTGGTGGAAAATCAGCCCAGGAGTCAGAAGAAGAGCTGCATGCTGTTCTTCAAGGTTCCGATATGGTTTTTGTCACTGCCGGAATGGGTGGCGGAACCGGTACCGGAGCGACTCCTATCGTGGCCAAAGTGGCCAGGGATGTTGGCGCACTTACGATTGGCGTTGTCACACGGCCGTTTACATTCGAGGGCGCACAGCGTTCACGAATTGCGGAAACCGGTATCGAAGAGCTGAAGGAGCATGTGGATACGCTCATAGTCATTCCCAATGACAGGCTCCTGGAAGCAGCCGATAAGCGCGTTTCGCTGATGGATTCTTTCCGTCTGGCCGATGACGTCTTACGACAGGGCATTCAGGGTATCAGTGAGCTGATCACCGTACCAGGCTTGATTAATCTTGACTTCGCAGATGTTAAGACGATCATGTCCTTGGGTGGTGCTGCCTTGATGGCTGTCGGAACCGGCAAAGGGGATGATCGGGCGCGTGAAGCTGCGGAGCAGGCGCTTTCCAGCCATCTCCTTGATGTCACAATTGATGGCGCCCGAGGAATTCTGTTTAATGTCACCGGCGGCCCGGATTTGAGCCTTTATGAGATCAACCAGGCTGCTTCCATAATTCGCGAAACTGCACACCCGGATGTCAACTTGATTTTCGGGGCAGTAATCGACGAGAATATGGGCGACGAAATTCGCATTACGGTTATAGCAACCGGATTCGAACATGGTATGCCTCTGGTTAGACCATTATCTCGTTCCGTTGCTCAGCCGGTACCCCGCGAAGTACCCAGTCAAAGACCCGTGAGAGAGTCCGTATCGGTAGATGCGTCCGCCAAACGTTCTACCCAAGAGACCAGAGAAACCAGCAGTACGGTTCAACCGGACTACAGAATCAATGATCTGGATATACCGGCATTCTTGCGAAAACGTCGCTGATGGTATCACTGCTAATGGTACCAAGGGCCTTCATTCATACATCCCTTGCGTAAAGTCCTATGGCCGGAGTGAACCCGGCCTTAGGATGTTGTTAGGGTAATTTTTGTACGCTGAGCTGTACCCCCCGCGTATGCCGGGAACCCTGCGCTTCCCGGCATACACGGGTTCAGTTAGAATAAAAAGTTAATCCATTCGATCGTTTTGATTGGATCTGTTTTTTCCATCTGGCTGAGGTTAATCAGCCTGGATGCTTTGCCTGTCGATTGTTCTTTTTGACGTAATTCGGCAGTTTCTATTTTTTAAGGTTTGAATTGAAAAAATCTTATTGATTAGTGCCAAGAGGCATGCTATAATACGGCTTCCTTAGCGCCAGATATGGGGGATATTCATGGAGCGATGCCCATATATGGCTGTTGGGACTCTCTTAAGTCCACCAGACGGAATACCTGGGGAAAGTAGTAAATAGGTTGAGGATCGCGAATTAGCAATGAAATGCCCGTATTGTGGGAACGAAAAAACTCGGGTTATCGATACCAGTCACGATGCCCGTGGCGGCACGCGCCGGCGTAGGATATGTGATGGATGTGACCAACGGTTTAGTTCCTACGAACGCCCAATATTAGCCACTCCGGTCATTATCAAACGGGATGGCACGCGTGAGGAGTTTTCACGGGAAAAATTAATCTCCGGACTTTGGGTAGCCTGCGCAAAACGGCCGATCCCCGCCTCGGTGGTAGAGCGAATTGTCGGTGAGATTGAGGCGGACCTTCAGCAGCTAGGGCGATCTGAGGTCAAGAGCCGTTATGTAGGGGATCTGGCAATTAAGAAGCTCAAAGAGATTGATGAAGTTGCCTATATTCGCTACGCCATCGTTTACCTGGGTTTAAGCGATTTATCTTCAATTCGCAGCGAAATCGACGAACTATTACGAGAATAAATTAAAGACAAAATCCCTATCGCCTTGACGCAAAGACTGCATCATGGTGGCTATTTTTGTTTGGTTTGGGTCCTTACTTGATGACAAACGAAGCTGAGAAATCCATCACTGCCCGATCCGGTAGTACATCAAATTAAAGGAGCATTTGCGCATGACAGAGCAGCTAAGTCTAAATAAAAGCATTGTAAGAAAGAAGGGCAACTCGCGCCTTCAGAGTAAAAACGGACAACGGGCAGACAGCATTTACTTTAAGGTTCAGGTACCGGAGCAAATCGTCAAAAGGGACGGCCGGATTGTTCCTTTTGATATGAAGCTTATCGAAGGAGCGATGCGTAGGTGTTATGCCAGCCTCGAAAAAGAGCCGCAAGTGCCGGTCGAGGAAATCACGCATCGCGTCGTCAATGTTGTGGCTGCAAAATACGATTTGCCGACCGTCGAGGGCGTTCAGGATATTGTGGAGATGGTCTTGCAAGCGGCGGGAGAATATGAGGCTGCCAAACATTACATTCTCTACCGCGCGGAGCATGCAAAGATGCGAGTTCAACGCCCCGTGCCGCCAGAAGTACGGGAAGCGTTTGATGAGTCCTCAAAATATTTCCCGACACAGCTGCGACAGTTTCAGTTCTATGATAAGTATGCGCGCTTCAATTATGATTTGGGACGTCGTGAGACCTGGATTGAGACGGTTGATCGGGCGGTTGAATATCTAAGAGAACTGTCTGAATATCGCCTCCCACATGAGACTTACGAGCGCATTCGTGAAGGTATTTTGAATATGAAAGTGATGCCTTCGATGCGCCTTCTGGCCATGGCCGGACCGGCTGCGCGACGTAATAATATCGCTATTTATAACTGTTCTTATATGCCGGTAGAGAGCATTGACTCATTCGTAGAGGCTTTGATCATCTCTATGAGCGGTTGTGGCGTCGGCTTTTCTGTAGAAAGTCAATATGTCGAGAAATTTCCACGTATTGCACGCCAGACGGGAGAACCGCCGCAAATGCATGTTGTTGGCGATTCGTCTGAGGGTTGGGCGGAAGCTGTGCGCATTGGTCTGGAAGCCTGGTTTAATGGGTATGATGTTACTTTCGATTATTCCGAAGTTCGACCCGCCGGTGCCCCTCTGCGTGTGAAAGGCGGGCGTGCTTCCGGGCCCGAACCGCTGCGTAAGATGCTTGACTTTGCACGTACGCGCATTCTCAGCCGGCAGGGGAGTTTCTTACGTTCGTTGGATGCGCACGATATTATGTGCGCTGTTGGTGATGCGGCTGTTTCAGGCGGAGTGCGCCGCACGGCCATGATCTCTCTCTTTGATTACAATGATACGGATATGCGTCATTGTAAAGATGGTGACTTTTGGCGGAACAACAGCCAACGTTGGAATGCTAATAATTCGGCCGTCTGGCCCGAACGCGAGCTCGCACAATCGGAGATCACGCGTTTCGTGCTTGATATGGTTGAGTCAGGCCGCGGAGAACCGGGGATTTTTAACCGCAAAGCAGCTATTGAAAGTCGCCCCGATCGGCGTGAAGCTGCCGTGTTTGGAACGAACCCCTGTGGCGAGATCATCTTACGGCCGTTCCAATTCTGTAACTTAACGAGCGCCGTTGCCCGGCATGATGACGATTTCGAATCCCTAAGAGAAAAAGTTGAATTGGCGACGATCATTGGCACCATTCAGAGTATGGCGACTTATTTCCCGGGTTTACGTGATGAATGGCGGAAAAACTGTGAGGAGGAGCGTCTTCTCGGTGTAGATCTCAATGGGCAGATGGACAGCCCGGCGGCGCAGGATCCGCAAATCCAGGAACGTTTGCGTGATGTAATCGTGGAAACAAATGCTCGCTATGCTGATACTCTGGGGATTAAACAATCGGCGGCATGTTCTTGTGTTAAGCCGTCGGGAAATTCCTCGCAGCTGCTGGATTCATCCTCCGGTCTCCACGCACGCTGGGCGCCTCATTATATTCGCAATGTGCGCGTTGCCGCCCACTCACCAATTCTAAAAGTGTTGAGTGATGCCGGCACACCCATGAATCCCGAAAATGGTCAATCACCGGATAACGCCACCACCTGGGTTGTCCATTTCCCGGTTAAGGCCCCGGAGGGATCGATCGTTCGCAATGAGCGAACTGCTTTGGAGCAGTGTGATTACTGGTTACAAAACAAGCTGCACTATACGGAGCATAATCCAAGTGTGACGATCACTTATCAAGAGGATGAAGTGCTCGATATCATCAAATGGATCTGGCAAAACCAGGATAAGATAGGCGGCATGGCATTCCTCCCTGCTTATGATGCGCAGTATGATCAGATGCCGTATGTGGAAATTACTCAAGAAGAGTTTAGCCGTCTAAATGATGAGTTCCCCACGGTTGATTTTTCAAAGATTTACCGCTATGAGGAAGAGGATTTTACGACGGCCGCGCAAGAATTTGCCTGTCTGGCTGGTGGCTGCGATATTTAAAGACAAAAAATTAAGAATTGAAAAGCGCCCGTGTTTGGCAGAACACGGGCGCTTTTTATTTACAGGAGCGGGGAGCGAGTGTGACCTTAAGGAGTTTTACCTGGACTCGGAAAAGGCCATTCGCGAAAATCTACCGGACAGTTATCAAAATCTCGCCAGTAAGGTAAACGTTCCAGGCTGTGATTGGTGCTGGTCAGCAAGGGGCACGGAACCTGATCGGGGTAGTCGCTATTACCATAGGAAACCAGGTCAACAATATCGTCGAATTCATTGCGCAAGATTACCTCGTCTCCCTCATTCCCGAGTCTGAAGAAAGCATCGGTATCGCCCCATGAAGGGTCGTCGATTAAGTTGGGTATCTCATCTGTAGATTCCAATATCTCAAAATTTGGCCATTGGTGATAAGTTTCAAAGAAATCGACAGCACTGGTCGTTACAACGATAACCTCGCCCGATCGTATAATGGTGTTAGACGGAAAGCGCCGTACATCTTCAAAATCTTCACGGGAGACAGCGTCGCCCAGGCTGTAAAGGCTGAGGTCAATCGGTTCAAGCGTAGGATTTACAATTTCAACAAATTCAGTTTCGTCAAGCCCATAGGGATCATATAGCACCTCACTAATGAGTGCATGATCGGCAATACCGTCGAAATTTCCCACGATTGCCGGTAAAAAATAGTCATGGGGCCAATCAGTTTCGAACATATTGGCCAGGTATTCATAAGCCGCATCTGATTGGGCGAAAAGAGCTACTTCACGGTTGCCCTTGCTCGCCAATTCTGTGCCGTTCCAACTACCAACCTGGATATAACCTTGCCCGTCTATATGGGCTAATATCATTTTGTTGTGAATGCCCTGGCCGGTCGGATTCGCCTGTCGACATTGGAGATGAAGATTTTCCTCACGGGCTAATCCATTCAGTAAAGCACAGGTAGCAGCATTGCTGACCGGACTGTCCGCTTCGTCGAAAAAGCTGTCCAGTAGAATCCGCACCGTTGCTCCACATCGGGCGGCGCTTATGAAATATTCCAAACGTAGATTGGGATCATCAGCGCGGTTACTTGCAGTTGGTCCCCAATGCGGCCGTTCTTGTAATTGTTGGATAAGCAGCGTGTCGCCCTTTTGCGCACGGCCGATTAAGCCCAAAATACCGTCATCAAAGCGGAGAAGATTTTCTGGCGCTTGCTGCAATTCGAAGGCCGCGACGTTAGGAAATGTTACCGCCTGAGGAAAGCGTACTGTGTAGGTGATCCCTCCACTGCTCTGGATTGGTGCAAAGCCTGGAGGAGGTGCGCCATATTTCTCATGGTCAGCCTGCCAGCGAAACAGATCTTGATGGTTGGCCGGATCAAGATCGTGCGCAAAAATCTGCTCCAACCGCTCGACTATTTTAGGAGCGTCCGTGATTAAGACCACACCACGCCTTCCCCATGTTCCGTCATTCTTGTTGTCATAGGGCATGCTGTTGGGGCTCAGATTCTCGCTGCTGACCAGAGCACGTTCGCCATCGACAATCATATATTTGGCATGGGCAAATTGGTACCGGTCAAAAATTCGGTTGTCCTGATCACTGATCATAAACCAGCACTGGCCGCCGGCGGTTTCAATTTTCTGGCAAAGTGCTTTCTCTTGATCGGCAATTCCGCCGACGGGGCTGCCCTCTAACAATATTTTTGTTGATACACCACGCAGCGCCGCATCGACCAGGGCATTGGCTATGGATAGATTTTCAAAGGTTAACGTCGCAATTTCCAGGGAATTTTCGGCATTGTTTATGGTTTCGAGAAGGGTTTCAAAAGCGTTATCCGGGGCGATGGCGATTGTCAATGATGCCGGCCGCTCGTCCCGAACGGGGAAAAAGAAGGCATCTATATCCCAACCGGGATATCTAACACGCCGGCCCTGGTAGGCGTCGCCATATTCTTGCACCCAGTCAGCAGCGCTGTCGCTGTCGGGAAACGGGAGACCCGTAGTAGGGTCCGGCTTACGGAAGAGTATCTGCCCTTCCTTGCCGAATACGCTGGGAAGCGTATAGGGCTGTACGGCTGATCCTATCCAGTCGGCAATGGCTGTATCTTCATCGCCATAAACGACAACGTCAATCAGTTGGTCATTCGAATCAAGTAAAGCGACTTCATCCCCATCATTCGCAAAACCAGGCCAATCCTCCAGCACCACATCCGCCGGAAAGCCGAAATGCTGCTGAAACGCCGCCGTGTCACCCGTTAACCAGGCCAGTTGAAGTGGTTGAATCAAAGTTCCTAAGGGAATTTCTGACTCCGAATCGTTGCTGTCTCTTAAACGCCAGGAACCCAAATCCACTACTTGTTCACTCATGTTTCTAACAGCCACAGCCTCATCTGCATCCCAAAGACTGTAACCGTCGTAATGAACAGCTTCGATCAACAATGTTGCAGATATGGCCGAATCAGCCTGGGCGCTTTTAAATAACTGCTGGCCGCTGATTAGGAAATAAAGTGAGCAGAGAGTGATAAGGACGAAAAGAAACAGGCGATGTTTCATGGCTCCCACCCTTTGATTGTATTTTTGGGTTAATCCTTAACTTGTTTTTGATCCTTTTCCACTTGTTCGGCGGCAAGTTCGGCCAGGAAAAGCTTATCCTCCTCGCTTAGCGATGCTGAGAGAAGCAGATCGGGCCGGCGTTCCCAGGTTCGTCTTAGGGCTTCTTCCCGGCGCCAGCGGGCTATATTGGCTGCATGACCGGATCGCAGGGCATCAGGAACACGCCAGGTTCTAAATTCTTCCGGTCTGGTGTAGTGTGGGCCTTCGAGCAGACCGGTAGAAAAGCTGTCACAATCGGCAGCGCCGCAAGCGCCGAGAACATCGGGCAGCAGCCGCGAAACAGCATCCACGACGATCATTGCCGCCAGTTCGCCCCCGGTAAGGACGTAATCACCGATAGAAATCTCGTCGGTAACGAGGTGACTGCGCACGCGTTCATCGACGCCTTCGTAACGGCCGCACAAGAGGATGATATGTGGTTCGTTCGCCAGCTCCGAGGCGACCTGCTGGGAAAAAGGCCGTCCTTGTGGGGTGAGCAAAATGACAGGGCTGTTACTCGAAGGAGCGCCGGCCATGACAGCTTCCGCAGCCGCAAAGATCGGTTCGGGTTTAAGGACCATTCCCCCTCCACCTCCGTAGGGTGGTTCATCGGTAATGCGATGTTTTCCCTGTGCGTAATCCCTAATATTATGGACGGCGATTTCGATTTGGCCCGCTTCCTGCGCGCGCTGCAAGATGCTGTGGTTGAAATATCCTACAAACATCTCGGGAAATAAAGTGAGGATATCGAATCGCATAAAACGAAGTATCGGTAGAGATAGGCTGTGTGTCAAGGGAAAAAGCTTAGCAGTCTTTTAATCGGCGAGACTGGATGATTGTTAGGCCGGAGGTTGGAATAAATTGGTTTGCCGAAGGTTATCAATTCGCGCCTTGTAAGTTATAATGCGGCGGCACTCAAGCCACTTATCATTCTTTGAAGGAATGTTGATGCGTATTTTTATTACCGGGGCGAACGGACAGCTAGGTACGGCGCTCCAGATTCAATTAACCGAATACGAACTGTTTTGCACGGATTTGCCGGAAGTTGATATTACAAACAAGCAGCAGCTGCTTAGCGAAATGAAAGGTTTCCAGCCGGATGTTGTTATTCACTGTGCGGCCTATACGGATGTTGAGGGTGCAGCAAAAAATCCGCAGCTGGCTTACCGGGTGAATGGGCTGGGAACGCAGAATGTAGCCCTGGCTTGTCTACAGCTAGGGGCGGAAATGCTGCATATCAGCACCAATGAGGTCTTTGCCGGCGACCAACCAGATGGGTATGAAGAGTGGATGCGCATAGACCCAATTAATCCTTATGCCCGATCAAAAGCAGCGGCCGAATACCATGTGCGCAGCATCCTCTCCAGATACTATATCGTTCGTACAGCCTGGCTCTATGCACGGGGTGGCCACAACTTCATTCACGCTATCTTGCATTCCGCCCGCGAAGGTCGCAAGCTGCGTGTCGTCTCTGATGAGGTCGGAAATCCAACCTATGCCCGTGACTTAGCCGAAGCTATTGTTAAGCTGATCGCAACTCAGCAGTATGGCACTTACCACTTTGTCAATGAGGGGGCTTGCTCTCGCCTGACCTTTGCTCGCGAAACTTTAAGATTGTCCGGCTTAGGGGATGTGCCGGTAACCCCGATCCTTAGCAGTGAATTCCTTCGAACTTCTTCACCTCCCCAATATAGTGCGCTGAAGAATATTGCCGGGGCAGCGATTGGCATCCGCCTGCGGCCGTGGCAGGATGCCCTGGCCGAATACTTGAGCGAAACGTAACCTCACATTTCAAAGGTTGGCAGCCCTAGGTCAGGCATAGGTTTTCCCTCAGTTAGGGCATCGAGTGCTTTTTTTACGGCCGTCCGATCGTCCCAGGGGTATTCAACTGTTCCGAAGCACATGGACTGTTCGTGTCCTTTGCCGCAAACGAGCACCAGGTCTCCCGCTTCAGCGGTTGATAGAGCGAAGTAGATGGCACGCCCCCTGTCGGGTATTAACCAGTAGGTTTGCCCTTCTAATCCTCCCACCCGCTTGCTGGCTTCTGCCATAGTTTGCAGAATATCCTCCAGTGAATCTGTTCGCGGATCTTCGGCCGTTAAAATGGTGAGATCGGCATGCTTTGCGGAGATTTCGGCCATCTGGGTCCGTTTCAGAACGTCCCTTTTCCCTGCGCTTCCGAAGACGGTGATCACCCGGCCGTGGGTCATATTTCTTGCTGCTTTTATAGCCTGGGTTAAAGCGTTTGGGGTATGGGCAAAGTCGACAATGACGGTATAGGGCTGGCCACGGTTGATGTGCTCCATACGGCCGTCAATTGGTTCAACTTGCTCCAACCCTTCTACGATGGCATCTGCGCCAACGCCGGCAGCCTTTGCCGCTGCAGCCGCGGCCAGAGAATTATAGACATTAAACATGCCGCTTAATGGTGAGGATATGGGCAATTCCTCCGGCCGGGCAGGGGGATCGTTGATTTGCAGCGTAAAGCGGTTTTGATCGCCGCTGAAGTGAATATCTGTGGCCATGACATCGGCCGGATTGTTGACGCCGTAGCTTAACAGTCTTGGTGCTCCGATCATAGCTAGAGGTTCATAGGAGCCGTCGTCGCGATTTAGCACGGAGGTCTTTATTTGTTGTTGTTTGGCTTGATTGTTCGTTGGTATTTGCCATGCATCGGCCGTTAGTCCCTCAAAAAGGCTGGACTTAGCAGCCAGATATCTTTCATAGTTCCCATGGTAATCGAGGTGTTCGTGGGTAATGTTGGTGATGACGGCCAGATCGAAATCAATCGCTCCAACGCGATGCTGCGCAAGGCCGTGTGAAGTTGCCTCAACGATGCAATGTGTCAGGCTGGCGTTGACCATGCGCCGCAAAAGGTTCTGCACAACCGGAGCTTCCGGTGTTGTAACATGCAAGGCCAGAGATTCCTCGACATCCCCAATCACGGCTCGCGTTGTGCTCAATAGGCCGGTTGGAATCTTCGCGGCGCGGAAGATTGAGAGGGCGATATTCGCGGTCGATGTTTTCCCATCAGTCCCCGTTACGCCGATGACTACCAATTGGCGGCTGGGAAACCCCTCCCAGGCAGCGGCCAACCAGGCGCTGGCCAGGGCCGTGTCTGAAACCTTCAGATAAGCAACATCAAGGGGGATAGTACTCTCGATGTCTTCGAGAGGCTTTTGGGCCAGGATTACCTTTGCTCCCTTTTCGATCGCCTGACCAATGTAAGGGTGCCCATCGCTGGTTTCACGTACCCGGGCGATGAAGCAGGACCCCGGCGTCACCTCGCTTGTCTTTTCAGTCATTTGTGTCATCCACACGTCAGGACCATCATATAGAGGAGGATGTGGTAAGCTGGTTTTGCTGACCGCATTGGCCCAATCCTCGAGGAGACTTTTCAGATTTCTTCCATTCTCTGAATATTCACTCATAGCTTTATTGTATCCAGTGTCATTTCAATCATTAGCAAAACTTCATGCTTAAACCGTATCCTGTTACTTTTTGACAGAAGCGCGCCTCGGGTTAGAATCGAACTTATGCCTGAAAGTAATGAAACTTTAACTGATCAAGTAGAAAACGATCAAATCCAATCGGATAATGAGCAAACTCAAGCAAATGATGAGCAGGCTGAGTTGGAGAACTTGCCGGATCAGCAAGAAAGCGAGAGTTTTCAGAGTGAAGCCGAAGAAGCTTTTCTAGAGAATGAAGAGAGCCGGATGGGAAGCAAGCCTGACAGAAGTGCGGCTGAGCGTAAAAAGGCTATGGCGGCATTGAAATCAATTACCCCACCGGCCGGTCGCAGGAAACGACGCCACTATTCGGTAGAGGATGTTCACATCAGATTTACGAGCTGTGGCCGGTGCTCGCTTTTTCTGACAACTTACCGCTTAAGCCATGAAGAGGAGTTTTTGGCGGCGATTGAAGAAATCGATGTTGACTGGTTGATCCTACCCTGGCATCCGGACATGCGCGACCTGGTGAACAAAAGTTATGGATCTCCTGTTGATATAGAATCTTATTATCTTGATGGAACCTGTCCGGAGTGCCTTCGCCCATTCATTTTTGCAATGCCGGATCCCGATTTATCTGCCTGGTACCTGATTAAGCTTTAGATCAGGATGGCTTGAGAGCAATCGTTTTCATGGGGTTTGCCGGCTCAAACGCTGGAATCCGGCCAGGCGCTAAGCGAAAAAATTCCTTTGCCGGAGCGCTTCGTAGAGAATCACGGCCGAAGCGGTGGCTGCGTTCAAAGATTCTGTGCCGCCGGCCATAGGTACAACAACAGAGCCATGGGCCGCCTTTTGAGATTCACTGCCGGCGCCCCGGGCTTCATTGCCGACGATCAAGGCTGAGGGCTGCCGCCAGTCAACTCTCGTATAAATTTCCCCACCCGCGGCCTCAGATACCCAAATCTTGAGCGAATGACAATAGGCAATAATTTCTTGCCAATCAAGCTGTTGAATGGGCAGCCGAAAGTGTGCGCCCATTGCCCCGCGGACGACTTTAGGATTGTAGGGATCAACGCAGTCTGGAGCTAATAAAACCGCATCAACTCTAGCGGCCCCCGCCGTGCGCAGCATCGTACCTAAATTTCCAGGAGTTGTTATAGCATCGAGGATCAAGACCATTGATGGCTGGTCGGGTAGGGGAATCGGGCTCATCGAAGTAACCGCCAATACCCCGGAGGCGCTCTCCGTGTCGCTCATGGCGGCCATCACTTCATTGGTTACAACTTCTCCGGCCAGGTTCTTTTCTGCTATAATTGCTTCATGCGCGGCGTCAGCCAACCAATCCTGAGTATAAAAAGTCGTTTTAGGCCGCTCAGGATTCACGGCGAGTTCTTGAAACAAGCGCGTCCCTTCAACAACGAATGCCTGTTCCCGATAACGATACCGTTTATTTTTTTGCAGGCGGCGAATTCGTTTAACCTGTGGATTAGCAAGACTGGAAATCATAAGTGTATTGTAACCATTTCGAGGTTAATGGGTTACTATTATTGATAATGAGGGATGATAACTCTAAACGAGTCGGGCGAATATTTTGCCGCCTGAAAGAAAGGAAGGCGAATGGAGCAAATTAAAGGCTTATATCGGGTAAGCCGGCCTCTGACATCGCTTAGCGGTGCGCTGGCTGTTGTTCTTGGTGGTTATGTAGCCGGCACAGGGGAATGGTTCAATATTGCCCTGGCAGTAATAGTCACATTGTTGGGCGCTGCGGCGGGAAATGCCTGGAACGATTATCAAGATATCGAAATTGACAAGATCAATCAACCTAACCGGCCGTTGCCTTCCGGCCAGGTGAGCCCCGAACTGGTAAAACGTTATTCCTTCGTTACAGCTACCCTTGCCGTTCTGATTTCCGCATTTATTAACCCAACAGCTTTCGTAATTACGCTGGTTGCCAATATTTTGCTATTTATATATTCCTGGAAACTTAAGAGTACGGTTCTGTTTGGGAATCTAATCGTTGCTTTGGTTTCAGCGATGAGCGTTGTCTTTGGCGGGGTTGCCGCGGGCAATCCCCGGCCGACTTTGTGGCTGTTTGTGATTATTTTTGTGGCTATTTTAGGACGTGAAGTCCTTAAGACAATGGCCGATTATGACGGGGATTTAAGCGAGAATGTGCGCACGATTTCTACAGTTTGGGGAAAACGAGCAGCACGTGTTGTTTTCTATATCCTGGCCCTGGCTGCCCTGGTGATGATGCTTTTGCCCTATATCCTGGAAGTTTATAAGCCAATTTATGGCTATATCATCTTTATTGGTGTTTTCCCCGTCTTCTTTTATGTCCTTTATCGCGTCGGCCAAAAAAGATCTGGGTCACAGCTGGAGAAACTGAGCCAGCTTATGAAGTATGATTTCTTGATCTGGTTCCTGGCCGTGATCGCTGGGGCATACGTTTAGGGCCAGATTTCTGTTTGTTTAAGCCTTAATCGGCCGTTACACCCATATGCTCCTGTAAAAAGTATAGTTGGCTGTTAAAGAGATCTTGGCTGTCTTCAACACCTTCACTGCGCGGTATGTATCGGCCGTTTCCCTCGAGCTCGTAGGCTTTTGCCGTATCCTGCAAATAAATACCCAAGATCTGATCGACAATATATTGGCGCATCATTTGGTTTTCAATGGGAAATAAAACTTCCACCCGGCGATCGATGTTTCGCGGCATCAAGTCGGCGCTGCCGATATACATCTCCGAATCGCCACCGTTATGGAAGTAATAAATGCGCGAGTGTTCCAAAAAACGGCCGACTACGCTGATCACATTGATATTTTCACTAATGCCCTCCAAACCCGGTCGGAGACAGCAAATGCCGCGAATAATTAAATCCACCTTGACCCCGGCCTGCGATGCGCGGTAAAAAGCACGTATCATCTGCGGGTCAACGAGTGCATTCGCTTTGACGATGATGTGGCCTTTTTCTCCCAGTGCGGTTTCTCTTTCGATGCTCTGCAATAAGCCTTCGCGTAAATTGACGGGGGCAACCAGGAATTTTCTATACTCACGCTGATTTGAGTATCCGGTAAGGTAGTTGAAGAGTTCTGTGGAATCAGCACCAAACTGCTCATTGGAGGTCATCAAACCCAGGTCGGTATAGATGCGGGCAGTGATCGAATTATAATTTCCGGTGCCAAGATGCAGATAGCGATTAATGCCATCTCCTTCACGGCGCACGATCAGGGTCATCTTACAGTGTGTCTTCAGGCCGATTAGGCCATAAACGACGTGCACGCCCGCTTTTTCTAGAGCACGGGCCCACTCAATGTTGCTTTCTTCATCAAAGCGCGCTTTCAATTCAACCAATGCCGTAACCTGCTTACCGTTTTCTCGTGCACGCATCAAGGCGCGGACAATCGGTGGATTAGGACCGACTCGATAGAGGGTTTGCTTAATAGCCAGCACATCGGGGTCTTCGGCCGCGGTTTCCAGGAAATCAACCACCGGAGCAAAGCTGTCGTAAGGATGGTGAAGCAAAATCCCGCGGCGATTGAGGATGTCAAATACCGGATCGCCTAGATGATATCCATCGGGCAGAGCGGGTTGGAAAGGTTTATCTTTCAAATCCGGCCTTTCTAATTTAAGAAGCTGCCATAAGCTACTGAATCCCAGCGGGCCATTTGTGGTATAGACATCATAATTGGTGAGCTGCAGGTTGGTAACCAGTGTTCGGCGGATATCTTCCGGTGTATCTTCAGCTATCTCCAGGCGTACAACCGAGCCAAAATGCCGCTGCCGCAAATTTTCTTCCATTGTGAGCAGCAAATCATCCGCTTCTTCTTCCTGGATCTCCATGTCTGTGTTACGCGTGATGCGGAAGGGATAGCAGGCCACAATTTCCATACCTGGGAATAAGCGATCCAGGTTGGCGGCGATTACTTCTTCTAACCAGACAAATTTTTGTTCGGCAGGAGCCAGCAGTTCATCTGGATCGATGGGCTTCATGGGAACCAGACGTGGCAGCAGCGCGGGCACTTTTACACGCGCAAAATTAACCTTATCAGTTTCAGGATTGCGAACGACAACAGCCAGATTTAGGCTTAGATTTGATATGTGTGGGAAAGGTCTGCTGGGGTCAAAGGCCAGTGGGGTGAGAACTGGAAAAATTTCGCGATCGAAATAGGTGCGTAGTTTTTTCTTGGAGCGCGTAGGAAGATTGTCATACTCCAATACCTTAATACCCTCTTCCTCCAGCTGGGGATATAATTCATTCAGCCAAATGGAAGTCGCTTCGGCATAGAGCTGGGTAACAACCCGGTGAATGGCCACGAGCTGTTCACGAGGTGTCAGGCCATCCGCTTTGGTGTCGGTGATTCCCAGCAGGACTTGTTGTTTAAGGCCGGATACGCGGACCATAAAGAATTCGTCCATATTGCTTGTAAAAATGGCCAGAAACTTGACGCGCTCAAGCAGCGGATGATCGGCATAACACTCTTGCAGCACGCGCCGGTTAAATTCGATATGACTTAATTCACGGTTTATGTATAGGCTTGGCTCCGTAAGATCGATATCCTGTGCTGAACCCGAAATCTTGGCTCTCCCATTGCTGGAGCCAATCGATTTAACAGTAACTGCTGAATCGCTCATGATGCTGCCCTTTGTACTATGACGATTATTTATCCACTGGAAACGGTTTTATTGTCACCCTGTTAGTACCTTATGAAAAGATTATACACAATTATTCTCATCTTGCTGTTGACTGCCTGTACTGGTACACAATCACCGGAGTTAATTGAAGAGCAGATACCTACCATTCCCCCGGAATGGCTGACTAGACCACCAACCCCAGAGATTACGAGACAATCAGGCGGCCAGCAAGTAGTACAGGGATTAGAACCGCCGGCGACTGCTTCGCTGGAACCATTGACCACTATTGAAAATGAAACTCCTGAAGCAACAATCAGCCCCACAATAACGCCGATCTTTAAACTACCGGATCTTTTCGGCCGTTCGTGGACGATTTCCGCTGATCCGGGTGTTCCGCAGGAGATTACCAGCACGGCACAAGCTCTGGCCGCGGAAAGACCCGACGATTTTATTTGGGTTGAGCCGGGTAGCTTGCCGACCGATCTGACCCTAACACTCGATGGGCAGGAACCGCTTGGTGATTGGTTATATGTTGTCGCTGCTCCTTTCGCCACTGTTGAAGACGAGATATCGGAATCGGAATTGAAAGCGTTGTGGTCTTCGAGTAAGGCGGAGGATCGCAGTTTGCTGCTCAAACCTCCTGTCTCGGCGTACTTGCGAGAAATTTGGGGAGAGCCAGGAGTGAACGTCGAAATAGAAGATAGTGAAGACCTGGTTGATGCATTGTGGGCGCAACGGCCGTCGCTGACCGTTCTGCCCTTCCAGGAATTAAGGCCCGATTTAAAAGTGCTACGTCTTAATGGTGAGACGCCATTCGATCCGGGGTTCTCATCGGAAGAGTACCCTTTGCAGTCGGCCGTTGGTCTGGACGGAGAGCAGGAAGCGCTGGCTGCGTTCTTGGGCGCGTGGGCCGGCCAGAAAACCAACTTTGATCCCAACAAACTGACGACCGTGGCTATGACGGGCGTAACGGCGTTGGTGCGAGCGACGGCGACCCAGATGGAAATTGATGGTATCACTTCACCCGGGGTGGATGTCGGGCCTGTGCTGCGTGCGGCCGATTTCGCGCATATCAGCAACGAAGTATCCTTTACACCCGACTGTCCCGAACCCAATCCCGTGGGCGGCACCTCTTTCTGTTCGCAGGATGAGTATTTTGAACTACTGACCGATATTGGCACGGACATTATCGAGCTGACGGGAAACCATCTAAATGATTGGGGCGCAGAATATGTCGGCCGTACGATTGATATGTATGAGGCGGCGGGCATAGATTACTTCGGCGGCGGACGGGATGCGAAGGATGCCAAGCGAGCGGCGATCATCGAACATAACGGCAACCGCATTGCCCTGGTTGGCTGCAACTTCTTCGGCCCTGTTTATGCCTGGGCTACAGAAACAAGCGCCGGATCGCGAGCTTGTGAATCCGATTTTGAAGATCAGATCGCCCAGCTTAAAGCGGATGGTTACGTAGTTATCGCCACGCAGCAGTACACGGAGTATTACCAATATCCACCGATGCCGGATCAAGTAAGAGATTTTCAGGCCATCGCTGATGCGGGGGTTTCGGCCGTTTCCGGCAGCCAAGGACATCACGCGCAGGGTTTCGATTTCCACAACGGTGCATTTATCCATTATGGCCTGGGCAATCTCTTCTTCGACCAGATGGACATGATGGGCACGCGGCAGGCTTTTGTGGATATTTACAGTATCTATGACGGCCGTTTGGTGAACGTCGACCTCTGGACAGGCCTGATCGAAAATTATTCAACCCCACGAACGATGACAACGGCCGAACGCCAGGATACTCTCCAAACAGTGTTTGAAGCCAGCGGCTGGTAACTGACCACTGATAACTGGTCATTGATAACTGATAAATGGTCACTGGTACCTGAACTCTGGTAACTGATTTTGGGACTTAAAATTAACGGTGTTATAATTCCCCACTACCAATCGGCCCCGTAGCTCAATTGGCAGAGCAGTTGACTCTTAATCAATTGGTTGAAGGTTCGAGTCCTTCCGGGGTCACAAACTTTAAACGAACCGCTCTCGATATCAGTAGAGCGGTTTTTTTATATTCTGAATTTTCCCATTTCGCCCTTTGAAAGCCGGTAGAGATTTCGCGCAATAGAGTCATCTTAATACCAGCCCTTCAACGATTTGCCCCTGCGAGATCAATGCCTGTCCTTCGGGAACCATTACAATCGAGTCCGCCGCCGCCATCATCTGCAAGCGGCTGGGTTGATTTAATGGATAAAACAAGGGCAGTTCGGAATCTTCCTCTATGCGGCCATATACGCACTGCGTCCAATCCTCCTGTCCGGTAAGGGATTGAGCCAGCTGCATTTTCTGAACGGGCAAGCCAACATCTTGCTCCCCCGCCAGCTTTTGCAACCCGGGCAGCGCTAATTGTAGAAAAGCCATGTGATTGGAGGGCGGTCCTCCAGGCAGGCAAAAAACCGGTTTGTTTTCCCACCGGCCAAATGCGACAGCTTTGCCTGGCCCTATGCGCACGCGGTGATACACCTTATGCCAACCTAGTTTATCCAACAAGCGCACAACGAGATCGCGTTCACCGCTCCAGGCCCCGCCGCTGGTTAGCACCACGTCATGATTTTGTAAGCAAGAAACCAACTGGTTGCGGATCAAATCAACATCATCACCCACTACAAAGGTTTCAACTGCGTAGCCGTAACGCACACACCAGGCTGCCAGCGTTACCAGGTTGCTGGCATATAGTTTTCCGGGCTGCAATTTCTTCCCCGGAGCAACCACTTCATCTCCAGTTGCAAGAATCGCTACTTTCGGCTGCCTGACGACAGATATGGTCTGATATCCGGCAGCCGCCAGTAATCCGACCGTTGGTGGGGCAAGCCGCGCGCCCTTACGCACCAAAAGTTCTCCGCGAGAGACATCACTACCCTGGAGCAGAATATTACGTCCCGGGTGCGCGTCATTAGTCACCACAACCTTATCGCCATCGCGCTGGGTAAACTCTTCAGCAACCACCGCATCAGCGCCTTCAGGGATGGGAGCGCCGCTCAATATACGGACCGCTTCACTCAACTGAAATTCTTTTCGCCAGTGATCGCCGGCTGCCACCGTCCCGACTAGGTGTAAGTGAATAGGATTATTTTTCCTGGCCTCGGTGATATCCGCTGAATGGACGGCGTAGCCGTCTTTCAGCGAAACATTTAGCGAAGGAGTTTCCACCTGGCCCGTCAAATTAATCGCGGACACTCTATCTACGGCAGAAAGCAAGGGTACTTCTTCGGTGTCGAGTGCTTGAATATATTCGAGCGTTAAATGAAAAGCTTCGTTATAAGAAATCATTTCTGCACTACTTGTATGGCATGTTAGTAAGATAACAAGGCGGGGTGGCTTAACCACTGCGCGAATTATGCGCTCCCTACTTCGATTTTAAATGTCTCGATTATATCGGCCGATTCTTGAGTTCCCTCAGCGCAATCGTTGGATGCTCATTTGATCTAGAATATATTGAGTGACGGGTTTGGGCGTAAAAGAATTCTCAAATGTCTCGATATTAGCTTGTTTGAGCTCTTCCCGGTAATCGGGATGTTTGAGTAGATAGATGATGCGATCAACCAATTCTTCGGGGTCATCATAAGCAAACTGCTCCCCAAAATGATCGTATTTGTACATATTTTCTCTGTTATTGAGCAGTGATTCCCCGGCTATCGGTTTTCCGAGAGCCATCAATTCTCCGAATTTGAATGACAGACAGCCATGAAGGCCGCGTATATAGAGGCCTACGCGGGAGCGTGCATAATTGTTGAGCACATCGCGGTGGGGCATGACCGCGATTTCATTGGTCCCCCAATCCGCATCCGGCTGTTTATCGATTTGGCTGTATTTCACCAAAATGTTGAAGCGATCCATTTTCTTGTTGATGAGATCGATCAGATTTCTTCTGCGCTCATTTTCTTCCTCATACCCAGGCATGGCATAGAGCCGGATCAGGAAAAAAAGGTCAAGGTCTTCATCAATCTGGCGCAGCCGGCGGTATTTATCCAGACTTACTGTCCTTGTCAGGCGCCTGATTCTGTTTTTAATTGCCAATCGCGACCACCCCGGACGGCCGATTTGCGGCCGTAATCGCCATGGTTTTTCCAAGGCAATGGGGAACCCTACGGGCACCGGTTTGATTTTCGCTGCATAACGGTTTAATTTTTCGCTTTGAGCGATCACGTCGCTGTTGTAATTGACCTTGAAGAAGTATTTAAAGCGTTTTAAAAACGGTTCATAATAGCCATCGTCTGCTTCCTCGCTGCCGTTCATATCTCCGGAATATGTGCAGAAGAAAAATGGTTCCTGTTCCTCTCCCTCATAACGGAACAGCGTGTATGGGTTCATTTTCGCTAACCATGATGGAGGATCCACGTCCGCTATCTCAGGGGGGACCTTGTGGCTGACGGCAAATTCGTAGCCATATTCGTCGGCGTTCTCCATAAACCCGTTCACATAGATAGCCGAATAGATTATGTTGGTGAAATCAAAATAAGTGATTCGTGACAATTCCTCATCCTCCTATGTACTGGCCCTGTCGATTGTCGGCACAAAGCGTCATATTTTAATACGCGAACGTAATTTATCAGGTTTTTGGGTGTAGGCTTAGTCTTGGCAGCCGTCAGACCATTTGTCGCCGTCCTCGGCAAGCAGGCGCTCCGCTTCAATTGGACCCCAGCTTCCCGATTCGTAAAAGCTCAGCGGTGGGGCATTGCTTAGTTCCCACCCTTGCAGGATGGGATCGATCAGTTCCCAGGCCAGTTCAATGGAATCACCGCGTGTAAACAGCGAGGGATCACCCTTGATCACATCGAGCAGAAGACGCTCATAGGCGTCGGGAATAGCCGTTGGACCGAAGGCATCATCATAGTTGAAATCCATATCGACTGTGCGCATACGCGCTGTTGAATCGGGCACCTTGGCCTGGAAGGAGAAATGAATGCCCTCGTCAGGTTGGATACAGATCGTTAGTTGGTTCTTGGAAATGTGGGCGTCGGGGGGCATGGGGAACATGACGTGTGGTGGTTCTTTGAAAAAGATGCTGATCGCCGTTGTCTTCTTGGCCAGTGCTTTGCCGGATCGCAAAAAGAAGGGAACCCCCTGCCAGCGCCAATTATCGACATAGAAACGAATCGCGGCAAAGGTTGCCGTCTCCGATTTTTCGGCGACTCCTTCAGCATCCCGGTAGCTGCGATACTGCCCGCGAACGGTGTGTTTGTCTACTTCGTGCGGCGTGATCGGCCGAACAGCCTTCAATACTTTTACCTTTTCATTGCGCAAGGCATCGGCATCAAAAGAAGCGGGGGGCTCAGCGGCTACCAGAGCCAGGAGTTGCAGCATGTGATTTTGCATCATGTCCCGCACAACCCCGATGCCGTCGTAAAAACCGGCGCGGTGGCCGACATCCACAGTCTCCGCGGCCGTTATTTGTACGTGATCAATATAGTTCCTATTCCACACCGGTTCAAAGAGTGAATTGGCAAAGCGGAAGACCATAATATTTTGGACGGTCTCTTTTCCCAGGTAATGATCGATGCGATAGATTTGCGATTCGTCAAGTACCTCATACACCGCTTCATTCAAGGCGCGTGCACTCGGTAAATCATGACCAAATGGTTTCTCGATCACGACTCGCCGCCAACCACGATCTTCGCGAACCATATCCGCAGCGCCAAGGTTGGCAAGAGCGCTTTCATAGAGGCGTGGGGCGATGCTCAGGTAATACATACGATGCGCCTGGCCGGCATCCTTTTCCTCGTCCAAAAGCATCTCATCCAGGCGTTTCAAGTCCTCGAGATGGGTCAGGTCACCCGGCATGTAGAAAACTCTTTTTGAAAAAGCTTCCCACTCCTTCTCTTCATAATTGAAGCGCGCAAATTCCTCAATGCCGCTTTTCATTTTCTGCCGGAATTCTTCGTCGCTCATTGGGCTGCGCGAAATGCCGACGATTCGCCAACGTTCCCAAAGTCGTTTCTTGCGATAGAGGTGGAAAAGCGCGGGAATGAGTTTTCGACGCGTCAAGTCTCCTGATGCGCCAAATATAACGATTGTGGTTAGATTAGTCATAAGTTATCTACTCAGCTCCCAGCGTAAAGCATGGGACACCATCTTTTACTCAGCACGAAACGAATCACATTTCGCATTGTGCTTTGCGAAGGACGGTAATGCTGCTTTTAATCTTACTACATCGCCATAAAAGATCGAGTTAGACTTAGCAGAAGTCTAGGTGATAGAGATGGTCGAGTTTGAGGAGAACTATGAAAGAGAGAGTTGGATGCCCCAAACTGGAAAACGCTCTCCCGTTGCATGAAAGCCGAACCTCTCGTAGAAATGTTGGGATGTAACATTGTCTAGCTGGGTGTTAAGCGTGACGGTAGAGATTCCCATCTGCTCATAACCCTCCAAGGCATGAGCCAGGAGAGCCGAACCTATGCCGCTTTGCTGGGCTGCGGGGTCAACCGTGATTCTGGAGAGATGGGCCCCACGTAGTGTGGAAGAGCTGAATTGAAAAGCAACAGGCGTCTCGTCAATTAAAGCGATGTCAAAACTCAAGGCCTGCTGTTTGGCCTGTGACAGGCCTGATTCACTATGCCGCCACAGCGGTTCAAATGCCCTGGCTTCGATCTCCGCCAATGCAGCCAAATCGGCCGTTTGAACCGGCCGTATCTCCAGATTTACAGGTTTTGTGAAGGTCGGGAAATCGGTACCCCGTTTACTGTAGGTGATTACGTCATTAATATGCTCGAAACCAAGATCCGGCAGCCAAAATTCAGGCCAATCCTCTACCACAAGCCAGGCGATTTGGGATATTTGTTCTTTTTCTAAAGGCTCAACCATCGCTGCAAACATGGAGGCCATCATCTCCAACCCCTGGGCCTTCGTCGTAATAGCTGCCAGGCGAATCCACGCTGCAGGGGCGGGATCGGCGGCCACGGCCAGACATGCTTTAATCGGTGATGGCGGGCTGAAAAACCGCGCCGGAAATAGCTTCTTGTTTTGGGGGTTATCAAAGCCAGGGATAATGACGAATGAATCTTTACCTAACCATTCGGACGGATAGTGCCAATCAGCATGCACATGCGAATAAGGTGCATTGCGAAGCAGCCAGGTAATGGCTTCCGCATCGGATGATCCGGCGACTTTCACTTCGAATTCATTATCGGTGGCAATTTTAGACCAGTGGTTTGCGCTTTCCATACCGCTATTGTACACTACAGCGACTGGCAAAAGCAGCCATAAAAATCTACTAGCTCGTTGCTTTTAGTCAATTCCAACCCACCGTCGCAGAGATCTTAAAATGGGTAATAATCAGGGACGAGAGCGGCAACTGGAAAGTACATTAGCCAATCTTAATAAGCGTTTTGGAGAGGGCATCATCATGCGCCTCGGAGACGCTTCGCACCTGCAAATAGAAGCTATCCCCACAGGTGCTCTTTCATTGGATATCGCGC